>ONKA01000003.1 GCA_900318265.1 uncultured Bacteroidales bacterium | reverse complement strand
CCAGCCCATGCTATGTGTTCGCACGCTCCAACGGTGCAGAACTGTATGTCATCACCAAAGCCGATGACTCAGGAATGGCTCATGGTTGGGCCATTCAAACCATTGATTTCGAATAAACCTTTGGTTTTAGAATTTTAAAGTTGGGAAAGCATGCTTTCCCAACTTTAATCTTTTTCAAAAAGCCCAAGATACTCTTTTCCCTCAGGCGTGATTGGCAAATCCTCTTCAGAAACAACCGTAAAAACATAAACCAGCTCCTTCTCGGTCTTGGTTTCCCTGATATATTGCCGCTTCAACTTTGGGTTCACTCCCGATAGTCCCAGCGTTTCCTTCATCTTCCGCTTGAGGGTTTTCTCCGGCGTGTCGCCAAACGCCACATGCCACCAATAACGCCTTGTAGTCTCTCCTAGGCCATTGATGACATGCAGATGCGCGACAGAATGCAGCATCTTGTTGCCTTTGTGCAACTCCACATACATGGCCCGTCCAAGGATGTTGCCGCGCTCGTTGACGATGGGCAGAAATTCGGTGGCATTCACTTCAGGCATAAACCGGCGCGGACCTTCTATCTTAGAGGGCGAGGCAACGGCCACATGTTCCTCTATCGACTGTGCCTGTGTCCTCAGCTCGGGCTGCTCTTCGATGATTCTTCGAGGGCGTCTCTCTGTTGTCGTCGAGGTCTTGACGGGTTTGTCATTAATAATCTGAGTAAGTTCCATCGGCTCAAACGACACCTCTTCGACAGTTATCTTTTCCGAGCCTTTCAATTCGATGATATCGCCCGCCTTCTTTCCTATCAACATCTTGGCTATGGGAGAGATGAAGGAAATGAGGCCTTTGTTCACATCGGCTTCATCCACGCCCACAATCCGCACCACACAACCATTGTAACGCACCCATGCCCCAAAGCTCACCGTGTTCTTGTTGGACTTGGAAAGGTCGACCTCTACAGCGCTATTGATACGGTCAACGAGCAGTTTGATCGAAGCATCGATGAAGTTGACCATGATGTAGTTGTCGCCCGCCTTGACGCGCTCTGTCTCAAAGCCGTTTAGCTCCTCTTTGAGTGCCTCGAGTCCTTCTTTCGTGACATAGTTGGGCACGCCTTCGGGCAGGTATGCCCGCATCGGCACCCTCGGAATCTCTTCCTGATCGCCTTCTTTGATGAAGCCTCTGCTCATGGAGTAGTATCTCTAAAAATTGTACAATATCGTGGCTGTAAGCTATCAGCAGTCAGCTATCAGCTCGGTTGCAACAAAGCTGAAGGCTGACTGCTGAAAGCTGATAGCTTATCGAATCATTTAATCACCAACTCCTTGATGATGTTGTCGCACTTACCCACCTTCTCGATGCACCAGAGCAGGTAGCGGGCATCCATGCAGATGGTGCGCTGCACCTTGTTCTCGAAACTGAGGTCGCCGCTCATGGCTTCCCAGTTGCCGTCGAAGGCCAGACCAATGAGGTTGCCCTCGCCGTCGATGACGGGACTGCCCGAGTTGCCACCCGTGATGTCGTTGGTGGTGATGAAGTTGACGACCAACTCACCCTTTTCGTTGGCATAGCGGCCATAGTCCTTCTTGGCCACGAGGTCGCGCACATCCTGCGGGATGTCGAACTCCCAGTTGCCGGGCACGTACTTGGCCATCACGCCATCCATGGTGGTGTAGTAGTTGTAGTTGACAGCATCGGCGGCCTTGTAAGGCTCCACGGTGCCGTAGGTCAGACGCATGGTGAAGTTGGCATCGGGGTAGAAGTTGCGGTCGCTCTGCATCTCCATCAAGCCCTTCATGTAGAGGCGCTCACCTTGGTTGCCGAGGTTTTGGGCTTCCTCATAACGGGCATAAAGCTCTTGATACGACTCAATGATATTCATCGCAAGGGCATAGATGGGATCTTTGTCTAGGGCTTTGGGCTTCTCTATCCACTTCTCCAGACGAGCCTTATCGGTTAAGATGGACTTCTCGAAAGCCTTGGCAACATAAGCACTGAAATCGCCGTTGTTTTCGTCGCCGATGCGTGTGACTTCACTCGGACGAAGCTCGGCGGGGATGTTTTTATAGAACAAAGCCAGCAAAGCGGCAGTCACGTCTTGATCCAAAGGCATGCTGTAATCCTTGAAGAAGGTCTCCACTTGGGGTTGCATCTTCTCGGCAGCGGCCTTGATGTCGGCTTTGTCGGCCTTGTCCTCAAACATCTGGTTGATGCGCATGAACCTACGGCTGAAGGCGATGGCCTCGCCACCGTTCCAGCCCGCCTCGCGGTGGTAGACAAACGACTTCTCGATCTCGTCTAGGATGTTCCACTTTTTGACAATGCCTTTGAAGATGTCGCCATATTCGGCCATGCGACCGGCATCGGCGCCGACCCATCTGGCGAAGTCTTCCTCTTGAGCTTGTCGGCGTTCATACACATGGTTGCGCTTGAGCTGCTTCACCTGACCGATGTAGTATTTCCAGTAGTTCGACACGCTGGCCTGCTTGGAGGCATATTTGATGAACACCTCTTGGTCGGCGTCCATGTGCTTGCGGTAGTTCTCCAGCTTGGTGGTGCGGCAGTCGATAATGGCAGGACCTTCTTCTTCGATGACGTTCTTCACAGTGTAAGAGGTAGAATAACGGTCGGTCGAACCTGGATAGCCGAGAATCATGGCATAGTCGCCGGGCTTCACGCCACCTAAATTAATAGGCAGGAACCACTTCGACTTCATGGGGATGTTGTCCTTTGAGTATTCGGCGGGACTACCATCGGGAGCGGTGTAAACACGGAAGATGTTGAAGTCGCCCTTGTGGCGCGGCCAGGTCCAGTTGTCGGTGTCGGCACCAAACTTGCCGATACCCCAAGGTGGGCAGCACACGAGGCGCACGTCCTTGTACTCATCGTACTCGAAGAGGATGTATTGGTTGCCGCTATAGAAAGGCACAATCTCGACGCGCACGTTGCGGTCGCCCTTGCGTTCCTTGGTGATGGAACGGCTGTTCTTGGCGACGATTTCATCGCGCTCAGCCTCGCTGGTCTGTGCCGTGACGCCTTTCAGCACTTCCTCGGTGACGTCTTCCACCTTATTTAAAAAAAGCACAGACAAACCTGCATTAGGCAGCTCTTCACTCTTGCTCTTGGCCCAGAAGCCGTCGGTGAGGTAGTCGTGCTCGACGGACGAGTGCTTCTGCACATAGCTCAAGCCGCAGTGGTGGTTGGTGAGCAGCAAGCCTTCGGGAGAGATGATCTCGCCCGTGCAGCCGCCACCGAATTGCACGATGGCGTCCTTGATGCTGGGTTGGTTGAAGCTGAAGATTTGCTCCGCCGTGAGTTTGCAGCCCATGGCTTGCATCTCGGCGAGGTTTTGGCCATTCAGTGAATAAGGCAGCCACATGCCTTCGTCAGCGCGGGCAACCACCAGGGTTAGCATTAATGCTACGATTAATGAGAATACTTTTTTCATTGTGTTATGTGTTTGATGATTTTTGCAATTGAGGATGCAAAGATAGAAAAAGCACAACAAAAAACCCCTCCTGATGGGGAAAAAGGAGGGGAAAAACAATATAAAGATTATGAAAAAAATCCGACTTTATTTTTTCTCAATGCTCTCGCATCGAAAACTGATGCAAAGATAAGCATTATTTTCATTCACGGCACACTTTTGGACATTTTTTTGGAAAAATTTCCAATTTTTTATCCCATCAAGGGTATAAAACGCCCTTTCCCGTCCACGTTGGAGCCGTGATCACGCGCCAGCAATCACTGCTTGGCGGCCATGACCAGCTGACCTCTGTAGTACAGGTCGCCGTCCACATAGTAAGCACGGTGCATCACGTGCATGGTGCCAGTGGTAGGATCGATGGTCACGTTCGGGGTTTCAGCCTTGTAATGTGTTCTTCTCTTAGCGCCTCTGGTATGAGACTGTCTTCTTTTAGGATGTGCCATTTCTTTGTTATTTTAACTAGTTAATTACCAATTGTTTATTTATCGTTCAAATCTATGTCTTTCAAAGCGGCCCAGCGCGGGTCGATGGTGTCGGTCTCTTCCTCTTCGGCGGGTGCCTCCTCACGGTTGAGCATCTCAATCACGGCGGGGTTGCACTGGCCTTCGGGATGCACGCGGTGCATCGGGATGGCGAGGATGATGTACTCATACACCAATGGGCGGATGTCGTATTCGTTCAGATCGGGCGAAACGACAGCCACGTCGTCCGACTCTTCGGCATTCTCCGTTCCCAACTTGAGGAAGAAGTCCTGCTGGCTCTCGATGTGCTGGTCGAACTCATCGGCGCAGCGGTCGCAAGGCACGCGCACGCTACCGTTGAGGTCGAAGTGCAGCGTCAGCATGGTCTCCTGGCGGTCGATGTCGACCTTGACAGACACCTTTCCTTGCTGGACTTCGGAGTAATCCATCCCTGCGAAGAAATCGTTATTGATCTCATACTCAAAGGAATGGCTCCCAAGGGCAAGGCCGCTGACCGGGATCAGGAATTCGTTCTTCTTTTCCATTCTGCCTAAAAATCGGGCTGCAAAAGTACGGAATTAATTTGAATGTGGAACATTTGAAGTGGATTTTTCGCAAAATTCAGTATTTTTGCCTCACTAAAACCGCTGATTATGACACGCATCGAACGCATCACAAACATGGAATCCCTCTTCGACAAGAGCGAGGAAGTCGTCAAACGGCTGGAAGCCGCCCTCAAAGACTTCGCCGAGCTGGAACACGACATCGCCAAGTTGGAGGCCTATTACAACTCGCCGCAGTGGCGCAAGGACTTCGAGGCCGACGAGGCCGGCAAACTGCCCAAGGACCTCAAGCGCGGCGTCTTGAGCGAGGACGGCATATACGATTTGCTGTCTGATTATCAATGCTTGAAGGACCAGATTAGGACTATTGAATAAGACTAAGATGGTCTGACTGATACATTCAACTCTTTTCCAAAGCTACAACGCCCCAATAATAAAGTTCCAGACGAGGAAACGGAGGAACTTGCCGACGAGGAGCAAGAGTATGGTTCCCACGGGCTTGGTTTTGAAAAAGCCGAGGACGAGGGTGAAAACGTCGCCGATGAAAGGCACCCAAGCGAGCAGGGCGAGCCAGATGCCGTAGCGGTCAACTTTCTTTTTTTGACGTTCCATGGCCTCCGGGCTCACCTTGAACCACCGCTCAATCCATTCCCAACGACCGATGCGCCCGATCCAATAGGTGGTGACGCTTCCGAGCCAGTTGCCCAAGGTGCCGACGACGAGGCAGCCGACAGGGTTGTGCGTGGCCATAAGCACAGCCACATACAGCGCGTCGGAGCTGAACGGCACGATGGTGGCTGCCAGGAAGGTGCCCAAAAACAGACCCAAGAGACCGAGACTTTCAAGCCAGGACATGGAGCGGAATTTTTGGCAAATTTAGGGAAAAATTCTGTTTCGATTCCAATTGTCTCAAGATGAGACAGATGAACTGGTCACAATTTGTGACCGGTTGCGAAACTTGAAGCATTCCGTACCCTCCCCCAGGTGACATCAGCCCTGCCCCTTGCCGTCATAGCGGGCTTGACCCGCTATCTCCTAAACGGAAAGGGAATTCAGTTAGTTCCATTTTGGAACATACTGCATCGACGACATGGTATATCACCTCGGCGCCTATACTTTCGTCAGCGACTTGGTGCATAGCGCCAAAAGCTGCATCAGAAAACTGAGAAATTGTTTGCTTCGATTACCGAAAAATTCGTATATTTGCAGATTAATATGGTATATTGGCGATGAAAACTTGTAATATTCTGGATTTCAAAACAATATCCTTCTTCCACGAAGGAGGCGAGGTGGCTTGTGGCCCGAGAAAAACAAACAAGAGCCCCCTTTGCTTTGTGGATTTTGATACATCAACAGAAGTTGATCCCGAATGGGCGTTTGAAGATTTCCGCTCAACTGAGCAATGGACACATGGTTATCATCGCTATCCCGCGAAATTTTTGCCCAATGTAGTTAAAAAGATTATCGAGGATCATTCACCTGCTAATTGCAATGTCATTGCAGATTTGTTTGCCGGATGCGGCACAACTCTCGTGGAAGCCAAAGCTCATGGTAAAATATCCATTGGGACGGATATTAATCCCGTGGCAAGACTAATTACGAAAGTCAAAACAACACCTATAGCCCCGGAACAACTTCAACAAGCATACGAAGATTTGGTTACATCTTTTGATGGATATAACGAGGCAAACTATTTAAACATTCAAAAACACGAACGACTTGACTATTGGTTTTTCCCGTCGGAAAAAGCCAAAATCGCATTTTTGTATGACTCGGTTCACAATTTGGATATTGAAGAAAACATTAAGGAATTCTTTTATGTTTGTATCTCTCATATTTTGAAGAATTGTTCCCGTTGGCTTCAATCAAGCACAAAACCGCAAGTTGATCCTAATAAGTTGATTCCGAATCCGTTTGACGAGTTCAAGCGTCATTGTCAAAAAATGATCAAAAGCAACGCTGAGTATTATGATTATCTTAATAGAAATGGCTATTTGAATGTGCCGTTTGATATTCGTTTGGAAGACGCCCGTCATACTTCAATTGAATCCCAAACAGTGGATATGATTATCACTTCTCCGCCTTATGTGACTTCATACGAGTATGCCGACATTCACCAGTTGACTGCTTATTGGATGGAATATGTTTCCAACATGTCAGAGTTTAGAAAGCAATTCATAGGAACTTCTTATTCAGGTAATACCTCTTTAGAAGTGAAAGGGAGCCTGTTGGCACAAGAAATCGTAAATGCATTGGCAGAAAAAAGCAAACATATCGCCCGTGATGTTGCTCAGTATTTTAATGACATGAGTGAAGTCGCCTATGAAATGGCACGCATTCTCGTTCCTAACGGACACGCATGCATTGTAATTGGAAACACCAAAATTAAAGATGTCCAGATCAAATCTGCTGAGGTGTTCTATGAATTGCTAAAAAACGCAGGTTTACGAAAAAAAGATGTAATCAAAAGGAGCATCCCTCACAAATTGATGCCGACTCTCCGAGATAGTAAAACAGGAAAGTTTACAAAACAGGATAATCCAAATTGCAAAAAGGTTTATCCGAATGAATTCATAATAATCATGCAAAAATAGGATATTATGGGAACCAGTTTAAAAATAAGGCCGTATGCTCGTTTGCTCACAATGCTTGGCGAACAATTAATTAGGGATGAACAGATTGCGTTGGCTGAACTTATAAAAAACGGTTATGATGCAGATGCCGATTGGGTAAAAGTAAGTTTTATAGGTTTTGTGCCAAACAAAAAAACCGGTGACTTTGAACTTACAAAAAATTCAAAAATAATCATTGAGGATAATGGTTTGGGTATGGGGCGAGATGTTATTGAAAAGAGTTGGATGAATCCAGCCACGCCCAATAAAAAACTACAAGAAAACAGTTCTATAATTACAAAAAAAGGAAGAACTATTCAAGGGGAAAAAGGTATTGGCAGATTTGCCGTGCTTAAATTAGGCAGAAACATTGTTATTACTACGAGACCAATTGGTGAAAACAATGAATATACTCTAACTTATGATTTTTCTAAATATGACGATGATTTTCTTAAAGAAAACGGAAAGGAAAAAGAATTATATTTGGATCAATTGAGTTTTGATTTACAAGAAAACGCACCGATTCATTTTATAGAAAGAAACGTCATAGTAAATCATAAAGAGTTTACGGACAATGCACATGGAACAATAATAGAAATTTCTGATTTAAAAGGAACCTGGGATAAAGATAAGATTGACAAAGTCAATAAGGAGTCCCAAAAGTTAGAGTCAGTATTCGACAAAATCTTTAAACGTACCATAAAGTATCCATTTAGTATTGGATTCAATATGAACGGGGAGGATATGCCATACATTGATCCCAAAGTGGATAAGTTGGCTACTTTATTAAAAGAGTACTCTGTTTTAAGAATAACAAAGGGCAAATACAATCATAATCGACTTCAATTTGAGTATGTATTAAATGGAAATCCGTATGTG
The DNA here is from genome assembly GCA_900318265.1 of uncultured Bacteroidales bacterium. Taxonomy (GTDB): domain Bacteria; phylum Bacteroidota; class Bacteroidia; order Bacteroidales; family F082; genus Limimorpha. The sequence continues at coordinate 290,384 of ONKA01000003.1, read as the reverse complement.
TTATCTTTGAAGGACCCTTTATTAACAGCATTGACCCCGTTTAAAGAGCGGTTTATGGCTAATAAAGATATTTTTGAAAACCCAATGTTAAGAGAGCCTGAATGCGGAAGCTTCTCTTTTAATTTTTTTGTTTTTGACTTCGCTGCTGATAAAGAGAGTGTTTACTATTTGGATAAAGCAGACAAAGATATTGTCAAAGAACATAGGATTTATTTGTATCGAGATAAGATTCGTGTTTCACCTTACGGAGATGCCGATAACGATTGGTTAGAAACAGATAAAAAAAGAGGTACAGGAAAAGCAGGCGGGTATCTTAGTAACGATCAAGTGGTTGGATTTGTGGATATTACCAAAAAAGGCAATCCCAAACTGAAAGATAAAACAAACAGAGAGGGCCTTATCGAAGAAGGCAGAGCCACTAGGGATTTCATAATGCTCATCCATTCGTTTTTATTATATATTCGGCAACATCCATACGAGCAATATAAGCAGAGAATTAAACTTATTAAAGAACAAAAGGATGCTGAACTTCATATTACAGAGAATAAATTTCGAAGGCTGTATGATGTTGTAAAAGATAATAATGAAGCTATAGAATTATATAAAGATTTGCATTCTGCTTATATCAAAGAGAAGGAAATATATAATAATCGAATAAATGTTACAGAAGAACTTGCTGCTGTTGGCCTATCGGTAGAAACTGCTTCACATGATTTGATGATGATGTTATCTCAAGGCATAAATCACCTTGTGGATTTATCGGATGCTGTGAAAAGAGGAATTCTAGAGAAATCTGTAATATCGGAGGAATTAACCGAGATAAAGAGTATTCTCCTTTTTGTCCAAGATGAAATGAGGAATATTCAACTTTTATTCAAATCATCTAAGCAGCGAAAAAGAACGATACGGATTATCCCAATATTAGACAAAGTCGCACAAATATATAAAAACACATTAATTAGAGCCAAAATTGATTTGGTAATAGAGGAAAGAGGTGCACCCCTTGCCATAAAATGTACAGATGCCGTTATTCTGCAATTATTGATAAACCTGTTTGATAATGCAATCTATTGGTTGTCATCGATTAGTCGTATGGATAAAAAAATACACATAATACTTGATGGTGACAAAAAAGAATTGGTGTTTTCAGACAACGGACCAGGAGTTGCGGATGAGGATAAGCCTTATATTTTTGAGGCTTTTTATTCTGGAAAGGATGAAGGCCGCGGGTTGGGATTGTATATTGCTCGACAACTCTTATATAGAATGGGCTTTAGTATTGTTTTAATGAATGAACCTTTAGTATTGCCAGGAGCAAATTTTAAAGTTGATTTTAATAATGTTAATGAGGAGGAATAGGAAATGAATAGTAAAGACATTGTTTCTCTATTTAATGGGATTGGGGTAATTATTGATGAAGAAATTGGTAAAAAAGCAAGTGGAGACGGCATTAATAAAATATACAAATATATGCTTAATAAAAACATTCCACTATTAGCATATACTTCTATTCCCGACCCTAAAGTAATTCAGAATTTCAGAAATCTTAGTTTTTTGGTTTTGGATTGGAATTTACACAATTTGCCTATTATTCCCCCTGCGCTTATAGATGAGAATATACAATTTATTGAGGAAATAAATAGTTTATGTTTTATTCCGATTTTCATATTTACAAATGAAGACCCGCACGATATCGAATTAACATTAGCAGCTAAAGGGTTGTTTGACGCAAACAAAAGCAACAACATTTTTGTAAAAAGTAAATCAGAGATAAAAAGCGGGACGATTCTGTTCTCGACAATTGCGAAATGGGTTAAGAAAGTCCCTTCTATATACGTTATGAAACGATGGGAATATAACACCCATAAAGCCACTTCAAAACTGTTCCATGATTTAAATGGAATTTCATCTAATTGGGTTTCTATTTTGATGAACACATATTATGATGATGTTGGTGCCGAAAACGCCGAGATAGGAAATCTGCTTTTTAACAATTTATTATCTACTTGTGCTCCTTTGATTCTAGACAAAAGTATTGTTCACAAAACAAAGAACACTATTTCTAAAACAGACCTGCGGAAGTTATTAGAAAGGGAAAAGTATATTAAGGACGATTACTTGCTTCCTTATCCCGTTTTAGGAGATATATATAAAGAAGGAAAGAATTATTATTTTAATTTCAGGCCGGACTGTGATTTAGTACGCAACATTAATCCTGAATTATATCTTGTAAAAGGGAAAGTATTAAAAGAGTCAGAACTAAAAAAGAAAAACTCTCGTTATAAGTTTTTTAAAGGTGCGTTTTTAGAACCTATCGATTCGTCAGTTGTTCCTTTCATTGATGATGGAAAAATCATCGTTTTTGAGTTCAAAAAATTACGCTGTGTATTTTGGCAAGATATTAAGGATAAACGCATTGGGCGTTTATTACCTCCATATAGTATCAGGCTTAAATCTAGATTGATGACATATCTCCAACGTCAAGCATTACCATCTATACCAGAAAGAGCGTTGAAAGACTAACCCTTCTATTCTATGCCACAAGTTTTGAATAAAAAATGTGTAGTTTTGCAGTTTAATAATATTTGAGCGATATAATATGCCAAAAAAGAAATATACATTCATCGACTTGTTCGCAGGCTGTGGTGGCCTTAGCTTAGGATTGGAGCAAGCCGGGTTTACGCCTTGGTTTGTCAACGAAATTGTAGAGCAGTTCGCTAATACATATAAGTTCAACCATGAGCTTTCCGATGAACACTATTATATTGGAGACATCGCTGTGCTTAATGATCATCTGGATGAATATGAAGAAATGCTCAAAAATATTACCCTAGTATGTGGTGGGCCTCCTTGTCAAGGATTCTCTATGGCCAATAGACAAAGGATTCTTGATGATCCGCGAAATAGTCTGTACAAGCAGTATTTGATCTTTTTAAGCAAAGTTCGTCCTAAATTCTTCATTATGGAGAATGTGAAGGGTATGATGAATAAGAAGGATGAAATCATACAAAACTTCAAAGAATATCTAGGGGAAGAGTATTTATTTGATTACGATGTGTTGAAAGCCCAAGATTATGGTGTTCCTCAAAACAGGGAGCGTTTTATAATGATTGGCAATCGCATGGGTGTTCAGCCCATAGAAATCTTTGAAGAAATATACCGCCACAAACGCAAACCTTTTGTTTTGCGAGACGCATTGTATGGACTCCCTCATTTAGAAGCAAAGAAAGACAAAGGGCAAAGTGGTGTTGAGGACGCTCAATCCGGTTTTACTGAATGCGATTTTGAATATCCGAAGACCAAATTCTATTATTTCATAAATGGTAATAGGGTCATAACAAAGCTATACAACCATAAAAACAGGTATAATAACGAAAGAGACATCGAGATTTTTAGGCGACTTCCTCAAGGAGCAAATTCTCTTCATGAATCTATTGCCGATATTATGCCCTATAAGAGACGTAACGACATCTTTAAGGACAAATATTTTAAATTAGACGAAACACAAATTTGCAAGACCATTACTTCTCACATGAAGTTTGATTGCAACATGTATATTCATCCATGGGAAGCAAGAGGGCTGAGCCCAAGAGAGGCTGCTCGTATACAAACCTTCCCTGATGACTTCGTTTTTACAGGAGCGCAGAATATGTGGTACGCCCAAGTTGGAAATGCGGTACCGGTTAAACTTGCAAAGGCCATAGGAGACGGCATAATGAAATTTGTATGAATCACGTAGAACTTTTTGCTGGTATAGGTGGTTTTAGAAGGGCCATGGATTTAATTTCTCATGACCTTAGTATTCCTATTGATACAATCGCTTTTTCCGAGATTGACAAAACGGCAATTAGCACCTACAAAGCAAATTATGATACTGATGGCGAATTCCCGATGGGAGATATCGTAGATTTTGTGAAGAACAAAAAATGGATGAAACAATTCCCTAAATATGAGATTCTTTCAGGAGGGTTTCCGTGTCAAACGTTTAGTATGATGGGAAGCCAAGAAGGATTTGAGGAAGAAAGAGGACAAATGTTTTTCCGAATCATGGATATGGTAAATAGTAGACATCCACGCTATGTTCTCTTGGAGAATGTCAAGAACTTAAAGAATCATGATAAGGGAAACACAATTGCTGTTATAAAAAGCGAATTGGAGAATGCTGGGTACATTGTAAAAATGGATGTTTTCAACTCGAATGATTTTGGCCTACCACAAAAACGCAATAGGGTTATTATTTTTGCAAGAAGAAAGTACTTAGGCCGTTTTGATTTCACGTCGGATCTTGTTAAAGCCTCTTTTAGTCAAATGGATAGAAGCAAATGTTCGCTGCATTTCTACAATTCGACCATTGATTTGCTTGACAGAGATGTTGATAAGAAATACTACCTTTCAGAAAAAATAAAACCGACAATATTAAGTGATGGCAGTTCTGGTTTTAAATCAAAATCGGAAATTGACCAGATTATTGCTCGGCCATTAACTGCCACCATGCACAAAATGCATCGCGCTTGTCAAGATAACTATTATAGTGATTTGTTTATTCAATCAAAGGGAAAAGATAAACCAGCAGAGAGAATGAGCAAAGAGGAATTGGCTAAGATAGCGATTCGAAAACTGACACCTAAAGAAGCTTTCATGATTCAAGGATTTGGGCCTGACTTTGCGACAAAGGCTGAAGAAGCAGGTGTCCCAGATGGAGCAATGTATAAACAAGCTGGCAATGCCGTTAGCGTGAATACTATATATGCAGTGATGTATTATTTGATTACAAAAAAAATACTTTCATAATATGATTACCAAACGCATTCACTCCCAAGACGCACACTACAAGCTTTCTCCAAAGAACTCTGGAGAAACAAGTCTTAATCTTTCAAATGAGATATTGCAACTGATTGCACCAACATTAACGAAAGGTTCAAAAACACCTATCTCATTTACACTTTATAGAGCAGATTATTTAAAAGCACTTGGGGCAATCGTCAACTGTTCACCTCTATACATTACGACTTCCTCTTCTTCAACGGTAGTTAGCTCTGACCCAAATGTGTTTATTAAAGACTTTCAAGCTATTTGCTCATTTTTTGGGCCAAATGAGAAAAAAACATATTCTGTAAATCTAATTTATCGGAATGACGGACGTATTTATCTAAATGCTTTAGAAGACAAGAGCAGCAAGTTTAATATACGTCATTTCTTGCTCGAAGAAAGATCCGTTTTAGAGTTTTACAAAGATGATAATTCTGTTACTATTAGATTAAAACTTGATTCGTCCGAGGATGATGTTTCATCACAAAAAAATGTAACCGAACTCATTTTTAGCGAAAAGAATCTTACTTCATTCGTCTTGTCTGTAATTCAATATGTTAACAAAATAGATGGATTAGATGCTATTGTTCCTTATGCAAGCTCTACTTCACCAATCAAGGTAAGCAAAAGAAGCACCTTTAAATTAACAGGGATGTTTTTAGAATCCACCTTAGATGATGTAAAGGCAAGAAATCTTAGTCATACGAGATGGTTTGAAGACCAATTTACACTGGGAGAACGAAATGTATTCCTAAGCACTCAATGGAATGCAAATGGAGATTACCAACTGACACTTGATGATTTTATCAAGATGATTCAATGTTGCTACGGGACTAATTACCTATACAAAACAGGCCCCAATGGAGAGCATCAATTATACCTTGTTTCCAAAAAAGCCAATAATGATTTGAAAGGATACCCTCTCCAGCAAATCTTCTACGGTGCCCCAGGCACGGGCAAATCACACAGAATCAAAGAAATCATCCGAGAAAATGGCATTGACGAGAAGGAGCAGGTCATCCGCACGACCTTCCATCCCGATAGCGATTACTCCACTTTTGTGGGTTGCTACAAACCCATCATGAAGTCCGTGCCGCAAACCTACGTGGTGGAAGGCAACGAGAAACCCGTGATGGCCGACAAAGACAACCAAGCCACCAAAGACGAAATCGTTTACGACTACACGCCGCAAGCCTTTGTGCAAGCCTATACCAAGGCATGGACCACGGACAAGCCCGTCATTCTTGTGATTGAAGAAATCAACCGTGGCAACTGCGCCCAAATCTTCGGCGACATCTTCCAACTCTTGGATAGAGGCGATGACGGCGTTTCAGAGTATGAAATTAAGCCCGACAAGGCCTTGGAAAACTATCTGAAGGAGTATTTTGCCGCTTTCAATGATTTGGATGAACAAATCAAGACTGGCAAAATCATGAAGCTGCCCGCCAACCTCTACATCTGGGCCACCATGAACACAAGCGACCAAAGCCTCTTCCCCATCGACTCGGCATTCAAGCGCCGTTGGGAATGGAAATATATGAAGATTGTCAGACCCTACAAGAAAAACGAGGACGGCTCCTTCAAACTGAACGAAAACGGAGAAAAGATTCCGTTCGATTTCAAGATTGAAGGCGACCACGACTGGTGGGCGTTCCTACAACAAATCAACGCCATCATCGACAAAATGACCAATTCGGCCGACAAGCAGTTGGGTTATTTCTTCGCCAAGGCGAAAAACGACATCATTTCATACGATACCTTCGTTTCGAAGGTCTGCTTCTACCTCTGGAACGACATCTTCAAGACCTACGCCCTTGACGAACAGCAGGGCGACTTGTTTAGCTATAAAGATAAAGAAGAACAGAAACAACAACTCACCTTCCCCGCTTTCTATGACGGCGATGGCTATGTGATCAAAGAGGTTGCGGAAGCGTTCATCGGCAACGTGATGCGGTGGGGAACCGATACCAAAAACGACAAGGCATAAATAACGCGATGGGTATGGGACAATCTATCTCGATATTGGACAAAGACTATTCCCGGTGGATCAACGAACTGAGTTCACGTTACCGCAGCAGCCAAATCAAAGCGGCGGTAAAAGTGAATGAAGAGATGATCTTATTCTATCTTGAATTGGGTCGCGACATCGTGATGCTTGATGCCGAAAACAAATATGGTAGTGCATTCTATGCATCGCTAAGCCGTGATCTAAAACATGCTTTGCCTGATGCTTCCGGTCTTTCCGAGTCGAACATTAGATATGCTAAACGATGTTATATCCTTTATTCCGAAGCAATTGGAAATCTTCAGCAAGTTGCTGAAGAATCTGAAGACAAGCCTTTACTTGCCCAAAGCTTATCAAATCCTCAGCAAGTTGCTGAAGAATTTGATTCGGCTTTTGCCCAAAATGTCATCTCCGATTTGTGCCATGTCCCATGGGGTCATCACATGGCAATCATCGACAAGGCGAAAGGCGACATGAAAAAAGCCTTGTTCTTCGTCCATCAGACCGTGCAGAACGGATGGAGTCGAAATATGCTGCTCAATTTTATGGGCACCGACCTATACGAACGGCAAGGTAAGGCTTTGACAAACTTCGAGCACACCTTGCCCAAACCCACAGGCGACCTGGCGCAAGAATTGACCAAAGACCCATACAACTTCGCCTTTACTGGCATTACTGGCAGATATAATGAACGCTTGTTGAAAGACAAACTGCTCAACAATATCACACAGTTTTTGGTAGAATTAGGCACAGGCTTCGCTTATGTAGGCAAGGAATACCGCTTGCAGATTGGTGACACAGAGAATTTTATCGACCTACTTTTCTACAATCTGAACTTGTCGTGCTATGTAGTGATTGAGGTGAAAATCGGCAAGTTTGAGTTTGCCGATGCCGGACAACTCGGAGGGTATGTCGTGGCATGCAACCACATATTGAAGAAAGAAGGGCGTGACAATCCCACAATCGGCATCTTGATTTGCAAGGAGAAAGATAGCCTTGTGGCACAATATGCACTGGAAGCCAGCAATCAGCCTTTAGGCATTTCGGAGTACGAACTGGCCAAACTCTATCCGGAGAAAGTGGAAGGCACCATCCCTACCATCGAAGAAATAGAACAAAATTTGGGCGACAGAATCAAAAACGACAAGGACTAATGTATATCATTTTTGAGGAACACCAATATGCTGCCGAAGATGTCAAAGTGGCCCTGCACGGTATCAGTGAGTTGCAAGACATCGACCACAAAGTCAGTGTGGGCTATGTGGGTTATTACTACGAGCCCGCCATACCCGATTGCGTGTTCATCCTTCCAAAGGTTCTGCTTAACGACAAGGATCAATTGGTGATTGGCCCCAATACAACTGTCGACCCAAAAGAAATCATCACACCTGAAGGGCAGCAGAAACACTTGACACAAGAATACCGCAAGTTCCTTTACGAGTTTGCCGTATGGATTTATAGGACTATTGCTGTTTACCACCAGCATAAACCCGATTCACAGGCCATCTATTACCGTCGGCTTCCGCGTTCGGGGAAGGGGATGCGACATCAAGCCAACACCTATCTCGACATCATCCTGTCCCTCATCCAATTCAACCAAGAGAACCAGGATTTCTTTCTATACACGGTCAAAAACATCCACTCTGGCCACAACAAAATCAACTGGACGCGGACCATCTCACAATCAGAAGCCATCCTCCAAAACGGCACTCCGGTTTATCTGGAACCCGTCAACCGCAAACGGCAAATCAATTTCGACGAGGAGCTGTTCGTCATCTTCTTCTCCATCCTTGACTATGTCAACCGCGAGTATGGATTCCGTGCACCCATCAATATGCAATATGAGTTGCTCGCTCCGTCGCAGTTTGAGACCTATCGCAAAGGCTATGGCAAGACCAGACTGAAAGAAATCCGATACAAGTATTTCTCCGACAAAGCGGTGCTGCTATGGGAACTCTGTTATGCATTTTTCGACAACACCTACCTGCTTGCTGTCAACACCGAAAACAAGGAATATCTGCTTGCCAAGAAATACAATATCATCTTTGAGGCGATGATAGACGAACTCATAGGCACTTCTCATGACAAAATACCGCCCGGTTTGGCCGACCAAGACGATGGCAAGCAAGTGGACCACATGTACACTGACTTGGCACTCACCTCGCACCAAAACAGAGAAGTGTACTACATCGGCGATTCCAAGTATTACAAGATGTCGACGGCTCTTGGAAAGCCTTCCGTTTCGAAGCAATACACCTACGCCCGCAATGTGATACAATGGAACATTGACTTGTGGAAAGACAACGAAGAAGGGCGACGGATGAAAAGTGAGACAGTTGAAAGATTCAAAGACATAAGGCTGCGCCCTGATTCGCCCAACGAGGGATATGACATCATTCCCAATTTCTTCCTGTCCGCTTTTGTTGACGACCAACCGACATATGACCGTGGCACTGATACCGAAGGGAACGACTTGAATGTCAAACCCCGTGAAGAGACCTATATCTCCACCCAATTCGACAATCGCCTCTTCGACCGCGACACCTTGTTGTTGATGTATTATGACATCAATTTCCTATTTGTTGTCAGAATGTACGCGCGAAACAAAGAATCGGAGAAGGCGCAATGGAAGTCGCACGTTAGAACCATTTTCAGAAAGAAAATCCAAGAGGTGTTGGCATCCAAGTTCCAATTCTATGCCTTTGCTCCCAAGCCATCCACCTACGCCAAAGGCTATATCGACGACAATTTGAAGAACCTGTTAGGCAAGGTATTCACCCCGTTTGCCAATGAAGAGGTGTTTGTGTTGGCTTTGGAAAACTCTGAAAACGAGCAGGAAAGACAAGAAAACGAGGCATTGTTATCTGAACTAAAGAAGTATTTCTTTATAACTGAAAAAGAAGACTATAAATTAGGAGAAGACCCAACACAAAAACTGAAGGAAATGGGCTACACTAGTGGAATGAAGGGTCCTCAACAAAAGAAAGAAGAATTGATGATCGTATTCTCCATTGACAAAAAGGTCAATGATTTAGAAGCTTTGATGGAGGGTACAGCTGAAGAATTTCTTTCGGGATACAAGCCCAACTTGATGCAGGATTTCTCCCGAATCAAATATCTCGCGCCATTTGACAACAAACCTCTTCTTGGGGCATATAAGATTGAATCCATCACATTGACTAATCTGACAGATAACGAGAACCCTGTAAGATTACTATTTAAACTAGGGAATTATTACAGATTTAAGCAACCAATTGGTTATATGCTTCCAAGAGCAGCCTCAGCCGGTCACTCCCGTTCACCAGAGGATTTAGCTCGCTTAATTGGTGACAATACGCCTTATCAAACGTTTGACTTCCTTTTCGATAAACCGAACTAAAAACAGAAATTGTCCTGCCTCCAAGCCATCCCAGCCATTATCTTCCCGCCGCTGGCGATAACCATCACCTCCCAAACACCCCTCTAAAAAACTCCACCGTCTCACCAACAACCTGCTTGCGACGGCGCGTGATGGTGTGGTTTTCGCCTTCCACCACTTTTAGGGTGGCATGAGGGCCGTAGGCCTCAAGGTATCGCTCGCTGCACCACATCGGCACGATGCCGTCGCGATCGCCGTGGAGGAGGAGCACAGGGCCGTGATAATCAGCCGCAGTGCCATAGATGTCGAGCTGCTGCGTGGTGACGAGGTATTCGCGCCCCAGCTTATACAATCCCCAACAGCGGATGTATTCCGGCGGGTTCCTTCGCTTTTGCCATGTCCACCGAAGTCGAAGCGGATGGAGGCGATGCCGGCTTCGGCAAGCCCTCTTGCGAGCTGCGGCATAGGGATATAGTCCTTGCTGGAGAAGATGCCGTGCATCAGGATCACCATCGGGCATTGGTCGGTTGTTGGATCAAACCCATCGGGCAAGGTAACTTTGTAGGCAATCTCGCCTTGAAGACCGCGGATGGAGGCTTTTTGCGCTTGACAACCTGATAGAAACACCAGGCCAAGCACTATCAGAAGCAGATAAGTAAAGAATTGTCTCATAAACAGATAACGCCTTTTATCGTGCTTTATTGCATTTATTTAGAGCGTCAAGGATGGAATAATCGTACATTTGCAGCATAAAGAGAAATCTTATGAAACCCAAACTCGTCATCTTCGACCTCGACGGCACGCTGCTCGACACCATCGACGACCTCAAGGAGGCCGTCAACCACGCCATGAGTTTGAGAGGTTTCCCGACTTTTACGCGCGACGAAATCATGGCCATGGTAGGCCACGGCGCCCGCAACCTGATGCGAAAAGCTTTACCCGTTGGTCATAAAGACGACGACATGGTGGACGCTACCTACAATGACTTTAAGGCCTATTACATTAACCATATTGACGTTCACACCAAACCCTTTCCTGGCATACACGACCTCTTGACCCAACTGCACCAAGAAGGCATGATGCTGGCCGTCGCCTCCAACAAGTTCCAAGAAGGCACCGAACACCTCATCAAGGAGTTCTTCCCAGAGATCCCCTTTGTAGCGGTCCTGGGCGGTCGCCCCGACTTTCCCCTCAAGCCCGACCCTGAAATCGTCGGCGAGGTGCTTCGCAAGGCGGGCATCGAGAAAGAGGATGCCGTCATGGTCGGCGACTCCGACACCGATATGGAGACCGCTGCCAACGGCGGCATCATGGGCATCGCCGTCGGATGGGGGTATCGCAACATGAATGAAGTCGTTGGATTGAGTGTCGCAAATTCAGCACAAGAACTACTGAAAATGCTCATTCCCTAACCAGGTCACTCCGCCACCTTTAACGGGTGCCATTCCACAACGGGATCGTAAGGCTCGCCAAAAGATTCGAAGATGGCCTCACCTTCCTCGTTAGTGAGCTCTTCCTCGTCTTTGGCATAACTGTGCACCATATCGTCCAGCTCGAAATCATAACTCTGCATGTCATGGAACTCGAATTCAGGAGCGCTGTTCTTCAGTTTGAAATAACGAGCGTAGAAACAAACCGTCCCACAGCCACCGGCATCGCCGACAACGCCTTTGCAGAAGATCAGGTGGCGCTTGTAGTCCTTGCCTGCAACGAGGGTGAGCTTGCCTTCCACAATGGACAGCACAGCCTGATACTCCTCGTCGTCGGTGCTCAGCCACAGCTCCGGCTCGCCGTCTTCGTCGATGTCAATCAAGGCGTATTTGCTGAAATCGCCCATCTCATAGATCTCATAGTTATTAACATACTTTTCCACGGCCTCATCGAACATTGCAAACTCGGCCACTGGGTTGCAAGGCTTCATGCCGTCCCAACTGTAGACATGCCGTATCGCCGTCCACCAATTCATGAAATACTCGTTCACCACCAATTCATTGCCTTCTTGCGGAAGCGTGTATCCCAACTCCACATTCGCAAACGACGGGGTGAACAGGTTGGCTAAACTGGTTTCAGGCGTCAGCGTTCCTTTCGACGGGTCGTAGTCGTAGAAAGCCAAGAACGACTTCACGGCAGAAGAGGGTTGGGAGAAAGTGATGCCAAAAAGCTGATGGCCGTTGGAACGCTGCCTCAGGTTGGCCCACATGCTCTCCGCTTCGCGATCGTCGCTTCCCTCGGCAAAACTCATATAGTTGTTCTCCTGGTCATAGACGGAGATGTATTGCTGTTGGTCCTCAGGAAGTTGGAGATCCTTCAGCAACATTGCGACGGAGTTGGTAGGCCATTGTTTTTGGAAGGCCATGACCATGTCTTTGATTTCCGCGTTTTTCACCCCACTGATGGGTGTGGTCTGCCACGACGCGTTCACCTGGTCGATCGTCATGATGGGCTTGTTGCTTTCCTTGCAGGAAAACAGCATCAGGCAAAGCATGCCAGCAATAAAGAGATTACATTTTTTCATACGTCAATAAGTTTGGTTGATGAAGCAAAAATACAAAAAATGGGCTCTCGAAATAGAAATAACGTATCTTTGTATTTGTTTTCAATTCTATGACCGACCGTCTCACACCCGAACAACGCCACCGCGTGATGTCGCGCATCCACGGCAAAGGCACCAAGCCTGAGCTGAAGGTGCGGCAATGGCTGTGGCGACACGGCTACCGCTATCGCCTCAACGTGAAGAGCGTGCCAGGCAAACCGGATATTGTCATGCGGCGGTATCGGACGGCGATTTTTGTGAATGGGTGTTTCTGGCATGGACATTTTGTTGAGTTTAGTGTTGAGAAATGCGAAGCATTCGACGGAGTCAATTTAGAGTTTAGAGAAGAAAGTTCCCAATGTTGTAAAACTCCGCAGACAAATAGGGAGTTTTGGGTGAACAAAATCAAAAGAAACCAGGAACGCGACCAGCAGAACTACCAAGTGCTGCACGACAACGGCTGGCAGGTCATCGTGGTATGGGAGTGCCAGCTGACGCCCAAACGCATTGAGGAGACGATGCTCCGCGTGGAACTGTTGCTCAACGAATATTTCTTGGCCTTGCACCAGCCGAAGGTGGTACCCTACGATGTTCAGGAGACTCCTATTTCTATTGCAGCGGAAAAAGAGAATTACGAAAAGAGGTGAGAATTAAAATATCTTTCTATCTTTGCAGCCTAAACCAATCAAAACGCATTAAAAATGAAGAAGTTTATTACTGCAATAGCGATGCTTTTGTTTGCCGGAATGGCTGCAACGGCTCAAGAAACCACCTATGCTAAGAGCGACTTCGTCCCTGGCGATGAAATCATCTTCGACGACAACTTTGAAGGGGAGAAAATAGGAGAGTTCCCGCTGAGGTGGGATTTGCTGGATGGCTATGCGGAGATGGCGCAGCAGCAGGGACGCAACGTGATTGCCTTCACCGACAACGGGCTGGGGCAAGTGATGCCACTGATAAAAAAGAAATGGGATTGGCTGCCAGAGGTGTTCACGGTGGAGTTCGACCTCTACGTGGCTCCGATGAATACGGGGGACGAGGAGGAGACAACGCTCGATATGAGCATTTATTTCGGCGACCGCGGCGACGACAGCTACTACAATGCTTCGAGCTTTGTAAAGTTCTGGTACAGGGAAGACGGGTCGTGCAGCCTAACGTGGAGCCTGCTGAAACCGGATGGAGATAACCAGTCGAGTGGAGAGAAGATGCTGGGGCTGAACTCGGGCAACAGCGACTATCTGGAAAAGGACAACCCAGTGGTTGCTGGAGAGTGGAACCACTTCGCTTTCTCGTTCAACCAGCGGGCTTTCAAGGGCTATGTGAACGGCGTGCGTATGATTAACGTGCCGGCCATGAAGGCCCCTGGCTATTTATTCTTTGCCAGCGGCGCGTTCTATCGCTACACTGGATTGAGCAATGTGCGCATCGCCCAAGGTGCCGTGCCGCTCTACGACCGCCTCACCACTGACGGCAAAATCGTTTCCTACGCCATCACTTTCGAGACTGGCAAGGCCGACTTGAAGCCTGAATCCGTCATTGAAATCAACCGTGTGGCTAAACTGATGCAAGAGCATCCCGAGCTTGAGTTTGAGGTGCAAGGCCATTGCGACAACACTGGCACTGATGCCGTAAACGATCCGCTGAGTCAACAAAGGGCTGAGGCCATCGTGAACGCCCTTGTGAAGCAAGGTATCGCACAATCACGCCTCACACCCGTGGGCAAGGGTTCACACTCCCCCATCGCCTCTAACGACACCGCAGAAGGACGCGCCAAGAACCGTCGTGTGGAGTTCGTGAAGAAATAAGCTTCAGATCAACATTCTTGTATTTTTCCTATATTCAGCATAGCCCGGCTTGTTCTGGAGCTGGCGTCGTTCCATCATGGGGATGCTGATGAACAGGAAGAGTGCTGTCATGGCAATAGGGGCGATGATCAACCAATCAAAACCATAGATTGAAGCATACATCGTCCAAACGCCCCACCACATCGAGATTTCGCCGAGATAGTTGGGGTGACGACCGTGTTTCCAAAAACCCACATTACAATATTGTCCGGGGTGTTCTTCTCGGAAACGATGGATCTGCGTATCGGCAACCAGCTGCAAACTGGCGGCTGAAATGCAAATTGCAAAGCCGAGCCAAGTTAAAAGATTGGCTGCTTCCATCGACCCAAACAAACCGAATCCAGGAAGCATGGCTGCGAACACTAGAACGGTCGGCATCATGTTCAAGCCAAAGAAATTGATGATTTGGAAAACGAAGGGCGACTGCGTTTCGCGATAACGAGTATAGCGCCAATCCTCATGGGCAAGACCTTTGAATGTAATTGCCCAGTTCCCCGTCAAACGGATGCCCCAATACCACACGGCAATGAGCAGTAAGACTACCGGCAAGGTGAAGGTCGACTTGTAAAATGCCCAAACGGTGAAAATCACAGGAGGCGCAACGCTCCAATAGGGGTCGTAAACCGACACGTTTTTGTAGAAAAGGCCAAATCCCCACACGACGACCGTAGCCACCACATCGGCCAAAAACAAGGCCCACAATTCGTGTAGTCCAGTGTTTAACATCCTAAAAACAAAATAGCCTAATAAAATGGCTATCAGATATATAATTCCGATGATGACAATACTAACTGTTTTGGTTTGATTCTTCATGTTCCAATCATTTCAAAATAAACTCCAACGTTCCACCCGATATGATTTGTTGGTGGGTAATCTTGTAGTCCTTAATCGGCTTCCCATTCAGCTTCACGCTCTTGACATGGATGCGCTCAGGTGTCTTGTTCTTGGCAGTAATGACAAAGTCATTCCCGTTTTCCAAATGCAAAGTAGCTTTGGTGAACAACGGCGTGCCAATGACATATTCTGCCGAACCCGCATGGAAGGGATAGAAACCGAGGCTTGAGAAGATGTACCAAGCCGACATCTGGCCGCAGTCGTCGTTGCCGGCATAGCCGCAAGGCGTGGCGCGATAGAACTCGCTCCTCACCTGCTCCACCAACTCCTGTGTGCGTTCAGGCTTGCCCGCAAAGTTGTAGAGATAGACGGTATGATGACTCGGCTCGTTGCCATGGGCATATTGTCCGATGAAACCGCTGGCGTTGCCGTTCACCTCGCCCGAAGTGGCGGTAAGGCTGAAGTTTTCGTCAAGCTTCTTTAGGAAGCCTTTTGTGCCGCCGAAGAGGTCGATGAGTCCTTGCGGGTCTTGCGGCACAAACCACATATATTGCCAGGCGTTGCCTTCCACGAAGCAAGGTTGCTCGTATGACAAAGGATCGAAGCCTTCCATCCAATTGCCTTTTTCGTCTTTGGGACGGAAGAAGCCCGTTTCTGGGTCAAAGAGGTTCTTGTAGAACATACTGCGACGATAAAAACGCTCATAGTCGTCCATTTTTCCGAGTCGTCGAAAGCCTGCTCCATGGTGATGCTGACACTCTCGTCTTGCAAGGTCTGCGGCAGGTAGCCATATTGCTCCCAAATCTCAAACGGTGAATTGAAGTGGCTCCTCGTACTGCTTTCCACCATGGCTTGATAAGCTGCTTCTACATCGATGCCTGGAATCTCTGCAAGGATGGCATCAGCCAAGACAGGGATGGCGTGGTTGCCAATCATACAGTAGTTGTCTTGTCCCCAAAGGTCCCAAATGGGCAAATAGCCGTAAGTTTGGTGGTGGAGCACCATGTCTCTCACAAACTGCGCAGCGATGTCGGGCGAGATGAGCGTATAGAGCGGATGCGCGGCACGGAAAGTGTCCCAAAGGCTAAAGGTACTGTGATAGGTCTGTCCCGGAGGCATCTGCTTGATTTCAAAGTTGGTGGTCATGTAACGGCCATCCACATCGCTCATCGTATTGGGTTGCATCAGCACGTGGTAGAGACCCGTGTAGAAAATGGTCTTCTGTTCGTCGGTACCTTCGATGTCGATGCGGCTAAGTTCACGCTGCCAAATGTCGTGGGCAGCTTTGACATAGCCGTCAAAATCCCAACTTTGGGCTTCCGCCAGCATGTTTTTCCTTGCGCCTTCGTTGTCGACGGGCGAGATGGCAACTTTCACGATCAATTCGTTGCCGTCTTTTGGGTCGAAACTCAAGGCTGTACGCAAAGTGCGACCATTCACTACATCGCTGTTACCTACATTTAGCCCGCCATTCATCAGCAGATGCTGGTTGAACGGCCTTGAGAACTCGGCGCGAAAATACACTTTGCGCATCTTGGCCCAACCTGTGATGACGCGGTAGCCTTCGATGGTGTGGTCATCGACGAGGCGAATCTGTGCCTGAATCACATCGTAAGTGCGGCGTTTCGAGTAATAGGCATCGCCACGGAAGGTGCCACGGTCTAAGTCGAGGACGACGGTCTGGGGCTGGCCTTCAGGGAAAGTATAACGATGGATGCCCGTTCGCGTGGTGGCCGAGAGCTCCACATTCACACCACTCTCCTGCAGCAACACCTGATAATATCCCGGACGAGCAGATTCTTTGTTATGGCTATAATGTTGCCCGAAGTCGGCGGCCTTCAACTGCTCTGGCGTCACTGCGCTACACAAAGGCATCAGACTCACATCGATGAGGTCGGTGCAGCCCGTGCCACTGAGGTGGGTATGGGTGAAGCCATAAATAACATCCTTGTTGTAGTCGTAGCCCGAGCAGGGATCCCAAGTCACCATTTGCTCCGTCTCGGGACTCAGTTGCACCATGCCCTGTGGCATTGTGGCACCAGGGAAGGTGCTGCCACTGAGGGCGCCCGTCTCATCGGTCTGTGTGCCGATGAAGGGATTCACGTATTGAGTATAGTCGTTGGCGATTTGGGCGCTGAGGAAGAGGGGCAACAACAGAAGTGCTGCCAAAAAGGTCTTGTGTTTTATCATGATTATTATTCCTTCACTAACTTGATAGTGCGTGTAACAGCCTCACTTGAGATGCGGGCCATATAGACGCCTTTTGCACAGCCACTGAGGTCAACCTCGGCACGGCCTTCCTGCATGATAGCAGTGGCGACTTTCCTGCCAAACAGATCCATGACGGTGACTTCGCCATCGGCGCTGTTGGATGCAATCGTAACGCTGCCCGAAGTGGGATTGGGACTGACACTCACGGCAAAAGAAGCAGCCTCTTCTAAGCCATCATCAATATAATTACCCACTCTAACATCGTCGACATAAACACCATCTGCTTCGTTCGACTTGGCCTTGAATGCGATGAGATAAGCGTCCGATGCTTCGGGCAAGTCAAAGGTTACCTCCTCCCAGTCCTCACAGGCGGATGTGAATTCGCCAAGGAGATGCCAATAATCGTTGATTGAAGGCGCATACCACACCGACAGCTCATCCACAAATTGTCCCAGCGAACGCTGCCTATGCTTGAAAGTGAGCACCGGCTTAGTGACAGCAGTGATGTCAAGCGGAGCCGACACGAGCATGGCCTCCTCACCCAACCAGATGAAGAAAGCCGTATTGTTGGGAATAAGGTATCCGGGATCAACCACCCAACCATCCTCACCCGAGAGGATTTCACTATGCCAGCATACAAATTCTTCCGAGGCCTCAAAGTCGTCGAAATAGGGTTCGTCGTCGGTGACGACAAACACTTCGCACATTGTCTTGAACGTCGTAGGCTGCGACCATTCCGACTCCATTCCACCCCCACAGTTGGCTTTCACACGGAAACTATAATCCGTGTTAGGCTCCAAACGATCCATGAGATAGGGTTGCGAGGTCACCGTGGTCTGCTGTCCGTTGAGGTCAATTGTCCAACTCTCCTCGTTACCCGCCGTCGACCATCCAAGGAGGGCAGAATTCGTGGTGATTTCAGAGACAGTCAAACCCGCAGGACGAGCACAACCTCCAGCTGAGGCTATCTCAATATCATCAATGAAGATGTAGTAACCTCCATTGCTGTGACCCAAGAATGAGACTTGGAAGGTAGCACTCAAATCATCCAACGTAAACGAGGCGTCATAAGTATTCGACCAGTCACTGATGCTATAATTGGCAAGCTGATGCCAGCTGTCGGAAGGCGAGGTGCGATAACTCACCGTGAGCTCGTCATAAGGAGGATACAGGGCCATCATCGCGTAGGCAAAGCTGAAAGTAGCGCTGTTGCTGCCCGTCAAATCGAAAGTGGGCGACACCAATCGGGCCTCGTCGCCAGAGGAAGCATTTTGGAAGGCCACCACATTGGAGCCCGTACCCTGCATCACTGCCCAAGTGGCCGAACTCGTTGTCTCCACCGTCCAGCATTCCATCTCACCCGATTGGAAGTCTTCGATATAGGACTGTCCAGGGGCGATAGGAATGGTGCATTGTGCAACCGCAGTAGTAGCACTAAAGAAGAGAACCATTACAATGGCAAATAGTGTTTTTGTAAAGTAGTGTTTGTTCCTCATAGCGTTTTTATTTTTGATATTGAATGATTTACGAGGCAAAGATATGTATTGATGTTTAAGTGTTGACTGTTTAATTGTTGAATTGAGCTATTAGCTTTCAGCATTGTAACGACCAAGCTGAAAGCTGACGGCTGATAGCTTATTATCTTCTCCCAAAATAATACTGTCCCTTCCCTACCGTAGCATTGCCGTATTGGATGGCATTGACGGGACAATGGTGATAACAGCCCATACACATCGTGCAGTTGCCGTTCCATTTCGGAAGACCGTCTTCCAAAGTGACATTCTTTAACGGACAGGCTTCCACGCACTTGCCGCAGTGAATGCAGGCTTCCGTGACGCGGTATTTCTTGTCATTGGTGGCCATCTTGCTGAAGCCAGGGTTGATCAAACGGCTCTTGAACCAAGCCGCGCCGCCTTTTGTCATTTTGGAAAAACTTTCCTTGTTTTGCAGACGCAAAATACAATCGTTCATAAGCTTATCTGCGGCGGCAATTTTTCTTTGTGCGTTTTCGTCGGTGTCGAGCTTGAAGCCCGGCATGCCGATATAGGTCTCGGGCATCTGCACGCTGAAGCAGGCGTTAAGAGTCCAGCCCTTTTGCTCCAAGGCCTTACGGAAGATGTCCTCGGCGAGTCCACATTCGTCGCCGCAGGTGCAGGCAAAATAAATGTAAGACAAGGTCCCTGAGCCCTCGGTTCCTGAGCTTGTCGAAGGAGTCGAAGGGCCGACTTTGACAGATATTTTATTCACGAAATTCATCACTAACTTCGGAGGTCCCCAGGCATAGATGGGAAACACGAAGCCCAGGCGTTCGCCTTCGGCCAATTCGTATTCGTAACGGCCTTCACGAGCTGCTTCGGGGATGAAGACCAACTTGTCGTTGAGACCCGCGGCTATGGTCTCGACCACATGGCGGCTGTTGCCGCAACCACTGAAATAGAATATCATAACTCGTTATTTTTAAAACATACAAGCCCAACCGAATTTTCTGGAGATTTCACGCAACAAATTAAGATCGCTGATAGGAATAGTAATTGAAACAGTTTCTTTTTGTTTCTCATGCTCAGCTATTTGTGCAGAATCCAAATCATATTGAGTTTGAAGATTCATCCAAATCTCAGCGGGGATTCCCAGGGCCTTTTCCAAAGCAATGGCAACATTCAGTGAAACAGAACGCTTCCCATTAATGGTTTCACTCAATACGGATGGTTTGATACCTGTCATTTCTGACAATTCCTTTTGGGTCAGGTTTCTTTCTTTTAATTCATCCTTAATTAACTCACCAGGGTGAGTTGCAATAAAAGGTCTTAGCTTCTTATTCATAATGCTTTGATATTTCGGTTAATAATGCGTTAACGATGATTCCGTTTCCATCAGGTGAACTCTGAAAATGCAATCTATATTGGGTATTTATCCAAACCACTTCTAAACCTTTCAAGTCTCCTTTCTTTTTCTCATAATGCAACGACTTGATCAAATACAAATCTTCAACACGTGTCGCAGCTTTAATGAAATTCACTGTCTTGACGTATTGCTTAACCACATCTTTAGACAACTTCTTGTATTTTCGCTCATTAGTTGAACCCGTCGTATAGAGTTCTTCTAATGCATTATCGTCAAATGATATGTTCATTTATTCCTGTTTTTCACGGCAAAAATAGAATAATTTTGCGAATTATTATCAAATTTGCGAATTTTTTCGACAATAGACCAATTTATTCTATTTTTGTGCCTTCAAAAGCATAACGATGCGCAAAGAATCCCTCAACCGTTCCATCCTAAAGCTCGCCATCCCCAACATCATCAGCAACATCACCGTGCCGCTGCTGGGCTTCGTCGACATGATGCTGATGGGCCATCAGGATAGCATCGCCTATATCGGGGCCATCGGCTTGGGTGGTACCATCTTCAGCGTGATGTACTCCATCTTCAGCTTCATGAGGGCGGGCACGACGGGTTTCACGGCACAAGCCTATGGCGCCAACGACCGTGCCGAGATGGCTTATTCACTCTATCGTTCCCTATGCATCGCGCTGATTTCCACTATCTTGGTGCTTTCGCTACAAGGTCCAGTGGAATGGCTCAGCATGAAACTGCTGCACGGCAGCGAGGAGGTGTTGGCCTATACCGCCACATATTTCAGGGTACGCATCTGGGCGGCACCGGCGGTGCTCTGCCTCTATGCCTTCAACGGCTGGTACATCGGCATGCAAAATACCACCATCCCCATGATCATCGCCATCCTGACCAATGTAGTGAACATCGTTTTGAGCATCATCTTCGTCAACGCCATGGGCATGGGCGTCACAGGCGTGGCCTTGGGCACCGTCATCGCGCAATACTGTGGCCTGCTGACCGCTGTCGTCTTCCTCTTCACCAAGTTCCGCCATTATCTCGTGCCCATCCGACGCGTGCTTCTGTTGCAAGCCGACAAGCTGAAACGTTTCTTCAAGGTGAATGCCGACTTCATGATCCGCAGCATCCTGTTAGTGTTGAGCATCGCTTTCTTCAACAACCAATCAGCCAAACTCGGCGACGACATGCTGGCCGTCAACATGATCCTGATGCAGTTCTTCTACATCTTCTCCTACTTCACCGACGGCTTTGCCTACGCAGGCGAGGCTTTGGTGGGGCGTTTCACGGGGGCGCACGACCCCAAGCAACTCCGCCAGACCGTCAAGCTGCTGTTCCTTTTGGGCTTCTTCATCGCCTTGCCTTTCACGGTGCTCTATGCGCTCTTCCCCGACTGGTTCATCCGTCTTGTCAGCGACCAGCCTAGCATCATCCCGATGGCGCAGCCTTACCATATCTATCTGGCCGCCATCCCGCTCATCACCTTCGCCGCCTTCCTGTGGGACGGTGTCTACATCGGCGCCACGGCAGCCCGTGCCATCCGCAACACCATGCTCATCTCGGCCGTCGGCGTGTTTCTGCCTGCCACCTTGTTATTAATGCCCCGTTTTGGTAACCATGGTCTTTGGATAGCCTTCTTGTTGTTTATGGTTGCCCGAGGCCTTTCCATGACTTTAATGGCGAAAAAGGCAGTATTTAGTGCAAAATAATTCCGTATTTTTGCAAAAATTACACTCATGGAAGAGATCCTAAAATTTCTCGACGACGTCCTCCACAACAACAACCGCCCTTGGTTTCAGGAGCACAAGAAGCAATACCAGACGGCGCAAGCCAACTTCAATGCCTTGGCCGAGCAGATCATCGCCGGCGTGCAGAAGTTCGACGACAACTGCAAAGGCCTGACCTTAAAGGATTGCACCTACCGCTTCTATCGTGACACGCGCTTCTCGCCCGACAAGCGACCCTACAAGACCCATTTCGGTGTGTTCGTCTGCCCCGAAGGCAAGAAGTCGATGCTGAGCGGCTATTACTTCCACCTGGAGGCTAAGGAGTCGGAATACCTCGGCCACAACATGCTCTGCACGGGGATGTACATGCCCGACACGACCATGCTGAAGACCATCCGCGACGAGATCTTCTTCAACGGCGAGCCCTTGGTGGAGGCCATCGCCAAAGCCCAAGGTTTTGACTTGGACACCAGCCATGCCATGAAACGCGTGCCCAACGGCTATCCCAAGGACCACCCACAAGCCGAGCTCTTCAAGCAACGCGACTGGCTCGTGGTGCAAGACCTTCCCGACAAGCGCCTCTCTGACCCTCATCTCGTCGACTGGGTGCTGAGCGAGTTCGAGAAGACCAAGGACTTCTGCCAATGGCTGAATAAAACCGTTCGGGGTGAATAAAAACAGTAGAGACGGTGCATGCACCGTCTCTACAAACAAAAATCCATATTTCTGCAATTCTTACGCCAGCTCAAACTGCTCCAAGAACTTCATGTCGTTCTCGAAGAACAGGCGCAGGTCGTTGATGCCATATTTCAACATGGCGATGCGTTCCACACCCATGCCGAAGGCGAAGCCGGTGTACTTCTCCGGGTCGATGCCGCTGGCGATGAGGATGTTGGGGTCGCACATGCCACAGCCCAAGATCTCGACCCAACCCGTGTGCTTGCAGATGTTGCAGCCTTTACCGCCACAGATGTTGCACGAGATGTCCATCTCAGCCGAGGTCTCGGTGAAAGGGAAATAGGACGGACGGAAACGCACCTTGGTGCCCTCGCCGAAGAACTCCTGCACAAAGTGGTACAAGGTCTGCTTCAGGTCGGCAAACGACACGTTTTCGTCGATATAAAGGCCTTCAATCTGGTGGAAAATGCAGTGGGCACGGGCCGAGATAGCCTCGTTGCGGAACACACGGCCGGGGGCGATGATGCGAATAGGCGGCTGATGGGTCTCCATCACGCGGACCTGCACGCTCGAGGTGTGGGTGCGCAGCAGCACGTCAGAAGCCTTGTTGACATTGGGCTCCTTGCTGATGAAGAAGGTGTCCTGCATGTCGCGGGCGGGATGGTCGAGCGGGAAGTTCAAGGCCGAGAACACGTGGTAGTCGTCCTCAATCTCGGGACCTTCGGCAATGGTGAAGCCGAGGTGCGAGAAGATCTCGTTGATGTCGCGGCGCACGATGGACAACGGGTGACGCGCACCCTTCATGCCGGCAGCGGGCATGCTCATGTCAAAGCCGGCATCGTTGCTGTGCTGGTTCTCAAACTTCTGAAGTTGCTCCTCCACCTTGTCCTGCACAACGTTCTTCAGCTCGTTGAGCTTCATGCCCATCTCCTTGCGGAGCTCGGGGGCCACGTTCTTGAAGTCGGCAAACAAAGCAGGGATGATGCCTTTCTTACTCAAATAAGTGATACGGAAATTCTCCAGAGCCTCTTTGCTGTCGGCCTGGAAGTCACGCACCTGGGATAGTATCTCTTCGATTCTTTCTTTCATTGTTGTATGCTTTTAGCTTCTGGCAACTGGCTTCTGGCAACTGGCTGATTGAATGCCAGCAGCCAAAGGCCAAAAGCCAGCAGCCTTATTTCTCTATCGTAACGGAAATGATCGTGACAGGTTTGACAGGCATATCTCCGCGGCCAGTCTCGACGGCAGCGATCTTGTCGACCACCTCAAGGCCTTCGATGACCTCGCCAAACACCGTGTAGTCACCG
This sequence comes from uncultured Bacteroidales bacterium, assembly GCA_900318265.1. Taxonomy (GTDB): domain Bacteria; phylum Bacteroidota; class Bacteroidia; order Bacteroidales; family F082; genus Limimorpha. The sequence goes on along the minus strand of ONKA01000003.1, from coordinate 266,228 downwards.
TCCAAATGCGGGGTGCCACCCACAGTCTTGTAGGCCTGACGCTGACGGGCGCTGAACACCTTGCCCATACGGCTCTCAAACATGTCCAAAGTACGGTCGTCATACACCTTACCTTGCACGATGTAGAACTGCGAGCCGCTGGAGGCCTTCTGGGGATTCACTTGGTCAGGCTGACGGGCAGCACAAAGAGCGCCTTTCTTGTGGAAGTGGTTGTCCTTGAACTCAGCGGGAACTCTATAACCTGGGTCAAGGCTACCGTCCTTGTTTTGTCCACCTTGGATCATGAAATCCTTGATGACACGGTGGAAGGGCGAGCCATTGTACCAGCCCTCATTCGCCAACTTGATGAAGTTGTCACGATGCTTTGGCGTGTCGTTATACAGTTTGGCCTTTATGGTTCCCATGCTGGTCTTGATGACGACCACAGTTTCCTTCTCATTTGCTTTCTGTGCTTGGCAGGTCAATCCAACCAAAACCAAGACAGCGATAATCAGTTTCTTCATATTTCTAAGTATTTAAAATTCAAAATTTAAGATTCAACATTCAAAATTCAAAATTCAACATTCAGCATTCAACATTCAACATTCAGCATTCAACATTCAGCATTGACTTTGTCGAAATCGAAGATTCAACGCAGTTAATACTTCGTATTTCACCATTCCTCATTCATTCACAATAGAATACGTCACTTCCAATCTCATCTTCTCTCCATCTGAAGCTTCAGGGCCATTGATGACGTAACGTGTCGCATTGTAGGCCGCACCGTTGATGCCCAGACTCAATCCAAGGTTGTCTTTCTTACCATCAATCATCTGTTGCAGGTACTCCGTAATGCGGAAACTCACTGCCTGTTTGCTTGAGTTATAGGTGCCGTCAAAGAAAGCGCTACCTTCAAGATAATCGGGCAAGAGATAGGTGGTGGTATCGGAGCTGAAGCCCACAAGCATGAAGTTTTTGGGTGCCTTATAAATGGAATCCATCAATGCTGCAGTTGCGGGCAGAATTAGTTTGGCCTCGTTGACCACAAGACGGCAACCCTCCAAGGTATCCGTCCAATGGGTCAAGTTTGGGAAGAGCACCTTAGTCCTCACGCCACCCATGGTCTGCAGGTAAAGGGTCGACTGGCCCAATGACTCTTGACCCTCCATCAGCTGACTCACAAACTCAGGGCTGCCCTGGGTGTAGTCGTGGTCGAAGTGGTTGAAATAGGCGTCGGATGAGGTCACATAGAAATTATAGCGCATGGGCTTATCAGGTGTGGCCGCATTGTGATAGTAAAGCTGCAACAAAGTATACGTGTTGTTCGTCAGGTTGATGGAACTGATGGCGCCATCAAGACCCACAGTGGCACAAGTCACATAGAGACCCTTGAAATGCTGCTTAAAACGGTCGGGACGCGAGTAAGCTGTGGTATCGAGGTTCACGAGATAATTTCCCAAATCCTGGCTCAGCGGGATACGGATAATAGGCTGAGTCACAGTGTCACTACCGATGATGTGCACCTTAGTCTTAGGTCTCGGGCAGAACTGGTACCCATTGGCATGGTCAATGCTACCCGTAGCCACCGTTGAATGGCTATAGTAACTATTTTCGAATACAAGCGAATCAGTCAGCTCATAGGCATGCGCCGTCTGCATCACCGTGGTGTCGCCATAATAGCCCACGAGACAGAGTTGCAGCACCAGTGAGTCGACCACAGGGTTGTTTCCAAAGCTCTGTCCGGCCACCGAGGGTCGAAACTGGGTATAGAAGCCAGCTTCGGTATTGCCGAAAATAGGATCTTTCATGGCACCCAACAAGGCGTTGGACGCATTGTCTGTCGCCACAGAATCGAGATAGGAATGACAAATGATTTCGGTGGTGTCGGTATGGTAGATGCTAATGAAGCTATCGTCGGAAATAAGGTTGTTGCCGATGGTCTCAGGCGACTTCTTGCACGAGGCAAAGGCCATTATGCCAATCATTAACGCCAAGCCAATCCAAGCAGTTGAATGATGTGTTTTCATCAGGTCGAAAATTAGTTGAGGTTCTTCGTGTGAGATAACTCAAAAACGTTGTCCTTATTGTTTCTGGAGAAGAAGGTCGTAGAAATCGTTGCAAGCCTGAGCGTAATGCACCTGCTCTTGATACGAGAGCACCGGCTTCTTGACAGTTTGCAGATAGGCTGCAATCTCAGGGTTGAGGTTCTCTGTGCAGACCACGATACCATCGGAATAATCAATGGCGGCCTTGGTCAGGTTCACATAGTTGCCTTCCTTGAAATACTTGAGGTCTTTGGCCGTCATGCCCGGCAGTTTCATCATCTTGTCGAACCCTGGCTTGAAATCTTCCTTGAAGCCGTCGTCGTAGATGGAGTACACAATCTTCGTCTCGTTGAAGAGTGGGTTGTCGCGGACGTTCATGGCACGCTTGATATAGACCGGCATCAAGGCCGAGATCCAACCGTGGCAGTGGATGACATCGGGCGACCAGTTGAGTTTCTTCACCGTCTCGATGACGCCACGCGTGAAAAACACGCAGCGATAGTCATTGTCGTCGCTAAACACGCCCTTTTCGTCATACATCAAGTACTTCTTCTTCGTAAAGAAGTCGTCGTTATCGATGAAATAAATCTGCATCCTTGCCTTCTGGATGGAAGCCACCTTGATGATGAGCGGGTGGTCCGTGTCGTTGATGATGAGGTTCATGCCCGAGAGGCGAATCACCTCATGGAGTTGGTTGCGGCGCTCGTTGATGACACCATAGCGCGGCATGAAGATGCGGATTTCCTTACCGCTTTCTTGAGTGGCTTGGGGAAGGTAGCGACCGATGAGACTCATCGGGGTCTCCGGCAGATAGGGTGCGATTTCCTGGTGGACGAACAGTACTCTTGTCTTGCTAGTCATGGGCGTTAGTTTGCTTAGAAACTACAAAATTACGCATTTTTTTTGGAATAACGCAAGAAAAAATTCAAATTTACTGATTTACAATCTTTTCAACTATGGCTTATGGCCAATGGCTTATGGCTTGCTTCAGCAAAATATATAGGCCTCACACTTTGGGTGAAGCAAGCCATAAACTATAAGCCATAGGCCATCAGCTTACAATAAAAACAATTGACCACATCGAATTATAATTTCAACACCTTACAATCAACAATATTCCATATCTTTGCAAAATCAAACCGCATAACACCTCAGCCCGCTATGGAGTACGAACACTTTGAAAATCAGGAGCATGAATGGGAATCCAACCTCAAGGTCACCGAAGGCGTGGAAGGTCCCATCCAAGTCAACCCGAACGCTTTGGAGCGCATGAAGCGCAACCAGCAACAGCTGATGCCGCTGGAATGGTATGTCGACGGCATCCTCAAAGGCGACCGCGTGGCACTCAGCAAAGCCATTACCTTGGTGGAAAGCGCCCTGCCCAAACATCAGGACTTGGCGCAACAGATCATAGCGGCCTGTCTTCCCCATGCGGGAAAGGCTCTTCGTTTGGGCATCACTGGAGTTCCGGGCGCGGGCAAGAGCACTTTCATTGAGGCTTTGGGCGTGCATTTATGCAACAAAGGACAGAAGCTGGCTGTGTTGGCCATCGACCCCTCAAGCCAACGCTCCAAGGGCAGTATCTTGGGCGACAAGACTCGCATGGAAACGCTTTCGGTGCATCCCAATGCCTACATCCGTCCCTCGGCCTCGGCTGGCACTTTGGGCGGCGTGGCACGTAAGACAAGAGAGACGATCATCCTTTGTGAAGCAGCGGGTTATGATACCATCTTCGTGGAGACTGTGGGCGTAGGTCAATCCGAGACGGCGGTGCATTCCATGGTCGATTTCTTCCTCCTCATTTTGATCAGCGGCGCTGGCGACGAGCTGCAAGGCATCAAGCGCGGCATCATGGAGATGGCCGATGGCATCGCGGTGAATAAAGCCGACGGCGACAATGTGATGCGGGCTAACCGTGCCGCCGCCGAATGTCGTAATGCGCTGCACCTTTTCCCCCTACCCGAGTCGGGACAGGAGACCAAAGTGCTGACCTGCTCCGCCTTGACGGGTTTCCAAATCGACGAAGTGTGGCAGATGGTCGCCGACCATGTGCAGGCCATCCGCGACAACGGCTACCTTTATAAGAAACGCGCCCAACAGGACGTGCAGATGATGTACGACTCGATGGACAGCGCCTTGAAGAACGATTTCTACCAAAACCAATTGGTCGCTGACCTATTGCCTTTGGTCGAAAACGACGTGCGCGGCCAGCGCATGAGCGCTTATATTGGAGCACAGAAGTTGCTGGATGCTTATTTTAATATGCTGAAACGGGAATGATTTTGTACGGACACACCGCGTGTGTCCGCACCTAAACACACAATGCGTTTGTGTTTCGGACGCATGCGATGCGTCCCTTTTGCGGTTCGGACGCATGCGATGCGTCCCTTTTGTGTTTCGGACGCATGCGATGCGTCCCTTTTGCGGTTCGGACGCATGCGATGCGTCCCTACAAGAATAAATTCTTATAATAATCTGCCTTCGCCTCATCCCCCATTTGGGTATATAATTCATATAGGTTGCGGCCAACCTCCTCGCGGACATGCTGTTCGGCCTCGGTGAAAGGTCCTTCACCCAGTTTCTCGATCACACGCTCATACTCCGCTATCAGTTCAGGGCCTTCCTCTCCGTTCGACTCCATCGTCTTGGCGTTGTTGAAGGCAATCATCCAGTCTCTTAATGCCATAATTCTTGCTTTTGTTAGCGCAAAAGTAGGAAAAAACCATGGAATCAAAGGAAAAAACAGCATTTATTCTTCTTTTGGACAACGATGACGGAATAATTACTATCTTTGCGCAAAATCTTTGAATTTTGAATTTTTAAATCTTTAAATCAATAAATCGTAATGGACCAAAGAATTGCCATGAACCCCAATCTTCTGGTGCAGTACCTTCAGAAGCCTGCAGCAGAATTCACTCGCGCCGACATCATCCGTTATTGCGAGGAAAACCAAATCGAATTCGTCAATTTCCACTATTGTGGCTGGGACGGTAGGTTGAAGACCTTGAACTCTCGAGAACATCCTCACCGCCGGTGAGCGCGTCGACGGTTCGAGCCTCTTCCCCTTCATCGAAGCCGGTAAGAGCGACCTCTATGTGGTGCCGAAGTACCGCACGGCCTTCCGCAACCCCTTCAGTGAGACGCCCACCCTGGACATTCTCTGCTCGTTCTACAACCGCGACGGCGAGCCTTTCGAGAGCTCACCCGAGCACATCCTCCACAAGGCCCACGAAGTCTTTAAGAAGACCACGGGCCTGCAGATGGAGACCATGGGCGAGTTGGAATACTATATCATCGCCGACGATGAGCAAATCTATGAGGTGCCCGACCAACGTGGCTACCACGAGAGCGCTCCGTTCAACAAGTTCACCGAGTACCGCGTCGAGGCCATGCGCCTCATCGCCCAGGCTGGCGGCTTGATCAAGTACGGTCACTCCGAAGTGGGTAACTTCACCTACGACGGCAAGATCTACGAGCAGAACGAAATCGAGTTCCTGCCCACCAACATAGAGGACGCCGCCGACCAACTCGTGGTCGCCAAATGGATCATGCGCCAACTGGCCTACGAATATGGCGTCACCCTGACCTTCGCCCCGAAGATCACTGTGGGCAAGGCCGGCTCAGGTATGCACGTCCACTGCAAGTTCACGAAGGACGGCAAGAGCGTGATGGTGAAGAACGGCGAGCTCACCGACTACGCCAAGAAGGCTATCGCCGGTTACATGATTGCCGGTACCTCACTGCCCGCCTTCGGCAACCCCAACCCGCTGTCGTTCCTGCGTCTGGTGCCCCATCAGGAGGCCCCGACCTCGCTCTGCTGGTCTTATTCGAACCGCAGTGCCTTGGTGCGTGTGCCGCTGGGCTGGATCAGCAACGGCAAGGACATGTCAGCCAACGCCAACCCGCTTGAGAAGAAGTCGAACAAGGACTTCAGCGAGAAGCAGACCTTCGAATGGCGTGCCTCCGACGGCTGCGCCGACATGTATCTGCTAATGGCCGCCCTATGCGCCGCCGCACGTCATGGCTTCGAGATGCCCAACGCCCTCGAAGTGGCCGAGAAGACCTACGTCGGCCTGGGTGTCAACATCCACGATGCCAAGAATAAGAAGGTACAAGAGAGCCTCGAGCAACTGCCCGACAGCTGCGTCGCCGCTGCCAAGGAGCTCAAGAAGGACCGTAAGATCTACACCGAGAAGGGCGTTTTCTCCGATGCCATCATCGACTACATGATCAAGTTCCTCAGCGACTTCAAGGATGCCAACCTCCGCAAGGAACTGGGTAACGACACCGAAAAGATCATGAAACTGGTGAAGGAAAACATTCACGTCGGTTAAAATCATCGCGGCTGCCACGGTGTGACAGCCCTACAAACCAAATGCCATGACAAAGGACAAAATATTCAATTGGAGATTTTGCCTTTGTTGTGGCATTTTCATTTGGTTTGTCATCAACCTGCTGCAGGGCATCTTCACCGAAATCCAGGAGGACGAAGCCTATTATGCCCTATATGGTGTACATTTGGCTTGGGGCTATTTCGACCACCCGCCCATGGTAGGTCTGATGACTTTTTTGAGCAGCATGCTGTTTTCAGGCACTTTGGGCGTGAGGTTTTTCACGATTATTGCGTCTTGTTTGTCGCTGTGGGTGATGTGGAAAGTAGCAATTTATAACTCCAGCCTTTCTTCGCCCATAGATTCCAGCCAACGCACAAGCCAACATAGGAATGACATGGGCGAGACTGACTCTAAACTCTCAACTCTACACTCTACACTCCTCTTCTTCACTATCGTCTTCTCCATCGTGATGTTCAATATCTACGGCTTCGTCACCACACCCGATGCGAGCCTGATCTTGTTTTCTGCCCTGTTTTTGCTTGTCTATCAGCACTATCTGGAAAACAAGTCATGGAAAAACGCGCTACTGATGGGTCTATTCATGGCGTTGATGGTTTACAGTAAATACCATGCATTCCTATTATTGGGTCTGATTGTACTATCCAACCTCAAACTGCTGAAAGACGGCAAGTTCTGGGTGGCCTGCCTCTTGGCTTTGGCCTTGTTGACGCCCCATATCTTATGGCAAGTCAACAATGATTTCCCAAGCTTCAGGTACCATTTGGCTGGGCGCAACGAAGCGTTCCGCTGGAGTTATTTCTTGGAGTATCTGCCTAATCAGTTGCTCATTTTCAATCCGTTTACGTTTGGAGCGGTGGTGTATGTTTTGATTAAGGATAGGAATTGTGTTCGAATCCCCCCTGCCCCCCTTAAAAGGGGGATTGGGGTCTTCGAACGAGGATTAAAGTTTATCCTTATCGGGTTCTTTTTCTTCTTCTGGCTGATGGCCTTCCGTGGACATGTGGAGCCACATTGGACTATTGTATGCGTCATCCCAGCGGTGGTTTTGGTTTACCGCAAAGCCCTGATTGACGAGAAGCTGAGGAAATACACTAAGTTCCTCATCCTTCCCTCCCTCCTATTGGTTTTGGCCTTCAGAATCCTCTTGTTGACGCCTTTGGCCGACCGTTTTGGCTACCATGGCAAAGAGCCTTATTACAAGGCTATAGAGCAGGTTGCGGGCGACCGTCCCGTGGTGTTTCGTGGTTCATTCCAACAGCCTGCCCTTTACCATTACTTTACGGGCAAGGAGAGCTCTACACTGCAAAGCTATTACGACCGCATGACGCAATACGACCTTTGGCAGTTCGACAAAGCTTGGATTGGCAAACCCGTATTTGTGTGTGGTCACATTAACGAACGCTCAGAAACCTATCAAGTGGACGACGTGGAAGTCGAAGGCTTCCTCAGCGATGATTTCTCCTCCGCCAACCGCTTGGTGACCACGTTCAACATCACCAATGCCCTAGGCGAGAAAATGCCCGTGTTCCATCACGGCGACACCATCCGTATCAACTTCAGCATCTACAATCCCTGCGATACCACCATCGATTTCCAACACAAGGACTTTGCCAAGAGCATCAAGGCACATTACCTGCCTGGCGATGCCTTTAGCTATTGTCGCTACGATAAAATCATGGAAATCGGGCCTCATGCCACGTATCAAGGACAGCTCTATACCATCGTCAACGAAGATGTTGACCTCGGCGAACATCGGTTCAACCTCGGCATCGGCGACCGCATTGCATCGTTCGTCACCGAGGAAAGTGGCGTGAAAATCAAGATTGAGCCCTAAGCGCAGCCAGCTCCGCCTCTTGTTGGCGCATCTTTTCCTTCACAGCGTTGAGATCGTTCTGCTTCTTTTTCTTGGTCACCATCTGTTGCTCACAGTCGGCGATGGTCTCGAGCACCATCCGCAGGTTTTTGTCTTTTTCCAAGACGAAGGCATGCACGACCCCTTCTATCTCGCGCAAGCCGCGCATGATGTTAATCTGCCGCTCGGCGGTAAGGGTGTTTTGGATGAGGAAGAGATAGTCCAAATGCGGTTTGAAGGGAAATAGCACCTTCTCCTTGCACACGAGCGATACGAGGTTGTAGACGTTGTAGTTCTCGCCCGCTGTGTAGTAGAAGAAGGAGAACGGCGCACCCTCAAAGACCAGGTCGTCGTAACGGGCCAGGTCGAGGGCAAGTTTGTTGTTGATGCCCCAAGCCAGCTTGTAGTCGACCAAAGTGGTGTTGATGCCGACGACGGTGGTGTCGTCGAACGAGGCAATCTGTATCTTGTTGCTTTTGGGTTTCATGCCGCAAAGATAGAATTATTTTTCAATTAAAATGGTTTTGCAGGCTTCAGAAAGCATGTCATTCCTACGAGGCCATGCGGGAAGGCTTGGAATCTATGTTTTCTGAAGCCGTCTAGAAAGGTTGTTGCTTTTTGAATCGCCTTCTATAGATTCCCCGCCTACCCACCTGCCTACGTTGGAATGACATAGAAGGCTCGCGGAAATAACATAGGTAGATTGTTTAAGCAACATTAATTTTCGCCAAACAATTGTTTCCACGTTTTTTCGGCGGCCAGCTGCTCGGCACCACGAATGGAACGATCGATGGCATCGGCGTAAGGTTGTCCGTCGATGACAATCTGGACGTGGAACTGTTTCTTGTGTCCTTCGCCTATCTCTTCCAGCATCTTGAAGGAAGTGCTTTTCTTGTTCTTCTGCGACCATTCAAGAAGTTTGCTCTTGAAGTTGGCGTCGGTCTGTTGCAGTTGCTCCACGTCGATGTGGATGTTGACGATGCGGTCGATGATGATGTGTTTGGCGAAGTCGAAGCCGCGGTCAAGGTAGATGGCACCCATGAGAGCCTCAAAGGCGTTGCCGCCCATCGAATGGGCGTTGTTGCCCACATCGGGGGTGTGGCGGATGTAGTCGCCGAAGCCGAGCTTCTCCGACAGCTTGTTGAGGGAGGCACGGCTGACGATGCGCGAGCGCATCTCGGTGAGGAAGCCTTCGGGCTGGGTGGGATAGGTGTGGAAGAGGTAGTCGGCCACGACGGTGCTCAGCACGGCGTCGCCGAGGTATTCCATGCGTTCGTTGCTGACGTGATAGTTGCCCACGGTCTCGGCAGCTACCGACTTATGCGTGAAGGCCACACGATATAGCGCGATGTTCTTTGGATAAAAACCAAAGATATTGTGGATATAGTCGTAAAGGGCCTTGTCGGCAGGGTCTTTTGGGGAAGCGTGGAAGAGTGCCATTATCACTCAAACTTTTTGAAGATTACGGTGGCGTTTTGTCCGCCGAATCCGAAGGAGTTGGAAAGTCCGTAGTGGATGTCGCGCTGACGGGCTTTGTTGAAGACGATGTCGAGACGCGGGTCGATCTGCGGGTCGTCGTCAAAATGGTTGATGGTGGGAGGAATAATGCCGTTCTTGAGGGCAAGGATGGTGGCAATGGCTTCGACGGCACCCGCGCCACCGAGGAGGTGGCCAATCATCGACTTGGTGGAGTTGATGCTAATGTTGTAGGCATGTTCGCCAAACACCTTCTTGATGGCAAGGGTTTCGGCGACATCGCCCATGGGCGTTGAGGTGCCATGCGCGTTGATGTGGTCGATGGCCTCTGGCGACAGACCTGCATCGCGGAGGGCGCGTTGCATGCTGAGGGCACCACCAGAGCCTTCCGGGTCGGGAGCGGTGATGTGGTAGGCATCGGCCGACTCGCCGCCGCCAACCACTTCGGCATAGATCTTTGCGCCACGTGCGATGGCGTGTTCATACTCCTCGAGAACGAGGCTGCCAGCACCTTCGCCCAAGACGAAGCCGTCGCGGTTAAGGTCGAAAGGACGTGAAGCCGTCAGCGGGTCTTCGTTACGGGTGGAGAGGGCTTTCATGGCGTTAAAGCCGCCTATGCCGAGTTGTCCGATGGCCGCTCCCGCACCGCCTGCCACGACGGCCTGGCATTTGCCCAATCGGATATAGTTGAAGGCTTCAACAATGGCATGCGTCGAAGAGGCGCAAGCCGAAACGGTGGCGAAGTTGGGGCCACGGAAGCCGTATTTGATGGAAATGACGCCACCCGGCATGTTGACGATCATCTTGGTGATGAGGAAGGGACCGAAACGCGGCGTGCCATCGGTCTGCGCATATTCCATCGTTTCTTGATAAAGGTGGTTGACGCCACCGATGCCCGAAGTCATCATGACGCCCACCTCATCCAAGTCGCAGTTTTCGGCATTGAGGCCCGAGTCGGCAACAGCCTCGTCGGCGGCGATGAGGGCAAACTGGGCGAAGTGGTCGTACTTGCGCACGTTCTTCTTCTCAAAATAGGCCTCAGGATCGTAGTCCTTCACCTCACAGGCGAAACGCGTCTTGAATAAAGTAGAATCGAAACGGGTAATCTCACCGACACCGTTTTTACCATTCACCAAACCTTCCCAAAACTCAGGAAGGGTTTTCCCTATGGGGGTGATGGCACCGAGGCCAGTAACGACTACGCGTTTCGATTCCATAAATAACTTTATTTGCTTAGAAATTAGTTGTTTTCAGCACGCATCTTTTCGATGAGCTTCACAACATCACCCACAGTCTGGATGTTTTCCTGTTGGTCGTCCGGGATGGAGAGGTTGAAGCTCTTTTCAAATTCCATCATCAGTTCGACGGTGTCCAGTGAATCGGCACCCAGGTCGTTGGTGAAGCTGGCTTCCATAGTGACTTCCGAAGGATCCACGCCGAGTTTCTCAGCAATGATCGGAACGATTTCATTCAAAATTTCTTGCATAGTTCTCAATTTTTAGTTGATAAATAGGCCACAAAGATAACACTTATTTCCAATTCAAAAACATACTTTTTACCAATAAATTGATAATCAGTTGTTTAAAATAGAATGTCGGTCTACCTCGTGACCAGTAATTACTCGTTTTCGGGTGCAAAGGTACGACTTTTTTTGAAAAACGCATCTTTTTTCGATTTTTTGGCGTTTTGGAGACGAAATCATCCCAGTTCAAGTTATTCTTCGTATCTTTACACCTTCAAAACGAACCCTATGGAAACCACAGAGAAAAAACTCTTCCTTTTAGATGCCTACGCATTGATATACAGGGCTTTCTTCGCCATGAGCAAGAACCCGCGCCTCAACTCGAAAGGGGTCAACACCTCAGCGGTGATGGGCTTCCTCAACTCACTCTACGAAATCCTGCAGAAAGAAAAACCCTCCCATATCGGCGTGGCCTTTGATGTGGCCGGCACCGCCCAGCGCCAGGCCGAATACAGCGAATACAAGGCCAACCGCGAGAAGATGCCCGACGACCTCCGCGATGCCATACCTTATATTATTAGGCTCATCGAGGGCTTCAACATCCCCGTCTACGGCGTGGAAGGCTACGAGGCCGACGACGTCATCGGCACCCTGGCGAAAAAAGCGGAACAACAAGGCTTCACCACCTATATGATGACGCCCGACAAAGACTTCGGACAATTAGTGACGGACAAAATCCTGCTTTATAAACCCGCCAAGTTCGGCGAGCCGGCACAAGTTTGGGGACCGAAAGAGGTCTGCGAACGCTATGGCATCAAAGAGCCCAAGCAACTCATTGACATCCTCGGTCTCTGGGGCGATGCCTCCGACAACATCCCGGGCATTCCTGGCATCGGTGAGAAGACGGCGGCCATCTTGGTAGGAAAATACGGCAGTGTGGAAAACCTCATCGCCCATGCCGACGAACTGAAAGGCAAACAAAAAGAGAACGTCATCAACTTTGCTGAGCAAGGACTGATGTCGAAGAGCCTGGCCACCATCAACCTTGAGGTACCCGTCAAATTCGACGAGGAAGAACTCCGTGCCAAGGAGCCTGATGTGCCAGCGCTGATGGCCCTTTTTGAGGAACTGGAGTTCAGGACTTTTGCCAAACGGTTTTTGGAGGATTATAAAGGGAAGCAAGGTGTTGACTCCCCCCTGCCAACCGCTCAGAGGGGTGAGTCTGAATCCCCCCTACCCCCCTTAAAAGGGGGACAAATTCCTACCGGAGAGTATGATTTGTTCCATCAAGGCGACAATGGCGGACTATTGGAGTTCTCCGACAAGGACTCTGCCAAGACGGTATCGCATGACTATAAACTAGTGGAAAACGATTCCGACATCAAGGCTTTGGTAGACTTGCTGTCCAAGCAGAAACAATTTGTCTTTGACAGCGAGACCACCAACATCGATGTTTACTCTGCCGAGTTGGTAGGCCTTTCCTTCGCCATTAAGGCGCACGAGGCGTGGTATCTGTCCATGCCCGCCGAACACGAAGCGTGCCAAAAGAAACTGGAGCTGCTACGCCCTTTGTTTGAGAACGAAAGCATCCTCAAAATCGGGCAGAACCTGAAATACGACATCTCCATGCTGGCGCAATACGGCATCAGCGTGAAAGGTCCGTTGTTCGACACCATGCTGGCCCACTATCTCCTCGAGCCTGAGCAACGTCACAATATGGACTACCTCGCCGAGGTCTATCTTAACTACCTCACCATCCCTATCGAGGACCTTATCGGCAAGGGAAGAATGCAAAAGACCATGCGCGAGGTGCCTGTGGAATTAGTGAAGGAATATGCTGCCGAGGATGCCGACATCACGTTGCAACTCTACGAGAAGCTGCTGCCTCTGCTCAAGGAAAACGGCGTGGAGAAACTGTTTTATGAGATTGAGATGCCGCTCGTGCCCGTACTCAGTCGCATGGAGGCCAACGGTGTGCGTATCGACACGGAGAACCTGCAGCAAATCAGCGATGCTTTTGGTGTCGAGATCCACAAGATTGAGGAAGAGATTTACAAAGCCGCTGGCATGCCTTTCAACATCGCCTCGCCGAAACAATTGGGCGAAGTGCTCTTCGAGAAACTGCATATCGACGAGAAGGCCAAGAAAACCAAGACGGGACAATATGCCACAGGCGAGGATGTCTTGCAAAAACTCTCCCACAAGCATCCCATCATCCAAATGATTTTGGACTACCGCTCTTTCACCAAATTGAAGTCGACCTACCTCGACGCACTTCCTGCCTTGGTCAACCCAAAGGACGGACTCATCCACACCTCCTACAACCAAGCCGTTACCGCCACGGGACGCTTGAGTTCCAACAACCCCAACCTGCAAAACATCCCCGTGCGCACTGAGAAAGGCCGCGAGATCCGTCGTGCCTTCGTGCCACGTAGTCCAGAATACACCCTTTTGGCCGCTGATTACAGCCAAATCGAATTGCGTATCATTGCCCATTTGAGTCAAGACCCTGCTATGGTCAACGACTTCAACCTTGGTCACGACATCCATGCCGCCACGGCGGCCAAGGTGTTTCATGTGCCCATGGACCAAGTCACCAAGGAGCAGCGCAGCCGTGCCAAGGCGGTCAACTTCGGCATCATCTACGGCATGTCGGCCTTCGGTCTGGCCGAGCGCATGGAGCTCTCGCGTAGCGAGGCTGCCGACATCATCAAGAAATACTTCGAGGAGTATGCAGGCATCAAGGAATACATGAACCGTAGCATCGCCTTGGCGCGTGAACGCGGCTATGCCGAGACCATCCTTGGCCGTCGTCGTTACCTCCGCGACATCAACGGCGCCAACAGCGTGGTGCGTGGCTTCGCCGAACGCAACGCCATCAACGCACCCATCCAAGGTAGCTCGGCCGACATGATCAAGATTGCCATGATTGGCATCCACGAGGAGTTGGAACGCTTGAAGATGCAGTCGAAGATGATCCTTCAAGTGCACGACGAACTGGTCTTCGACGCACATCTCGACGAACTTGATACCTTAAAGGCCATCGTTCAAGATAAGATGGTGAATGCCTTGCCGCTCTCGGTGCCGGTGTTGGTGGAGATGAACACGGGCGCCAACTGGCTGGAGGCGCATTGATGCGACCCCGTCAATCCTCGTAGATGGAAGTGAACGCAAATTTGCTGACGTCAAACAAACCCCTATCGCTGACTTTCAGTTCGGGGATGACGAGCAATGCCATAAAAGCCAAAGTCATGAAAGGCGCATAGAGCGTCGACCCCAGGCGTTTGGCCAAGGCATCGGCATTCTGATAGGCAGCCGCCACTTCGTAGCCGTCCTCGTTGCTCATCAGTCCCGCCACGGGCAGGGGAACCGCTAGCATCTCCGTGCCACAGTAGGCCGTCACGCCACCCGTGTGCTCAATGAGCAGGTTGACCGCATGGAGAATGTCTTTATCAGTGACACCCACGGCCACGAGATTGTGGCTGTCGTGGGCCACGCTCGAAGCCAAGGCGCCTCTCTTCAACCCAAAGTTCTTGATAAAGGCCACCGTGGGCGTATAAGGCTGATAGCGGTTGACCACCACCATCTTCAAGATGTCGCGGTCCACGTCGCTGACGATGCCGCCATCCTCCACCTTAGGTTCGGTCGTGAAACACTTGGTGATGAGCTGTCCGTCAAAACACTCTATCACCTTGATTTTCTTCCCTTGGTCGGGGACAAAGAGGTCTTGTGCATAAAGGAAGGGGCGCTCAAAGATGTTGGGCGTGCCAGTCTCCACATATTTAATGTTTGACACGCCGTTTTCGGCCACCAGCACACCTCTGATATAAGTCTGCTTGGCGACAGGGTTGCGCAGGTCGTCGACCACGATGAAATCGGCATCGTCGCCTTGCTGGAGCATGCCCACGTTGAGACCATAGTGCTTCACCGCATTGAGCGATGCAGCCTTCAGCACATCCATCACGTTGTAGCCCAAGGCGATGGCGCGACGCACCAACACATCGATATGACCTTCGACCAATTCGTTGGGATGCTTGTCGTCGGAACAGAACATCAGCTTGTGGGGATGGGTGGCCATCAGCGGTATCAGAGCCTCGTAGTTCTTGGCGGCGCTGCCTTCGCGGATGAGGATTTTCATGCCCAGGCTGATCTTCTCCAAGGCCTCAGCCAAGGTATAGCATTCGTGGTCGGTGGAGATACCCGCCCCGACATAGGTCTGCAAGTCGTGACCCGTCAAGGCAGGCGCATGGCCGTCAATAGGCTTGCCATAGCGCTTGGCTACGGCAATCTTGGCCCTGACCTCGGGGTCGTTGGCGAGCACCCCCGGATAGTTCATCACCTCCGAGAGATAGTAAATGTCGGGCGAAGCCATCAACTCCTCGACATCGGCAGCATTCAGCACACGACCTGACGTCTCAAAAGCCGTGGCGGGCACACAACTCGGAGCACCAAAGAAGAACTTGAACGGCACCTTCTTGCCGTTGTCGATCATATATTGTACGCCTTTCTTGCCCAACACGTTGGCGATTTCGTGCGGGTCGCTGACGGTGGCCACAGTGCCGTGACAGACCGCCAAGCGGGCAAACTCCGAGGGCACCAGCATCGAGCTCTCAATATGCACATGTGCATCGACAAAGCCTGGCATGATATACTGCGTGTTGCCCACAGGCTGTTCCTCGATCTTGGTGATCTTGCCGTCCTCGACGACGACCACACCCGAGAAAATCCTGGAGTTGACGAGGTCGACAATCTGACCCCCGATGGTGAAAGAGTTGTTCATAGAGGTGGTTTCAATTTTGGCGCAAAGTTACGGAATCGGTTTCATATCGTAAAAAGAAAAAACCTATCTTTGCACCAAAATCTAACCGTAATGGAACAAACGCCACTCTATCCCGTCATACGACTCAACCCCGGTAAGGAGGAAGCCTTGCGCCGCTTCCATCCTTGGGTGTTCTCAGGCGCCATCCACGACGCCGCAAAAGGCCTGCAGGCGGGCGACACCGTCACCGTCACCGACTACGACGGCCACATCCTCGGCACCGGCTTCTGCGAGTCGGACAGCATCGCCATCAAGATGCTCAGCTTCGAGAACCAGAAAATCGACGAATGGTTCTTCCTCGACCGCCTCAAGCAAGCCTTTGAGGTGCGCAAGGCCATGGGACTCACCGACAAACCCTGCACCAACTGCTTCCGCCTCGTCCACTCAGAGGGCGACAATTTGGCCGGCCTCATCGTCGACATCTACGGCCACACCGCCGTGGTGCAGGCCCAGACCGAAGGCATGGCCCTCCACCTAAAGGAGATCGTCCGCGCCCTCAAGCTCATACCCGACCTGGGCGTGCAGGCCATCTACAACAAAAGCGCCGAGGCCATGCAACGCATGGGCAAGGAAGACGCCATCGTGGAAGACGGCTACCTCTTCGGCGAAAGATTGGATGAAGTCATCTTGGAAAACGACAGCCGCTTCCTACCCAACTGGGAGGAAGGCCAGAAGACGGGCTTCTTCCTCGACCAACGCGAAAACCGCGAGTTGGTACGGCGCTTTGCCCAAGGCAAGACCGTGCTCAACGCCTTCGGCTACACAGGCGGCTTCTCCGTCACAGCGCTGAAGGGCGGCGCCCGCCGCGCCATCACCGTCGACGCCTCCAAGAAAGCCATCGCCATGGCCGAGGCCAACCTCGAGCTGAACGGCTATTCGAAAGAGGAGAACGCCTGCCATGTGGCCGACATGAAAGAATATGTGACGCAGATGCGCGAAGGCGCCTTCGACCTCATCATCCTCGACCCACCGGCGTTCGCCAAGCGGCACCAAGACCGACATCGCGGCTTGGGCGGCTACAAATTCATCAACGCCGAGGCCATCAAGCGCATCGCCAAAGGGGGACTGCTGTTCACCTTCAGCTGCTCGCAGGCCGTCGACAAGGCCACCTTCCAAAGCATCGTCACTGCGGCGGCCATCGAGGCCAAACGCAATGTGAGGATCGTCGACCAGCTCTCGCAGCCCGCCGACCATCCCATCAACATCTTCCACCCGGAAGGGGCGTATTTGAAGGGATTGATGCTTTATATCGAATAATGCTGAATGTTGAATGCAGAATGCGGAATGAGCCTGCATAAGGCCTTCATTCCGCATTCATCATTCCTAATTCCTAATTCTACATTACGCGTTATCTTCCGCCAAGGAAAGAACCCGGCTTGCGGGGGTGATTCACGACTTGTCGGCGTGCCGACTTCGTCGGAGTGTCGCTGACGCGTTTCAGGTAAGCCTTCTCCACGTAGTCCGTGTAGTATTCGTTTTCGTAAGTGAACGAGTTGTTCGTCAAGTCTTCGATCTGCAACCTATAGGGACGAGCAAGGTCTTCCATATTCATATAGAGGCTACGGTCGCTCTTGTCGTAGGAATAGGTGAACTTCGTCACCAGAACCGTGTCGGGGTTAATGACATAGTCGGTTTCACCCGCCGTGTTTTCAAACCACACCGTGTCGACGGCGCTGTCGCGCATCTCACCGGTCTTGTCCTCCCTGAAAATCAAATGGATGCCGTTGTCGGTATCATTCGGGTCGAAAACATGGGACTCCAACGAGGCCCCAATCGGGTTGCCCGCGTAGTCGGTGTTGTAGTATTCAATCTTTTCCACGCCCCAAGTGCCAATAAAGCTCTTGTAGTCTTCTTTTCCGCATGAGGTGAACAGCATGGCGGTGATAGCCAGTGTTGCCCATAAGGTTAATCTCTTCATCATTGTTCTATTTTTATTGTTATTCAATTCGTCTTAAGAAAAACCGCTCAAAGAACGGCTCTGGCTCCGAGAAGTGGTTGATCCACGAAGCCCTGATGGTATTGCTCGTCACCTCCTCGATGTCCATGTCGGCACTCGTCGCATCCGAAAACATCGAGATGATCCATGAGGTGTTGTAGATGGTAAGGACCTGGCTGATGGAGTCGTAGTCGAAGTCACAGTTGAACTTCTTGATCAAGGCGGGGCTGTCGTTGAGCAAGAGCTTGCCCGAGCCGTCGGAAAAGAAGTACACCTCATAGCCGTGGCCCGTCCCCACTTGATACTGTAGGGTGTCCCATTTCTCGTAGCCTGTGCTGTCGGTGCGGCAACTGATGTATTGCTCGCAGCCCCAATGACCCAAGAGCGGACATTGGGCATATTGCTCCTTGTCCTTATGGCAAGAACTGAGTGCCAGCAAGACCACGGATACCAAAACCAAACCGATGATGCGATGTCTTTTATTCATGACTAAATGTGTTGCAAAAATAGGAAATCTTCGATTCGACGGAGTCATTAATTCAAATATCGCGCCAAAATTTCTATTTTTGCTGCACAAATAACCATAAATATGAAGCGCAAGACCCCTCTTATATTCCTTCTTCTGATGTGGATAGCATTGCCGTCGTGGGCGCAAGACACCCTCACCGTGATGCAGTACAACCTGTTGTATTACGGCAACTACAACAGCGGCTTTGCCGACTGCTACGAGACCAACAACAACACCCAACGCAAGGACGAATGTGTCCGCACCCTCGTCGACTATGTAAAGCCCGACATCTTCACCGTCTGCGAGTTTGGCGCCACAGCCGCACTGCAAAACAACTTCCTCCGACACAACCTCAACATCAACGGAGCCAACTATTGGCAGTCGGACAACATCATCAACTACGCTGGAGAGAACATCATCAACCATATCTTTTATGACTCGCGCAAGTTGGGACTAAAAAAGCACATCGCCTTGCGCACCAACCCTCGCGACACCGACGTCTACGAGCTGTACTTGAAGACCAAGAGCCTGGCTGCCGGCGACACCGTCAAACTGATCTGCATCGTGGCTCACCTCAAGGCGGGACAAGGCTACGAAGCCTCGCGTCGCGCCCAAATACAGACCGCCATGGACTACCTCAATCAGCATTATCCCCACGACAACGCCTTGATCATGGGCGATTTCAACATGTATGGCGCTTCCGAGAGCGGCTATCGTCTGCTCACCCAGACTTATAGCAACCCCGATGTCCTCTTCATCGACCCTTTAGGCTCGGCGGGCGTGGGCGAATGGAACTGCAACGGCCAGTTTGCCGCCTACCACACCCAGTCAACGCGCAGCTACTCTGATGAATGCTACTCGGGCGGTGGCTTGGACGACCGCTTCGACTTCATCCTCATGGCCGACGAAATCAAGTTCAGCTATAACCACCTGCGCTATGTGAACAACTCCTACCATGCCGTAGGCAACGACGGTCGCCATTACAACCAAAGCGTCAACCAAGGCAGCAACACTGTGGTGCCTGCCGCAGTCGCCGAGGCCCTCTTCGACGGCTCCGACCACCTCCCAGTGACGATGAAAATCGCGGTGGACGTCAAACTCGGCGTCGATGACCACGAAGCCGAGCGCCTGGAAGCCCATGTGGCGCCCAACCCGGCATCCGACAGGGCTGTCGTGAGCTTCTTCAACCCCTCGCATGGACAGGTACAGTTGGAGCTGTACTCACTGCAAGGGCAGTTGCTGCAACGCGAAACGGCCGCTTTTGGCGAGGGGTCACAGCAGTATGAGCTGACGCTTCACGACATTACCAAGGGGTTTTACTTGCTGCGCATCAAGCATGATGTAGGCTGGGGACAGACGGTGAAGCTGGTGGTTCAGTAAGACGTGCCGAAGGCACGTTATTCCATTTACCCCACATGCAGTGTGGGGTCTAGGACATCATCCACAGTAGCGTGTCTCCAACACGCCGTCGACCAGCGACAGTCTGTCACTCCCCCACATGAGTGTGGGGTCTAGGACTGACATCATCCACATCGCGTGCCGAGGGCACGCTACATCGGACTCGCTACAGCGATGTAGCGTGTCTCCGACACGCAGTGGAGGGCCGATAGCCCTCCTCTCACTACCCCACACTGCGTATGGGGTAAATAAGATGGTGTGTCTTCGACACACCCCTTACTCCCCTACCTTCACGCGCATGCCATCCGAATACGCACTGAACTCCGGTGCATACTGGCACTGGATCAAGGCGTAGCCGTTGTTGAGGTAGCCTTCCTTGGTGACGAACATGCTGTATTCCAGCTGGTGCGTGCCCTTGGGCAGGAACTCGATGAAGAACTCCATATCCGTGTCGGTGTTGCTCTGGTAATAGCTCATGCGGTCGTTGTACTCGTAGCGCGAGATTTGCTCAATCGGCTCGAAGCCCGCGGCACGGAGGTCTTTGACGAAGACGAAGCTCATGTCCTGCTGGCTGGTGAAGGTGATCTTCACGGTGAGTTTATCACCTACTTTAAGCGGCGTTTCGACGGGCTCAACGTCCGCAGGTCCCTGAGCCTGTCGAAGGGCCGGTCCAACTGGTACCAACTTCTTGCCCTTGTCCGTCACCGTCTCCACAAACAGCTCGCGCTTGATGGTGAAGCCAGATTCATCGCTCTTGACCTCGTCGATCGGGACGAAATATTGGCGGAACAGGCCGCCCCAGACCAAGTGGTTGGTCGGGTTGTTGACGGTGAGTTGACGCATGTCTTGGGTCACCTCGTTGGCGTTCCAGCGGCGTTGGATGAAGCCCGTGCCGGCCACACCGCCCTCGGTGCTGATAGGCGTGTTGCCGAAGCGCAGGGTGACTTCCTTGCCTTCCTCGAACCAGTTGCTACCGCGCATCAGCAGGGCATAGATGGCATCGGCGGTGGAGGCGGAATTCTCCCACATCGTGGTCTGCTTCTGGGTGAGCAGCCACACGCGCAACTGATCAATCATCTCCTGGTCTTGGTCGATTTCGGCGAAGGCCGCCATGATGTTGGCGTGGGTGGCGATGTGCGACTCGAAGCTAAAGTATTTCTTCGGCCAGTACATGCCGATTTGCTCGTTCTTTTGTGCGGTTTCCTTGAAACTTTGGATCATCAGCTTGGCGGTCTTCTCGTTGCCGTTGCGGTAGAGCACCAAGGCACCCTTCGAGCGTTGGTTGAAGTTGAACGAAGTCCACTCCTTGTCGAGGCTCTTGAGGTAATAGTCCTTGGCCTTGACAAAGTCCTTGTCGGAGTTTTGCACATCGAAGAAGCTGAGAGCATAGAGTTCGTTCAAGGTGCTGGAACCGATGGGCCAGTCCTTGCCCTTGCTGTGGGCTTTCATGTAACGGTAGGTCTCGGCCACCTCGTATTCGAGATAACGCACGGCCTTGTCGCAGATGCTTTGGGCGGTGTTTTGGTCCGCCTTGCTCAGCGAACTCCAAGCGCCCATCTTCTGCAACTTGCCGAAACCACTTAAGATATAGGTGCTGATGTAGGGACTTTCGGGCATACCGTCCATCCACGACCAGCCGCCGTTGTATTTCTGCTTCTGCTCGATGAGCTTCAGGGCGTTGGTCTGCTGGTTACGTATTGTGTTCACCTCGAAGAGCGTGGCGATGCGGCTGCGCTGCTCGGTCTCGCTCTTGGCCTCGAGTACCCACGGCGTCTCTTGTAGCATGATGGCCTTCAGGTCTTGGTCTTTCTCGAGTTGCGAGAGCAGGGCATCGGGCGTCTCGATCTGCCATTTCTTGATGTAGTTCAAGAGGTTCGGGATGTGGTCGGCGATATAGGACGAGAGCGTGTTGGCATAGAACACATAGAAGGCAGTCTCGGCACGGTCGGTACTGATGTTGGCCAGGTAAGGCAGGGCCTGCACAGCGTACCACACGGGGTTGGTGCTGAAGTTCAAGGTCAGGCTGTAGTCGCGCTCATGGCTGTCGGGGTTGGCGATGGCCTCGAAGTCAAAGGTCTTCTCCGTCTCGGCCTTCACGGTGATGGGCAGGGTTTGTGTCATAAAGATTTCGCTGCTCAACACGGGCAGGAGGTGCTGTTCGGCATCGCTGAACTGTCCCGCGTAGGCCGTGAAACGGAAGGCCAACAGACTCAAATCATACTGTCCTTTCACCTTCCAGCGCACTTCCTTGCTGCGACCAGGTTGGATGGTCTCCACCTGAGTAGTATAGGTCCCTGAGCATGTCGAAGGGCCGGTTATTATTATGTTCACAGGCTTCATCGTGCCCGCATCAAAAATCTCAAGTTTCGCCTTGGGCGTGACAGGCTCGTCGCCCGTGTTGATGACGTTGGCCACGAACCAAAGTTCGTCGTTGTCGTACATATAGCGCGGCATGTCGGCCATAATCATCACGGGCTTAGAGGAGGTGAAGGTGTAGTCCTTGCTGCCCGTCTTACGGTCTTTGGTGTAGGCCATCAGCATCAGGCGCCAGCGCGTGAGGGCGTCGGGCATGGTGAAGCTGAAGGTGGCGCTACCGTCGGCATTGGTGCGCAGTTGCGGGAAGAAGAAAGCGGTCTCGTTGAAGTTTTCGCGAAGAGTAGGTTCGGCGGGTTCTTCTTTCTTTTCCCCTTTATCCAGCTTAGGAGCTACGCTTTCTTGTTTGGTGATTTCCACCATTTCTTCAGCATCTGCCGATTCGATGACAGCTTGATTCATCGACGCGGGGGCGGCACTCTCCTCCATCAGCACCATCTCGTCCATAACGGCTGCATTCTTTCTCAAATAGCCACCAGCACCCAACATCCTTGAACCCCGATAGAAATACCCGAAATCGAAGAATGGCGCATCCGAGGGCAGGCTGAAGTTAAAGAGTTCGGCGAAATAGAAGTATTCCACACCTGTGTTAGATGAGGTGAAACCATGGTCGTCAGTGCCGAAGCTATTCGCATACACACCCGAAGGCGACATGCTGAACCACCAATAATTGCGTTCAAATTCATCCAATGAGGCGTCGTACATACCGGCAAGCAAAGCGGCTTCCAAGGGCTTGTCCTTGTAGTCGCGGACGGTCACTTCCCAAGTCTCTTCGGCACCGGGACTGAGCTTGTCGCGCATGGTGGCGAGTTTCACGTCGAGGTTATAATTGTCGAAAGGCACGGAAACGCTCAAACGGTCGTAATTGAAGCTGTTTTCCTTCACGAAGGCATAACGCCAACTGAGGCCGCCACGGTCGTTTTCGGTCACCTTATAAGTAAAAGTCTGCACGCCATTGCTGAGGTTGACTTTTTTGTCCAAACGGACTTCGTCGCCATGGAGCAGCTGCACCCAAATGTCCACATCCTTGGCCGAACTGCCGATGCTGAGTTGGATTTCATCGCCAGGATGAGCGCTTGACTTGTCTTGATGTGCCCATTCCATTGTGGTGTAAGGCAACTTCTTTGAGTCGTTTTCATAGACGGTAAACTGTCGCGAGGTCTTCGCCAAGGGGTCATCCAAGCTCACCAGTTCCACGACATATTTTCCAGGTTCCAAAGCCTTGACTTCGTAGAACTTGGCTTTGTCGTCTACCATGATTTCGGTTTCAGAGACCAAGGTCCCTGAGCCCGTCGAAGGGCCGGCTTGCTTGTCATAAAAACTATATTCAGGGAACAACCTCTCCAATTCCGCATCGCTCAGCATCTGCCTATCCAGCTTTTCGGAATGTCCCATCGCCTCAAAGTAGTTGATCTTGGCGGCTTCTTCATATCGGTAAATCTTGCGTGAGATGCGGCTCTTGGCAGGCTGCCAGCTGAGGTTGCTCACGGTGATCTGGTACTTGCCGATGTCCGACTTCTCCACCTCGCGAGGCAGGTCGGTGCCGATGGCGATTTCGTTGTAGCCGGCGCGGATGCTGTAGGTGTCGGCGTGGGTCTCACCCTGCTTGCTCGTGGCGGTCACCTCGATTTCGTAGGTGAACATAGGCTGCTTCTCAGGCGCGATAGTCTTCGAGGGCTTCAGGTTGAAGGTGATGGCGAATTTGCCACTCTCATCGGTGCGGGCCTTGCCGTAGGTGATCTGCTCGTCCTCGACGGTCGGGTACCACCACCACCAGCAACGCCAAGGGAAAGAGGTCTTGCGGATGACGCGGTAGCTATATTCCACATCGTCCAAGCCGAAGCCGGCATAAGCCTTCACGTCGCCGCGCACCGTCACCTCCTGGTTGAGTTTGTATTGCTCCTTTGGACTGTCGAATTTCACCTCAAAGGTCGGGCGCTTGTATTCCTCCACGCGGATGATGGCGCTGCCACGGTCGGCATTGAGGTGGAACACACCGTTCAGTCGGTCCGTGGGGATGACGAAGGAACCGCTGAACGAACCGTATTCGTCGGTGGTAAACTTCGCCGAACCGATTTCCTGCCAGTTGGCATCGAGGAAGGAGACACGCTCGTTATAATTGTGGACGAGGCTCACACTCTCACCCTGACGGCGCGTCATGATACCTTGAAAATAGACGGTCTGTCCGGGACGGTAGATGGCGCGATCGGTGAAGAGCTTCGTAGTATAGGTTTCATTGTTGTTCCTATAGGGCTTTGAAAGGATATAACCATTGTTTGACAACAAGTTGTCGTCGCCCTTGCGCAGGTTGATGCTAAAAGGGTTGTTGCCCATATTGGCAAATTCCACCTTGCCGTTACGGTCGGTTTTCGGTGTGGCGAGGATGGTGGTCTTGTACTCTCGTGCCTTGTAGTCCCATTCGCGGCGGAACGCTTCCACGGTGACGCCTTCCACGGCTTTTCCTGTTTTGCGGTCCACCACCATCACAGTCATCGTCTCATCCTTTTTGTCTGTGATGTAGCCCAAACCCGACACTTGGAAGTTGATTACCAACACTTTGTCTTCCTGGTCAATGCCTTTCTTGGTGGTGGCGGTCAGGTAATAGAAGCCACGCTCAAGAGCGGGCAAAGCTATCAAGGTGCTATGCTGACGATAATCCGTCTCGGCAGCCAAGTTGAGTTCTTGCTCAGCCACGGCAGTCTTTTTCTTCAACGCAGCGAGCAGGTCTTCCCTTCGCATATCGTTCAGCTTTTTCAACTCCTTTTCGTCCACTTTCACGATTCTGTAATAAGGTGCAGTCGTGTTCTTGTATTCCAAGACAGCGGGAATGGCCTCATTGGGCAGTTGCACCGAATTCAGTGCGATGTCGACTTGTGGCTCCTCTATGCGATTGATGAGCTTTTGGCAGTTCTTGGCACCCTTCGACTTCGGGAACTTGGCGATGGCTTCCTCGCACATCGCCTTGGCTTTCTTGTAGTTGTCGAAACACGTGCTGTCTTCACTGTTGCTGTCGTATTGGTCCATCAAGCTCCTCGCAACCAAAGAGGTAATCTCTGCAGAAAGCGGGTTGTCCTTGTGCTGATTCTTCAGGTCCTCCATGGCGGCTTGGTATTGGTCGTCCTTGTCCAAAATGGAGTTGACGAAGCCGAAACGCTTGAAGTCGTTATAAATCAACACATCCTCGTTCTTTCCCCTGAGGTTGTAGGCAATGAGGTCTTGGTAGATCTTCAGGCATTTCGAAAGTGGGTTGTCCGTCGCGCCCAAGTCGGCCTTCACGAAGTCCTTGGCGGGCAGCCACCATGCTTCGGTCTCGCCTTCCACATCGTCGGCATTGGCTTGTTCTTGGTAGTAGTTGGCCACGCGGTGGAACATGAACTCGAAGAGCGAAGCTTCGTAGTCGATGTACTCCTCATTGTTGTTCTTGTTTTCGTACAGCACCATGAAATCCTCGGTCTTGGCTTTTTTCAGTGCTTCGACGGGCTTCAAGGCTTCGTCATAATGCTGGTTGATGCGCGTCTTGAAACTCTCCTTGTCCCAATATTTCATCTCCACCTTGCCAAGGTCGCCGTCGACGGCCAGGTTCTCGTTGATGCGCCACTCGTTCTCGTCGAGGTATTGGGCATAGGCACGGGCAATCTCCTCGTGCAGGAGGGCATCGTGCACGGCGTCGAGCTGGCCGACTTTGGACTCAAGGTATTGGATGAAGGCCTGTTCTGGGTCTTCTTCAACGGTTCTCAGCATGATGTTTTGCCGATAGAGCCAGGTCTTCAGCAGTTGGGTCTGGTTTTTGTCCTTCGAGGCCTTCTCCTCGATGGCACTCAGTTCTTTTTCAGCCGATTCCGGCAGGTCTTTTTCAAGGTTTTCCTTTACGTTTTTCCACATATTCTCATAATTGTTTTTCGGGGTTTTGGGATTGTCGGGATTGCCGGGGTTCTTGCTTGGCATGGCAAAAGCCAACACGCCGAGGGCCACTAGGGCGATGGTTGCGATGATGATTCCGAGGTGTTTCATGATTCTAGCGTTTATACTAAAACGCAAAAATAACAAATATCGTGCTATTTTTATCACAAAACCCACAAAACTAGACAAAACCCAAGATAGCAGTTGGAAAGCAGCCAACCGGCCTGCTTTCCTGCGGCCACCCGGTTAGGTAGGCCGCACCAACCAAATAAAGTTTTATGCGTTTTGTTAGTTTTGTGATAATTCCTACCTTTGCCGCGTGAAAGAATTGGAGCATATCATCGAGCCCATTCGCGCTGAATTGACACGGTTTGAGGTCTTTTTCGAGCAGACCATGAAAGCCGAGACCGAGCCCATGGACGACATCATGCGCTATGTGCAGGAGTCGCGGGGCAAACGCCTGCGTCCCATTCTGGTGTTGCTCAGCGCAAAGCTCCTTGGTGAGGTCAACGAGCGAACGCTGCGCGCCGCCACCTTCGTGGAGATGATGCACAGCGCGACACTCATCCACGACGACGTGGTGGACGATGCCGACCAACGCCGAGGCAAGGCCTCAGTGAAAGCACAGTTTGGCAACCACTCGGCGGTGCTGGCTGGCGACTATCTCTTGGCCAAAGCCATCCTGCTCCTCTCCCACCCATCGGACAGTCCCCTTCTGAACGAGATGCTCCGCACTGCCGCCGCCATGAGCGAGGGGGAATTGATGCAGAATGCTTCCAGGTCCCTGAGCCTGCGGCCCCTGAGGCCCCTCGAAGGGTCGAAGGGCCGGGACAAAAAGGTTGAATCTTCTATAGGTCGGCCCTTCGACAAGCTCAGGGACCTCAACTATCTCGACATTATCACCAGAAAAACCGCCACCCTATTGCGCTCCTGCTGCGTAGCAGGCGCCCTCTCGGTGGATGCCACACAAGAACAGGTACAGCAAATGGCCGACTTCGGCATCAACTTCGGCATCCTCTTCCAGCTGCGCGACGACATGCTCGATGGCGAGAACGTGGAACAGGCACAAGCGCTGCTTCCCGTTTATTACGAAAAGACCATGAAGGTTTTGGAGGGTTTTGAGCCTTCGGAAATCACCGAAGCCTTGCGTGATTTGACCGTGTTTTGCGCGGAACGGGAGGAATAACACTCCCTTTATAGCCTCATCGCGGGTCTGCGACCCGCGATGAGGCTATAAAGGGTATCATTCGTTATTTCTATAGCAGAAACAAAAAAAATCGTATCTTTGCCATCGAATACATAAATATTCCTTATCAAGGATAATCATATTTTAGAGATACAATACTATGCCTTTACTGTACGATTTTAATATGGATTCGGCAGACGATCTTGCCACACGTTTGGCAGAGAACGTCAAGCATCGCAGGTTGGAGAAAGGTCTGTCGCGCAGCGCCCTCTCGATGATGAGCGGCGTGCCGGCACCCACCATCGCCAAGTTCGAGCAACAACACAGCATCTCCTTGGTCAGCTTTTTGGCTTTGGCCAAGGCCTTGGGTTACACCGACACACTGAAATCTCTGCTTGCCGAGCCCGTTTATTCCACCATGGAGGAGCTGGACACTATCAACAAAAACAAGAACAGAAAGCGAGGGAGAAATGAATTCAATCGATAAGCTTTTCGTCAAATACCACGGCAAACTGGTGGGCGAGCTGACCTTGACCCCAGATGGAAAACGATGCGTCTTTCGCTACGATAAAGAATGGCTGGCCACGGGCTTTTCCATCTCTCCCTTGGACTTGCCTCTAAAATCAGACCTGTTCATTGCGCCTGAACACCCCTTCTGGGGCAACTTCGGCATCTTTGAGGACAGTCTCCCCGACGGCTACGGACGCTACATGCTCAACAGGATGCTCCGCCAACAAGGCATCGACGATGCCCAGCTCACACCACTGCAACGTCTCAGCATCGTAGGCAACTCAGGCATGGGCGCCTTGTGCTACGAACCCGAAACGAAAATGGATAAAACGAGTGAAACGTTGTCGTTCGAACACCTACAGCAGTTGGCACTCGAAGTCCTCTCCGAGAAAAACGAGAAAGACGCCGCCCTGCTCTATTACAATAGCGGTAACTCCGGCGGCTGTCGACCCAAATGCCTCTACCACAACGAGGAAGGCGACTGGCTGGTGAAATTCAGGCATACCTACGATCCGAAGGACTTGGGCTTGAAGGAATACCAATATAACGAAATCGCTCGCCAATGTGGTATCGAAGTACCTGATTTCAAGTTGTTTGAGGGAAAGTATTTTGCCACACGACGATTCGACATCGAAAAAGGCGAACGCCTTCATGTGGCCACCGCTGGAGCCCTGCTGAACGAGTCCATCGACTTCCCAAAGCTGGACTACAAAACCCTCCTTCACCTTACCGGTTTCCTGACCCAAGACCCCAAGCAGGTGGAGGCGATGTTCCGACTGATGGCGTTCAACGTGTTCACCGACAACAAGGACGACCATGCCAAGAACTTCAGTTTCATCTGTCGCAAAGGCCAATGGCATCTCGCACCTGCCTACGACCTGACTCCTGTCCCCGAAGGCTACCACGGCGAACACGCCACCTCTGTCAATGGAAACGGCAAACCCACCGTCGAAGATATGCTTACCGTGGGCGAGAGCATCAGGATCCCAAAAAAACGCGGCTTGGAAATCATAGATTTCATTCGGGAACACTGCAAAGAGATTCTATCCAAAGATTATCTATAACAGAAACAAAATATTTCGTATCTTTGCACGCTAAATTAGGATTCATAGTATATGAAAAACAACTACAAGGAATATAAACAGCTGAATCTCACCGAAACAGCCAATGAAATCCGCCGTTATTGGGAAGAGAACGACACCTTCCAAAAAAGCCTTGACAACCGCGACAAAGACAATGCCTTCGTGTTCTTCGAAGGTCCGCCTAGCGCCAACGGCACCCCGGGTATCCACCATGTGATGGCCCGCTCGATCAAGGACGTGGTGTGCCGCTACCAGACCCTGAAAGGCAAACACGTGGTACGCAAGGCCGGCTGGGACACCCATGGCCTGCCCGTCGAACTCGGCGTGGAGAAGAAACTCGGCATCACCAAGGAAGACATCGGCAAGAAGATCAGCGTCGACGACTACAACCGCGCCTGCCGCGAGGAGGTGATGAAATATAAGGACATGTGGGACGACCTCACCCGTAAGATGGGTTACTGGGTCAACCTCAATGATCCCTATATCACCTTCACCAACGACTACATCGAGACCTTGTGGTTCCTGCTGAAAGACCTCTATAACAAAGGCCTGCTCTATAAAGGCTATACCATCCAACCCTATTCGCCCGCTGCCGGCACCGGCCTCAGCTCGCACGAACTGAATATGCCTGGCTGCTACCGTGATGTGAAAGACCTTACTTGCGTGGCGTTGTTCAAGTTGAAGGATTCATCTCTGGATTGCTTCGTTCCTCGCAAATGCTCTGCATTCGACGGAGTCAATGACGCAAAGCGTGACGGACTCACAACCTATGCTATCGCGTGGACGACAACGCCATGGACCTTGCCGAGCAATACCGCTCTCTGCGTCGGTCCGAATATCGACTACGTGCTGCTGAAAACCGTGCATCCCTACACCGAAGAGCCTTGCCAAATCCTGATGGCCAAAGCCTTGGTGGAGACGATGTTCAAGGAAGCCCCCGAGGTCGTGAAGGAATTCAAGGGTAAGGACCTCGTCGGCATCGAATACGAACAGCTGATTCCTTGGGTCAACCCGGGCGAAGGCGCCTTCCGCATCATCCCTGGCGACTATGTCACCACGGAGGACGGTACCGGTATCGTCCACATCGCGCCCACCTTCGGCGCCGACGATAAGCGCGTGGCCGCCACCGCTGGCATCCCGCCCTTGCAGATGATCGACAAGGACGGCAAGCCGCAACCTATGGTGGACCGCACGGGTAAGTTCTTCCGCATCGAAGACCTCGACCCCGACTTTGTCAAGAACTGCATGGACGTGGAGGCCTACCGCCCCTATGCCGGCCAGTTCGTGAAGAATGCCTACGACCCCACCAAGACCGAGAAGGACAAGAGCCTCGACGTCGACATCGTGATGCTCCTCAAGGAACAAGGCAAGCTCTTCAAGAGCGAGAAACATACGCACAACTACCCGCACTGCTGGCGCACCGACAAACCCGTGCTCTACTATCCCCTCGACAGCTGGTTCATCAAGACCACGGCCCTCAAAGACCGCATGATCGAACTCAACAAGACCATCAATTGGAAGCCTGAGGCCACAGGTAGCGGCCGTTTCGGCAACTGGCTGGAGAACCTCGTCGACTGGAACCTGTCGCGTTCGCGCTATTGGGGCACACCGCTACCCATCTGGCGCACCGAGGACGGCAAGGAAGAGATCTGCATCGGCAGCGTCGAAGAGCTGCGCAACGAGATCGAGAAATCCATCAAGGCAGGCTTCATGACTTCGAATCCGTACGCTTCTGAAGACTATACGAAGTTTGATTTACACCGTCCTTATATCGACGGCGTTGTGCTGGTTTCACCCAGCGGCAAGAAGATGATGCGTGAACCTGACCTCATCGACGTGTGGTTCGACAGCGGCGCCATGCCCTACGCCCAATACCACTACATGGGCAAGGAAGGCCAATTGGGTAAGGATGTGTTCCCCGCCGACTTCATCGCCGAGGGCGTCGACCAGACCCGTGGCTGGTTCTTCACCCTGCATGCCATCGCCACGATGTGCTTCGACAGCGTGGCCTATAAGAACGTCATCTCCAACGGCCTGGTGCTCGACAAGAACGGCAACAAGATGTCGAAACGTCTGGGCAATGCCGTCGACCCGTTTGGTGCCATCGAGAAATACGGTGCCGACGCCGTGCGTTGGTACATGATCACCAACTCGCAGCCTTGGGACAACCTGAAGTTTGACGAGGCTGGCGTCGACGAGGTGCGCCGCAAGTTCTTCGGCACCCTCTACAACACCTACGCCTTCTTCGCCTTGTACGCCAACATCGACAAATTCGACTACAGCCAAACTGACATCGACATCAAAGACCGTCCCGAGATCGACCGCTGGATCCTCTCGGAGCTCAACTCCCTCATCCTCGAGGTCGACAACGCCTACAGCAGCTATGAGCCCACCCGTGCGGGTCGCGCCATCGCCGAGTTCGTCGACGCTCACCTCAGCAACTGGTACGTGCGCCTCTCGCGCCGCCGTTTCTGGAAGAGCGAGGACAACCAAGACAAACTGTCGGCCTACCAGACCCTCTACACCTGCCTCGAGACTGTGGCACGCCTCAGCTCACCCATCGCGCCGTTCTTCAGCGAACAGCTCTACCGCGACCTCAACAACGTCACGGGACGCAACAAGGCCGAGTCCGTCCACCTGACCGACTTCCCCGTTGCCGACAAGACCTTCATCGACAAGGCCTTGGAGGAGCGCATGGAAGCCGCTCAACTCATCTCTTCGCTGGTGCTCTCGCTGCGTAAGAAAGCCAACATCCGCGTGCGTCAGCCCCTGTCGAAGATCATGATCCCCGTCGCCAACGAGGAGATGAAGGCTCAGATCGAGAAGGTGTCGCACCTCATCAAGAGCGAGGTCAACATCAAGGAGATCGAGTTCCTCTCGCCCGACAACAACATCCTGGTGAAGAACGTGAAGCCCAACTTCAAGACCTTGGGCAAGAAGTACGGCAAGCAGATGAAACAGATCCAGGCCTACTTCACCAACATGAGCCAGGACGAGATCCATGCCTTCGAGAAGAACGGCGGCACCCACCTCGATGTGGACGGCGTCGACGTCGAGCTGACCCTCGAAGACGCCTTGATCTCGACACAAGACATCCCCGGCTGGGCCGTCACCTCACAGGACGACCTCACCGTGGCCCTCGACATGACCATCACCGACGAGCTGATGCAGGAAGGCCTGGCCCGCGAGATCGTCAACCGCGTGCAGAACCTCCGTAAGACGGGAGGCTTCGAGGTCACCGACCGCATCGAGTTGCTCATCGAGAAGAACGAAAAGACCAACACCGCCGTTGCGAAATTCGGCGACTACATCTGCAACGAGACCCTGGCCACCATCACCGAGGTGGACGCCTTGGACGGCGTTGAGGCTGAAGAATTGGTGGAAGGCGTGAATGTGAAACTAATGATAAAGAAGAAATAATGCTCCTGGCTACTGGCTGCTGGCTACTGGCAGCATCCCCTGTCATCAGGAGATCGCGGATCAAGTCCGCGATGAGGCCAGAGGGAAAGACCGCCAGAGGCCAGAGGCCAAAAGCCAGAAGCCACTGAATAACTGAACAACTATACAACTACTCTACTATGGAAAAGAAAGAACCCCAAGTGCGTTATTCCGACGAAGACCTTGAGGAATTCAAAGCCCTGATACTCGAGAAGCTCGAGCAGGCCAAAGCCAGTCTGGAGACCTTGCAGGCCAACCTCTCTGGCGGTGAGCACAGCACCGACGACACCGCCCCCACCTTCAAGGTGTTGGAAGACGGCTATGCCGTGGCACAAAAAGAAGAGAATGCCAAACTCGTGGCTCGTCAGGAGAAGTACATCCATAACCTCGAGCTCGCGCTGATGCGCATCGAGAACAAGACCTATGGCGTGTGCTGCGAGACGGGTCGTCTCATCCCCAAGGAAAGACTGCGCTGCGTGCCCATCACCACCCGTTGCCTCGACGCTAAACTGAAGAAAAAGTGAAAAAAGAAGGCAGCCGCGGCCTCATCTGGTCGTTTGTGGTGATATTTCTCGTCTTACTCTTCGACCAAATCCTCAAGATTTGGGTCAAGACCAGTATGACTCTCGGACAGGACACCTCCGTCATCGGGAGTTGGTTCAGGCTGCTGTTTGTCGAGAACAACGGCATGGCCTTCGGTTGGCTGGGCGGTGGCGGCTTCCTTAAGCTGGCCTTGAGTCTTTTCCGCATCGTGGCCATCGTCGCCTTGTTCTGGATCTTGATCCGTCAGGCGAAGAAAGGCACCAAGTTTGGTGTGCTGTTCGGCCTCGCCCTCATCACGGCAGGCGCCATGGGCAACATCATAGATAGCGTGTTTTACGGACGCATCTTCAGCGAGAGCACCTTCACGCAGGTGGCGACGCTCTTCCCCGACGGGGGCGGCTATGCGGGTTGGCTACACGGGCGCGTGGTCGACATGCTCTACTTCCCCATCATCGACGTGGCCCGCGAGAATGCCACCTGGCTGCCCGATTTCTTCTTCGGTCCCGATGGGCATTTCATCTTCTTCCGTCCCATCTTCAACTTCGCTGACGCGGCAATCACCATTGGGGTCTTTTATATGTTGATCTTCCAATGGAAGTGGTTGAAGACGTTGAAATAATCTATCCTCACCCTTTTACGACAAACCCTCACCCTTTAGCCTCATCGCGGAGGAACATCCGCGATCTCCTATGCAAAAGGGATACTCCTCTTGCTTTATGAGATCGCGGGTCTATGCCCGCGATGAGGCAGAGGATCAAGCCCGCAATGAGGCTAGGGGGGGGATTGGGTAGATTCCAGAATGATTAGGAAACGAAAAATCCCGCCAATGATTGACGGGATTTTTCAATTTTTACGCATGTAGAGACGGTGTGCACACCGTCTCTACCAAATTATGCCTGTTTCCTTGCTGCAATCAGCAGATCCAGCATCTTGATGGCCGAATCGCTGATGACCGTACCAGGGCCGAAGATGGCCACAGCACCGGCATCATAGAGGAACTGGTAGTCCTGCGCGGGAATCACGCCACCCACGGTGACCATGATGTCGGGACGACCCAGTTTCTCCAGCTCCTCGATGACCTGCGGCACAAGGGTCTTGTGACCGGCAGCCAGCGAACTCACGCCCAGGATGTGGACGTCGTTCTCCACGGCCTGCTTGGCAGCCTCGGCGGGCGTCTGGAACAACGGGCCCATGTCGACGTCGAAGCCGATGTCGGCATAACCGGTGGCCACCACCTTGGCGCCACGGTCGTGACCGTCCTGACCCATCTTGGCAATCATGATACGCGGACGGCGGCCTTCCATCTTGGCGAACTCATCGGCCTTGCGGCAGGCTTCCTCGAATCTTGCATCGTTTTTCGTTTCCATAGAATATACTCCAGAGATTGAACGGATAACTGCTTTGTAACGACCAGCGACTTTCTCGCAAGCCATGGAGATCTCACCCAACGAAGCGCGGCACTTGGCGGCTTCGACGGCCAGGGCCAGGAGGTTGCCCTCGCCCGTGGCGGCGCAGTGGGTGATGGCCTCGAGGCAACGCTGCACGTCGGCCTCGTTGCGGTTGGCGCGGAGCTCCTTCAGGCGCTTAATCTGCGACTCACGCACAGCGGTGTTGTCGACTTCCAAGGTCTCGATAGGATCTTCGTGGTCGAGGCGGTACTTGTTGATACCGACGATGGTCTCGCGGCCCGAGTCGATCTTGGCCTGCTTGCGGGCAGCGGCCTCTTCGATACGCATCTTCGGCAGACCCGTCTCGATGGCCTTGGCCATGCCACCCATGGCTTCCACCTCTTGGATGTGACCCCAAGCGCGCTCGTAAAGGTCGCGGGTGAGGCTCTCCACATAATAGGAGCCAGCCCACGGGTCGACAACGCGGCAGATGTTGGTCTCTTCCTGAATGTAGATCTGAGTGTTACGGGCGATACGGGCGCTGAAATCGGTGGGCAAGGCGATGGCCTCGTCCAAGGCGTTGGTGTGCAACGACTGGGTGTGACCCAGAGCGGCACCCATAGCCTCGATGCAGGTACGGGCCACATTGTTGAACGGGTCTTGCTCGGTGAGCGACCAGCCCGAGGTCTGCGTGTGGGTACGCAGGGCCAATGACTTGCTGTTCTTCGGGTTGAAGGTCTTCACGATCTTGGCCCAGATCATACGGGCGGCACGCATCTTGGCAATCTCCATGAAGTGGTTCATGCCCGAGCACCAGAAGAAGGACAGACGCGGTGCGAAGGCGTCGATGTCCAAGCCCGCCTTGACACCGGTGCGGAGGTAATCCCAACCATCGGCCAAGGTGTAAGCCATCTCGATGTCGGAGGTGGCACCAGCTTCCTGCATGTGGTAAAGATGTCGGCGATGATGCGCATCGAGAACTCAGGCGGATAGATATA
The DNA here is from genome assembly GCA_900318265.1 of uncultured Bacteroidales bacterium. Lineage (GTDB taxonomy): Bacteria > Bacteroidota > Bacteroidia > Bacteroidales > F082 > Limimorpha. The sequence continues at coordinate 230,980 of ONKA01000003.1, read as the reverse complement.
GGTGTTACGCACCATGAACTCCTTCAGGATGTCGTTCTGGATGGTGCCTTGCAGCTCTTCGTACTTGGCACCCTGCTCCAAGGCAGCGACGATGTAGAAGGCCAGGATCGGCAGCACGGCGCCGTTCATGGTCATGGAGACGGACATTTTGTTCAGCGGGATCTGGTCGAACAGAACCTTCATGTCCTCGACGGAGCAGATGCTCACGCCGGCCTTACCCACGTCGCCCATGACGCGCTCGTGGTCGGCGTCGTAGCCACGGTGGGTGGCCAAGTCGAAGGCTACGGACAGACCCTTCTGACCAGCAGCGATGTTACGGCGATAGAAGGCGTTGGACTCCTCAGCGGTGGAGAAACCGGCATACTGACGGATGGTCCAGGGACGCATCACGTACATCGTCGAGTAAGGTCCACGGAGGAAGGGGGCGATGCCTGCGGCATAGTTGAGGTGCTCCATGCCTTCGAGGTCTTTCTCGGTGTAGGCGGGCTTCACCATGATGTGCTCAGCGGTCTCCCAAGGCTCGCCATTGGGTAGGATGAGGCCGCTGTGATTAGGTATAGCGTTGATGTTGATGTCTTTATAGTTGGGTTTCATCTTCTTATCCTTTCTTTTTAACGCGGGGAAACACACACCCTTATAGCCTCATGGCGGAGGAACATCCGCCATCTCCTGAGCGCGGAGAAAAACCCCTATCGTTCAGGAGATCGCGGCTCAAGGCCGCGATGAGGCTGAAAGAGAGAGGGCCCGCGATGAGGCCATAGGCCGTGTTGTGTGTCCCCTGGTTGATCATTTTGTTATACCTAATTGCATTTGGAACTCCTTTAAGGTCTCAAGCACATTGCTCTTGACGTGGATGAAATACTTCAGGCCAGCCTCTTTGAGGATGTCGGCGGTGCCTTCGGGGTTACCGGCCAGCACCACGATGGTGTCGTTCTTCAGCTCCTCATAGATCTTGAGGGCGTTGCCTTCACCGTATTCCTCGTCGGAGGAGCAGATGACCAGAATCTCGGGCTTCACCTCGCGGGCGGCGGCGATGCCTTCGTCCAAGGTCTTGAAGCCTGGGTTGTCGACGACTTGGAAGCCGGCGCAGGCGAAGAAGTTGGAGGCGAAGTTGGCACGGGCCTTACGCATGGCGAGGTTGCCGTAGGTGAACATCCAAGCCACAGGACGCTTGTGGTCTTGGGCGTAGACGTCGGTGGCAAAGCGCAGCTTCTCGAACTGCTGGGCAGCGCGGAAGGTGACGATGGTCTCGACCTCGGCCTTCTCGTCGCGGCGGTCGTCAGCCTCGAAGACCCAAGCCTCGGGCGTGAACTTCATCGTCTCGGTGAAGTTCGGGAACTGGTTGGTGCCCAGGATGGTCTCGCGGCGGGTAGCCACGTTGCTGAACTTCTTGGCAGCGCTCTCCTTGATGAGGCCTTGGATCATGCCCTTGCGGACGGCTTCGAGATAGCCGCCTTCGTCTTGGATCTTGTTGAACAAGTCCCAAGCGGCAGCAGCGAGACTCTCGGTGAGGTTCTCGATGTAGTAGGAACCTGCGGCGGGGTCGGCCACCTTGTCGAAGTGGGCCTCTTCCTTGAGGATGAGCTGCTGGTTGCGGGCGATACGGTCGGCGAAGTCGGTGGGGATCTCAAACGGCGTGTCGAACGGCATCACTGTGAACGAGTCGACGCCACCGAGGACGGCTGACATGGTGCCCGTGGTGGTGCGCAGCATGTTGACGTATGCGTCGTAGAGGCTCATGCCCAACTCGGCGTTGGTGGCATGGATATGCATCTTGCATGGGTCTAAGGTCCCTGAGCCCTGAGCCTGTCGAAGGGTCGAAGGGCCGTAAGCCTTCACGATATTCGCCCACAAGAGACGGTAAGCTCTCAACTTGGCCAGCTCCATGAAGTAGTTCTGTCCGATGGCAAGGTTAAAGCGCATCTTGGGTGCGATCTCGTCGATGGTCAGGCCTTTCTCGGTGAGTTTGTCGAGGTATTCGGCACCCACGGCGAGGCTGAAGGCCATCTCCTGCACGATAGTGGCGCCAGCGTTGGTGAACACGTGGCCGTTGACGCCGATGGTGTGGAAGCCAGGCATGTCGGCTTTCACCATGATGTAGCCCAGCTCCATGTCGGCACCCTCGTTGATGTACCACACGCCGCGACGCAGATAACGCGTCAGCGGGTCATAGTTCAACGAACCCTTGATGTCCGGGATCTTCGACAGCATCTCAAGGATCGGCAGGTGGTACTTGTTGTTGTAGAAGTTGATCTCCACGGCCTTCTGGTCGATGCCATTGAGCAGCGTCGAGATGGCGATGGTGTCGTAAGGCTTGTCGTACTCCAGCTTGAAGCCGATGCTGTTGGCACCGCGGCTGATGGCGTTGAGGGCGATCTTGTTGGCCTCATGCACATCCTTCACAGTGATGTCCTGACGGACGAGCCATTCGTTGCCTTCGGCCTTGTTGCCACGGACGTAGGGGAACTCGTTGGGGTTCTGACCCGTCCAGGGGATGTCGGCCAGGTTCTCGGCACGGTAGTAAGGCCTCACGTTGAAGCCTTCGGCCGTACGCCAGACCAGCTTTTTGTTGTAATCTGCCCCTTTGAGGTCCTTCTCGATGACGGCTTCCCATTCTTCAGTCGTCACGGGTGGGAACTCTTCAAAGAGTCTCTTTTTTTCTTCCATGTTGTTGTATTTGATTGATATTCGATTGTATGACTTTTCGAGGGTATACAAATAATGCGCAAAGGTAAGAAATAAAGTGATTGAGCAAGACAGAAAAAAAGAAAAAGCAAAAAAAGACTGTCATAAGACACTTCTACTTTTGTACTATGCCTCACTTAAAAGCCTCATCGCGGAGGAACATCCGCGATCTCCTAAGCTACAGGGGTACACCCTTGCTTTAGGAGATCGCGGGTCTGCGCCCGCGATGAGGCCAGCGGGTCCGCGCCCGCGATGAGGCCAGCGGGTCTGCGTCCGCGATGAGGCTAAAGGGGTAGCGTAGTGCTCCGATTCCCTGTGTATGTTACTCGCGGTCGCGGAAGGAGTCGGAATCGATTTCCGCTTTCTTTTCCTCGATGACCTTCAGCAGGTACTGGCCGTATTGGTTCTTCAGCATGGGCTGGGCCAGCTCGCGCATCTTCTCCTCCGTGATCCAGCCGTTGCGGTAGGCGATGCCTTCGAGACAAGCGATCTTCAGGCCTTGGCGCTTCTCGATGACCTCCACAAAGGTGGATGCCTCCGAGAGGCTGTCGTGCGTGCCCGTGTCGAGCCAGGCGAAGCCGCGGCCAAACACCTGCACCTTCAGCTCACCATCCTTCAGGAACTCCTGGTTCACCGTGGTGATCTCCAGCTCGCCACGTGCCGAGGGTTTGATATGCTTAGCCACTTCGACGACCTTGTTGGGATAGAAATAGAGGCCCACCACGGCGTAGTTGCTCTTAGGCTCTTTCGGTTTCTCCTCGATGCTGAGGCAGTTGCCCTGACGGTCGAACTCCGCCACGCCGTAGCGCTCGGGATCGCTCACCCAGTAACCGAACACGGTGGCTTTCTTGTTCTCTTCGGCGTCTTTGACGGCATGGCGCAGCAGGCTGGTGAAGCCCGCGCCGTAGAAGATGTTGTCGCCCAGCACGAGGCAGGCGCTGTCGTCGCCAATGAACTTCTCGCCGATGATGAAGGCCTGAGCCAGACCGTCGGGTGAGGGCTGCTCGGCATACTCGAAGTGCACGCCGTAGTCAGAGCCGTCGCCCAGCAGGCGCTTGAAGCCCGGCAGGTCGTAAGGCGTGCTGATGATGAGGATGTCGCGGATGCCAGCGAGCATCAAGGCCGAGATGGGATAATAGACCATCGGCTTGTCGTAGATGGGGAGCAGCTGCTTGCTGACGCCCTTGGTGATGGGATAAAGGCGGGTTCCACTGCCGCCGGCCAAGACTATACCTTTCATATCTGTATGTTTAGTTTTCTATTGCATTCTTGATGGCGTCCACGATATAGCGCACGTCGTCGTCGGAGACGTAAGGCCCGCTGGGCAGGCACATGCCCACCTTGAAGAGGGCTTCCGACACGCCGTTGATATAAGCCACACTCTTATCGGATGTCTGACGGACAATGCCGTTAGGCAAACTCTCAACTCTAAACTCTAAACTCTCAACTCCCCTATAGACGGGTTGTTTGTGCATGGGCTTCCAAAGCGGCCTAGCCTCGATGCCTGCCTGGTCGAGGATGACGCGCAGGGCCTCCACGTTGGCGTTGGGCTCGCAGTCGGAAAAGACCGTGCGCTGCTGCTCTTGTCCCCTCACCTTGACGGATGGGTCAAGGGTGATGGTGGTCAGCCAGAAGTTGGAGTTGTATCGTTCCGAGGGGTTATCGTTCACCTGTATGCCGTCCACCGAACCCAACAGTTCCTTGTACAAGGTATGGACGTGCTGGTGGTGTTGGATATGCTCGTTGAGCACCGTCATCTGACCACGGCCGATGCCAGCGCAAATGTTCGACATACGGTAGTTGAAGCCGATGGCTTCGTGCTGATAATATGGTGCGTTCTCACGGGCCTGTGTGGCCATGAAGACGGCGTGTTTTTGGGTGACTTCGTCGTCGCAGACAAGGGCGCCGCCTCCGCTGGTAGTGATGATCTTATTGCCGTTGAATGACAAAGTCCTGATGGCACCAAAAGTGCCACAGGGTCTGCCATCATAATACGACCCCAAAGCGTTAGCGGCATCTTCGATGATGGGGATGCCAAATTTATCGCTTAGCGCTTCGAGCGCCTTCCAGTCGGCAGGCATGCCATAGAGGTCAACGGCGATGATGGCTTTGGGCTTACGACCTGTAGTGGCAATGCGGTCTTGGATGGCTCGTTCCAGCAAAACCGGATCCATATTCCAGGTGTCTCTCTCGCTGTCGATAAAGACAGGTTTGGCGCCGCAATAGGTGATGGGGTTGGACGAAGCGCAAAACGAGAACGTTTGGCTCAGCACTTCGTCGTCTTTGCCCACGCCTAGCAGCAACAGGGCCAGATGCAGGGCGGCGGTGCATGACGAGAGGGCGACAACACATTTATTTAATTGACAATTGAGAATTGATAATTGAGAATTAGGGGTGTTGACAAAATCTTCAAGATCTTTCTCAAACGCATTCACATTCGGCCCCAATGGCGCCACCCAATTGGATGCGAAGGCCTCGTTGATGTATTTCTGTTCGAGGCCGGCGTCGCTCATGTGGGCGAGGCAGAGGTAAATGCGGTTTTTTGGCATGGTGGTGTTTCTTTGGTTTTTACGGGGCAAAGATAGAGAATTTTTTAATTGAGAATGGAGAATTGACAGTTGATAATTAGCAGGCATGTCATCCCTACGTGGGCATGCGCGTAAGCATGGGATCTATGCCTGCGGGTTCCTTTGTCCCTTTTGCCTTGATGCAAAATGGACTCTGCTGCCTTTGGACTATGCCCGATAGGTGATGTAGCGTGTCTCCGACACGCCGTGGATGGGCCCTCCCCCACACTGCGTATGGGGTAAATAGGAGTGTGTGTCTCCGACACACCACTTACTCACCCTGATGAACGGCAAAAGCCTAAAGACCACAAAAGGGGCGGTGTAGTGTGCTTTTGCGCTTCATTAAGCACTCCTCGAGGGAAATAATTATTAAAATCAATCCCTCTTCAAGGGAAATATTTTTATATTTTTGGCCTCACAAAGGGAAAAATATGTACTTTTGTGGCAATAAAACTGAATAACTATGGATGAGCAGATCTTGTATCAGGCTATGGATGAGCTTATTAAGCAAACTCCAACCTCTTTTTATCGCTATATGTACAAAAACATCCCCTGGCACGACCGGATGATTGGCTTAATCGGACCAAGGGGCGTAGGCAAATCGACATTACTCCTGCAACGCGTCAAAGAGCAGCAAGGGGATGGGAAATACCTATATGTCAGTGCCGACAACCTCTACTTCAGCAACCATACCTTGTTGGACCTGGCCAACGAATTTGAGTTGTACGGGGGAACGCACCTGTTCATCGATGAAGTCCACAAATACCCCCATTGGTCGCGAGAACTGAAAAACATATACGACAGTCACCCGTCGCTCCATGTCGTATTCACAGGTTCGTCGGTGCTCGACATTATTCAAGGTGAGGCCGACTTGAGTCGACGGGTGTTGTTGCGACAGATGCAGGGACTATCGTTTCGCGAATACCTTGAGTTTGAACATGGCATCGTCAGCCCCATCAGGTCGCTGGAAGAGATTCTCGAAAAAGACATCAAAATAGAAGATGTCGTGCATCCAATGCCCCTATTCCGTGAATACCTCAGAAGGGGCTACTATCCTTTCTCGAGGGAGATAGGGTTCTATAACAGGCTCCAACGTATTGTTTCATTGACTATGGACGTCGATATTCCACAGTACGCCGACTTGCGGCCTTCGACAGCCAACAAGCTAAAACTGCTTCTCACCATCATCACTAGCTTGGCGCCTTATAAGCCCAACATGTCCAAACTGGCCACTGAAATCGGTGTCAGTAAAAACAACATACAAGACTATTTGGTACTACTTGAACGAGCTGGAATGATTGGTCAGCTCCGCGACAGCATCAGCGGATTGCGCTTGCTTGGAAAGGTTGAGAAGGTATATCTGGACAATCCGACATTGATGTATGCGCTTTCTGAAACCGTCCCCGACATGGGCAACGTACGCGAGACCTTCTTCTACAACCAGATGCGCGTCAACCAATCCGTGACATCGTCAAAAGCTTCAGACTTCCAGATCGGGAAATACACCTTTGAGGTAGGTGGCCGCAACAAGGGTTCGCGGCAAATCGAAGGCCTTTCCGATGCCTATATCGTAAAGGACGAGATAGAATACGCTTATCTCAACGTCATACCCCTTTGGGCTTTCGGGTTAAACTATTGATGTTTTTGTTCCTTTTCCTTGAGACACTGCTGCCTATGGACTACGCCCGATACATGATGTAGCGTGTCTCCGACACGCCGTGGATGGGCCCTCCCCCACACTGCGTATGGGGTAAATAGGAGTGTGTGTCTCCGACACACCACTTACGCTCTCTGATGAACGGCAAAAGCCTAAAGACCACAAAAAAACGGCCAGCCCCGTCAAGGGGGCCAGCCGAAACGCTTCTTCAATAGAAAGAACCCAGCACATAAGAACAGCACCAACCACGGCAAGAGCCAGAGCCAAAGTCGCTGACGCGGCGTCCCGGCCCCTCGACAAGCCTGGGACTCAACGGCCACCATCCCCGCAACCGATGCCTCTTCCTGTTGCTGCGACACCGTGTCGGAGTGCTGCACTCGGGCTGCCAGCGTCGCTGACGACCGCTCCTCATGGCTGACCTCGGCCCGCGCCGCCTTGAGGCGGACTATGGGCGGAGGACTACCCTCGGCGGGGAGGCTGTCGGCCAGCCACTCCACGACGAGATCGTCGAAACAGATGCTGAGCTGCTGCCATAAGGTGTCGCTGAGGGTCAGCTGACGCTCCTGCCGCTGCGCCACCGTGAAGGTCTCCACACGCTGACGGTGGCTGCGACAGGCGGTGAGGGGAAAGAGGAGCATTAGGAGTAGTAGCATTGCCACTAAAGGCATAGATCCCAAGCCCCCCACATGCCCACGTAGGGATGACATGCCTTTAGCGGCAATGCCCTTACGGCGTCCCATACTCACTGTCGGCATCGAAGCAGGGACAGGCCGTGTTGTTGAAGTGACGGTGACCATAGACTTTTGCATTGGGATACTTTTTTTGCAGCATGCCGATGAGCTTGCGGATGGCCTCCTTCTGCTCGGGCGTGCGCGTGTCGGCAGGACGTCCCTGCGCGTCGAGGCCGCCGACGTAGCACACCCCGATGCTGTGGGCGTTGTGACCCAGGCAGTGTGCGCCCGTCTGGTCGAGGGGACGACCCGCATGCACCTTCCCTTCCAAGTCGACCACATAGTGGTAGCCGATGCCCTTCCATCCACGCGCCTTGTGCCAGCGGTCGATGTCGTCGACCGTCACCGCCCTGCCGAGCGGTGTGGCGGTGCAGTGGACGATGATGGCGTCGATGCTACGCTCGTCGGGAGGCAGCACCACCTTGAGCGCCATCAGGGCCAGCGCGGCCGCCAGCATGCCCCCGATGAGGACATACTGGACGGCCTTGCTCAGACGAGGGCTCATGCCTCGTCCTCCTCGTCACGGGTTTCGACCAGAGAAGCGACGTTTGCCGAGCCGGTCAAAGCACCGGCGCCCGCCGAAGTGCCCGCCGAGGCACCCACCTGCCCACGGCGCACCTTCTTGTAGTACTTGTAAGACTTCACGTTGCCGTCGCCGCGGTCGCCCACGACGACCTCGCCGGCGATGTCGTAGATGCCGTCGAACTCGAGGGTGACGGCCTCCACCTCGGCCTTGAGCTCGGTGCAAGGCAGAAAGCGCACGTTCAGCTTGTGGAGCTGCTCCATGCCCACCTTGTTGATGTCGGCCTCCGAGATGCCGCTCGAGGTGAGGGAGAAAATGCCCAGGTTGGGGAACTCCACCGAGTGGCCGTTGAGCAGGAAGTTGTGGATGCACTGCGAAAAAGCAATCATCGCTGCGCTCAAGTAGGTCTTCGGCACGATGGAGTTGGCCACACAGTAGTTGATGATGTCGGCAGACCCCATGGTGGTGTAGCGCACCGGGCGCAACACGTAGGCCAATCCGGTAGTACCAGAACCATTCAGATTGTAGACAGGCTGCTGTTGAGCCTTAACCAAAATTTTAGACATAATTTTAATGTTTTGATAGTTAATAGCCCAGGATAGATGTTACCAGTTTCGCGGGAGGTTCCCGCTTCGCGGGAATGGAGATGTGCTGTGTTTCTTTATACAGCGGCGGTTTATGATGCTTACGCAACGTGAAATCCTACTGCCGCCGCTGTTATGACAACAAACACTCATCTCCATTCCCGCCGCCAGGCGGGAACCTCAACCACCCTACTTTACACTCTACACTAACAACTACTCTCAACTCTAAGCTTTCAACTACTCTAAACTCTCAACTCTAAACTCTACACTTTACAACGTTTGCAAAATGTAATCCTCAAAATGGAACTGCTCAGGCCTGACCGCCGGCGCTTCCACCGCGGGCAGAATCGTCACCGGCTCAAGGGTGGGCTCCACCCGCAGGAGGAAATCGCCATGGTTGGCGCGCAGTTCGTAGTAGTAGTCGCGCAGACGTTCGTAGGCCTCCACGGGACGATAGAGGCGGCCGTCGAAGGGCTGATCCCCGTCGCCCTCGGGACTGAGGTAGCCCAGCAGGATGTCGCCCGTGGTGTGCATTGCCACCGAGCCGTCTTTGGCGAGGAAACAGAGGCGTGCCTTGTGCCTCAGCCTGCCACTCATGCACCAGCAGGGATAACGTAACGATGCATCGAAATGATACTTCATGTAATAGTCGCCTGCCTTGACACACGAGGGCAGTGACGCATCGTGCCGACGTCCCTTGTCATGCCAACGCGACTCGAGGGTCATGCAGAGCAGTCGGCCCGGTGTGTCACTCAGCCGCCCCACGGTACAGTCCTCATAGAACTGCACGCGGATGAGCACGAGCGTGGGCGTGTGCGACCTAGGCCTCATGGCTCCCAGGGCTTGATGTCGGTGGCGTAGACATCATTGCCATACATCGTCTTGCCGTTCTTCGTGAAGGGAAACACGCGGACGACGTACTCCACCGCCACGGGGCTGCCCACAGCAGCGGCGTAGAGGGTGAGGCCGCCGCACACCGTCACCGCCAATTCCTCAGGATAGGGCTCGTCGCTGGGCGCCACGAGGTGAAGGACGCATTTCACGTTGGTCTCGCCGTTTTTCTTTTCGAACTGCTGCACTTGGGTGGCATCCTTGATGATGCCGCAAATCATTTTCTTCATCTTAATAAGGTATTCATCATTTGTTCCCAGTACGCCGTTTCTCGAGATCGGTGAGGCAAAGATAGACAATGGGTCATACGTGTCAAGACCTAGGAAGCATCACAGGAACATCATTTTTAGCAGTCACATAAAACCTTGTTTCACAATAAAATAAAAAAGAATGATGGAACAGCATCATGTTCCATCATTCTTTCTCACGGGTTATCATGGGGCTGTGAGGTTTCCGCCTCGGCGGGAACCTCATCCCAAAACAGCTATTGCTTCCATTCGTCGATAATGTGCTGTGCCACCGCGAGCAGCGTTTCATTCAGCTCCGACGTGTAGCTTCCATAAGCCGTGTAGAGATAGGCCTTGAAATACTCGTCGACGCGCTTCTCCGAAAAGCGCTTGCGAAGCGTGGAGACAACGGAGGTGGTAAAGACGTTGTTGTTCATAACGCCAAAGAGGTTATAGGCGAGCTTGAGGTTAAAAGGCTCGTTGAGGGTGCCTTTCATGAAGGCCTGGGCCAGGTCGGGCTGGTGGCAGAGGCCGAGTGCGAGGGTGTGGAAGCGGTCGTGGTATTCGGGGCGCACTTCTTCGTGCACCTTGTCGGCGAGGCCGAGCCACCATTTCTCAAGCTGTCGCTGCGCGTCATCCGCCGTGTAGGCCGACAGTTTGTCGAGCTCGTCGCGGAAGCGTTGGTAGGTCATGAAGAGACGGAAGAAGTCGTAGACGCAGGCGTTCTCGCGGAGTTCGATGCGGTGTTTGTAGAGCGAGGGGGCGATGACTTCCGGGATGAGGTGGCCGTTGGTGCTGATGTCGTCGAGGAGGATGTCGTCGTCATAGAGGGCGTGGGTGACAGGATTGTTCTTGAGCTGGGTGAAGGTCTCCTCGGTGGCGTGGTTGAGGATGCGGCGGCGGGAGTCGGGCTTGGGGGGCATGCCGGCGAGGGTCTGCACCTTCACCTCGTGCAGCATGTCAGGCCATTTCATATAGAAACGGTTCCAGACCTTTTCGTAGCAGCTCACCATCTGGCACAGGTCGGGTCCGTTGAGTCTGGAGCGGGCCTCTTCGAGGCGGGTGCTCAGTTCCTTGAGTGCCTTGAAGTGTTGTTCGGTGAGGCAGGGGTTGTTGCGTTGTTCTTTCAGGGCGTCTTTGACTTCCTTTTTGAGGGCGCTGAAATTCATATAGAATACGGGGGCAACGGGAAACAGCTCCGTGTTGGATTGGATGACGTCGATGGCGTCGTTGACATAGAGGATCACGTTTTGGATTTCCACCAGGAGGCTATGGGCATAGGCCTTGCGGCCTTTGGGAGTAGTGAACAGCGAGCAGCTGTAGGCGAGGTTGAGCATAAGGGCTTCGACGCGTTCTTGCAATGTGTATGAATCCTTGGAATACATGGTGGTTGGGGTATTAGGTAGTTTTAAAACACGAAAAAAGCCCGTAAAGATACAACATTTTTTTGAAATAAGCCAGTGTTTTTTCTCAATTTCTCCAAGTTTTTTCAGTCGCAAAACGCGCCCCAAAAAACACCCACCTTTGACCGTCGTGAGACCCATATCTGCCGCGCGGCAAACCCAGGTCTGCCGTACGGCAAATATGGGTGTTTTTAGTGGTCAAGGAAACCCTCACTCGAAGAACCAATGGTTAAAGGCCTTTCAAAAAAGTGATGAGCCCAATCACAACCAACGTAAAAGTCTAAATACGCAAGTATTCTGCCCAAATCATAAACCATACTCTTTGTTTGATCATAATCAATTTGATATAAGCCAGAATGAACAATCTTGTTTCTAGCAGTTATGGCGTTATGAAGCGATTGATTGATTAAATCTTTGGGTATTTTCGGAGCATCTTTTGGTATAAGCGTTGGCACATACTCTTTAGCACAAACGAGTACTCGTTTTCAAGTACTTCAAATCCTATTCTTCTGTGATCTTTAAAATAAATCTTTGGCATCTGTCACAATTTTCCCTAATTCATTCATGATGGTACCATGATAATAATTTTCGGGGTTTTCCTCATCCCATTGCTTCACTTCACGCAAAATGGCGAGTCCCTCCTGCTTCTGGTGTTCATCCACACCCTTATGGTAAAGCACCGTCCCTTTCAGCAGACGTGCCTTAAACACATTGGTAGCGTGGTATAGTGTGCCGTCATTATGTCGTGCGTAAATCTCTAGGGCGATTTCTGCATAATAAAGGGCATCTGTCCTTATCTCGGGACTGTTCGAGACAAACCGCCCGGGCGTTTCAAGCAGGAGAGCACCGATATTCACCATCGTTTCCGCCACATCGTCCTCGCGGCTTACCGTCGGCATATTGGTGAACAATCTTTTTCTGATGTCAAGACAATGTAAATACGATGCAAACGCCTTTTCAACCTCCCCCATTTTCGTCTGCAGAAACCCGCGATTGTGAAGCAACGCTGCATAGTGCTTCAATGCCTCTTCCCTGGCATACATCATCAGTTCACGACACAGCACTTCCTCATCATCTAAATAAGACTGGGCCTTTCGGGCATACGACATTCTCACATCCATTGCCAATCCACCCACCGAAACCCTGTCCACATAATATCTTGACAACGTCTTAGTCAACCCCTGGACAGCCTGTAGATAGGAATATCTGTCGTCCGAATAGTTGGAGGACAATGCCAGCATCTCTTTCCACATCCCTTCCGCTTCCGACAGCTTACGCTCATCCGCTAGCACATCAACCGGCAACACATCGATGCGAAATGCTGTAGGATAGCACTTGTAATAAACCAATGACGCATCTTCAGCTATCCACTGCTTTATCAGACTCTCCAGTTCTGCTGCCCATTGGTTTAGTTCCTCTTCCTGCCGGATGGTCGAAAGTACCGCCAAGGCATTGTAATATAGCAAAAAGAGTTTGGGGCGCAACACCTTGTTGGCCAAATCGAAGCGCTTCATATTACGCCTCACCACACCAAATAGGCGCATGGCCTCGTCTTCCTGTCCGCTTCGGGCAAAGGCATTTGCCAAGTTGATGCGCATCTCTTCTACGATGACGTCTGCTATGGAATACCTGTCGGCATAATCAATGAATTCCTTGTAATATACGTCTGGCGTAAGGCCTATTTGTTCGCTATAGCGATCGTTGCAGGCTATTCGCAGGAGCATCATCCGCAATACGTAGTCCGGCTGATAGAACCGTCCGACGTTCCTCTTCAAGAAAGCTATCAGGCTCGTGCACTTTTCCACCAATGCCCTTGCATCTGTTTCGTTGAGGTCGTCAGCCGACAGTAGTTCGCGTATCTCGTCACGCAGCCTGGCCTCCATACCCAGCTTTGGTACTGCTGGCATCATCAACTCCAGCAACTCCACTTGCACCACAAACTCCGAGACCTGCTCCGTGCTTAATCCCAAGGCTTTGCTTGTATCTACTATCCATCTGCTGCCGAAATACAGATTGCCGTTTTCGCCTATGGCAAATGCATTGTCCGGTGACATCACCTGACTCTTCTGCAACAGGTGAACGAGTAGCGTCATCTTGATGGTATCCAGACTCTCGTATTCTATAGGGAAAAACTCCTTGCCTGGCTGATACATCAACGATGTAATCTCATTATCGGTATCATAGTCGGTGACCTTGCCACCTTTTTTCTGGAAAGGAGCCATGGCCGACGGATGTTTTTTGCGTGTCAAACCATGATATGCAGCCAAAAACTCATCACGGCTGTGTGCATCAAGAACATCGTTCAGCAGAGCCAGATAATAGTCACTCTCGCCAATTCTCTTGTTGTCCATCAAAGGCAGCATTGAGCATCGGATGCCTATTTGTCGTTCCGCCAGATCGTCAAGACCACGTATCATATTACCGAGGGCATCTTCTTCCATCCGCAGGTCCTCACCCAATGTGGCATAAATCCGTTCTTTCTTTTGTGTCGGAAAAGCCGTTGGAGCAGGATGATGGGCTGTGATGTATTCCTCCGTCGTTTTCTGAATCCTTTGCCAGATATCTTCTATATCAACAGCCTCTTCCATGGCAATGCCGATGGTCCTCTCGAATGCTCGTACTGCCGAGTCATCGTTCGACGGTAATTTATAGCAATGCAGCGTAGCGGGATTGTTTTTATAACCCCGTAACACCTCTTCTTGAGAATATTTACCGCAGATCTTCCGGAACATACCGAACACAATGTCACTCTTGTCGACGAGATTCAGGTCATAATCCGTCTGCTTTCGCTCCCCCGTAAACTCAGGGGCATAGTCTTCCCAAATATTGAGGATAATGCGGATGCCACGCTGCTCCCATTCTTCGTTCATTATCCTCACTCTGTTCCCTATGTATTGTCTTTCCCTACTTAGTTCCGAAGAGGATGCAAGGAATATGGTTATTGTGTTGGGCATGAGATTGAATTACTTGAGTATGTTTTTTCTTTTGCTTCCTCACCCCCACAAAAAAAGCCCCGCCCAAAACAACCAGGCAAAGCCTAAAAAACATGAAGGAATTCTGTTTTTCTTCTACACAAAACAAACCTGCCTCTCAAAGAAAAGCTCTATCCCATTAGTATCGGAAGCAAACTGTAGGCAATAATCTTGTTTGGTGGCAGTAGCCCGAGGAAATCTGTGTGCAACGACGATTCGACATTCTACAACCATGGCTTCAAAGAGGTCAACACCGACAGCGAGAAGCTGGTTTTTAAACACGACCAACGTCTCCTTCAGCTGACTGCAAGCCTTGTCAAATGTGTCCCTAATGGATTCTTCCGAATTACCATAGGCGTTGGTCTTAAACTCCACAAACTCTATTTTATTCTCATCAAAAACAGCACAATCTGCTATGCCACCTGGATGATTGTCGATCAATTGGTGATCAATAGCCAACAAAACAATGAGCTTGTTTTTCTCGTTCAACACCACCAAAGCCCTTGGTTCGTCGTCTTCGGAATCAGAAAACTTTGAAACATGGTCGACGTCGTCATCTATTACAAGCAATCGATTGTCAGCCCTAACCGTCCAAGCCTTCTCAAAACGTTTGCCAAAAGCAACACCAAGTCGCAGTTTATCTATGGGGTCTATTCCTATCGACATTATTTCTTTCTCAATTCTTGGACGTACAACTTGTAGAGTTGGTCATAATCCTCACCGATAGACTCTGAGGCAGAATCGAGTTCGTTGATTCCAATCAGCCCTGTATTAGAGTTCTTTAGGTCAACACAAAAAGACGAGGCAGAAGGATCCAACCTATAAACGGCAACATCGGAGGACAACAAATGATGATCCTCACCAATGATTTGCACCACTTCATCACGCAATCCGTATTTCTCATATAGCAAGCCTGCCAACAACACTACATTCATGCAACTCAAGATATAGGGACTGTGCGTTGTCATCACCATTCCTCTCATCTTACTATTACGATATTTCTCCACAAGGTGATAGACTAATTCTCTCTGATTAGAGGGGAAAAGGTTCTGCTCGGGTTCTTCTATAGCGAAAGCATCGAAACAAGCAGCT
Source organism: uncultured Bacteroidales bacterium (assembly GCA_900318265.1). GTDB lineage: Bacteria > Bacteroidota > Bacteroidia > Bacteroidales > F082 > Limimorpha. Next base: position 215,648 of record ONKA01000003.1, on the reverse strand, counting down.
TTCAGAGAATAGTCTATTGACATCAACAAAGGCAATACAGATTGTAAACCCGAAGAACATGACTGCAGAGGCAAAGGATTATGCCGATCGCTTCCTTTACCCATCCAAATTTTCTCCTGTCCGTCGTTCATGGAAAACGAAACGCCCATAAATGGAACAAAGTACTCTTTAAGGTCGTTTTTGGCTTTTTCAAAAATGCTCATATATTCAATCAGGGCATCGTATAGAGGAATTTTAGCCACAATCATGCTTGCAAGAGCCTTTGACATGGAGCCCGCCAAATTTCGTTCAGCAGGAATATAAAGCATCATCCTGGAATTAGCTCGAAGCAACGGGGCGTACAACTGTTGGTTCTGAAGATCTTCTTTTAAAACATCTTTAACTCCAATGCTAGCCAATAATGATTTGTTTTCACTCAAAATCTTGTCCGACAAGAGTTCTTTGATGCTATCTATGGATAATGCTTCCGACTTCAACTCAAAAGCTCCATTTTGGAAAACCACCTCAATTAATCCATCAGGATCCTCGTAGTACAAATAAGAATCGGCTTGGAAATACTCGTCAATACAAAACTTCCTAAAAGGTTCAATAACGTTATCATCGTGATTGATAATCGAAAGATACCAACTTAGATCTCGACAGATGGTCAAAACTTTGGCAGCAGTGCTTTTGCCACTACCTTGTGTGCCTATGAAAATCGTGCACGGACGGATAACGACATCCATGTCTTTTATCGGTCCAAAATTTCTTATTGTCAGGTGTTCTACCATTTCCACTTAGATATTTTGTTGCAAAAATAACAAAACTTTGTAATCAAACACTAAACCAAAACAAACTTCAGGATAAGAGGCAAATGATGACCAAATAATACTATGTTGTTAATCATTTGGCACCGCATTGCAGCTTCACACATAACATCGTCTCCCTATAGGCCGTTTATGTGCCCCCACCCCACACACATTGGTTAATTTCTGGCAAAAATACGCATCCTCCTTTACAAACAGCTTGATGAATGCAACCTATACATGAGTTCTTACGTATTGCTTCTCTGTGCTTAACAAAAGCGGGATGCGATTGCCATATATCTGCCATTCTGTCTTTTCTTAAATCGCCAAATGACTCAGTATTTGCCATAAACGAGCAAGGATACATTTTTAAATCCTCGCTGATAAACGCCGAAAACCTTGCGGCTTCACATGATTCAACCAATTCGGAGCGAACATCCAGCCAGCGTGCAATGCCTGAAATCGAACAACTGTCAAAACCAATTTTCTTATTGGTTTTTGACACTTTTCTAAAGAATTCTTCTGCCCTTTCGCAACTTAAAATTTCTTTATCACCTTGTCCCATTCCTCGTCCTACGGGCTTATAATTCAAAAAAACGCAAGCATTCACTTTATCAAACCATGATGGTGGATACTCCAAAAGCGACTCTATGTCATCAACAGTGCTTGTCGAAATAATCAAGTGCAGATTGGTCTTTATTTTACAATCGCTAGTTCGGGCAAACAAGTCGTCATAAAAATCATTTCCATTTGATGGATAATAGCTTACCGCCATTGCACCACAAAACTCAGCGGTAGCGTCCAAGATTGCGTCTGACAGTCCTTCTCCGTTGGTAGTAAAAGAAGGAACAATACCCGATTTTCTTGTCAATTCCAAAATCTTGATAAACTCAGGATGTTGGTTGGGATTTCCTCCACCCAAAGCCACCTGCAAAACGTCCATTTTACATGCCTGACCAATTATACTCGCATATTCCGACAAGCGCATGTGTTTACCCGATGTAGACGATGAACGATAACAAAAAGCACAGCCTCTTTTGCAATAGTTGGTTATGGAGATATCCAAAAGCTCTGGTCCGTGATTACTCCATAAAGGTTCTGGATAACCTTCATCTTCACAACGCATAAAGAATCCTGTTCGTTGATTGAACAAAACCCGATAATGCTCCTGCTCAAAGTGCCGTACAATCACATTACCATCCATCATTTGTGGCATCGATTACCAATCCTTGACCGTCAATAATGAAACAATTCGTGCACAGCAAACATTCCAATACACCGTGATCACTGTATAGGTCCCCCATATAAACCGTCATTCCCCTAGCTTCCGCATCTTTCACACGTTGTAATGTGTTTTCCGAGAATATTTCTGCAACAAACTGCTCAAAAGGACGTCCTTTACACCAGCGATGATTACGGGCAAACTCACGTGCTGGTTGTACATCATCACTGAATATTTTGAATATTTCCTGAAACATATCCTGAAAGGGCGAATCCTTATCAATACCAGCCGCCTTTAAGAATTTGTCAAGGGTAAACTCACCTTCCGTCATTAATATGAAACAGGTTGAAGAGCTATTGGTTACAAAGTCTGTCTTGATTTTCATAGGCTTAATAAAAAGAGTTTCGTAAACTTTTCGCCGTATTCTTCACCGTATATGAATTCATCAACATCATTCACTCCGTAATTCAACGAATCATACCGTATTAGCGTATAGTTCTCATTCTCCTCCAATCCATTCATCAGAGCCTCCAACGCTTCATTTGGAACGGCGAACTTTGCATCTATGAATTCCCTAAAGTTATCGTATTCAGGCTTATAATAACGCTCATACAGGTCTTCCATATTCTCTGCTTCAGCCATAACGCTGTTATAGATTTTAGAGAACATATTCTCGCCAAACCCACCATTAATACCAGCATTAGCCAGGAATCCCTCTAAGGTAAGCTTTTTATGTACAACCTTCAAGTGTTCACTATATGGGAATGAATAACAATATGTTTTATTCTTTACAGCCATCTCTTTACAAGTTTTTTAAGCTCAACACATTTGGTTACCAACACAATATCTTTAATTTGCCGTTCGTCGTTTGTATAGCTGAAATAATCATCGTACACCATACGTGCTGTATAATCAACGACCGCCATATACAGCACCAATTCGAAAAGATTACGTTGCTCAGGATGTTCCAACGAGTGTTCGTCGTTTTCAATCAAACCACGAACATCATCAAGAAAACTTTCACGGGGTGACGGGTCACGATAATCATACATGGAATAATACCCTTTTCTTGAAGTGTCAGACCATGTTTTATCGAAGAAATCACGTAACCCCGCACCATCTAAAGAAGACAGATGTTCCAAGAGCAATTTAATATTAATTCGCTTAAACGTATCAGTATTCCACCTTTCCCAGTAGGCCAAGTTTCTTGACACTTTTATATCACATTCACGCAAGAACTGCTTAATTAATACAATATCATCATCGGTGACATCCTTCTCCTCCACGTCCCAAATCAGATCCCTAAACACCAATTTATACCACGGCTGAGATTGTATTGTTTCCAAAGCAAACGGTTCTTTTATCCTCTTGATGTATGAGAACAAAAATGTTGTAAGGCCTTCTGAAAGCATATGTGATGCGTCCGTGTATTTTATCACATAACCGCTGAAATCGGTTTGGCTCTCTGGCAATACAACATCTATTAAATAATGCGAAACCAAATAATCCCTAAATTCATCGAAAGTGAAATTAACCACTTCCATATTTGCAAAAGGGCTGCTGCTGACCGATTTAAGATCCTTTCGCACCAGGACATTATTGTCCAAGAACCTATTGACAACCTCACGCTGTTGAATATCGGCATTAACTAACAGCGTCGATAGCGGCATGTTGGCAAACGAGTCATTTTCAACCATTCGACCAACTACTTTTTTCAAAAAATCAGCTATAAAAGTATCCGTGGCCAAACTGCATCCATCGCTTATCAATTCAGCGGCAACCCTGGATATCATTATTTCACAATACGCATCAAACAAAGGCTCTTTGGCTATACTATGAATAACAGTCAGGTTTTTTCCAGCGTTTACTTCACAAAATATCCTAAACAACAGCAAATTCTCGCAAAACTCATTCTTAATATGGTCTGTAATATCTACACAATTAATCGAAAAATGCTTGAAATAGAGTTCTTTGAGTTTTTTCCAATACTCATCAAGACGGCCATTGATATCCCTTTGAATGATAGTGTCATCCTCAAACAACTTGCCGATCGAAGAAAAATGCGTGTCATAATACTCCGTCCTACATGATACAATCACTTTCACAAAATCATACTGCAAGACCGTACTTAAAAATGTTTCCATGCCGGCACGCAATTGATGGGGTGTGCCGTTCTCGTTCAAGCCATCAATGATGAAGACAAACGGCACTTTTTGCTGTTCGCAATAGCATTTAGCCGCCATGAGGACATCGTCAAGCGAATAGTTTTTTGTGGAAAACAGTTTGTGAGCAAAACTCACTTCAACATTACCTGATTCCAACTCATACCCGTTCAAATAGGCCGCAGGAATTCCACGACGCATAAGAACATTCTTTGTGAGGTCGCAAAGCACATTAGTCTTTCCTTGTCCTGCTTTTGAGGTAAGAATGAAAAACCTCTTGTGAATGCAGTTATTAAGGTCAAGAATATCCTTTATCTTGCGTGAATGGAAGTAACGTATGTTTCCTCCACTATGCAATTCATTATGTTTTGCCAACAAGTAATCCGACAAACGTCTTGACGCCTCATAAAGAAGTCCAAAATCAGCTGGTTGACTACTATTCCCAACAGCAATAGCGGTATCAAATTCAAAACTCTCATTCTTCTGTTCAGCCAGCACCCATCTGAGATTGTCGAAATTCAACCTTGCTGTTCGCTCACAACTTAACTGAAAAAACAGAAAAGGATCAACAAAGAAACGTAGCTGTTCTTTCAACTCATCAACCTCAAGATAAGTATCCTCAAGATATTTACCAGAGCTAATGTTCCTTCGCAATTGCAAATCCAACAATCGCTCTTGACCCTCCAAGAACTCTTTTTGAGAAATCTGGCATTGGTCATGATAAGACTTAATGTCCTGAGCCAAGCGATTTGTATCTTGGAGCAACGAGGAGATACTTGTCAGGAGCGATTCCTCAATTAAGGACCAAACTTCCGTGTCTTTCCTTAATTCTTCCTTGTAATATTCGAGTAACTCTTTATCCGAAGCATGGCGATTCCTCCCTTGTGGATTTTGTATATAGTCTATCAAATCCACTAAACGCTCCTTATACTTGCGGCTTTCCCACTCAACATCGTGTTTTGTCCATCTTTCCAAAGCACGCACATAAGCTTTCTTCACCTTAGTATCCAGCTTTCTTTGAAACATTTGTGGAACCAAAGTTGTGAGGCCATTGGCAACCACGCTTGCTATTACACCACTTATAAAAGGATCCATAAACACTTTAATAATCTAATTGAGAAATAGTAGCTTCATCATCCATTTCCTTAGCCATACCTTCATATTGTTTGGCCAAGCTGTTGAACACTTTTGCCACTTTGGGATATGAAACAGCGCACTTTTTATATAACTCCTTGAAATAATTGGATTTGTCACGTTCAATATCTCCACCCTCATAGGGCCCGCGAGAGGTAAAGCCACGCTTATTGAACATGGCGCATTCATAATTTCTAAAGAACGATTCGGATTTCACTGTTTCCATAAGGCCAAATAAATCCATTGCCGGCCAATATTCAGACTTTTCAGGATACTGGGCAAACAATTTACCCAATTGAATATAAGCACCCTTTTCCCGTTTTCGAGATTTAGCCGCTTTAATGGCTTTATCAAACCAATCACTCAAATAGTCAACATCAATTAATCCATCTTTATCCACACCTGGAATATCCTTCCATAGGTCAAACAATGTATAAGCCCGCTGCGCATTAGCCGTCATCTTTTCTCTTTCCTCGTCGTTTGATGGTGTTTCGTCTTTTGACACACCCCCGTCGGGAATGAACAAATAGGTCAACAATTCAGCAAAATAATCCGGCTCATGATTCAGATGTTTGATTAACAACTCGACATCCAACTTTTTGGGGTAATGCTTCATCAAAGGCAGGTAATACCATTCCAAAACCTCAAGATCTGCCTCATTCCTATCAGTTCTTTTATGCAATTTTTCCAAGTAGGCTTCCGCTGATATATAATCTATTGTGGCATTCGATTCAATTGGTTTGCTTATCGCTTTGACCAGTACATTTTGGAGAACAGCCGTAGGAAATCTGTCGGCATAATGCCAAGAACCGTTCATCGCAGTGATGGCTCTTCCTACTTCTATCAGTTTTTCGACTGCATACAAAGTCCTATTGGCATCGGGACCAAAGAAAAACACATGTATCCTGCGCCAATACTCAGATTGTATATCTGTAGATAGTGTTTCTATCAATTTCCAAAGATCGAGTGATTGATTCAAGCAACATAAGAACCTTACATTGTTTTCAACAGACCGTCCCTTCTTAGCGAAAGTCTTATACAACCCAATCATTGCATCTTCGCCAATCTTCTTTTCTTTTTCAGCCAGATAACTGCGTGCAAAAGCGTAATCATCATCGTTTTCAAGTAACGACACCACTTTAACGAGCAACTCTTCGGGTTCGTCGAAGCGGGCCAAAGTAGTTCCCAACGTGACAGGTTCGCCCACTCTTTGTCTCAACCCGATTGTTTCATCCACACCAAGAACAGCAAGCCATTTGCGACAAGCCTCCTCGCGAAGCCTCATGCATTCCTTGTTACTATCATCAGTGTCTTCTATGTCATTATTGGGGACGGGCAGGTGAGGGAACGTCTCGTCAAACAGCCATAAATCCCTTTGGACAGCATCTTGGGGAACTAGATCCTCGTATGCCTTTTTTATGGTTTTTAATTCCTCATCGCTAAAATCCGTTTCATCCCGACGCCCTTGCAGCCCCTGATACCACAAAGTCTCACGAAGCGCTTTTGAGGTCTCCACAGAAAGTCCTTTCAAACTCTTCACCGTTGCCCCTATCCAGTCAATTAAATCCTTGCGAATCTTATGTGGCAACGGCTCAATGTGGTTAATAAGTTCCGCCATTTTTTTATCAGAGCCGTCGTAGGAGGTCTTTATCATATCTACAACATCCGAAATGAATTGATATGGCGTAGCCTTGGGATTGCCTTCCGCTAATTCATAATCAAATTGCCTCCATCGTGGCTTATGTGTGAAAGAAAAGACCATGCCAACTTGGGGCAATAGGGCCAACAACAAATCCCACATTCGGGAATACTTCTTATCAATGAATCCTCTAAGGATGATAGATCTTGTTTTGTTGTCCACCGAGGTTTGCGGCATCCATGGATTATAAATCTCTATCAAGCTGTTGAAAGGCCGATTACCCAACGCTCCACCAGGATCCTGCTCGGTCAGTTCCAACAACAGTTCTGTTGTTTCTTTCAGGTATTCAGGTGCCCATGCCAGCCCCTCAAGAGCCCATAACAAATCGGAATGAAAACTTTCGGGGAAAAACAAACCATCTTTTTCTTCAAATAGACTAATGATGGAGTGCTCTGGGTTGGCCAATGATTCACGAACATATTTGATAAACACCTCGGGGGCAGCCTCAGCAAACAACATCAAAGAAGAGTGTATGTGTTTCCATTGCTGAGAAGTATCTCGCCTCAGTATTTCTTCAACAATACCATTGACATATTCCTGTCCATTACCAATGAACCCTAAGCGCTGACCGTGCAAAGCGACAATAATCAAAGATTGCAACAATCCATCGCGTAACTGAAAGGAATGCTTTTCTCCCATATCAGAACCAGAAGGGAGAAACACTTTCAGGCACACCTCTTTTAGCAAATCCTGCCAATCGACAGCCAAATGATTTTTGAGATCAGCCCACAAAGACAATGGGGAAACAATACGCCAGGTAGTACCTATTTGCAGCACGGGCGAAAGTGGCAAAGCGCTCCATCTTACCATCATTTGACGGTACTCGCCATACGTCTTTTCCGTCAATTGTTCGATAATATGCTTGTCACCCTCTTCTTTTTCATCCCAACGACCACAGAGAAGTGCTGCAAACAGTTCAGCCACATTCTCATTGTTCAGCCATTCCGCCCGTTGTACGAAAAAACCAAGACTCTTTTTAATAGCAGTAATGCTACATGTAGTATCCCTCACTATAATATCAGCTCGGCCGTGATCTAATCCACATTCTTCCAAAGCACTTACCAATTCCTGCTTATCTGGACGTGTAAGCTCTATTTTTTCTTGTTGATAATCGGTATCAGCCCCCAAAGGTATAAGCACGCAATTTCCCTCAAGAGCCATAGTATAAAGGGGACGTGCATCTTCAAACGTTGGTATAATTATTAGATGTTGATTGGTAGGCAAACTTCTAAGCGCATCTGTATCAGTAACCACTAAAGCTTTTGATTGGAAACGTTTATTGTTGTCTCCTGAAAACGACATACCGGCTGCAAGAATAAAATCAAGAGCCTCCTCTTTACTTGATGCCAAAACACCAACGATAGGGATTTCCGCAGTAATTGTTTTCTCCAACGATGCCAACTGTTCAGTTCTTCCTGCAACAAAAAAGTGCGGATTGAGTTTAATGACAGGAGAGACACTTCCTTCTGTCCAGTATCGTTCTGCATCCACCACACCTCTTTCTGGACACAAACCAATCTTTCTTGACAACCAGGAAGAAACTGATTTCGTGTTTTTCAATAAGTCAGCTATGCCACGAGAATCAAAAACCCGCACATCCTTCCACACTTTCTCTTTTTTCTTTTCTTCTTGCCACTTTTCACATCCCTTCCAACAACGGGGTGTCATAAAAATAAAGGTTGTTTGTGATATGTCTATCACATCACCTTTACCATCGATTCTTTTGTTATAATCTCCTTCTGCTTTGGTTTTGTAATCAGTGTTCGTCCCAAATTCTATGATACTCCGTCCTGCGGGAATAAAACCTGATCCTTTATCAGAATACACCAATCCATCCCATCCACCAATATTAACCGCACTCCCCCATGGAATGAAAGAATAATCGCCAGGAGCCAGGGTAGCATACACCATCATTGACACAAGAAGAGGAAAATCAGATTGGGAAGAATACTGTTTTGCCCAATCCTCAATATTCTTTCTGTCTATTTCCATTTATTTATAATAAGTTGATAAAAAAGGGTTATCAATACTAATAGTTCCAAAATCGCCATCCAAATAAGCGCAGCAAAGTAGAACATATATGTAAAATTCACGTCAGACTTGTTCCCCCTCAAAAAACGCCATCATCACCACATCGTAATACCAGACAAACCAACAAAAGCCACACACTCAAACATCCAGGCAAGGCTTCAACTTTAAACCAAATTATTTGTCATTTGTTTTATCATGCATATTCTGCGCATGACAAGCATCTATAACAGTTACAGTTTCGCCGTCGAATGTGTAAGCAAAGTACCATTTGTCGGTGTTGGCCATGTGATAGCCTTTCCAACGGGCAATAGTTGGTTGTCGCCTCACTAGTGTACTCTCGATCTGAAATATGGAGTCATAGGCTTCAGTCACATTCTTTTCCATCAGCTCCAGTGAATAGGTGTGTTTGTACTTCCTAGAGACATTACGATAGAACGTGGTTATCTTCTGGGCACACCGCTTTCTAATTACGTATTTCATACCAAAGCGTATTCCTCCCTAACCGCTTTCAGAGTCATTTCACGAGCCTCTTCGATGCTCATAGTCTCAGTATCCTCCTCCAACATCTCCTGGATACGGCAGTCTATCAACTGCTGCACCCATTCGCGAATGGCGGCGATGTCGGAAAGATTGGGATTCACATCACGAAGCGTTTTCTCGTCAACATCAATCGTTACTGTGCACATAATCCATTTCTATTATTTTTCAATTTGCAAAGATACACATATTTTTTCCACCGCCGCATCAACGCTCTGACAACAATTCATCTATTGTAGAATCATCACGCCGATTATTCCAAAAAGAAAGCACGAAAATCGTTTCATTATCGTGACAATAAATGATTGACGATTCCCGCATCCGAAAAATCCTCACTTCGTTTCCTTTAAAGAGAAGATCCTTATACCGCATTCCCATCTCAGGAAACTGTGTCAACCGTTGGGCACAACCCTTCGCTTCAGCGTAAACCCTTTCAGCCACTCGTTCCCCAAACTCACGAAACACATAATCTACGGTCTCGTTTAATTCCGCTTGTGCCTCTTCAAGCCATTTATGCCTTAAAGCCATAACGGGATTGGATTTGTGCGAACACTTCATCACCATCAATGAGCTTGGCGGTACCGTCTTCAAGGCTTTGGAGGCGCTGCTTTACGATGGCATACATTTCCTCATCGGTGTAAGAACAGGGCGGAGTAGGATGCTTTTCCGTAGCAAACTGGATAAGAGCCGCCTCTAGCTGCTGTTCCATCCAGGTTTGCAAAGCCTCGTCATCAGGAAAGTTGGGTCTCACCTGTTCTATCAGCGTATCGTTGATTCTAATCGTTCTTGTGCACATAGTAGAAGTATTTGCTGCAAAATTATACAAAAAACCAAAACCCCGCAAGATAACGCCTCCTCTTTTCCACCCGGGCTCCTCCCACCCTCCACCGGGCTGGGTGCGTGGGCCTGGCCGATTGCGGAACAAGTCCGCAATGATGGGCGGGGATGGTTCGACCCTTCGATAAACTCAGGGCTCACTAACCGCGCGCGCTTTGTGCGATGGGTCCGATGATGTCGGCCTAGACAATCAGCCAAGCCGTCTTCTTTTCCAAAAGCGGCCCTCCGATTAGGACAGGCCGCCGTCTATTAAATTAGATTTACGTAAGATTTGTTTCCCTACTACCTCATCCGTTCAATCCGTGCAAATCCGTGTTCAAAAAAAACAATTCCTCCGTGTTCCCCTACCCCTTCATCATCCTCCCCACCAATCCCGTAAGCACCAGCCCCGGGCCGCACTCCACGAACTCCGTCATGCCGGCGGCGAGCATGTGCTGCACGTTCTGCGTCCAACGGACGGGGGCGAGGAATAGTATTTACCTTATCTCCACCAAACAATCATTCTTGGCAAACATCTTTCCGTATTGAGGCGAAGCAAAGAATTATGATAGATTTACGTCAGATTTGCTTCCCAAGTAACTTTGCGACACCGTCGCAAACAATCATCCGTTCAATCCGTGCCAATCCGTGTTCAAAAAAACCCGTGTTCCTACTCCATCACATCCTCTTCCCGCATCGGTTCATAAGGCCCGTCCTTGGATTCGAAGATGACTGTGCCCGTCTCCAGACACTCCAAGGAATGCCACTGACCGATGGGGACGCTGAGGCCGACGAGGTCGCTGCCGGGGGCCACGATAAAGGTGTCTGTGACCTCCTTTTTGTCGTTGTAATAGACCCACTTCACCTTGCCACGGAGCACCACCACGGTCTCGGAGGTGTGGCGGTGGCGGTGGATGGGCATCACCGTGCCAGGCTCCAAGGCGTTCAGCATGCGCTGGCTCTGGTCGGCGGGGGTGTTGCGCAGGTCGAGGTTCATCCTCAGCCTGGGCGAAGCCTTGGCCTGAGCGGTCAGCTCGTCAAATATGGCGGTGGAAATCAACATCTACTTTTTTTCCTTTTTTCTTTACATCGGAATAACCAGAATAAACGGAAAGGGGATTTGCTTCTGTTTTTTCCGATGTTCAACTTTTCTCGCATCTATTATGGATGTAGAAAACAACATCGTTTGCTCTTTTCTTTTTACATCGGAATAACCAGAAATATCGGAAAGGGGCGGGGCTTTTTTCCGCTTTTTCTGGTTTTTCTGATGTTTATATATCACTTCCGCCAGACCATCTTATTCACAATCCCCGTGTAGCTCTGGATGATCTTCACCACCTTGGTGCTCACGTTCTCATCCACATAGTCGGGTACGGGGATGCCGTGCTGACCATCGCGGTTGAGGGAGACCGCCGTGTCGACGGCCTGCAACAACGAGTTCTCGTCAATGCCGGCGATGATGAAACAGGCTTTGTCGATGGCCTCGGGACGCTCGGTCGATGTGCGGATGCAGATGGCCGGGAAAGGATGTCCCACACTGGTGAAGAAGCTGCTCTCCTCAGGCAGGGTGCCACTGTCGCTCACCACTGCGAAGGCGTTCATCTGCAAGCAGTTGTAGTCATGGAAGCCCAAAGGCTCGTGCTGGATGACGCGCTTGTCCAACTGAAACCCACTCGCTTCTAGACGCTTGCGGCTGCGGGGGTGACAGCTGTAGAGGATGGGCATGTCATACTTCTCAGCCATCTTGTTGATGGCGTTGAACAACGACAAGAAGTTCTTCTCAGTGTCGATGTTCTCCTCGCGGTGGGCACTCAGAAGGATGTACTTGCCCTTCTGCAAACCCAGACGCTGGTGGATGTCAGAGGCCTCGATCTCGGCGAGGTTGTTGTGCAGCACCTCAGCCATGGGGCTACCTGTCACGTAGGTGCGTTCCTTGGGGAGGCCGCAGTCGGCGAGGTAGCGACGGGCATGCTCGCTGTAGGCCATGTTCACATCGCTGATGATATCCACGATGCGGCGGTTGGTCTCCTCGGGCAGACATTCGTCCTTGCAACGGTTGCCGGCTTCCATGTGGAAGATCGGGATGTGCAGGCGCTTGGCGCCAATCACGCTGAGACAACTGTTGGTGTCGCCCAAGACCAAGACGGCATCAGGCTTGATCTCCACCATGAGTTGATAGCTCTTGGCGATGATGTTGCCCATGGTCTCGCCCAGGTCGTTGCCGACGGCATTCATGTAGACCTCGGGGTCGGCGAGCTTCAGGTCCTTGAAGAAGACGCCATTGAGGTTATAGTCGTAGTTCTGGCCGGTGTGGGCCAAGATACAGTCGAAATATTGGCGGCATTTGTTGATGACCGCGGCGAGGCGGATGATCTCCGGGCGCGTGCCTACGATAATCAACAGCTTTAGTTTTCCATTATTTGCGAATGATGTCATAATTCACTCTGATTATGTTTGTTTTTTTGTCACACTGATTTCACGGATTTCACAGATTATTGCTCACCGTTGGTGAGCGGCTACCGCACAACAGGTAAGCAAAAACAAACCCGTGTAATTAGTGTCGTCTATATGACTTTAATTAACTATTCGTTTAATGCTTTCTCTAAGATTATGTGTATTGAAGTTTACAAGAATTCCCACATGTTTGTCAAGAAGTCTTAGATAAGTAAGTAGTTGTTTAGCAAACACAGGTTTCATTTCTTCAACTGACTTTAGCTCAACAATAACCTGATTCTCAACAAGTAAATCCAAACGAAGAGGGGTCTTAAGCTCATTATCCTTGTACATGATAGGAACTTCCATCTGTCGGATAACCTCTAAACCACGTTGCTGGAGCTCAAAGGTCAAGGCCTCTTCATAAACGGATTCTAGCAAACCAGGACCAAGTGTGTTATACACGTCAAAGATAGCTCCGCGTATTTCGTATGTCAGCTCGTTGTCAGTCATTTCGCTCAGATATGTTTTTTTCTCACATAGGTTACACAGATACCACAGATTATTATATTGCGCAGCAAGAAGTCACGAAGTGACAAAAATCAGTGTAATCTGTGCAATCTGTGTGACGTTTCTTCTGTGTGCTCAAACTGGGTCAAAGAACGTATCCGGGTGAGCAGGATCAAAGACCTCATTGCAATACATCACCGTGACGAGGTTCTCCGTGTCGGAGAGGTTGATGATATTATGCGTATATCCAGGCAACATGTGGATGCATTGGATGTTATCGCCCGTGACCTCGAACTCGATCACCTTGCCCTCGGGGTCGTTCAGGTTGCGCTCCTGGATGAGGCCGTGGCCACTGACAACGATGAAGAACTCCCACTTGGTGTGGTGCCAGTGCTGTCCCTTGGTGATGCCAGGCTTGCTGATGTTGATGCTGACCTGACCACAATTCAAGGTATGCACCAACTCGGTGAAGGAGCCTCGGTCATCCACGTTCATCTTCAGCGGAAAGGCGACTTTCTCCTTCGGGAGATACGAGAGATACGTGGAGTAAAGTTTCTTGGCGAAACTGCCGTTGGGAATCTCGGGGATGGTCAGGGTCTTGGGCTGCTCTGCGAATTTGTATAATAGGTCGACGATTTCGCCTAATTTGACTTGATGGGTGATGGGGCAATAGCAATATGGTCCTTTCTCCATCGGGAACACGCCCAGACCGTCGAAGTCGCAGCGGTGTTCCTTGCCTTGTAGGGCGGCGATCATCTCGTCCACCAGGTCGTCGATGTAGAGCAGTTCCAGCTCCACCGAGGGGTCGTTTACCGTATAAGGAAGATCGTTGGCAAAGGCATTGCAGAAAGTGGCTACCGCGCTGTTGTAGTTGGGGCGGCACCATTTGCCGAAGAGGTTCGGGAAGCGATAAATCAACACTCGGGGCTTCAAGGCGTCGCTTTTTTCTACATCGGAATAACCGGAATAATCGGAAGAGGATTCCCCTTTTCTGTTTCTTCCGTTTCTTCCGATGTTCAAATAATCCCTTTCGTAGTTAAGGAACAACTCCTCTCCCGCCTTTTTGCTGCGACCGTATTCCGAGTTACCGAAACGGCCTGTCAGCGAGGCTTGCTGTGATGAGCTCAGCATCACGGGGCAGCGGTTGTTGTGTTTCTTGAGGGTGTCGAGCAGGGTGCTGGCGAAGCCGAAGTTGCCTTGCATGAACTCCTCTTGGTTCTGAGGACGGTTGACGCCGGCGAGGTTGAACACGAAGTCGCACTCACGGCACCAGGCATCCAGCTCCTCGGTGGTGTTGCCCAGGTCGTACTCGAAGATGGCTTCGATCTTCAGCTCGGGGAAACGTTTGTCCTTGCCGTCTTGTATGTTCTTCAACGAAGCGCAGAGGTTCTTCCCCACGAAGCCTTTCGCTCCAGTAACTAAAATCTTCATCAAGTTCCTTTCTTTTCTTTTATTTAACATCGAAACACCCAAAAAGTCCCGAAAGGGTATCGGTTTTCGAGGCAATTCGGGTTTTTCGATGTTCTAATAATATCACTTTATGATGTTTAGGACCCCATTCAATTCATTTAAAACAACGAAACACCCAAAATGTCCCGAAAGGGTATCGGTTTTCGGGTTTTTTCGGATTTTTCGATGTTCTAAAATAATATCACTTTACGATGTTGGGAACACCATTCAATTCATTCTGGATATACTCCAACGAAGCGATCTTGGCTTTCGTCTCTTCGACGGACAGCAAGCGCGTGTTGTTTGAGTTGAACTCGGTCAGTTCGACGCGTTGATGATCGCCCTCGGTGAAGTACTTGTCGTAGTTCAGCGTGCGGTTGTCGGCGGGCACGCGGTAGAAGTTGCCCATGTCCTCCGCCTTGGCGCACTCCTCGTTCGTCAGCAGCGTCTCGTACATCTTCTCGCCGTGGCGGATGCCGATGACCTTGATCTCTTCTTTCTTGCCGCCAAACAGCTCGCACACCGCCTCGGCCTGCGTCTGGATGGTGCAGGCGGGAGCCTTCTGGACGAGGATGTCACCGTTCTGGCCATGTTCGAAGGCGAAGAGCACCAGGTCGACGGCCTCTTCGAGGCTCATGATGAAGCGGGTCATACTAGGTTCGGTGATGGTGATGGGATTGCCCTTACGGATCTGGTCGATCCACAGTGGGATGACCGAGCCGCGGCTGCACATCACGTTGCCATAGCGGGTGCAGCATATCTTGGTGTTGCCCGAGAGGCGGCTCTTGGCCACTGCGATCTTCTCCTCGATGGCCTTGGTGATGCCCATGGCGTTGATGGGATAGGCAGCCTTGTCGGTGGAGAGACAGATGACGCACTTCACGCCCGCGTCGATGGCAGCGTCGAGGACGTTGTCGGTGCCGATGACGTTGGTCTTCACTGCTTCCATTGGGAAGAACTCGCACGAGGGCACCTGCTTCAGTGCGGCGGCATGAAACACGTAGTCCACGCCCTTCATGGCATACTTCAGTGTGCTCTTGTTGCGCACGTCGCCGATATAGAACTTGATCTTGTTGGCCACTTCGGGCATGCGAGCCTGGAAGTCGTGGCGCATGTCGTCTTGTTTCTTCTCGTCGCGGCTGAAGATGCGGATCTCGCCGATGTCGGTCCTGAGAAAGCGGTTCAGCACGGCATTGCCGAAGCTGCCGGTACCCCCTGTGATGAGGAGGGTTTTGTCTTTAAAAACAGTCATTGTTAAATGATTATATTTTGTTATTTCCTTATTATCTAAAAAAGTTATGCTTTCTTTTTATCTCATTATCTCACACAGAAAGCACAGAAATCACGGAAATTGTTTGCCTGAGGGCAAACACTATTTGTTATGCATGTTCTGCGCATGACAGGCATCCACAACGGTTACGGTTTCACCATCGAAAGTATAAGCAAAGTACCATTTATCCGTGTTGGCCGTTTTCTGATTACATAATTCATCCTTCAGCATAAACCTTTCTGATAGTCTCATGGAGCATTGCACGAGCATCCTCCAAGTCCATCGTCTCATCATCTTCAAGCTCCATCTGCTGAATGCGTAAATCAATCAACTCCTGTACCCAGCGGCGGATGGCCGCCTTATCTGAAAGATTGGGGTTCATCTCTCTCAGCATTGCCTCATCAACATTAACTGTAACCATACACATGGCTTTATCTTTTGATTTCGATTTGCAAAATTACACATATTTTTCCACCACCGCAATGCCACTATTCTCAACTCTAAAATTACCACTGACTCTACACTATCAACTCTCAACTAAACAAGGCCGTCCGATTAGGACAGGCCGCCTTTAATAAAACAAAAAAGATTTGCGTCAGATTTACTTCTCAAAAAACCAACTTCCCCACAGCCAAATCCCCAATAATTATCAAATCGAAGATTGGCTCCGCCGAATCGGAGATTTCAACGAAGTTAATTTTCAATTTTCAATTATCAATTACAATTCCTCATCCGTCCAATCCGTGTAAATCCGTGTTCAAAAAAACCTCCGTGTTCCTCTACCCCTTCATGATCCTCCCCACCAGCCCCGTAAGCACCTGCCCCGGCCCGCACTCCACGAACTCCGTCATGCCGTCGGCGAGCACGTGCTGCACGCTCTGCGTCCAACGGACGGGGGCGAGGAATAGTATTTACCTTATCTCCACCAAATAATCATTCTTGGCAAACGTCTTTCCGTATTTTGGCTGCAACATCTTTGGGTCAACTTTTTCGCCTTTTAGCCATTGAAGGATGGCCTTTGGAAGATTTACGCCTGCTTCGTATGAGAAAGGATAGCCGCCGCCAAAACGAGGGTGTAGTTCCTACACACAATAATCTCCATTATCTCAATGCATATGATTATGCATCAAATATTAGTATTCTCGCGAATCACCTTACATGGGTTCCCATAAGCCACCACTCCATCCGGCACATCCTTGGTGACCACTGCACCAGCGCCAATCAGACTGTTTTTGCCCACTTTTGTTCCTAAGGTGATAATAACGCCATCATCCAGCAAAGTGTTGTTACCAATAGTTACTCCTCCAGATAGTATAACACCAGAAGCAATATAAACATGGTCTTCAACAATATTGTCATGATTGACTTGAGAACCAGTGTTTACTACCACATTGTCACCAATGATGGGCGATGGCGTAATCAAACAACCGCATTCAATCAAAACGCCTTTACCAATCTTTGCTGTTGGCGACACAACTGCATCGGGATGAATGATAGTAACCGCCTCCCATCCATGCTGAGAAACAAACTCATACACCTTTTTCCTCCAACGCATTGTGCCAAAAGAAATGAAGAACTTGTTAGTATGATATTCCTGTTCGATTCTATCCATGGCTTCCTTGCTGAAATTGACAAAGGGAACCACTTTCACTCCATTCACCACTTGTCCCCATTTCTTTTCATCCACTTCGGCGATGCAAGCTACTTCGTATTTGCCTTCGGCTGCAATATTGTACATGACCACATTACAATGTTGTCCTGCACCAATTAGGATAATTCTTTGTTTTTCACTCATAGTTTATTTTGTTTTTTCCAGTCTGATTTTAACAGCCCGTAATATAACATGTCTTTCAAAGTGCCATCACTGGCAACATATTCCTTCCTTAATCTGCCTTCTTGAATAAACCCGCATTTTTCATTGACACGAATGATAGGATAATTGTCCTCGTTGGCAACAAAATACAGTTTATTCAACCCTAGAACCTCGAACCCATACTGACACATGAGCATTTTTGCCTTCGTCCCTATGCCACGATGCTGTTTTATGGGATCGGCAAACAAATAAGTCTCTGCTTTTCCAACCTTTGAATCTATAGAAGTATAACCCCCAAAAGCCACAATCTCATCTTCATCTAAAATGGTGATATCTAATCGATTGGATTTTTGTAGGTTATTCTCATACCATTTAATCGTGTTTTCCAAAAGTATGGGCACATCGAAGTGCATGCTTGAATATACCTTTGGATTGTTCATCCAAGCAACCCGAATAGGCAGGTCTTCTTTTTGTATTCTTCTTATTATCATTGCTGTTGGTTTCTGCGTACATCATCCAGTTTTCCAAGCCTCAGTCCTGGGATAACATTGACATCCTTATGTCGAATCACATTGACAATTGTCTTTAGAATCACTTTTATATCCATTCCAAGACTAAGATGCTCGACATAATAGACATCCAAAACCAGTTTCTCATCCCAAGAGAGACTGTTGCGTCCGTTCACTTGTGCCCAACCGCTCATTCCCGGCCTGACCGTGTGTCGCAGACGTTCACGCTCCGTGTACCACGGCAGGTATTCTGGCAGCAGCGGCCTCGGTCCGATGAAAGCCATGTCTCCTTTGAACACATTGATCAGTTGTGGCAATTCGTCAATGGACAACTTTCTAACGACAGCACCTACCTTGGTGATTCTATCCTTATCTGGTAACAACTTCCCTTCAGCATCCTTTTCGTCGGTCATCGTTTTGAACTTAATGATTTTGAAAATCTTCTCATCCTTGCCGGGGCGTTCTTGAAGGAAAAAGGCTCCTGCACCTTTATTGGCGAAATGAAGAAAAAGCGCGATTAATAATATCAACCACCCAATCAAAAGCAAGGCTATGCCGGAGATGATGAGATCGAAAAAACGTTTGAAGAAATGTTTGTACATATAAGGTCGTGTTTAATACAACGAAAAACTCAAAAAGACGAAAAATGAGTTTTTTAGTAATTCGTTTTGTTTATTTCTCCACGTATCTCGCGAATCTGCGCGTATCTTTTACTCGAGATACGAGCGATACGAGGAGTCATTTGCTATTCTTTATTTCAAATGCTTTACGATTTGACTATAAGTATGCTCCACCGTATAGTTATTCAAATAGAACTGGTATCCTGCTTCACCCATGACCTCTTTGTCAGCCTCTAACAGTTTGTCCACAGTTTTGGTGAAAGCCATAACATCATTACTCGGACACCAAAAACCATAGCCATTGGCTTCGGCGATGCTGCCCGTATCGCAATTCGGGTCAGTAGCGGCTATGATGGGTTTCTTCTCCATCAAATAGGGTAACAGCCTTGAAGGATAATTGGGGATGGTGAAACGGTAATCCAAAAAGATCAAACCGACATCGCATGCACGTACCAGTTGGTCGTAATCCTCCTTGGGAAGGCGCGAAAACAGTGAAACGCTTTGCGGTTTTTTCTCCTTGAACCACGCTTCCATTCTGCCGTATTCCGTACCATTTCCCACCACCAAGAAATGACAATCCTGACGGTCGGCATTGGCATCCAAACACTGCATTAAGAAAGGAATACCTTGTGGTTTGCCCAGATTCCCGCCATAGACAAAAACAGGCAGGTCTATGGGAAGGTTGTATTTTTGCCGAATAGAATTACGTTGTTCTTCGGTTAAAACTATTGTTTCTTGGATTTCGTAGGAATTTGGGGCAACCTCAACACATTCGGGAGCAACTTCTGGATTGTGCTTCAAGACATACTGCACATTGGCTGGACTCATGCAACCAATATAGTCAGAGATTTGGTATAGTTGTTTTTCTTGTTTGCGGAAGTGCTTATACAGAAATCCCTTCACGCCAGTCTTGCTCATCATGCCAATATCCACGGCATTCTGCGGAAAGATATCCTTTAGCAACAAATAAGACATCGCTTGTGGATTCTTCTTTTTCAAGTATTTCACCACACCCATCAAGGTGATTGGCGGAGTGGAATAGAGAATCAAATCCACTTTGACATCGCCAAGATGCCTTTTGATGGCCTTTTTGAATTGCGACTCCACCAATATCTGACCCAAACCTTTCTCGATGACATTGGTTTTTTGAAGATTGAGAGTTCGAACACCTAAAATTTTTACACCGTCAACTTTTTTCAAACTCGTGTGTTCTCCCAATCGGCGTTCACACGGTGAAACGACAGTTACTTGATGTCCTTCATTGCGAAACTTTCGCATGAGGTCGGTGTAGATGCCTGGCTCTGCGACACCTATAAGGTTGGACATGGTGAGAAAGATAATGTGCATTCCTGAACTTAATTTTAATAATAGGGTGTAATACTTTAATACACCATGCTAATTGCCATGGTGAAAAAATGTAATACTATGAATGATTAGATTTAATAAACTCCTCTTTCTCGGAATTATATATAACTGATAGTAATAACATAAAGATAAACAACGCGCGGTATGATGTAACGATGGTTGAACTGTACATCCATAACAAAAGTATAAAAAACACACGTCCGTTTTTGCTTAATTTTAATAATATTGAAAAATAATAGATTAAAATAGCAACAAACCCAATAAATCCAAAACTAAAAATAATACCGCCATAATCACTATCAAACGAATTCATTACGTACAGTATAGATCCCGAATGATCAAACCTTGAAGGATCAAGATACCCTAACAACAATTTAATAATGGAGTTTTCAGAAGAAAGATAATAAGCAAACGTATCCATCTTCAAATTGGCACTACCACCAAACCCTTCTATTATATTAAACCCTCTAAATGTATCAGAGCCCGTCAAAGCCACCACAATAAAAGCAACAACCGCTATCAAGACGACAAAAGTCTTCCATAGAGAAGTAATGCGTTTATCAACAAAAATGTATGCTATGATAATTAAACTAGCCACCACAAATCCAGTGCGGCTACCTGTTAAAATAACAGCAGAATAATTAATCATTATAAACGGAACAAGCTTTTTGAAAGGTTTTTCGCTGTTGAGTATAATAAATGCAGCTAAAATAAAGGTCAAGTATCTCGCACATTGATTGGGGTTATGGTACAAGCCTCCTAATCGATAGTCTAATATATTACTAGCATTGACGGAATTCTGAGAATATTGTCCAGCTTTATCCTGTTCCGACAGCGGATAATAAGTGTTAAGTATATCCTCAAAAAACGTTAAATTAAAAGCAAAGGCAAGTTGTGTGGCAAGAATAAAAATCATAACAAAATAGAAATAGGCATTAGGGATTTTTACTCTTCCTACTATCGGAAAACAGAAAAAATAAAGTAAAATAGAGATGCAACTCATTACCGACTTGGACGAAACTCCCTGTGGAAGATTTATTAATAAAGCAATAATAATTGGGACCAAAACAATCCAATTATACTTGTAGAAACTTCTGTTCTGCTTAAAGAACTGATAAAACACACACAGCAAAGGATTCACAAGCAACAATGCCGTGGAAGAGTGTGGAAGAAGGAAAGCCAACACCAAACCGATACCCACAAAATGGGACATCCTTTTGTCTTCCTTCTCAACACTATTATTATGAATGTATGTTATAGTTTTTGACATATTTCAAATATTCTTCCCAATTTCCCACATCGGTCCACGAGCCTTCGTTGATGGGATAAACACCCACACGACGACCTTCTTTCATCAGTTTCTCTATGAGGAATGTGATATGGTAAAATTCATCTTCCGGTATCTCTTTAATCAAATGAGGCTCAAGGATGTACATTCCCGTGTTGATTTTAAAGGTATAATCCGGTTTCTCCTTAATGTCGAAAAGCAGTCCTTCCTCCTTGGTTTCAAGGGTACCGTATGGGATGGACATATTCTTGATGGCTGCTACTACGGTGATTTCATTAAGGTTCTCTCGGTGGTACTTCAAAATCTCCCCATAATCCTCGTCGATGATAATGTCGCAATTGGAGACAAAGAAAGTATCGTTTATTTGGTCTTTCAACAGATGCAGGCTGCCTGCAGTGCCGAGTGGCTTGTCCTCTTGGAAATAATTGATATGATATTGCGGCTTGCCCAAGTTGTCCATATACCGCTTGATGATATCCGCCTTGTAATTGACCGACACATAAAAGTCGTGGCAACCACAATCCACAAAGCGGTCCATAATGTCCTCCATCATGGTCTGCTCACCAATAGGAATAAGTGGTTTAGGCAGCACATTGGTCAAAGGACGCAAGCGTGTGCCTTGACCTCCTGCCATAATGATAACGGGCAGATCAAAGTCTTCCGTATGCCGCCCGACATGCGTGTGAAACAATTCATCCCAAAAGATGACATCTACCAAATTGTTATCGTCATCAACGATAGGCATAAACTCGGTTTTATGCTCCTTCACATATTTTTCGATGTCCTCTCTATTGTCACTGACAGAGGCCACCTTGATCTTGTCGCGCAAAATATCCAACACAGGGCTGCTCATCTCTGCACCCCTTATGATGGCACGCTGAACGTCACCAATGCTCAACAGGCTACGGAAACGACAGCCCTCCGTCACTATCAGTAGCTTGTGTTTTGAGGCATCCATCTGTTTCAATGCCGCAAGAATTGTAGCATTGCCGTCAATGCAAATGTGACTAAATTTATCTTTCATTGTTTTTCAAGTTTACGAGCGGGAACACCTACCCAAGTTTCTCCATCCGGTACATTCTTGGTCACTACCGAACCCATTCCAATAGTAACTCTTTCTCCAATGGTGCTTTGTTCTCTGATAATGACATTAGAATAGATGGTAGTATTAGGTTTCACATGAATTGAACCACACAACATTGTATCGCCTGTTATCCAAACATTCTTTTCCAAATGGCAATTATGGGCAATGAAGCATAATCCGTTGATTTTGCAACCATCGTCAATCAAGGTATCACTCAACACGCCTTTTGCGATTTGACAATTCGCACCAATTTCCACATTATTGCCGATGACCACACCTCCCAAATGAGGGAACTTTACCAAAGTACCATCAGCCTCTCTACTACATCCCAAGCCATCAGTGCCAATTACGGTGCCGGCTTGGATAAGACAATTGTTCCCAATGGTTACATCATCGTATAAAACCACGTTAGGATTAATCACCGTTCCTTTCCCAATCTTAACCTTTCCAATCACACATCCAGCGCCAATAGCAACCGACGGGTCAATTTCAGCGTTTTCATCAACAATAGCGCTAGGATGTATTAAAGCTTTTGGTTTTTCAACAAAGAATTCAGCAATGATCTTGGCTAACTTAAGACGGGGGTTCTTTACAACCAAAAGCACTTTGCCAAGTTTCTCCATCGCCTCGGAATAACTTACTTTTGATGTAACCAGCAATACTCTAGCCGGCGAATTTTCAGCTATTTCCTGCTGGTTCAGTCGTCTTGGATTAATCCAATCCAGAGTTGTTTCATTGACATGTTCTACGTCGGCGACATTATCCACAAAAACATTGGTATCATCACCGAACACTCCTATCAAGTCTTCACCCAAGAAGGCTTTGATATCTTGTACTTTTATCTCTTTCTTGTTCATATATCTATTGAATTAGTCATCTATTTCTGGATTAAACAATTGATCATCTGGAATCGGCGTCCCACTCCTGTAATAATCAATGATGGCTCTGAAATTGGCCAAAAGGCGCTCTCCGTTGTGCATGGTATATTCCAATCTCTCTTTCTGCATCTCAAACGCATTTCGGCGGAGCGTTTCAGCCTTCTCGGGGTTTTTCATCAAAGTCAGCATGTGTTGGGCCAATTCTTCAACATTTCCCTTTTCCGCTATTAGGACACACTCTTTTTCCTTATTAAATGAAGGAGTGCCTGTGGTCTCATACACTACCAACGGAAGTCCCATTCGCATAGACTGATTCATTGTTCCTGAAATGTGATCCAATTTACAGGGCAGTACGGCAAATCGAGATTTTTTAACATGTTGGAATAAGTCGCTTCTTTTTTCGAAGAATGGAGTAAAAATCACGTTTTCTTCAAGGTCCAAACTCTTGACTAGTTCTTTCAATTGTATGAGATCTTCCTCGCTACAACCACCTACAATATTCAATGAAACATTCGGGAAGGTCTTCTTGACGATGGCAAGCGCTTGAATGGAGTCTGGCGTTCCCTTCCTTGACCCGTGCATCAAAGCAAAATTGACAAAATCATATTGCTTCTCGGTTTCAACAAGTTCTCGTAGTTTTCCTCTGCTTGGAAAGCCGAATTTGAAAACGTAAGCCTCTGGGCGCATTGCCTTTAGCAAATCATAATGCATCTTGCTATACACCCCAAAACATCTCAAATTGGAGAAGATGGCTTTTTCCATCTCCTGTATTAACTTGTTCGGTGTTGAATACAAAGAACGTTCTGGGTTGTTATAAACAGTCTGGCATAGACAGTATCGAGGGTATTTGTCTGCATATAGAATGGCAATTGATGTCACTGGGTTTTCTGCCCCTGACAACACTACTATATCTGGATTAACCTTATCAATTATTCTCCTTGCCTTATGGCCTATAGGTTGTAGTTTTTTCCACAAGGAATAGTTGTTCAATTTGCGTAAGAATGAAGCCCATTCGGAACTATAAAAATGATATTTTACACCACGAAGTTCAAATTCAACCAAACACTTTTTCAATCTAATTTGAGGTCCTATTACATGCAATTCCAAACCATCTTGGGTTTCCAAAAAAGAAATCAGACCCCGCACCCATGGAGCATGGTCGTTGAGTTGACCCACTCTGGATGGTAGTCTAAACAAACGAACCAACTTTTGAAAAAGTGGACTGTCTTTTTTAAAAACATTTTGTTTTCGAATCTCGTTGTCCAAAAAACCAGCTATTAATACGACTTTCATTGAGTATTACTGTTTTTCAAATAATAACATAAATGCCTCAGCAAACATAACCCCAGCACGGCTGCCGCGTACACGAGCTTGTGCTTGGATGGAGCCAAGACTGCGAGGATAAGGCTCTGCCATTACTTCTTTTGGATACATTTGCATTATTTCCAATTTCCTATCCATAAAATCTGTAATATCGACATAGACATTGGGAATGAACGTCTTTGCCGAAACAGACATGGCAAACTCGGTTTCCGACAAGGTCTCCATCATATAAATCTTCTCAATAAACGGATAACGGAAACTCTTCGTGCAACTATAAACAGCATCGAATGCCACACGATGGTCGCTGTGAACATCATTGGCAAACATGGTATAGATGATGTTTGGCTGGATACGATTGAAAACCTCCGAGATGTTCTTAATGATGTCACGCAAATCCAAAGAATGTAACAATTGGGTGGGCAACTCCAAATACTCAAACCCATCAAAACTATATGCTTCACACACCCGTTCTACGCGATCTCTTCTAACTTGTATTTGCTTTTCACTGTATTTGTTTGGATGATTTAACGTTGGGCCAGTTAGCAACAACCAATAAATCTCGTTCCCTTGGGCTTTATGTTTCAGCAAAGTTCCGCCACACCCTAAAGTCTCATCGTCGGCATGGACAGCTACAACCAATACTTTTTTCATTTTATAATTTATTATATTTCTCTATATCCTAATAATTTCACATGATTGTGATCATAACTCTTGGGATAGTTCTCCTTCCATTGCTTGACAACACTATCATAAACCACTTGATTATGCACCCGTTTGCCAATCCAAAACTCGGTTTTAGTCTTTGAGAAGTTTTGTTTGAAAAGCAGCAAAGAATCATTGTCTTCACCCGTAGTGCCACCGCCAAAATGGAACCATTTGCAACCGCGTTCCTTGGCCTTCTGTATACCATGCCAAAGAATCAGATTGTTGGCTGCATATTTTGAATATTCGCGGTCGCGAGCTGAAAGATGGTAATGTGCGTAGTCCTTACTAAACATGAACATAGAACCAGCAATTACTTTGCCGTCAAACATGGCAAAATAAAGGATACTGTTGTCCTTAAACGATGCCTTGTATTCATCGTAATAGCTTTGAGGAAAGAAGTAATAGTTTTCAGCATTGAGGTTGGTCATTGTATCATCATAAAGCTTTCGAAAGGTTTCATAATCATCGCTTTCAATAATGGTCACGCCTTCTTTTTCAGCTTTACGAATCATGTTTCGGTTCTTCGAACTGAACTGTTGTGTCCAAATTTCGTCCAATGATAGGCTTAAATCCAAGGCAACCGTGTGTCGGCTGAAAAAAGTTTTCATTTTTGGAGACGCCAACCTTTGGTTGTTCTGCAAAGGATGAAAGCGCATAAACTCTGCAATGATGTCGTTCTCTTGGCAAAAAGAAACAAACTCCTTCCAAAAGTCATTGATGAATTCCGCATTATCCGTCGTGGCAATCAATCCATTATATCCGTATGCCCCTTGGATGTCATAATACTCCTTGTCCAATTTATAACCCAATGGTGTGATTGGATTCTTTAAAAAAGGATAAAGAGCAATATTACCCTCCTTTTCAAACACAAAGCATTGGGCTTCGCCATCGCCGTAGTTTTGGTAGAGGGAGTAATACTCTGGCGTGAAATAAACGTCTTTGCAATGTGATGGCATTCTTTCAAAATACTCATTCCATTGAGAAAGGCTTTTCAAATTCAAAACATTGATTTGTCTATTCATAAACAATCTCGTCAAAAAATGAATTGCTATAATTTCCTATGAGTTGGTGCGTTTTCGCTAGAATCTATTCATACAATCGAACACACCCCTTTTTCATTTATTAGAAAACTGTCAGGATTTGATTCATCACAATAGTTGTAATCTGATGATTTTAGTTGCCAATTTTATCACATCTTGCCCAAACAAAATATCTTTTTAAAATAATCTCATCATATCAGATATAGTTCGATGCTCATCTGCTCTTAAAACAAAGTCTTCAATCCTTTGAATCTGACTATCTGACAGCCCTGAAAAACTAGCACATTCTCTATACTTTCTAATTATTTCATCCATCGACAGGGGATTTTCAGGTTGCCCTTTTGGAAAAACCACCTTTTCTGAAAAACAGCCATGACGGGTATTGACGGTAACAACTGAAATCCTTTTTGCAGGCGCTTGTTTTGTGATGGCTTCATTCTCTTTAACCGTCACTTTCGAGGTAAGATTGATAAGCTTTTCGTCCTTGATTGCATTTTCATTATATTCCGCCAAACCAGCCGTACCCTTCAATAGTGCAACGGCAACACTATATGGAATACTCATCTTTGCTGAATTGACACCATCAATGACATTATGATCATGTCCCTGAATTGCGAGTTTATACGTCTCAACAACTATGCTTTCAACATCTTCAATTGAGAACAATTCCTGATTTCGCATTTTTAAAGCGGCATCTATACCAGAATGACAATGACCACAAGCCGCATATAATTTAAAATAATTGGTCGGATAATAGGGTTCTCCTGAAAAGTCAACAAGCAAATCCAAATTAGCATCCGAAGAAAAACATTTTAAAAATCCCCTATTACCTCCTAATGCATCTTCCGGACACTTAAAACCAGCTTTGCCAATAGCCGCAGACACAACACCGCTCATGGCTGCATGTCCTGCATTGTATGGCATTAACTGAGTATCACCTTCAATCATCTCCAATATCCCAGATGCACTGGTACAAGCTGTTGATAATGTGGACTTGAATTGATTCCTATTAAACTGTAACATGGCCGCTAAACCCATTGCAGCACCTATTGTTCCACAAGGGCCAGTTGCGTGGAACCCCTTCAATTTATGGCTAGGTTGGATGCTGCACGCCAGTCTTAATATACATTCATATCCAGTCAAAACACCAATCCACAAATCCTTCAAACTCAAATTGTTTATCTCACCAACCGACAATAATGCAGAAATCACAGGTGCACCTGGATGAATATTCCCAAATCGTTGTCCATCATCCAACTCAACAGCATGTGAACTAATTCCATTGATTAAGGCGGCAACAGAAGAAGATATTTTTTCACTTCGACCAATGATTGTGGAAACACCCTTCTCTCCCATCCAGGTATCCAACAGCAGATCTTCTTCATATTTATATTCTTTCGCCCCAGCCAATGTCACTCCAATATAATCTAACACACATTTCTTTGCGTGTAATATGGCTTCTGAAGAGAACTCTTGTTTAGAGAATTGAATAAGGTTATCAACAAAAATATCAGTTATATTTTGCTTCATTATAGAATCCTGTTACCTTTAATTAAATCCATTTCCGAGTTCTCAAAATGACAAATGTTCTCCATGGCCCTTTGCATCATAGATTCAAAAGCCTCATAACTAAGACCTCCGATATGTGGCGTAAGAATGATATTGTCCATTTCGGCTAATTTGTACCCTTCTTTTATGGGTTCTTCATAATGTGTGTCAAGCGCAGCCGCGCGAATATGGCCTGACTTGACGGCATTATACAAGTCATCTGGATTGATGAGTTTGCCTCGGGCGGTATTGACAACGATAGCACCTTCCTTCACCATTGCCAATGTACGCTGATTGAGCATTTCGGTATTCTCTTTGGTTAACGGGCAATGAAAACTGAGGATGTCGGCCTGCGGGAGCATTGCTTCAAAACTATCGAAATAGGTCAATTCCAACTTTTCTTCCACATCTTTTGTTTGACGGAAAACATCCGTATAGATAACCTTGGCACCAAAAGCCTGAAGCATTTGCGCAACCAAATGCCCAATGTTACCCATACCGACCATGGCCACCGTTTTATCTTTCAGCTCATGAGTAGTCACACCGGTAAGTTGTTTTTTCCAAACGCCTTCGTGCATTTGGCGGTTGATCTGAGGCAATCGTTTCAGGCAAGCCAAGACGAGAGTTAGCGTATGTTCTGCCACACTCTGCGCATTCACACCGGCATTCACATAGACCGGAATGCCGCATTTCTTGATTTCGTCAGGATCAAGCATTTCAGTGCCTACTCCTGTCCGCTGAATCATCTTCAGATGAGGGGCATGATCAAGCACGGCCTTGTCTATCGGTAAGCGGCCACTCACTAAAAAATAATCAGCATCTATCGCTTCCTTTACGAGTTGTTCATGGGTGGCTTCGTCAAGAGTTTTTACGGTAAAACCCTCTGGACAAGACCTTTGGAGTATTTCCAACGGTAAGCCAGTATATCTTGCAGTATGTAAAATCTTTGGCATAGTTTACAATTCTATGGTAGCTCTTCTCGGTTCAAAACAGCAACAAGGTCTCAAGGCTACGATACGGACTCCACTAGCCCGTTGGGGGCCGATTTTGGCAAATGTGGCCAAAACACTATGCTTGCCACCCAAACCTAGAGGACCGATGTTGGCTTCATTCACCTTTTCGGTGATTCTCTTCTCAAAGTCAGACTGTTTGCTGAAGTCACCGTAAACCATGGCCTCCATCATCAGACTTGTGGCTTCAAATTGGGAACGTCCAATACCCACAGCAAGCACACAAGGACTACATCCGAGTTTGGAAACGCCTTCTTTTGCACGGTTTACTATTTCTTCAATCACGACATCCACACTGTGCTTATGGAAAACGCGTTGAGTAATACCACGAATAGCCGGGCCTCCACCGAGCATCAAAATGGTGAGACGAAGCACGTCCTCCTCAACAGGTTTAATCAATATGGGCGATGGTGCCAACGCACCACTGTCTTCATCCAGACCACCACTCTGGTCAATGCGAGCATAATCATCTCCCTTGATGGCCATTGGACGCCCTGGCAATTGGCGCAACCCCATGGCTACGCCTTCCTTTATTTGTCCCAACAACTCACCCGTCACCGACCGTTTTTTCCCCACCTCAAGGAAGAGATGCGGAATGCCAGTGTCGTCACATAATGGGCTTCTTCTGTCTTCAGCAACAATAGCATTGTCAAGCACTTGTTGCATTACCCAGCAGGATTGGACATTGGTCTCATCAGCGATAGCCTTACGATAGGCGTTTTTCTGATCCTCACGGAAAGTAGAACCAGCCCTAACAAGACAATCGGCTACTTTTTCTTGTATACTAATCATAAATCGATTCTCCTTTCGCAGCAGCGATGATGGCTTGATACTTGACCACTTTCAACCTATTGAACGCTTCCATGCCCAATTCGGGGAAGGCAATAACCTCCCGTTCCACAGTTTGACTACCCAACAGGGCAGTCACTGGAGGAATGATGGCAAAGACTGCATTCTGTTCCGACAAAGCCTTTACCGTCTCCTTGGAGATGGCTCCCTTGCCAAGATGCATTTTTACCCCCGCCTTTGACAAAGGCTCGAAGGTGCACTCAATCTCCACCTTATTACTTGAGGTAGGTCCAACACCGGCAGGACTGACCGCAGTATGAAATATCACCGAACCCTGCAAATCGATACCCAAATCATTCAAAGTGCCCTCTTGGGACGCCTTGACAATTTTGGGGAGCACGGCATCACGGCCTGTATAGATGTTTCCCGTGATGGTCACCACGTCACCCACCTTCAACTGGCTAATGGATTCCTCACTTAGAGGCGTTGTCAATTCTATTTCTTTTTGCATAGGATTTCAAAAAACTAGTGATGGATTCACCTATTCTCCTGTTCTCTTATTCTTCTTCAACTTCTTGACAAAGTTGAACCTGTCAGGAATAGTGGTCAAAAAATAGGTGAATGCTTCTGGCTTAAATATAAAAGACCAACCCAAATAGACAACTGCGTATACGCTTGCTTTCACCAATCCATCCGGATACATACTCAGATGCAACAAATGCCCCACCCCATAACTCAACAATGCAGCGATAACGGAAACTATGGCCACGGGAAGCAAATCTTCAATTTGCCGCCAAAACCTGTAGCCAACGTGTTTGGAAACCAAGCTAATATTCACAAAATAAGAAAACCAATAATTGACAATCACACCTACCAGCAATCCCTTCATTCCAAAAAACATCAACCCTAGCACTACTGCACCAATACCAATTGCACGTTTCACTAAACTCCAAACAAACATGGTTTTACTTTTTCCAATGGCAGAAATAGCTTGTAAATTCACCGCTTGCAAACAGGCCGCCAATCCAGCGAAACAAAGCACTTGAAAATAAGGTACACTTTGCAGCCAGCGGTCAGAATACAATAAAACAAAAATGGGCTTGGCACAAAGCAACAAGATAAACATCAAAGGAAACGTTATATATGCCAAAGTCATAGTCAACCTCTTGATTATATTTGATAAAGCTTGCTTGTTATCTTGTACTTCGGCATAAAGCGGATAAGTGACTTGAGTCATAATACCAGAAATACTAGTAGAAGCCAATTTTTCGGTGCTTTCTGCCTTTGAGTAATAACCCATAATAGCTGGAGAGTAAACCTTACCAATCAATAAGCCTTGTATTTTTTGACCAAAATTATTCACCAAATGGGTCAAAAACATATAGAATCCAAAGCTAAACAACTCCTTAAAGGATTGCCATGAAAAAACCCATTTAGGCCGCCATTTCACATAGAACCAAAACACCAGTGAAGGTATTAATGAAACCATAAGATTTTGTGTCACCAATGCCCATACACCCATTCCAATGTATGCCATATAGATTGTAACACCAAGAGAAATAAAAGTAGTGGCTATGGTAACAATAGACAATAGTTTGAAATTCAAATTCTTCCTTAACTGGTTTCGCTGAATGAGGTTCATCGCGTGAATAAAAAGCACCAACCCTTGTACCCTTAATACATCGCATAGAATGGGGGTATTATAAAAACGGGAAATAGCAGGTGCACACATAAAGAGAATGGCATACATCACCCCTGCCATACCCAAATTCCACCAAAAGATAGTAGAATAATCCTCCTGTGTTGGTCGTTTCTTTTGAATCAATGCAGATCCAAAACCACCATCAATGAAAGCATCAGCCAACACCATAAAAATGGAAAGCATGCCTATGCAGCCATAATCGAATGGGGTCAACAATCGGGCAAGAATAATGCCCGAAACGAAAGTAATGCCCATCGTCGAATATTTCTGCAAGGCCGTCCAAACCATGCCCGAGGCTGCTTTTTGTTTTAAACTTTGTGTAGCCATCTATATTTGCTTTTAGCCAATAGAGACAAATAATCAAATTGCAGATTCAAAAAAGTAAAGTCACCTTATCCCCCCTCTTTCAACCAACTGATGGATTCCTCGCCCAAGCGAGTTGTTAAAATCTTTATCATCTGAAAATAGTTTCTCCTTTACGATTTTTATTTTTTATTTCTCCCACAAATCATACGGGAAGGCTTCCATTACTCCCTTTTGCAAATCAGACAAATTTGGCAATTCAGGAGCATAGGAATCGTATGCCTCCACCAAACTGGTTACCAAAGGAAACTCTGTCCTATTAGTGCTTAAATACCAGTCCTTAAACTTATATTGTGACCTGCCAGGACGACCATTATAATAAATAGCAGGAACGCCATAAGATTCTGCCAAAATGATACCATGTAATGAACTACTGATAACATATTCGCATGACACTATTTTGTCTATTACAGCCTTATAGTCATCCGTGTTCATACTAATTATCATATCCCCTTTGATATATCTTCGCAACCAGGTTTCTTGGGTGTATTGTGGGATTATTAGATATTTATGTGTTTTTTGAATGGTTTCTGGCTGGTAGATTAGAGGCATTAGTATTGCAGGATCACCATACACTTCCGGACAGTTGTGACCTAAATCCATATAAACTTCTCTAGTTAATGGACCGCGCACAGATCGAATGTCCAAATGTCTATGTTTGGCATTATGGAATCTCTCCGTCCATTTATTGGTATGTCCATTATAAATTCCTGTTCCCCAAATTGTTGCATCTTGAAACATCTTCAGTCCTCCAGAACCTATTGTGATCAGGTGTTTTGTCCCATTTACCTCGTCATCAAGAGATAATCCTTTCTTTTCCAACATCCAATCCACAACCACTTTCCCAAGATAATCACCTAAGTTTATTGGGTATTTCCCATTATCATAATAATCCCAACCTGTCTTTTTGACATCATGAAGATGTAAATTGACTCTGTTTTTCTGAGGTTTAACATCGGGATAATACATCATCATGTTATTGGCATTAATAACCAAATTCATGTCATGAAAAAAGTCTTTTATTTGTTTTCTAACGTTACTCATAATTATCTATTTTGAATAATTACTTAAATAATTCATCATAAAAAGATTCAACATCTTTTAATATGAATGGTTCTCCATGTCCAGGAAAGATTTTGGTTTCGCTAGGATAGGTGAGAAAGATTTTTTCTATGCTTTTCTTCAACTCCTGTTTGGAGGCCCCATATCGTTTTTTTAGGAAAGGTTTCGTTCGATACAATATGGTATCACCTGTAAACAAGCAACCTCCTATTTCAATGCACATTCCTTTATTACTGTGTCCTGGAGTGCTGATAAAAACGATGGACTCATCGCCCCACATCATTTTCCAGTCAACATCTTCAACTTTCACATCCACCTGTGTAATCTGGTACATTTCATCGGAATTGTAATACAGTTGGTTGAAATAATTCATGGGAGTCTGCACCCATTCGGCACAGAGTTGTGTAGCAACTACCTTAGCAGGAAACAACTCCAATAAATAGTTTACGCCCCAACAATGGTCGAAATGCTCATGAGTGAGGATGATATAGTCAAGATTAAGCTCTTGCGATTGAATATAGTCGCGCACATTGACCTGTTCTTTCGTACCTGGATCGATGACAATACACTTTTTACTCGCCTCATTGACGAGGAGGTAAGTGTTCGACGGGACAGGTACATTGTCGAACTGCAAGACCTTGATGTTATTGCAGAGTATATCCTCCATCTATGGTAAAGATACTGCCCGTGACCCAACGAGAGGCGTCGGACAGAAGATAAATACACCCATTGGCAATGTCAGAAGGGTTGCCAAAGCCCAACGGATGACGCTCGGCATAAAATTTCAGGAATTCGTCTTCTTCAATAGCACCACTGCTCAAAATACTTGAGGGCACAAAACCAGGCTGTATGCAATTCACACGCATATTCTGCTTCGACACTTCCAGCGCCATCGCCTTTGCAAAAGAATTAACCGCTCCCTTGGTTGCCGAATAAAGTGAATTACCCACCTTCACGTTGAATGTGGACACCGATGAGATGAACACCACTGAACCTCCATGGCTGAACTTCTTTTTCTTCAAAAGACGGCTGCAAATCTTTATGTCGCCCAGAATGTTGGCGTTGAAAATTTCTGTCATTGCATCTTCTGTGATATTCTTCACTGGCATAGTCTTGATGATACCTGCGCATAACACAACACCGTCAATAACAGGCAAGGATTCAACCAATATATTGAGGTCTTCTGAACTGCACAAATCGGCCTTGTGTATCACATGACCTTCTCCTTCCATCTTTGAAAGGGTTTCGTTCAGACGCTCCTCATTACGAGCCATCAGATGAACCTTTGCCCCCATTTTGGAACAGTCAATGCAGATGCCACGACCTATGCCAGAAGATGCACCCGTGACCAGTATGGTTTTCCCTTCAAGGGAGAATGGATTATACATAATTATAAATACATTAAATCGGGAACCACAATACCACCATGGGTCTTAATTTGGGCCACACCAAGTGAGAAACCCACACCAATGGTGGCGGCAAGCATATTGAGTTGACGGTCATGCAACTCTTTTTGCAATTCAGTAACCATGAGCAGGGGAATAGTAGCCCCACTGGTATTGCCAAACTCCTGAATATTATAAGGTACTTTCTCTGGTGGGAATTTCAACTTCTTGCGCAGTTTCTCGCACAAGAACTTGTTGGCCTGATGAAGTAAAAGGTAGTCCACCTCATCAGGTTCGATACTGAACTTGGCGCGCATTTCTTCATACACTTTTGGAATAAAGTGGGTGCCGTAGGAGAACACTTCATCGCCAATCATCTTCTCATGCAGGCGAGTACGGCGAATACCGTTACCACAATCCTCCATAATGAAAGACTTTTCGTTTACTGGGTTGCGTGAACCACCATCAGGAAGAATAACGAATTCACGTCCTGAGCCGTCAGACATATAGGTAATGTTGATTTCATCTTTCGAATCAGGGGCATACTCGATAGCCGTCACAGTGCCTGCATCACCAAGTAACAAGGTCATGCTACGGTCTTCAGGGCTTGCATATTCCGACTGGGTGTTGCCCACCATCAACAAGCCTTTACGGAACGATCCTGAGGCCATCAAGTTACCCATTACCCCAAGACCCACCAAAAAGCCAGAGCAGCCCAAAGTAATATCGAACGCTAAACAGGATGTGGGTATACCCATCTTGTCCTGCAACACAATGCCAGTGGCAGGCAGTTTATAGTCGGTGGTGTGTGAAACAAAAATCAGTAGATCAATTTCACTTTTGTCCCACCCAAGATCTGCCATAAGTTTTTCTGCCGCTTTTTGACAGAGGTCGGAAGTACAGATACTGCCATCATGGATAGCGCAATGGCGGCGCACCACACCCGTGGCATCAATATATTTCTGAATCTCTTCTGGGGTCATGCCCGGATAGTCCTTGTTCTCTTGAACCCGCTCAGGCACACAACCCGCCATGCCTTTGATGGCTATGTTTTTTATACTTATTGAAGACATAAGAATAGTTTAATTCCCAAGGTTAAGGGAAGCACACATAACTGTGTGCTTCCCAAGTTTGATTACTTCGACTCCACGAGGTTGAACAATTCCTCGATGGTGGAGCAATTGCGCAAGTCAGCACCTGTGACACGCTTGTCCATCTCATCATCAACCATCGAAATGATTGACAATGCAATGAGTGAGCCCCACTCGTCCAATTCCTTGTAACGAGTATCAGCCTTGAAGGTTTCTTCTGGAGTGTCGTCGAACTCGGCAGCGAATGCCTTTACAAATTCATCTAATGTCATTGCTTAAATATTTATGATAGTGAAACAAAATGTGAATAATTACTAATTAACTTCTTTTACAACCTTGAAATTCTTAACCTTTCCAAAGTATGTTGGAACATCAAGCAGTGACTGCTGGTGTAGGTTGGGATACATGCGGTGGACAATTTTTTCCAGTGTATCGTCAGTTCCCACTTCATAAAACTCAGTTACACCATCCTTGGCCATATTGTGGGTCATTGCAGTCCACAGCACTGGATGAGTAATATGTTGGATCAGATTAGCACGAATTTCTTCTGGGTCAGTATGTGGCAAAGCATCCACGCACTGATATACAGGGATGGCAGCAGGCTTGAAATCCACCTTCTTAATGATGGCACCTAACTGTTCCCGAGCTTCGTCCATAAATGGTGTATGGAATGAACCACCGATAGCCAACGGCACTGCCTTCTTGGCACCCTCTTTCATAAACGCCTTGCAGGCAGCACGCACAGCCTTTCTACTACCACTGATAACCACTTGTCCTGGACCGTTGTAATTGGCAAAATAGAGCGGCTCGCCGACTTCTTCCCAAATCTCCTTGATACGCTTTTCAACGTATTCGTCAGGAAGACCAATCACCGCACCCATCCCTGTCTTAACAGGGGCTTCATCTGATGCCTTCTGACCAATTAAAGCACGATTCAGCACGAGATTCAGCCCCTCTTCAAAGGTGATGGAACCCGCAATGACCAATGCAGCAAATTCGCCGAGGGAGTGACCTGCCACACAATCGGGCTTCACGTCGTCTTGACATAGGGCGAGAATAGTTTCATACACAAAGACTGAAGGCTGTGTATTCTTTGTTTCCATCAGTTCCTCTTCGGTGCCGTGGAACATCACGTCAGTGATTTTGTACCCAAGGAAATCATTGGCACGTTCAAACAATTCTTTGGCTTTAGGGAACTGAGCGTAAATATCTTTGCCCATCCCTTCTTTTTGGCAGCCTTGACCAGGGAAGATAAAAGCTTTCATCTTATTCTTTATAATAATCTTCAGGTGAATTTATAATTCCCTCTTTAAAATACTCATCTGTTTCAATAACAGGATATATGTCCTTCACATTAATCTGGGCGCTACATACTCCCCATGATAGTCCCACACCAAAACCACTCATTAAAACATTAATAATCTCATCTTCTTCTCTTTCTCCATATGTATCGGAAAGGACAATTGGAATTGAAGCAGCAGATGTATTACCATAACGATCCATACATAATGGCATTCTAGAAGCATCGGCTTTTAATTTTTTGCAAAGCATTTGACATATTAATCGATTCGCCTGATGCAACGCGATACAATCATACGATGAGATGTCAGAATTAATGATACTTAAGTATTCTTTTATTGTCCTAGGCACATCTGAAATCGTAAAGGAAAAAACATCATCGCCTTGCATTGTCACATCATACAATGACCTTTTATTACCATCCATCCATTCAAAAACCGTATCAGGAGCATCAGGGTTTCTAAATCCACCAGCAGGCAAAATAATAGCCCTATATCCGCTCCCATCGCTTTTGCAAATACCAGAAATTCCTTTAATTGCAGTATCCGATGTGTCTTTATCAATCAAGAAAGCCCCACCACCTTCCCCAATGAGCATACAAGATGATTTATCTTCGGGGTTTGTAATTTTATTCGGTGTTTCACCAACAAGAAGCAATGCCCTATCAATATCAGAGCTCTCCATCATACTTCCTAGTGTAAACAAGCCATAAGGAACTGCCGAGCAAGCAAGTCCAATATCAAATGCTGCACAATCTTTCCTTAGTCCCAATCGCTTATGAAGCACGCATGCGGTAGCGGGCCGACGATAGTCTGTAGAATGAGCAACGAAAATCAAAGCTCCGATACTATCTCTATCAATCTTTTTCTCGTTTAAAATATGCTCTGCCGCCACAAAAGCTAAATCTGAAGCGGTTTGGTTCTTTTTGGTTTTTCTGAAAGATTTCACGCCCGTTGTTTCCATATATTTTTCGATATACTCCTTGCCAAATCTGTCAGAAAAACTTTCAACTAAAACTTTTTCAGTCGGCACAGCTGAAGCAACTGCTGAAATCTTTATATTTTTCAAATTAAAAAATGACATGTTTAATTTTATTAGTTTCGAATAAATATGATTTACTTAATAGAGTGCCCTACCCCCATCAACCAACAAGTTAACGCCTGTTATCCAAGTTGATGCATCCGATAATAAAAACACCATAGCCCTTGCTATATCTTCAGGCGTTCCAAATCTTCCAAGAGGATATAATTTCTTCGTCAACTCAACCTGCTCTTGAGTTATTACACCCGCACTGAGGATTTGTGTTTCAACCATAGCCGGACACACCGCATTGACACGAATACCTTTCGGTGCTAATTCTTTTGCTGCGCCTTGAATAAAAGCACTTATCGCTCCCTTACTACACCCATACATAGTATTACCAACAGACATCCTTCCGATTCCGGCCAAAGAACTAGTAAATACTATTGACGAACCATTTAATAACTTTTTTGCGTTCAACAAATACTTTAATGTTAATATAGGGGCAATGGTATTGACTTGCATAATTTGTTGAAATGCCTCTTCTTCGATTTTTCTAACGGGTCGTGTTATGGTAAAACCAGCGTTGTTAACAATTCCATTCAACTCTGGCAAAGTATCAACCATTTCTTTGATGGCTTTGTTATTAGCAAGGTCACAGATACGTATTTCGTGCCCCTCGCCCGTCATCTGTTGTAAAGTCTCTTGCAGTCGTTCCTCATTACGGGCGGTAATGATGACTTTAGCCCCCATTTTTGAGCACTCAATAGCAGCTCCTTTTCCAATGCCCGACGAGGCTCCTGTTATTAAAATCTTTTTCCCTTTTAATGAAAAAGGATTGTATATATCATAGTTTTGCATAGCGAAATTTTAAAGTCTATTCCATTCTTTGATTTCTTTCTTTCTTCCTAAATAATACTTTTGGTAATTGTCTTGAAGTGTTTCCAATGACAATCTTTGTTCTTCTGGGTATAGTTCTTTTTCCCTTTCAATAATTTCTTTAGGAAGCATTCGAAAACCCACTATCTTAGCAGGATTTCCCATAACGATAGCATAAGGAGGAATTTTTGTTCGAACGCAAGTATCGGCAGAAATCACAGCACCCCTACCTATTTCGGTCACACCGGGCATAATCATAGCTCTTGCACCGATCCATACATAATCCTGGATCAGTAATGGTGTTTTTAAACAACCTTTACTTGCATCAACTCCAGAAAAATCCACCACATGATTATGTGTAAATATTTTTGCACCTTCAGATATACCAACCTTATAACCCAACGTAAGTCCGCCTGTATAGTCCAAATTGACCCCTTCAGAAATATGGCAATGAGTACCTGTTGTTATTATTTCATCTGAATAATGATGTCGGGTTATTAAAACGCCATGACCGACGTAACAATGGTCTCCCAAGTTATATCTACGACAATATGCATCGATTCTTTTCTGTTGCAGCCTCGGAGAAGCTTCATACTTGAACGATGACCATTTAATTAGAAACCTATGATTGGTAAAAAAGTCTTTTGACCATTCCTTACGCAATAGATACTTCTTTCCAACTAATTCTTTTTCTTTAGGTGATAAATTCCAAAGACCTTCTTTTTTGTATTCAATGCTCCGCATATTATATTTGAAAAAGCACTTCAAAATATCTCTAAACACAGCTGATTTGCTCAAATTCACATCAGGCATTTGACTAATCATACTAGCATCTTTAGGTCCATACTTTAACAAAAGCAAGAATCTCCGAATTTTTTGGATCATAATCGTCATATTATATTTGTTAAATTAACCCATAAATCAGTTTGGCTGATTTCACGTGGTTTTAATAAAAATTAATTATTGATTAAATTGTGTTTTTTTCATTCTCCAAACAATTCAATATAACTAGCATCGTTCTCAATCACGCCGTATGCTTGAGCGCGCATCATAATTTTTTCTGCCCAGTTTTTGTGCGGCCCAATCTCATTCATACCCTTGGTACCTTTGATAACACCACCACTGGTATGCATAATCTGATAGGCATCATCATATTCGTCCTTTGTTACAGCCAACATACCATTGATGTAATTCAAATGCGAAGGATGGATACATGTCTTGCCCATGAAGCCATTGGCTTGGTCTAATACCAATTCACGCATCAAACCATCCACAGCATCGTTTACAATGGCCTTGCGTTTCAAAATGGTCTGTTGTAAATCGACCTTGGGCAATTCATTTAGCCCTTTCATTCGTTTATTAACTCGGAAATACTCCCAAACGGGGCCTGAAACGGTGTAGTCGTTGTTGCGCGTAAAGACATTAAGAATGTCCATCAGGCAGTTTGAAACCGTCATGATGTCGTAAATGGTGTAGTTGATGCCACGACGCACACCAAAGCAAGAGGAAAAATCGGTACCTCCCACGCGCACATTGAGCACAAGCTCCTTATTTTGGTCAAGAACCCGTTTCACAGCAATCAACTCATCAAGACGACTCTCTTTGTAGGCCACCCGAGAATCCTCTATGATCGGCATGCCATACAACACCTCACCCGCTCGTTCATTAATGTCAACCAAGTGATCCATATAGGCGGCCGCATTAAGGCTGTTAAACTTCGGGAAGTTGAACCCTGTAATGTATGGCACAGTTTCAATTGGCAATAGCTTGACAAAATGCTTGAACTGTTCCACGTTGCGCACTCTAAAGAAAATGAGTGGAATGTCCTCGTAGGCCAACTCACCGCTTTCCACTTTTTTGCGCAAAGTTTCAAGCACCTTCATACAATTCTGTTCAGCAGCGGGCACGTCCTCTTCTTTACAGG
Organism: uncultured Bacteroidales bacterium; assembly: GCA_900318265.1. Taxonomy (GTDB): domain Bacteria; phylum Bacteroidota; class Bacteroidia; order Bacteroidales; family F082; genus Limimorpha. Next base: position 174,903 of record ONKA01000003.1, on the reverse strand, counting down.
CATCTTCAAAGCACATCACCATAGAGGTGAGACCAGGGTACTTCTTATCAATGATGGCCTGGGCAAAGTCCTTGGTGCCAGGCATATACATCGTTGCTCCAAGGCAATACTGCAACAAACTGCGGTCTGTATATTTGTTGAAGTCAACAGGATCTTTTACAAACTTGTATGTGGGATTGTACTGATGGTGTTTCATATCTTATTTTGGAGAAACGATGGCATCGGGATAATATGTGTCAATCACTCTCTTCACGAGGCTAACTTGCTTCGCACGTTGACGAGCTTCTTTTTCGGTAGTGTCATAACTATGGTTAGCCGCAACGGAACCGCCAGTCTTCAAATATACCGGAGCAGCCACACGAATAAAGTCAGGTACCTCATAGTGACGAATGAAGCCTCCGCTTGATTTCGGATTCTCCGTATGCAAATCAATCGGCACATCAATGGCAGCACGCATAGCGGCCAACATCTGCACTTGGATGTCGCGTACAGGGTTAATTGAATCTGCACCCAAAGTTTCTAACACATGAGCCGAACAAGGATTGCCATGGCCGCTGTGAGCACTTACTTTGAAGTGACAGTCAGCAGGAATAAAACCTTTTTTGCGAGCTTCTCCTAAAGCCCAAAGCAAACCTTCATCATAAACGAGGAAACCACGAACCCCCAACCGAGCACCGCGACGTATCTCCTCTATGCCACGGGCAATCTGTTCTTCGCCACGCAAACGATAACCCATGCGTTGGCCTTCCTCGGTTTTTACGGAAGCAGAAGTATCGGTCGTGGCTCTTGGTCCGCAAGCTAGCACAAGCTGGACATTCCATTTTTTGGCGTATTCCACCATTTTTGAGATTTCCTCATCCGTAAGGAACATGATGCCCTTGGTTTGGGTCACACGGTGAATTTGAATCCCGAATTCATCCAAGGCTTCCAGCAAGGCTTTCATTGCAGCTGGTCCTTGGATACCAGGTACTTCAAAACGATACTGGCCTCCGTCAGGAAAGCGCTTTTCTGAGGTTGGCAAATCGTAAAGGTCGCCGCCTGGCATCCCTATACTTTCAAGAAACGCACGCGTTTCTGGCATGGTGTAATATTTCATAATAAATCACTATTAAAATTTATTGTTAAATCGTTTCCTTCTTCATCGTAAATATGGAAATTAAGCTTTATTCTATCCAACAAATCTTTCAACTCATCTATCCCATCAACTTTAATATGAAGTCCAATTACTTTTTGAGCTGAAGTCCCATCAGCACCAATTTTATCACCTTCGAATTTCATCTGTGATAAATGTTTAACTTCAGGGAGCTGCTTAAGGTAATCAAGTCCCTCAAAACGCGCTATCACAGCCTCTTTCCCTAATATGAACAAGTGACAATAAGTATGAGTAAAACGAGCGTTTTCTTTTTCAGCAATTGAAAAATCTGCCATTCTTCCCGTGATGGCATAATTAATCAACAGGTCACGAGCATTTATACCATTTTCAAATTGAGAGAAAGTATAATGCTGACCTCCAGACAAACGATGTCCCATCTCCATCGCATAAAAATCTGAACCGTCAGTAAAAAACGTGACAGATAATAAGCCATTTTTTACGCCAGCAGTTCTAAACATCTTTTGCACAATCTGATCCATTTTTTCAATATACACTTCGGTATATTTTGAAGGATAAAGACTACAGTGGGTTACAGACGAACCGTCTATGGATTTATGGACATGTCGGTCATCTGTTGTTGATAACGATAAAACACCATCTTGAATAGTATAGGAAACAGACATTCCGTCTATTTCCATATATTTTTCTATCACCACTTGTTTTTTAGCAGAAAACGAGAGAGCATAGTCTAAACATCGCTTAAAATCGTCAGGTCTTTCGCAAAGAATGACTCCATTCGAGCCGCTATTATCCACTGGCTTGATAATCACCTTGTTCTTTTCTGTAATGATGTTTGGATTAAATGAAGCCAAATCGTATTCAGGAATCACTGGCACATCATTATCGCGACACAGCTGCTTAAACTTGGCTTTGTCCATTGTAGTTTCAAACACTTCTTTAGTAGCATAGCAAGGAAGCCCCGTAAGTTCACACAAATGCTGATAGGCCAGTAGAAAAGCATCCGTAAAACCCGTTAATATACCATCGATTTTTTTCTCTTTAATTAATGGTACCAACTGGTCGTAAGCCATAAGACTGATATCCCAATACTCGTCAGCATATCGTTTTGCAGGTGCTTTTTCAACACCATGCAAATCTGTCACAATGGTATATAAACCCATATTCTTTGCTTTAAGCACAGAATCTATCATTATAGACGACCCCCCGAGAAAAAGTAGTTTTTTTCCTTGTAAAGTCTCCATTGGTTGCTATTTTATTATTATTACAATTCTATTTTTTTGTCAGATTGATAAATGAAGTATCCTCCTCGGTCACTGTTACATTTCACGGGTTGAATTTTCCCCCAAATGTCAGCATCAAAAATGAAAGGATAATTATCACGATTTTGAATATAAGGCAACACCTTATCTTTAGTTTCTTCACAAAGGAAATATACACCAGAACATTTTTGTTCACCAAACACAGGCTCAACAAATTGCCCTGTAGCCACCTCCAAAACGCCCTTCACATAATCATAACCCGTGGATAACCTAACTAAATCAGAGGAGATATAACCACCTCCCATTCGAGGGCCCATTTCGATGATATAAGGAACGCCATTGGCATCCATTTTAATCTCAGTATGACCTGCACTATTTTCGATCTTCAAAGCATCTAACATCTGTATGGTAAGGTTGGTGATATCTTGACGTTGTTTATCAGTCAAATCAGCAGGTTGATGATGAGCCAATTCTACAAAGAACGGGGCACCTGTCGTCACCTTATCTGTGATCTGAAGAACATGATGCCGGCCTTTACAAGTTATTGATTCAACGCTGAATTCTCTGCCTTCAATAAACTGTTCAATCAACACCGTTTGATTGGGTGAATAACCAAATGCGCGATCAAGTGCGACTCCAAGCTCTTTTTCTGTTTTTGCTAAAGTGACGCCCCTACTTCCACCATTATCGGCTGGTTTCACTATAATAGGATAAGGTATGTCTATTTTATCTGTTTTTGAACGAACGAGTTGATAAGAAGGGATACTGACCCCATATTTGCGCATCTGTTCGCGCATGTTGAACTTATTGGCTGTTATTTCTTGACATTCTTTTGAATTACAAGGTGTTCCTAATCCTTCTGCTACAAAATACATACACGGCAATGCAGATTCTAACAAGAACGTTGTCACTCCTTGTACCCCTTCTTTCTTGCACACTTCAAGAATTTTGTCCATATCCTTAAATGCAAGATCGTAATGATGGTCTGCAATCTCCCAACAAGGGTTATCATCAATGGCTCTGGCAAAGGAATAAATCTCATACCCCAAAGCCTTAGTTTGTTTATAAAAAGACAAATACTGATAGTTGGCACCTATCACGGCGATTTTTGTTTTCATTTCCTATTATTTATCACGTTAACAACACGTTCCATATCATCTATCCCATATCGTTGGTCAATGGGGATGCAGAGGATTTTCTCGTAAATCTTTTGAGTATTATCATCTATTTGGGGACAACGACCAGGTTTGGGCCATACAACAGGCGCATATATGTCGTTATCAGACAACAAATCCTGCCATTGTTCCCTGTTATCCACAAGGATCGGGAAATACAGTGGTGTCACCCCATTGGGCAATAGATTAAAAAGGATGGATAAACCAAAAACATTACTCAATCCATTCAACAACACGCTGTAGTTTTCCCTTCTTTTTTGTTTCAACATGTCAACATCCAATTCTGCTTGTATCTTTGCTGACAGCTTCCCTATCAAATACAACTCATTTTGGTTGCCCAATAATCCTTCAGCTTCACGGTACTTGGCTTTGAAAGTAGGCTTGTCTCCTTTACCTTCAAACAAGAACTGGTATTTCAATTCGGAAGCGATGCGTTTGGCTTCAACCATCTCTTCGTCAGAACACTCTGGCTTGTGCTCGAAACTTCCATCCCTGCATATCGCGAATCCGCCATCAGGCACCCCGCACCATTTTCTGATACTGCCCACGAAATAATCGGCATCCGACAATTCAAATCCACTATATAGGCATTGTGTGCTATCCTCGATAACAACCACATTTTTACTTCTCAACGTCTCAACAACCTTATTGAATCCAGGCAAAGTATCGAAACCATAATAGCGATGCACCAACAGGACCTTAGCCCCCGTCAGTTCCACACTTTGCAAAATTTCTTCTGGCGAAGTTTTTAAGTCTAACGAAAGAGGCAAGGTATGGATTTCGTATCCGAAATCGATAAAAGGATCGATAACCGTGTAACAAGTAAACGGAGGAATCAAAGCCACTTTCTTCACATTAGGGTTACGTTCCTCTATCGTTTGCAACACCAATCGTGTTGCCGAACGCCCTGTTGACATCCACACATAATCGCTACCTTTATATCCAAATAATGAATAAGGAGTACCTAAAGTACATCCGTTTTTACCGTCATTCGGATTAATCCAGAAATTACTACCTATTTCGCTTAACATAATTATCGACTTTACACTATTTATTGTGTGTTGAGGTCTATTTCGAATTCGCCGCCGAGCATTATCGGATAATCAATTCCTTAATCGCATCAACAATAAACCTAACATCATCCTCGGTCACATACGGTCCAGAAGGCAGGCACATACCCACTTTAAACAAATCCTCCGATACGCCATTGACATAAGCAGGAGCATTCTTGTAAACAGGTTGCTTGTGCATGGGCTTCCACAAAGGTCGGCACTCGATATTCAGTGCATCTAGACCCACACGCAAGGCCTCCACATTGTCATTGGGCTGACAATCAGTGGTAGGATTGTCAACAGCATGGATAACACCAGCAGCACCGCCCACTGCACCAGTAATGACGGTCTTATAGGCGTGCTCTTGGCCTTTCACTTTTATGGCAGGATCGATAGTGATGGTATTCAACCAATAATTGGAATCATAGCGGCTATCTGGATTGGCGTGGAACTCAATTCCATCCACATCCTTAAACAGTTCTGAATAAAGTGCGGCAAGTTTCTGATGATGTCTGATGTGTTCATCAGCAATGGTCATTTGGCCACGACCTATGCCTGCGCAGATGTTGGACATACGATAGTTGTAGCCGATGGCTTCATGCTGGTAATAAGGATAGGCTTCACGAGCTTGGGTAGCATACCACAGGATGTTATTCTTTGAAGCCTTGTCCTCGCATACGAGAGCGCCTCCACCAGAAGTGGTAATCATCTTGTTGCCATTGAAACTCAGCACACCGAACTTGCCGAAAGTGCCCAAGACGCGACCTTTCCACTTGGAGCCAAAACCCTCAGCGGCATCTTCCACTACAGGAATGCCATAGCGGTTGGCAATCTCCATGATGCGGTCTATATCGTATGGCATACCATAAAGTGCCACTGGAACAATGGCCTTCGGCGTTTTTCCCGTCTTGGCGATTCTATCCTTAATAGCCTCTTCCAACAAATCTGGATCCATGTTCCAAGAATCCTTCTCAGAGTCAATGAAAATTGGCGTCGCGCCCAAATAAGTAATAGGGTGCGAAGAGGCACAGAAAGTAAAACTCTGCACTAGCACTTCATCACCAGAGCATACGCCACAAGCTAGCAAAGCAAGATGAACGGCTGCCGTACCAGCAGAAAGAGCCACGACTTCTTTTCCTTCTCCGACAAACTTCTGAAGGTCGTCTTCAAAACCATTTACATTAGGGCCAAGCGGCACTACCCAGTTGGTGTCAAATGCTTCTTGTACATATTTCTGCTCATTGCCAGAAAGATGGCAGAGACAGAGCAGGATTCTTTCTTTTCTTCTTTCCATATCGTATTACATTTTCTGATCCAAATTCTTCCCCTTCTCTTCATGCTCGAAGTTCGGGATAAACTCCTTGATGGCTTTCACCACATCCTCCTTGGTGAAATCGCCTTGGAATAGTGCTTCCAATTTGGTAAAGAAAGCATTCACCTCATTCATAGGTCGACGCGTGGTTTCCTCCACCACACCTAAGGCCTTGAAGCGCTCCATGTTGATTTTCTCGCCAGGGATATAAAACTCCTCGTAGGCTTTTTCGCCTGTGGTGTCGCTTTTAAAGTAAACCACAGGATAAGTGTCGCTATCGTATGACATTTGATGGGCATAACACTTAGCTTCCTCATCGTTGGCACATTCCTTTTTGGAGAAACCTTCCGACTTCACAAAGTCGTCACAAATGGTGCTGAAGGTCAGCATTTGGTCCTCACCCAGCTTGGGGAAGAAGACCTCACCACCATTGCCAAGAATACAAGCCAACATACAAATTTGTCCGCTTTCCTCGGGCGAGACGAAGTAACGCTTCACATCGTTGGGAGCCGCCAAAGGTTGTTTCTTCTGCAAACGATGCAGCCATCCATCGGGCAAGGAACCGTTGCTGAAAGCCACATTGGCGAAACGAGCCGTGGTCACTTTGAACTTGCCATTGTAGGCCATCACCAAGTCTTCCATGATGCGCTTGCTGGCCCCCATGATATTCACGGGGTTGGCGGCTTTGTCGGTACTCACGCAGAAGAAATGCTTAGGTGGATACTCGCAGAGCAAGTCCATCAGCTTCTTCGCCTTGATGTCGTTGTTCTCAATGAGCGCCTGCACCGAATACTTGTCCTTCTCGCTGCGCACATGCTTGTGGGCAGAGAAGTTGGCCACGATGTCGAAGCCTTTCTCCTCACGGAAGATACGGGTAAAAATCGGGTCGGCAAAGTTCAGTGTATAGGCACGGTACTCCTGCGGCACAAACAAGCCTTCCGTAGATCGAATGTCACGCGTCAGTTCTGCCAAGCCGTTCTCGTTGAGGTCGATGACAACCAGTTTGCCGGGTTTGAATCGTAGCACGGCTTTAATGAAGGAAGAGCCAATGCTACCAGCGCCACCGATGACGCACACGGATTTACCTTCTATTTCTTGGGTCAGCCGAGCAGCATTGGCTTGAATGTCGCCTTCAAACATGCTTGAGGGACGATGCGTGACGCTGTCGGCGATGAATTTATCTAGGTTGAACATTTTTTTCGAATTGATAATTGAGAGTTTAGAGTTGAGTGTTTAGAGTTTAGAGTCAGTGGAGAGTTGAGAGTAGTTAGTTAAGAGTCAAGGTGGAGCGAGCCCGATTAGGGCGACGCGGATTTTTTTATTTATTTTAGATTTAGCTTCGCTGAAATCGAAGATTCGATGAAATCAATGCAGAGCATTTGCGGCAGATTTGCTTCCCTTTCCTTCCCTTCCTTTCCTTCCTCCCCTTCACGGCTCCGCCCCGTCAGTCACATTCCGTGGTGACAAGGGGCTGGTTTTTAACACATTACGAGCAAACTGAAATGCAAGGATTTTGCATTGATTTGCCCGTATTTTGGATTCTGCGGACAAAGATAGGGAAAAAAAGGGTCGTTGTTACATTATTATTAAAAAAAAAGATTATTTGGCGATGGCATGATGCCGACAATTAACGAATCAATTATACGGTAGATTAACGGCAATTATATGTTTCTTTTTCCCTTTTTCAACGTTAATTACCGTGTAATTCGACGTTAATTTGGCGTTAATTTTTTTTCTTCTTTGCCGCAGGCATAGATCCCAGCCTTTGCCCACAGGCCCTCCGCGGGGATGACATGCCTGCTAGCCGGGCTCTCAGCCATAAAACTCCTTATACCACTCCGCAAACTTCCGCAATCCTTCTCTCAATGTGATTTTCGGTGTAAACCCAAAGTCTCTCTCCAACGCCGTGGCATCAGCGTATGTTGTCGGCACATCGCCAGGCTGCATGGGAACCAACTGTTTGTGTGCCTCAAAGTCATAGTCCTCGGGCAACAAGCCTGCACGCACAAGCTCCTCTTGCAGGGTCTGCACAAAGTCGAGCAGGTTCTCCGGCTGGCCACCACCGATGTTGTAGACCTTGTATGGCGGGATGGGTAGGCCATCTTCGCCAGTCTGGCGCTCAGGCGCCTTCTTCATCACACGCACGATGCCTTCCACGATGTCGTCCACGTAGGTGAAGTCGCGGCGACAGTTGCCATAGTTGTAGATTTGGATGGTCTCGCCCTTCAGTAGCTTGTTGGTGAAGCCGAAGTAAGCCATGTCGGGTCTTCCGGCAGGGCCATAGACGGTGAAGAAACGGAGGCCTGTGGTCGGGATGTCGTAGAGCTTGCTGTAGCAATGCGCGAAGAGCTCGTTGCTCTTCTTGGTGGCGGCATAGAGGCTCACGGGGTTGTCCACACGGTCGTCAACGCTGAAAGGCACTTTCTTGTTGCCTCCATAAACCGAACTGCTACTGGCATAGACCAAATGCTGAACACCATGGTACCCATCCATCTTACATCTTACATCATCCATCGAATGCCTACAGGCTTCAAGGATATTATAGAAGCCGATGATGTTGCTTTCGATATAAACGTCAGGATTCTCAATTGAATACCGTACACCCGCTTGAGCAGCTAAGTTGACAACGATATCGAACATATATTCCTCGAAAAGTTGGTTCACCAACTCGCGGTCAGCAATTGAGCCCCAATAGAACTTATAGGAAATCCCTTGTGGTACCTCTTTCTCAAGTTCATGAAGTCTATATTCCTTTAACGATACATCATAGTAGGCATTCATGTTGTCGATGCCTACAATGGTGCCTTCGGGCATCTCTTTGAAGAGACGTTTGACGAGATTGGCGCCGATGAAGCCGGCCGAGCCGGTTACAAGAATGTTCATATTATTCTTTTTCAACGTTAATTACCGTGTAATTCGACGTTAATTGGACATTAATTCATTTAACTACTTGAAGTCGACAATTAACGAATCAATTATACGGAAGATTAACGGTAATTATATGTTTCTTTTTTCCCTTTTCAACGTTAATTACCATGTAATTCGACGTTAATTGGACATTAATTCATTTTAATGTTTGACGAGGTACGAAACCGACAATTAACGAACAATTATACGGACAATTAACGGCAATTATATGTTTTAATCAATCCCTTTTGAAAATATCTCTAGTATAAACCTTTTCCTTAACGTCATCAAGGCAGCTATCATAGCGGTTGGCGATGATGGCCTGCGACTGCGCCTTGAATTTCTTCAGGTCGTTGACGACGAGCGAGCCGAAGAAGGTGCTGCCGTCTTCAAGCGTCGGCTCGTAGATGATGACCTCCGCACCCTTCGCCTTGATGCGCTTCATCACGCCTTGGATGCTCGACTGGCGGAAGTTGTCGCTGTTCGACTTCATCGTCAGCCTATACACGCCGATGACGCAATGCTTCTCTTGGGCGGCGTTGTACTGCCCCTGGTCGTAATAGTCGTAATAACCCGCTTTCTTCAACACCTGGTCGGCGATGAAGTCCTTACGGGTACGGTTGCTCTCCACGATGGCACGGATCAAGTCCTCCGGCACGTCCTCGTAGTTGGCCAAGAGCTGTTTCGTGTCCTTGGGCAGACAATAGCCACCATAGCCGAAGCTCGGGTTGTTGTAATGGCTGCCGATGCGCGGGTCGAGGCAGATACCGTCGATGATGGCCTGGGTGTCGAGACCCTTCACCTCGGCGTAGGTGTCCAACTCATTGAAGTAGCTCACGCGCAGGGCAAGGTAGGTGTTGGCGAAGAGCTTCACGGCCTCGGCCTCCTTCATTCCCATGAAGAGCACGGGGACATCTTCCTTGATGGCACCTTCGACGAGGAGATGGGCGAAGACCTTGGCTTTCTCTTCCAGGTCGACAGTCACAAGCTTTTGGATGGCCTCGTTCTCAAGGGTATAGCCTTCAATAGGCTTGGGATAGCCCACGATGATGCGGCTGGGATAGAGGTTGTCGTAGAGGGCCTTGCTCTCACGCAGGAACTCAGGCGAGAACAAGAGGTTGAACTGCTTCACCCCCTTGGCGGCATATTTCACGTAGAGGCCACGGCTGTAGCCAACGGGGATGGTGGATTTGATGACCATCACCGCTCCGGGGTTGACCGACAAAACGAGGTCGATGACCTCTTCCACATGGCTCGTGTCGAAGAAGTTCTTCTGCGGGTCGTAGTTGGTGGGGGCGGCGATGACGACGAAGTCGGCGTCGCGATAGGCCGCTGCACCATCAAGCGTAGCAGTGAGGTTGAGGTCCTTCTCAGCGAGGTATCTCTCGATGTATTCATCCTGGATGGGCGACTTCCTCTGGTTGATGAGGTCGACCTTCTCGTGCACCACATCCACGGCGGTGACTTCATTATGTTGTGCCAGCAATGTGGCGATACTCATGCCTACATAGCCGGTTCCGGCGACGGAGATTTTCATAATTGATAATTGATGGTTTTTTAAGTTGAGTGTTTAGAGTCAGTGGTAAGTTCCTTTACTTCCTTTACTTCCTTTACTTCCTTTAAATTACCCTTCTTTCCTCAGCCAAATTTCCAGAAACTTGTCGTAAACTTGGTAAATACCTTTTTCTTGGGTGATTAAATCCTTGTCCAATAAAGCATTCACTGCCGATTTCACCGCGCTCGGCGAAACCAACCCTTTTTGCTTGGCGAACTTTCCTGAAGTAATCTGCCTCACCTTGCCTTCATCGGCAATGGCTCTCAACACAAGGCTTTGCTTCTCGGGCAATTGATACATCAAATCTTCGTAGGTGGGACGAGTGAAGTCGACAATATAATCAATGGCAGGTTGCAATTCTTCGAGCCCACAATGCTCACCCTCGCCTGTGCGCATGAAAAGGACATTCATCACTTTCTGAAGATAAAACGTCACACCCTCAAATCGCGCATACAATGCTTCGACCACATCCTTGTCGATCGTTTTCCCGGCTTTCTCGAAATGTGTCCTACAAAACTCCCAATACTTTTCCATTTCAATCAGATCCAGATTCATCACGGTGACACTTTGGTAGAAGGGGCGGTTGGGCGAAACAAACATACTGCCCATCAAATGGCGCTGAGAACCCATGAAAACGAAATTGGCGTTACTGCAATATTGGACATAGGTGCGCAATGCCGCCTCAACATTGATGTCGCCGTATTTCAGTATCTGCTGGAATTCGTCGATGGCTACCAAACAAGGCTTGTCGGCTTGTTGCAGATAGTGGAAAATCTCGTCCAAAGTGTTGTTGGGGTTGGCAATGTCGCCCACCGATACATTCCACGAGGGCTGTCCCATGGCATCGTAAGTGATTCCTGTCTTGAGTGAACGGACAATGCTGAGAAACTGCTCCCAATGTCTTTTCCCTTTGGGCTTCAAGGTTTCAAGTATGGTTCGCCCCATCTTGTTGACCATCTCCAGCAAGGATTTGGTGGAATAAATGTCGATGATGAAGGTATAGTAATGTTCCTTCATTTCCTCTTGTGCGAAACAATGCCGGATCAAGTCGGTCTTTCCATAGCGGCGCGGTGAAATCAATGCGAGATTGTTGCCGTTGCGGAGCCAATCAGTGATGTCTTTTGTCTCTTGAACACGGTCGCAGAAGTATTCCGCACCCGCATAGCCGCTTGTAACGAATGGATTAATCAAGGTCATTTCCAGTTATTTTGCCGCAAAGATATATATTTTGTCATAAAATGATAATCATAAAATGACAAAATCTTTGTTTTTATACCAAGCCTGCTGTCAGCAAAATCCATAATTGTCAATTGACTCCGTCGAAATCAAAGATTCAACGACACGAAGTGAGTTAATGCAGAGCATTTGTCAATTATCAATTGTCAATTGTCAATTGGTTCACCTCCCCTGATACATATCCTCATAATACTTTTGGTAATCTCCACTAGTGACATTATCCATCCACTCCTGGTTATCGAGGTACCAGCGCACGGTCTTCTCGATGCCTTCCTCGAACTGGAGGCTCGGCTCCCAGCCCAGCTCCTTCTGGAGCTTGGTCGAGTCGATGGCGTAGCGCAGGTCGTGGCCGGCGCGGTCGGTGACGTAGGTAATCAGGTCCATGTCGGCTCCCTCGGGGCGACCCAGCAGGCGGTCCACCGTGTTGATGAGCACCTTGATGAGGTCGATGTTCTTCCATTCGTTGAAGCCTCCGATGTTGTAGGTCTCGGCCACCTTGCCCTCATGGAAGATGAGGTCGATGGCTCGGGCGTGGTCCTCCACATACAGCCAGTCGCGCACGTTCTCGCCCTTGCCGTAGACGGGCAGCGGCTTGCGGTGACGGATGTTGTTGATGAACAGCGGGATGAGCTTCTCTGGGAACTGGTAGGGACCGTAGTTGTTGGAGCAGTTCGTCACGATGGTGGGCAGGCCGTAGGTGTCGTGGAAGGCGCGCACGAAGTGGTCGCTGGCGGCCTTGGCGGCGCTGTAGGGGCTGTGGGGCTGGTATTTCAGGTCCTCGGTGAAGAAGCGGCTGCCGTAGGCCAGGTGGTGCTTGCCGCTGCTGGCCTTGGTGGTGAAGGGGGGCACGATGCCCTCGGGGTCGGTCAGCTCCAGGGCGCCGTACACTTCGTCGGTTGAGATGTGATAGAAGCGGCAAGGGATACAGGTCCCTGAGCCCGTCGAAGGGCCGTCTATTTCGGTCGGTGCTTCGACAGGCTCAGCAACCTTCATTTTATACGGCATAGGCAGACTCTCCCAATAGAGTTTCGCGGCCTGCAGCAGGCTCAGCGTGCCCATCACGTTGGTCTGGGCGAAGGTGAAGGGGTCTTTGATGGAGCGGTCCACGTGGCTCTCGGCGGCGAGGTGGATGATGCCGTCGACGTGCTCGTCCTGCATCAGCTTATAGACGCCTTCGAAGTCGCAGATGTCCATGCGGACGAAGCGGTAGTTGGGCTTGTCCTCGATGTCCTTGAGGTTGGCGAGGTTGCCGGCGTAGGTGAGCTTGTCGAGGTTGATGATTTTGTAGTCGGGGTATTTGTTCACGAAGAGGCGGACGACGTGGCTGCCGATGAAGCCGGCTCCGCCAGTGATGATGATAGAGCGTTTATAGGTCATGATTGTTTATTTGGAACACGGTCTTTTTTTTCGAACACGGATTGGTCGGATTGACTCGGATGACTGCGACTTGTCGCAGTGCTATCTGCTTTTTTTGAACACGGATTGGTCGGATTGACACGGATGTTTGCGACACGTCGCAAAAATATCCGTTAAATCCGTGTCCATCCGTGTTCAATAATACTCCATCCGTGTTCAACGTTACTACGTGTTCAGTTATTATCGTGTTCAGTTATTATTATAATACTCTTCTTTCTATTTGCAGTTCATCAGATTTTCCAAAATTGATTAGGAAACCCAATTTAAATCCAGTTGCTTTTAGATAATTATATAATTGACTTCTGTGAGAGTCGTCCAATTCTTTCACAGCTTTCAATTCCAAGATGATTTTGTCATAACAAACAAAATCTGCAACATACTTTTTCCCTAGTTTTATACCGTCATAGTATATTTCCAACTCTTGCTCTCTTTCGTATGGAATGTGACGTCTATCAAGTTCAATTTCCAACGCTTCCTGATACACCGCTTCGAGAAAGCCGTTGCCTAATAGGTTGTATACACGCATAGCTGCTCCTCTGATAGCGTAGCTTTCGTTTTCGTAAATTAGCGACATGAGAAACTGTTTTAGTGAGTAAAGAGACTATTAAAAACGGTCTATTATTCGAACACGGAGTTTTTATTGCAAAACCATCCGCTTTTTTCGAACACGAATTTGTCGGATTAACACAGAATTTTGCGACCTGTCGCAAAATCATCCGTTAAATCCGTGTCCATCCGTGTTCAAAATAACCCATCTACGTTCAACGCCATCCTACTTCAATATATCAACCAGTGTTATTCCCTTAGTTTTTGTTTGAGTCAGTCCGTATATCGGTGGTCATCATCTTCCGCCACTTGAAGTAGCCGAAGACGGCGATGACCACATACAAGGCATAGAGGCTGGCCTTGAAGGGGATGTCCTTGTAGAAATACAGCTCGCAGGTGACCACGTCGACGACGATCCAGACGAACCACTGCTCGAGGTACTTGCGCGCCAGGGCCCAGATGCCCACGATGCTCAGGGCGGTGGTAAAGGCATCAAGGACGGGGACGTTGCTGTTGGTGAAACGGCTGAGCAGGAAATAGATGGCCGCCCATATCGCCACGGCGATGCCCAGCCAGATGAAGGCCATGCGCTTGGGCATGTGACGGATAGGGAGGTCGGCGGTCTTCTGCCGGTGACGCATCCAGGCGATGAAGCCGTAGACCGTCATGGCGAGGTAGTAGAACTCCATGCCGCAGTCGGCATAGAGGCCTTTCTGGTAGTATAATACGATGCCGAGGCTCTGCATGACGAAGCCGACGACCCACATCCAGACGCTGGCTTTGTATTCCAGGAGGATGTAGGCGAGGCCGAGGATGGTGGTGGTGATGTCGAGCCAATGGGCGGTGAGGAATTCCATGGTATTGTTATTTTTGGAAGCAAATCTTTTGTAAATCTTTTTTTGACTAGTACTGGTTTATCGGCTTGCCCTTATCGGGCTTGTCGATTACGCTTCTTCGAAGCGTTGGCGAGCCTGCGAGCGGACTGCAGCAGCCCGATGAGGGCGTGGCTGCATAATTAAGTATTTATGGCCAGATTTGCGGTCGATTTGCTTCCCTTTTCTTATTATTTATTTCTCTCCATTATTGACTTCATGCTCTCCGCCAAAGCCACAAATCCCTTCACATTCATTTCCTTCAAGAAGATCAGTCCATGCGTGGCGCGGATGAGCGGGTGGGCGTTCTCGTAGAAGAAGTCCTTCCCGAGGATGAACTGCACGTCCTTGTAGTTCTTCACCCAGATCTGCTCTGCCAGCTCACTGAAGGGACCATCGAAGTCGGGGTTGGGAAACTCCGCCTTGACTTGGGTCAAGTAGCTGTCCTTGAAGGCCTTCTCGAAGACGGCGAAGGCGTTGAGCGAGACGGGCACGTAGACGTTGGCCTCGGCGGGATGGAAGGTCGACCAGACGTTGCGGTAGCCGATGATCCTCAAGTCCTTGAGGTCGGCCTCTTTGCCCCACAGCCTGACGGCCTCGGCGATGCTCTGCATGACCTTGTAGTGCGTGTTGGGGCCTTGTCCCTCCGAGTCGATGGCGACGCTGATGACGGTGGGCTTGATGGTGCGGAGTTGGTTGAGGATGGTGTTGATGTCATCGTCATGAACCGGGCCCTTCGACCCTTCGACAAGCTCAGGGCTCAGGGACCCTTGATCATACAACCCCAGCCTTAGATGATGGATGTGGTCCAAAGCGGTGCCGGCGTAGGCCCAGACGAGCTCTTCCTCGAACTCGCGGACCTCGCCTTTGAGCTTCTGTACCTCGGGGCTGTTGGGCTTGCCCGCCTTGAGGTTCTCGATCTCCGTCGTGAAGCGTGCCTCGACGTCGACGACGCTCTTCAGCGACCAGAGCCCCACGGCATCGCGGAGGATGCGGTGGCAGAAGCCGCGGCGCATCTCGTCGGGGTTGCGGCGGGCGACGTTGTCGAGGTAATGGTGGATGTCCTTCTCCTGCTTGAAGCGGTAGCCTTGCTCGAAGAAGTCGGGGTAGCGCACCATCTGGATGCGACCCTGATGGAGGTAGTCCAAGGTGTCCTGGAGAGCCTCACGGAGGAAGGCGTCGGTGACGGAGTGGTAGCCCGAGGTCATGATGGCGAAGTGCACCTGGTTGTTGGGCGAGCGCAGTTGCCTATTGATGAAGGGCATGATGCCCAGCATGATGTCGTCGTGGTGCGGACCGGTGTGGTAGATGACCTCATGCTCGAAGGGCTTGGCGCCGCGCCAGAGCTTGGCTTCGACGTCGGCGATGACCTGTTGCACGGTGTCGAGGCTGAGGTCGGGGATGCGGGCGCAACGGGGGTCGTTCTGCAGGTCCTCCAGTGTCAGCTTGTGGGCATAACGGTCAAGGATCTTGCAGAGACCGAGAATGGCGTGTTCGGTCTTCTCGAAGGTCCAGGGGCCATCAAAAAAAGATGGGGATGTTTTTGGGAACACGATAATACTGTGTTTTAGAACTATTTTTTTCTTTGAGCTTTTTATTTTCTTTCTATCATATTTTTCTTTCTATCAAGAATTTAGAGAATTTGAGAATTTTCCTTTTCGGGTCTTCGTTTTTGAATTAGCGTGGAATTTGAGAGGAAAACCGCGGTTTTCCTTTCTCTCATTCCCCGCACCGAAGGTGCAGAACTTCAGTAGCTTTTCTCTTAATTCTCCAATTCTTGATAAAGAAAAACTCTAATTCCAAAGCACCGCAAGGTGCAGCCTTCAGTAACTTTTCTCTTAATTCTCTAATTCTTGATAAAGAAAACTCTAATTCCTAAGCACCGCAAGGTGCAGCGCTTCAGTAACTTTTCTCTTAATTTTTTAATTCTTGATTATAAAATACATCACTTTAACTGTTCCTTTTATAATCTGGCTTATTTGGAATCCATTTATACTCAAGGCTTTCTGCACCAAAATTCAATAGTAATCCAAGCTGCTGTTTGCCTATGTGCAGATAATTTATCAGTTGACTCTGAAACTCTCCTGTTATTTCGGCAAAAGCCTTAAGTTCAACACCTATTTTACCGTAACAAAGGAAATCGTAAAAGAAATCATGCTCAAGTTGTACACCATGATAAACCATCACGATATGTTTTTCTCTTTCGTAAGGAATACCGTTTTCTTTCAAAAGCACTTCAAATGCATCTTGATAGACTTTTTCCTTAAACCCACAGCCTAACTCTTTGTGAAGTTGCATAGCCAGACCGAGAAGAACACCACTTTCCTTTGGATATAACAAACCGCCCATGATTATCTGGTCATTTTGATTGATGCTTGTTTTTCCCATCAAGAATTTTGAGAATTCGAGAACTACCCATTTCGAGCTAAATTATTTGAATTTGCTGGGAATTTGAAAGAAAATCGTACGATTTTCATCCTCTAATTCCAAAGCACCGCAAGGTGCAGCCTTCAGCAGCTTTTCTCTTAATTCTCTAATTCTTGATAAAGAAACTCTAATTCCAATGCACCGAAGGTGCAGCCTTCAGTAGCTTTTCTCTTAATTCTCCAATTCTTGATAAAGAAAACCCTAATTCCAATGCACCGCTAGGTGCCTCACTTCAGTAGCTTACAAACGACCATCAATAATATCACGCGGGAGGATGCCCTTCACGTCGTAGATGACGCCGTTGTCCTTGACGAAGGACTTCACGTCCATGTCGAGGAAAGCATTGTGCGCCACGGCGAGGATGACCGCGTCGAACTGCGTCGTGGGCAACTCGTTGGTGATCACCACGCCGTATTCTTGGAACACGTGCTCGGCGTTAGCCCAGGGGTCGTAGACCGTGATGTTGGGCGTGTACTCACGCAGGGTGTTGTAGATGTCGACCACCTTGGTGTTGCGGATGTCGGGACAATTCTCCTTGAAGGTGACGCCGAGGATGAGGATCCTGGCGTTCTTCACCAGCACGCCTTTCTTGTTCATGCACTTGATGGTCTGGTTGGCCACGTAGGCGCCCATGCCGTCGTTGAGGCGGCGCGAGGCACGCATGATGCGCGGCAGCACGCCGTAGACCTGTGCCTTCTGGATGAGGTAGTACGGGTCGACGCTGATGCAGTGACCGCCGACGAGGCCCGGGCTGAGCTTGATGAAGTTCCACTTGCTGGAGGCAGCTTCGATGACGTCGTGCGTGTCGATGCCCATGGCATTGAAGATCTTGGCCAGCTCGTTCATGAAGGCGATGTTGACGTCGCGTTGTGAGTTCTCGATGATCTTGGAGGCCTCGGCCACCTTGATGCTCGGTGCCTTGTGCGTGCCGTTGACGAGGACGCTGTTGTAGACTTCATCGACGTAGTCGGCGATCTCGGGCGTGGAGCCGGAGGTCACCTTCTTGATCTTCTCCACGGTGTGCAGCTTGTCGCCAGGGTTGATGCGCTCGGGGCTGTAGCCAGCATAGAAGTCGGTGTTGAACTTCAACCCGCTGACGCGTTCCACCACGGGGAGACATTCCTCCTCGGTGACACCTGGGTAGACAGTGCTCTCATACACCACCACGTCGCCTTTGCTGATGACCTTGCCGACGGTCTCAGAGGCACCCCAGAGGGGACGCAGGTCGGCACGGTTGTCGGCATCAACGGGGGTGGGCACGGCGACGACGTAGAAGTTGCACTTCTTGATCTCTTCGAGGTCGGTGGTGCAGCGGAAGCCATGGTTATGGATGGCGTCTTGCAGCAGGTCGTCGGCCACCTCGAGGGTGGCGTCGTGGCCAGCCATGAGGGCATCCACACGGCGTTGGTTCATGTCGAAGCCGATGGTCTCGAACTTGGTCGAGAACAGACGCGCCAGCGGCAGGCCCACATAGCCCAAACCGATGACGCAGATTTTTGTGTCTTTCATAGAATAGTATAATTGTTTTTCTTTTTCGGGTTTTATAGACTTCAGGAAGCATGTCATCCCTACGCTAGCTGTTGCAGGCCTCAACAGGTATGTCATCCCTACGGGGGCTGGTGGGTAAAGGCATGGGATCTATAGCTGTTGAGGCCGTCCCAAATGGTTATTACTTCTTATAGCCGCCTCCCATAGATTCCATGCTCGCCCACCTGCCAGCGCAGGAATGACATGGGAGGCTAGTTTTCACTTCCAGCCGAAGGGGTGGCCGCTGAGGGGGAGCTTTGCCAGGGGGTGGTAGTCGCCGATGAGGCCGATGGGAGTGGCGTTACGGATCTCGTAGACGATGTCGATGCAGCGACGTGCATCCTCGATGCCGAAGCCGCGACCCGCGAGGATTTCCTCGTAGCTCTTGGTGTGCAGCTCGGTGAAGCCTTGGCTGAACTCGAACTCCTCGCCGTCGATCATGATGGTGCGGAAGGTGCGCTTCTCCCCTTCCACGGCATTGGGTGGCAGGGTGTCGCCGTTGATGCTGAGGAAGTAACGCACACGGGCGCGTTTCAGCTCCAGGTAACCCGCCACACGGTCGTGCGAGGCGATGTGGACGATGTTCTTCTGCACGTCACCGAAGATCCAGCTCAGCATGTCGTAGAAGTGCACGCCGATGTTGGTGGCGATGCCGCCGCTCTTGTTGATGTCGCCCTTCCATGAGGCGTAGTACCAGTTGCCACGCGAGGTGATGTAGGTCAGGTCGATGTCGTAGATCTTGTCCTTGGGGCCTTCCTCGACTTTCTTCTTCAGGGCGACAATCTTGTCGTGCAAGCGCAGTTGTAGGATGGTGTTGATCTTATGTCCCTGGCGTTGTTCCACCTTCTGCAAGGCATCGATGTTCCACGGGTTGAGCACGAGGGGCTTCTCGCAGATGACGTCGGCACCGAGGCGGAGACCATAGCGCATGTGGGCATCGTGAAGGTAGTTGGGCGTGCAGATGCTCACGTAGTCGATGTTGGTGCCGCTGTCACGCAGCTTGGTGTTGTGACGGTCGAAGAGCTCCTGTTCGGTGAAGAAGGCAGCCTTGGGGAAGTAGCTGTCCATGATGCCGACGCTGTCGCTCCTGTCGTAGGCGGAGACGAGGGTGTTACCCGTGTCTTTGATGGCTTTGAGGTGGCGCGGGGCGATGTAACCACCGACGCCAATGAGTGCGAAATTCTTCATTATTTTCTTTTTGCTTCTGGCTTCTGGCTTCTGGCTACTGGCAGTCCCTCTGTGTTCAGGAGATTGCGGGTCTGCGCCCGCAATGAGGCCATGGGAGAATGGGACTGCCAAAGGCCAGAAGCCAATAGCCAGAGGCCATTAAATATTATTCTTTTCTATATCCTTAAAGTACTTGACAGTCTGATACTTCAGTTCATCGCAGGCGGCGTCATCGCAGACGATGATGCCCTTCGGATGCATCTGCAGCACGCTGACGGTCCACATCTGGCTGACACCACCTTCGATGGCGTGGGCCAGGGCGCGGGCCTTGCCGTGGCCGTTGGCCAGGATCATTACCTCGCGGCTGTCCATGACGGTGCCCACACCCACAGTCAAAGCCGTCTTCGGCACCTTGTTGATGTCGTTCTCGAAGAAGCGTGAATTGGCAATGATGGTGTCGCTGGTGAGGGTCTTCACGCGGGTGCGTGAAGTCAGGCTGCTGCCGGGCTCGTTGAAGGCGATGTGACCATCGGGACCGATGCCGCCCATGAAGAGGTCGATGCCACCGTAGCTCTTGATCTTTTCCTCGTAACGGGCGCATTCTTTCTCCAGGTCTTCGGCGTTGCCGTTGAGGATGTTGACGTTCTCCTTCTTGATGTCGATGTGCTTGAAGAAGTTGTTCCACATGAAGCTGTGGTAGCTCTCGGGGTGGTCCTCAGGGATGCGGACGTATTCGTCCATGTTGAAGGTGACCACGTTCTTAAAAGAGATCTCGCCCTTCTTGTAGAGGCGCACGAGTTCCTTATAGGTGCCGATAGGGGTTGAGCCCGTAGGCAGACCGAGGATAAAAGGTTTCTTGGCCGTCGGCTTGAAAGCCTTGATGCGTTCAACAATGTGATTGGCGGCCCAACGCGACATTTTGTCGTAGTTTTGTTCAATGATTACTCTCATGATGTATAGGTTTTAGTTGTTCAGTTGTTCAGTGGTTTAGTGGCTTCTGGCCTCTGGCTTCTGGCCTCTGGCAGTTTTTGGTAAAGGAGGGTCTTCCCTTCTGTGAAAGCTGCCAGTAGCCAAGAGCCAGTAGCCAGTAGCCCATTAATGGGTATTACGGTATTTTTGGATTAATGCGATAAAATCTTCGGTCTCCTGACGGATTTGCTTGACGAACGACACATCGTCGATGCTGCCCACCACGGCCAGTTTCTCGGCTTCGTTGCGGAAGGTGGCGTTGCGGAACTCGTTCTCGTAGTCTTTCTTGCGGCTCTCGTAGACCTGGTCGCAGATGAAATGTTGGATGCGGATGGCCTTGTCGAGGTTCTCGTGCCACATCTCTTCGGTGAGCACATCGGTCTCGTCCTTGTAGAGGAACATCAGCGAGAAGTAGGCATGACGCAGCTTCTCCGCTTGGTAGTTGTCCCACAGCTCGTCGTAACGGTGATGGATCTCCTCCCAGGTATTGAGTTTGCCGTCGCGGATGTCGGCCCGCAGCTGTTCGACATACTCCTCGGCCATGGTCTGGCCACCAAGGTTGATCCATTTGCGGAGGCGCTTGCCACGCATGTGGTTCACGATGGTCTCCATGTCGATGTCAGGATGGTTCTCCAAGTAATGCATCAGGGTCTTGACGGCATAGTAGGTGATCATGTCGCCATAGGCGTAATAGGCCTCCAAAGGCTTGAGGATGCGTACCTTGCGCTTGCCTTTCTCCATGTGCTCGCCAAAGACTTCCAACGTCTTCACTGTGGTAGGCTCGTTGTCAAGAAGGTTCTTGCCGCATTCGCGCAGGTCGTAGTATTCGTACCGCTCGGGGTCTTCGCCTTTCTTGCGGAGATAGGCCTTGGCGACCCATACCTCCAGGAGCTTGCGTCCTTCGATGATCTCCTCCACGGTGTCGGGGGCGAGGGTCTCGAACTCGATGTTCTGGATCTTGCGCTTGCGCTTGTCGCGTTTCACGTACTTCGAGGTGTTGCGCGCGATGGCGTACATGTTGTACATCCACCAGTAGGCAGGCATGACCTCAAGCTCGTTCTTGGCCGTGTTGTTGTTGACGAGGCAGAACGGCAGCATGATGTTGAGTTCACTGGGGTAGTCGGCCTTGCTGAGCAGGGTGAAGCTGGCGAACTTCGACGAGTGCTTCACGCTGGAGCAGAGGCCAGGCCAGAAGCCGCGCGAGGCCACGATCTCGCCGTCGGTGGCGCGGCTGTTGTGGTTGGAGCCAACGGTGGCACCGGCAGCCATGTTGCTCTGTCCCATGACGCAGGCCGAGATGAGGAAGGAGTTGTTGTGATGCTGCTCGTGCGAGGGGAAGATGAGGTTGTTGAGCACCTCGCAGCATGAGATGGTGGAGTTGTCGCCCAGCACTGAGTTGATGAGGCGGGCGCCGTATTTCAGGTTGCAGTTGTCGCCCAGCACGAAGCGGGTGGCCGTCACCGAATAGAAGATACGGCAGCCGTAGCCCGTGATGCCGTTGACGAGGATGACGCCCTCGCCGATCTGCGAAGGCTCCTCTTCCGACGAGTTGATGGTGAGGTTCTTCAGCTTGCTGGCGCCTTTGATGTAGCAGTGCGGTCCCACCTTGGCATCCTTGAGGATCCAGCAGTTCTTGATGACGCACGACTCGCCGATGGTGCCGTAGTAGCCGCGGTGGAAGTCGACGCTGGCTTGTGTGATCTCCTTGAGGCGTTCCTGCAGCTTGGTGTCGTCGGTGTATTTGGCCCAGAGGTAGGCATCGGCCGTGATCATGCCATCGAAGGGCAGGATGCGACGCGTGCCGATCTCGTTCATCACCTCGAGCCACACGCGCACGTCCTCGGGCTCGCCTTCCTTGATGGTGCCGTTGCCGAACTTGGAGTGGTCGGTGGTCGAAATCTCCTGGATATTAAAGAGAATAGCGCGGTCGCCGATGATGTAGTTGGCCATGTAATGCACGTCGTGGATGGCCACGTCGTCGCCGATGTCGCACGAGATGATGCTGCTGTCGGTGATGCCGATGGGCACACGCAGGTCGTGGTATTGCAACACTTTATTGCTCACGCGACCGATACGCACCATACCAAAGAAATGGTTGTTGCGAATCATATTGGTGTCGAACTCGTCGGTGACCCAGATATCGTCCCAGTTGGTAGCTGAGTTGCTGTTTTTCACCAGACGCTCGATCTCGTCGGAACGCAGGTGACGCCAACCGCCCTCAGGCTTCTTCACCTGTTGGTTGCGGTAGTAGTACTCGTCGTGACCGTCGTGCAGATACTTCTCGTCGATGAAGTTCTTGTAAATCCGGTCGTAGTCAATGATAGTTACTTTATCCATTTATGTTTGTTAGTGTTTGTTTTGGTTTTCAATTCGTTAATTAACTTTATCCTTTTGACTAGGTTCGGGTTCCGCCCGTCGACCCAGTCGAGAATTACGGAAAAGGACTAACTACGGCACCATATTGTATGCCGTTTCTTTTGAAAACTGATGGATAATTTTCTATGAACATGGTTTTACGTTCTTCTTAAACATCAAAATCCGTTTGGATTGTTTTTTTGCCAGTTCCACGAGTCACGACACATCTCCTCGAGGCCGTACTGTGCCTTCCAGCCCAACTCGCGATAGGCCTTGGCGGGGTCGGAGTAGCAGGTGGCGATGTCGCCCGCCCGGCGCGGCTTGATGCTATAAGGAATCTTGATGCCGTTGACCTTCTCAAAGGTCTTCACCACGTCGAGCACCGAGTAGCCTTGGCCCGTGCCGAGGTTATAGATGGCGATGCCGCAGTTCCTCTCGATGGCCTGCAAGGCCGCTACGTGGCCGCGTGCCAGGTCGACGACGTGGATGTAGTCGCGGACGCCGGTGCCATCGGGCGTGGGGTAGTCGTTGCCGAAGACGCCCAGCTCGGGGCGCTTGCCCACGGCTACCTGGGTGACGTAGGGCATCAGGTTGTTTGGGATGCCGTTGGGATTCTCCCCTATCCTACCGCTCGGGTGGGCGCCTATGGGGTTGAAGTAGCGCAGCAACACGATGTTCCATTCCTTGTCGGCCTTCTGCATATCCATCATGATCTCCTCGAGCATGCTCTTGGTCTGGCCGTAGGGGTTTGTGCAGTGACCCTTGGGACATTCCTCCGTGATAGGGATGATGGCCGGGTCGCCGTAGACGGTGGCCGACGACGAGAAGATGATGTTCTTGCAGCCGTGTTGGCGCATCACGTCGAGGAGGGTCAGTGTGCCGCCGATGTTGTTCTCGTAGTATTCCCAAGGCTTCTCCACGCTCTCGCCCACGGCTTTCAGCCCGGCGAAGTGGATGCAGGCGTCGAAGTGATGTTCGCTCATCACGCGGTTGAGGCCTTCGCGGTCGCGGATGTCGACTTTGTAGAAGGGGATTTGTTTTCCTGTCAGCTCCGCCACGCGCTCGAGCGACTTGGGGTTGCTGTTGCTGAGGTTATCGATAACCACGGTCTCGTGGCCCGCGGCGTTGAGTTCAACTAAGGTGTGGCTGCCGATGAAGCCGGCGCCACCAGTGAGTAAGATTTTCATATTTGTAAAAACTAAGGTCCCTGAGCCCGTCGAAGGGCCGACAGATTAGTGTTCAAACCAAGGTCCCTGAGCCCGCGGTCCCTGAGGCCCATCGAAGGGTCGAAGGGCCGACTAATAAGTGTTCTATTTATGCTTTGACAACTCAGGCAATAACTCAGGGTGATTATTTATTAAAGCTTCTTTTTTCTTTCGATTCCATCCTTTGACTTGATGTTCTCTTTGAAAAGCTTCTACAATTCTTTGAAACTCCTCGAAATATACAAGTTCAACAGGAAGATGTTTTTTTGTAAACAAAGCGCCTTCACCACATTGATGTTCTGCAAGTCTTTTATCTAAATCATGTGTGCTTCCAACATAATACTGGCCGTTTGAACACCGAAGTATGTACATGTAACACATATATTCTTCTTAAAACCGGCCCTTCGACAGGCTCAGGGACCTGATTTACTCTGTTATTAAAGCAATCTCTTCTTGATCAAGCTCATACAAAGAAAAAACCAACGCGTTGATTTCGTCTTCAGCACTAATGTCACCACTCAAAGCCCGATCGACGAGGGCTGAGAATTGTTGGTTCTGTTCAGGTGTAATCTTCGGAAACGGCAAAGCCGAAAGATTTCCCTTCAGGATCTTGATGTCGTTGAAGCGTTTGGCGTACAAGAAGTTGAACAAGGCCGAGTTCAAGAATGCCAGCACCGTCTTGATGCTCATGCCGTCCACTTCGGGGATGAGGATGTTGGCGCTGTTGAGGAAAAGACGTTGCTTGTCGTCGTAAGTGAAACAAAGATGGCTTGAGACGAACTTATACACCAGCTTCTCCTTGGCGCGGTAGAACTCGTCCTTGGCGCACTGCTGGAAGTCGACACGGTTGTACTTGATGTAACGACTGGCCTTCTTCAGACCGTAAGGGCGGATGTCCTTGCCCGTGAAGATGGGCTCCAAGCCCTTGCGGGGTCTGTCTTTCAGCACTTTGGCATTGTTGCCCGTGATGATGCCTAAGGCCCATTGGCTGTGCGTGAGGTCGTCGTGGCGCATCCGTTCCGCCTTGTCGAGGATGGCCTCGGTGCGGTCGTTGAGCAAGGGGATGGCGCAAAAGTCGTCGTCCTGCATCTGCCAGGTCTTGCGGATGACCTCGTTGTGGGCCGTCCTGACGGTGTAGCTCTGCTGCCCATGCATCGTCTTATTCCTGACCTTCATGCTGATGAAGTCGGTGAACACCCCTTTGAAGCGTTCGTGGTAGCATTTGATGGTGTCCAAGCAAGTGCTTTCGGCGATGAAACGGCGGAAGTCGGCATGCACCTTGATCTTCAGCACCGAGGTGGGCAGTAAGAAGTGTAGCATCCCGTTGTCGTTCAAGAACTTGAAGGACTCGGTGAAGAACAAGGTGGCCTGCTCGTTCGAGGTGATGACGTCGGAGCTGTGGCGTTTCCGTTTCTCGCTGCCCCAAGGCGGGTTGGTGACGATGTAGTCGAACTTCAGTCCTGCCAAAGCCGATGCGGCATGAAGCAGGAAGTCCAGTTGGTAGATCTGGGGATAGACCGACGACTCGTTGAACTTGACCATGAGGTTGGCCTTGGCAATCATCACGGCGAGGGGGTCGTTGTCGACGCCATAGAGCTGCTCGGGGCGAGCATCCTCGACCTTCATCAGGAAGATCCCGCTACCGCAGCAGGGGTCGAGGAAGCGTTGGTTTGTCGTCATCCGCACGTCGGAGAGCATCTCCTCGACGATGGCGGGGCTGGTGTAGTACAAGCCCGTCAAGATGCGGTGGCCTTCCGCCATCAACGACTGATACACAAAACCAATCCAGTCGTCGAAACGGTTTTTCAGGATCTGACGCGGCACCTCAAGCGCGATGCGATGGTAACCGTTATATTCCTCAAAGAAACGCTTGGCGTTGGACTCGTCCACCTTGTTATGCTCGATCTTCATCGCGCAGAGGCTGAAAATCAAGTCATTGATAGGATGTTGCTGTTGTCGCAGCTCCCCCACGAAACGAGGCAGGCTACCGGCCATGACATAGTCATCGGGGACGATGGTCTTCTGCGAGCGGCTCTTGTTGGCACGTCGCATCAGGCGGTCGTCACCGCTGTTTTTCAGCTTGTCCCAGTTTCTTTTTGTTGCTTTTGATATAAAAACTTTTGTTTCCGTCATGATACAGCTTCGCCTCCTAAGTCCCATTAAAACTACTTAACGAACTCTAATTCAACCATATACAAAAAAGCCCAATTAGGCATATTAATGTTGCAAATATAAGGTTTTCTGCGGTTTTACAACATATTTAATAATAAAAATTGAGAAAAGAACAAAAAGGACCAATTCACATGCGTTTTTTGCCTATTTTTGCCTCATAAAAACTGGAAAAAATGATACTGTGTTTGGAAACGGCCACACCGGTTTGTTCGGTCGCACTCAACTCGGCCTGTTGCACCTTGGCCATGCGCGAGACAGAGGGACAAAATGCTCATTCTGAAAAGATTACCAACTTCATCCGCGAAGTGATGGAGGAGGCTAAAATCAACTATCCGCAGTTGGACGCCGTGGCGGTGAGCCAAGGTCCTGGCTCCTACACGGGTCTGCGTATCGGGGTGAGCACGGCGAAAGGCATCTGCTATGCCGCCGACCTCCCGCTAATGGCCATCGACACGCTCGAAGCCATGGCTTACGGCATGAAGGACAAGCTGGGCAGCCAAATCGGTCCCGACGACCTGCTCATCCCCATGATCGACGCGCGTCGCATGGAGGTGTATGCTTCTGTCTTCGACGCCAACTTGAACAAAATCAACGACACGGCCGCCTTGGTCATCGAGGAGAACTCTTTCGAGGACTTGAGAAAAGACCATCGGCTCTGGCTCTTCGGTGACGGTGCGCCAAAGCTTAGCAAACTCTTTGAAAGCCAACCGAATATCCATATCATCGACGGCTTCAAGCCCTCTGCGGCTTATATGAAAGTCTTGGCGGAACGGGCTTTGCAGCAACAGCAGTTTGTCGATGTGGCGTATTTCGAGCCGTTTTATTTGAAGGATTTCATTGCGGGCAAGCCGCATGTCAAGGGATTGTGACCATGACCAGTGACCATGACCCAGACCCGTTACCCAAAAGCGGGTCAGGGTCAGAGGTCAGGGTCAGGGTCAAAAACTGAAAATAATGAGAAAACTAATAACCATAGCACTACTCCTCATTGCAGGTCTCACTGCCTCCGCGCAGGTGCAACATCTCTTCGAGCATGACTACCCTGTTATTGCTGAAGAGCATCCCGAGATCCGCGCCATGATGGACTCGGTCTCGATTGACAGCATCAAGGCCAACATCGAACACCTCTGCTCTTACCATAACCGCCGCTTCGACAGCCGTCATATTTATGAAGTACAAGATTGGCTGACAAGTCGTTACGGTCAGTTTGGCGTAGACACAGTGATGCTGCACGACTTCAAAGTCCACAAGGAAGGATTCCCGGAAGAGACGGCCGACAACGTGCTAGCCGTGCAATGGGGCACCCGCACCCCTGAAGAATTCGTCATCTGCGGGGCGCATTACGACTCGTGGAACGACGACGGCACCGACCCCGACACCATCCGCTCGCCTGGCGCCGACGACAACGCCTCGGGCGTGGCAGGAATCCTCGAAACCGCAAGAATATTAAGCAACTACACCTTTGACCGTACCATCATCTATGGCAACTGGAACGCTGAGGAAATCGGGCTCAAGGGCAGTGCAGCCTACGCTGCCGACTGTGCCGAACAGCTGATGGACATTGTGGGCTATTTCAACCTCGACATGACGGGCTACCTCGAAGAAGGCACCGACATCCACGTCCACCTGATGTTCACCACGCGCGACTCACTCATCGGCAGATACGTCTTCAACTTCAGCCAAGTCTATTTCCCCGAGATGCCCATTCGGCAGGCGTGGCTGGCTTGGGGCGACAGCGACTACTCCTCTTTCAACCGCAACGGCTACCCTGCCGTGCATCCCTTCGAAGACGTGCATGCCAGTTCGCCCTTCATCCACTCCAGACAGGATGTACTAGGACTGAGTGTCAACAACTTGGACCAGTCGAAACGCTTCACCGAACTGAACCTCGGCTTGGTAGCGACCTTGGCGGGTCCCAACCATGACGGCGTCGCGGAGCACGAAACTCTCAACGTGGCGATGTTCCCCAACCCCGCACAAGGCGAAGTGACCCTACTCGCCGACCACAACTTGTTAAACGTCAGTGTCTATAATCTGTTGGGACAACAGATCGAAAATCTCGATTTGAACAAGACAAGACAACACAAACTCACCACAGAGGGGTTTGCCTCCGGTGTCTATGTGGTCAAAATCAAAACCGAAAAAGGGATGGTTGCCAAACGGTTGGTCGTCAACTAATCCGCTTCCTCATCGTTGAGCAACCGCACTTCATAGCGCGAGGCCTTGTTATAGGTCTCCAGTAACGCCTCGTCCATCTTCGTCACCGAGATCTGATTGTTGTTCAATCCCTTGGTGTTCAGCATGTAATTGGTAAGCAAGGCATTTCGTCTATCCATCAGCCGTGCGATGATCGCCTTCGACTTTTCGTGATACACGGCGTAGGCCACCGATGCGACGTCACGTTTCGACGACAGCTTCTCGCGCTCCGAGAACTGCACGGCATAGTCACATAAGCCTTTGTCGTTCAACTTGATGGCTTGTATGGCTTCGTTGGTAAGGAAATCGATACCCGTGGAGTCGACCTCGGGATGCTGCGAGATGTAATAGTCGCGCTGCAACTGCAAGTTGCACAGGCGTTGAAGGGTCTCCTCGTAGTTCACACACTGCTCAAATTCGACGGACAGGTCGGGATGGAGGCTGATGGTGGAGGCCACGTCGTCAAGCATCGTGTATTCATCGGCATTGAAATCGGGATGGAGCAGATCAAAAGGTACGTATTGGACGTCATCGTCAGAAAAGAGACGGAAAGGCGTGGTCACCACCTTAACCAACAGGTTACCAAGCACCTTCAACAAGGCCTTGCCGTAAGAGAACTGCGGGTCGTTGAGGTTACCTGAGATAGGTAGGTCGATGCTGACGTTGTGGTCTTTGTCGGTGAGCAGGTAGATGCCCAACCTCAACGGAATCTTGGGGTATTGCGGCTCGAAATTCTTCATCCTCTTCCCCACCGTAGGTGAAGCCAACTGCAACTTGTTGATGCCCTCAAGGTTGCCATTGACAATCTTGTTTTGGCTGCGGAACGAGAGCGTGCCGTCTTCAAGCGGAAAGCCGAACATCTGCTGAACGTAAGGCGAGAAATCCGTCAGTTTCACGTTGCTCAGCATCAAGGTGAGGTCGTGGTTCTCCAACCCATGCACGTCGCCCTGCCATTGCATCCTGAGCTTACCCACATTGTTGAGCAAAGCATCCAGATGGACGGCGTTATCGCCCGTCAGTGTAAAATTATTCGATGTGATGCTGATGTCGGAGATTTCATAGATGAAAGGATCCGGCAAGGTATGGTCCTGATATTCCAGGTTGATCTTGTCAACTCGAAGATCCTTGATGCCTATGACGAGTGTCTTGCGATCCTGCACCTCCTCGATGGCGGCGGCTACCGTGTCGATGACTTTCTCGAAGACCGTGGTGTCGCGATGATACACATGACCGAGGAAAAGATCGAAGTTCGTGGTGCTATCCGCATTGACGATATAGGCTGTCCTGACGCCGGAGATCTTCAACCTGTCCAGATCCAACACGTTCTGGTTCAAGTTGAAACGTCCAATATCGGTCCAGATGGAGTCGATGTGACCCAACCTGTAGCCGCCATTGTCGCACAACGACAAATCGCTCAGCACGATGTCGCCAATCATGTCAAAGTCGAGGATATGTTCGGTGCGTCCTTTGGCAGAAAGGTCCAAGGAAAGCTGACCTTGCAGCGAGTCGACTGCAAGCGTCTGTTGCAGATAAGGCTCGATGATGTCGATGCCCAAGTCATTCACTTTCAAATTCACGAAATACTCTTCCGCATTCTCCGACAGTCGCAGGTCGGTATGCAGGGTGGCACTATCGGCCAGTATGAGGTCCAGGCCGACGGTGGTCTTCATGTCCGACAAGTCGATATAGGGCACATGGATGGCAATGTCGCGCAGGTTAAACTCGCTGCCAATGTCCAGGTCGGTATAGCGCAAAAAGCTCTTATCAATCGTGATGTCGTTGAAAATCAAGCCGAAATTGGAAGGCTCAGAAGGTTCCTTGGGCTTGTCGGAGGCGAAGTGCTGCACCATGCTGTCGAAGTTGAACCAGGTGCGGTTCTGCTGGATGTAGACCTTCAGCCCCGAAAGCAGGGCGTGATTCACCCACAGACGGTTATCCAACAAGTCGCGCAATTTGATGTTGGTATCGAAATGGTCGAAACTCACAAAAGGCGTGGCGCCATCGTCTTCGTACAACGTCAAATCATCGATTTTCGCCGTCCCTGAAAACACGTTGACCCATAGCTTTCCTATGGTCAACTCGCGACCTATCAGTTCCTTGTCGTGCTTTTCGACGTACCACTTCGCTATGGGACCCGCAAAAACAAGCACCATAAGGAGTAACACTACGATTACTCCAAAGACAATTAGCGTTATTTTGAGTCCCTTTTTCATCGATTTGCGATTATCCCAAGGCCTTCACGCCAGCGTCGATGCGCTTGAGGGTCTCTTCCTTGCCCAAAAGCTCAAGGATTTCGCCGATGTGCGGGCCCTTGCCGGCACCCACCACCATCAAGCGGAGACCGTTCATCACAAGGCCAATGTTCAGCTCGTTGGAAGTAATCCAATTGTTCAAGGTCTCATCAATGTTGGCCAAGCTGAACGGCTCGATGCCCTTGATGACCTCTTTCACTTTGAGCATGGTCTCGGCACTGTTCTCTTTCCAACGTTTCTTGACTGTCACGGGATCGTATTCAGTTGGGGCCTCGAAGAAGAAGAAACTCTGATCCCAGATCTCCTTCACAAAGTTGACTCTATCTTTCACCAAACCAGCGACTTTCACAGCAAAGTCGAGCGGGGCGTCGATGCCCTTTTCTGCCTTCAGCCAAGCCTGATAGTCCTTGCCTACTTCCTCGTTTGACTTGCGCATGAGCCACTCGTGGTTGAACCACTTGGTCTTCTCCACGTTGAACTTGGCGCCGCTCTTGCTGCAACGCTCGAGCGAGAAAGCCTGGATGAGCTCGTCCATGGTGAAGATTTCCTGCTCGGTACCAGGATTCCAACCCAGCAGTGCCAGCATGTTGATGAAAGCCTCGGGGTAGTAGCCCGACTGCTTGTAACCCATGGCCGTGTCGCCGGTCTTCGGGTCGACCCAATACATCGGGAAGACGGGGAAGCCGAGGCGGTCGCCATCGCGCTTGCTGAGCTTGCCGTTACCGTCGGGTTTGAGTAATAAGGGCAGATGGGCAAACTGAGGAGCCTCCCAACCGAAGGCCTCGTAGAGCATGACGTGGAGCGGCATGGAAGGCAGCCATTCCTCGCCACGGATGACGTGGCTGATCTGCATCAGATGGTCGTCGACGATGTTGGCCAGATGGTAAGTCGGCATGCCATCGCTCTTGAACAAGACCTTGTCGTCGAGGGTGTTAGTCTGCACATGCACCTCACCACGGATGAGGTCGTGCATGACGATCTCGCGGTCTTCGGGAATCATGAAACGCACTGTGTAAGGCGTGCCGTCGGCAATCAGCTTGTCGACTTCTTCCTTGCTCATCGTCAGGCTGTTGCGCAGGTGCTTGCGACTCTGGCAGTTGTAGATGAAGTTCTGCTTGTTGGCTTCGGCCTCTTTGCGGTATTTGTCCAGTTCCTCGGCGGTGTCGAAGGCGATGTAGGCGCAGCCTTTGGCTAGCAGCTCGTCGCTATATTGTTTATAGAGATGTTTGCGGTTGCTCTGCTTGTAGGGACCGAAGGCGCCACCCACGTAGTCGCTCTCGTCGAACTTGATGCCGCACCAGTCCAAGGACTCCACGATATATTGCTCGGCGCCGGGCACAAAGCGGGTTTGGTCGGTGTCTTCGATACGGAGGATCATCTTGCCGCCGTTCTTTTTGGCAAACAAATAATTATATAACGCTGTACGCACGCCCCCAATGTGCAAGGGACCAGTCGGGCTGGGGGCAAATCTTACTCTAACTTCTTTCATGATGATTTTCAAATTACGGGTGCAAAAATAATCAATTCAAAGATTCAAGATTCAAAGATTCAAGATTATTCCTAATTTTGCGGAAATTTTAGACACATATTTCGACAAGCTCAATAACATATTTCGACAAGCTCAATAACATGGAAGACAACTACCAACTCATCACCAAGACGGCTGCTGGACTCGAAGACGTGCTGGCCGCCGAGATCAAGGCTCTTGGAGCAAAGAACGTGCGCTCCATGCACCGCGCCGTCATCTGCGAAGGCAACAAGGAGCTGATGTACCGCATTAACTATGAGGTGCGTACAGCCCTTAAAGTGCTGAAACCCTTCAAGAACTTCTTCGCCAAGAACCCCGATGAACTATATAAAAAAGTGAAGGAAATCAATTGGTGTGAGTTGCTCCGTACCGACCAGACCTTCTGCGTCGATGCCGTGACGAGCGGGCGTTTCTTCACCCATTCGCAGTACGCAGCCTTGACGGTAAAAGACGCCATCGTCGACCTCTTCCGTGATGTGTATGGCATCCGTCCGAACATCAACACCTTGAACCCCGACCTGCGCATCAGCCTGCACATCCGCGAGGACAAGGTGACCCTGCTCTTCGACAGCTCAGGCGAGTCGTTGCACCACCGCGGCTACCGCAAGCAAGTCGACAAGGCCCCGATGAACGAAGTGTTGGCGGCAGGTCTCATCCAACTCACGGGCTGGAAGGCCGACTGCAACTTCCTCGACTGCATGTGCGGCTCGGGCACCCTGCCCATCGAGGCGGCCATGTATGCCATGAAAATCCCGCCGGGCTACTACCGCAAGCAATGGGGCTTCATGAAATGGGACGACTACGATGCCGAACTCTGGCAGCGCATCCGTCAGGAAGCCGACGATAAAATTTGTGATTTCGAATACGAGATTTGGGCCTCCGACCGCTCGCCCAAGGCCGTGGCCATCGCTGAAGGCAACATCAACTACGCCCATCTGCAATGCGATATCCACTTGATGAAGAAGGACATGCACGACCTCACCCCACCCGAAGGCGGAGGCATCCTTGTCATCAACCCACCCTACGGCGACCGTTTGGAAGAAGACGACATCGACAACTTATACGAAGAAATCGGCCACACACTGAAGCACAACTTCCAGGGCTTCCAATGCTGGCTCATCACCGACGATGCTGTGGCTTTGCGCCATGTGGGATTGAAGCCTACGGCCAAGATACCCGTATGGAACGGCCCGCTGGAGTGCCGCTTTGTGAGGTTTGATATTTTTGAAGGATCTTTGAAGGAAAAAAAGGCGAGGGAGGCGGAATCATAACGTCATTGCGAGGAGGAACGACGAAGCAATCTAGAGAAAAAGTTTCTTGTCTAGATTGCTTCGCTTTGCTCGCAATGACGGAAAGTCATCACTTCTTATTATATTGATTCATCGTCCGATCTGGCCCTTGAACAACGAAGCTCTTGATGATTTCAACGGCTTCGTTCACTTTTTCGTCGACGATGGGCTCTTCCGAGGCTTTCCATTGTCCTAAGACAAAGTCCACCTGACGGCCGCGCGGAAAGTCGTCGCCCAAGCCGAAACGCAGGCGACAGAACACGTTGGTACCCAACTTCTCGATGATGTCAGTCAGACCGTTGTGGCCACCGTCGGCACCTTGTTTGCGCAGGCGCAACGTGCCCAAAGGCAGTGCGATGTCGTCGTTCACGACCAGGAGGTTCTCCATCGGGATCTTCTCCTGCTGCATCCAATATTTCACCGCCTTGCCGCTGAGGTTCATATAGGTCGTCGGCTTGATGATCAGCAAGGTCTTGCCACGGTATTTCACCTCCGCTGTCTGTGCCAGACGACCTGTAGTGAACGAGCACTCCAAGTCCTTCGCCAGACGGTCGGCGATCTTGAAGCCGATGTTATGGCGCGTGTTGTCATATTCGGCACCGATGTTTCCCAAACAGGCAATCAGGTATTTCATGTCTCCTTTGCTGGTTTCTTTATTTGGTATTGGCTTGCGGCCAAGAAATCGTTCAAAAATCTTTCTTATGCACATATTCCTCTTAATATTTTCGAACTATTTTTGACAGATTTCTTGCGAAGCAATCCCATTAAAAAAGGCCGCTTAGCGCGGCCTTTATTATTGAATAATAAGAGATTACTCTTCGGTTTCTTCCTCGGCAACAGCGGCGCCACGGGCGGCGTTGACGGCGAAGATGACGGTGTAACCAGGGGTGATGGGGGTCACGTTCTCGATGGCGAGATCCTTCACCTTGATGGCTTCGTTGATGTTCACATCGCTGATGTTGACTTTCACGTAGTCCGGCAGGTCCTTGATCAGACCGCAAACCTTGACCTTCTTGATACCCAATTTGGGTTTACCACCGCGCATGACACCGGCAGCCGAACCTTCGAGGGTGATAGGCAGCGTGACGGTGATGGGCTTGTCTTCCTTCACGATGAGGAAGTCGGCGTGCAAAACCTTATCGGTCACAGGGTGATACTGAATGTCTTGAAGAATGGTCTTGTAGGTCTTGCCATTGACTTCAAAATCGATGATGTAGGTCTCAGGGGTGAAGAGGATCTTGGTGAAGTTCTTCTCGGCAGTGGCGAAGTGAATCTGCTCCTCACCTGCACCGTACATGACACAAGGAACCATCTCGGCTTGACGCAAAGCCTTAGTATCCTTTTTCCCTACGTTCTCGCGAAGAGAACCGCTCAATGATACAGTTTTCATTGTGTTTAAATGTTTAATTGTTTGTAATTTAATTGTTTATTGTTGTTGTAGAGACGTGGCGCGCCGCGTCTCTACAGGATTTTGCATTATTTGAATAACGAACTGATGGATTCGTAGGATTCCACGCGGTGGATGACATCGGCAAACAAGGGTGCGCAGCTGACCACACGGATCTTCTTGGAGGCATTGGCGGGCAGCGGGATGGTGTCGGTGACCACCACTTCGCTGAACACCGAGTTGTCGAGGCGTTCCATGGCAGGACCGCTGCACACGGCGTGGGTGGCGAAGGCGCGGACGCTCTTGGCGCCGTTGTCCATCATCACCTGACCGGCTTTCACGATGGTGCCAGCGGTGTCGATGATATCGTCGAGGATGATGACGTTCTTGTCCTTCACATCGCCGATGAGGGTCATGCTCTCCACCACGTTGGCACGTGCACGTTGTTTGTGGCACACAGCCAGGTCGCAACCCAAACGCTTGGCATAGGCCGAGGCGCGCTTGGAAGCACCCAGGTCGGGAGCGGCAATCAGCAGGTTGTCGATGTTCATCTTCTGGATATGGTCAATGAAGATGCTGGAGGCATACAAGGCATCCATCGGGATATCGAAGAAGCCTTGGATCTGGTCGGCGTGAAGGTCCATCGTGATGATGCGGTCCACATGGGCAGCAGTCAGCATGTTGGCTACCAACTTGGAGCCGATGCTCACGCGGGGTTGGTCCTTACGGTCCTGACGAGCCCAGCCGAAATAGGGTATCACAGCGATGACCTTGTGTGCCGAGGCACGCTTGGCGGCGTCAATCATAAGCAAAAGCTCCATCAGGTTGTCGGTGGAAGGCATGGTGGACTGCACGATAAACACGTGATGACCACGGATGCTCTCTTCAAATGAAGGTTGGAACTCTCCATCGGAGAAGACGACGACCTGTGACTTACCTAGTTGAGTGCCATAGGCTTCGGCAATCTTAGTGCCTAATTCCTTCGTGGCCCTACCAGCGAAAATGGAAACGTATCTTCCTGACATTGTTGCAAGGATATTATGTTGATTTTTACTCCGTTTTTCGGGCTGCAAAATTAGGGATTTTATCCGTGCGAACAAGACAAAAACAGAAATTTTTCTCAACTTGCTTGCGGTGAATAAAAAAAACCGTATTTTTGCAGCCGCGTTTGACGCGATAAACCATACATGGTGAGCTTGTCGAACCATGCCGAAG
Source organism: uncultured Bacteroidales bacterium (assembly GCA_900318265.1). Taxonomy (GTDB): domain Bacteria; phylum Bacteroidota; class Bacteroidia; order Bacteroidales; family F082; genus Limimorpha. The sequence goes on along the minus strand of ONKA01000003.1, from coordinate 138,770 downwards.
TGGCGGAATCGGTAGACGCGTCGGTCTCAAAAACCGATGAGGTAACACTCGTGCCGGTTCGATCCCGGCCTTCGGTACCAAAGAAAAAGCAGCTCCGCGGAGCTGCTTTTTTGTTTTTATTCCACCGTCACCGACTTGGCCAGGTTGCGTGGTTGGTCGACGTTGCAACCTCGCATCACGGCAATGTGGTAGGCCAAGATTTGCAAGGGCACCGTCGCCAACAATGGCGAATAGAGGCACTCCGTCTCGGGAATCTCAATGACATAGTCGGCCATGCGACGGGCCAAGACGTCCTTCTCGCTCACCACGGCGATGATCTTGCCGTTGCGGGCTTTCACCTCTTGGATGTTACTAATCACCTTCTCGTAGGTGCTGTGGTTGGTAGCGATGAACACCACGGGCATGTCCTTATCGATCAAGGCGATGGGGCCGTGCTTCATCTCAGCGGCAGGATAGCCTTCGGCATGGATGTAGGAGATTTCCTTCAGCTTCAGGGCGCCTTCCAAGGCCACGGGGTAATTCTGCAGACGACCGAGATAGAGCATGTTATGCACATCCTTGTATTTCTCTGCGATGTCCTTCACATGACCACTGTGGTCGAGCGTCCATTGTATCTTTTCGGGGATGCGGTCGAGCTCATCGATGAAGGCTTGACGTTCTTCATCTTTCATGGAGCCTTTCAACTCAGCCAGACGCAGGGCCAACATGGCCATCACCGTCACTTGTGAGGTGAAGGCCTTGGTGGATGCCACGCCGATTTCAGGACCTGCGTGGGTGTAGATACCCGCATCCGTAGCCCTTGAGATGGACGAGCCGATGACGTTGCAGATGCCCAACACCACGGCGCCTTTCTCCTTCGCCAGTTGGATGGCGGCCAAAGTATCGGCGGTCTCGCCCGACTGCGACACGGCGATGACTACGTCATGAGGGGTGACCACTGGGTCGCGATAGCGGAACTCTGAGGCATACTCCACTTTGACGCGGATCTTGGCGAGCTTCTCGATGAGGTAGCTACCCACGAGGCTGGCATGCCACGAGGTGCCGCAAGCCACAAAGACGATGTTGTCGGCATAGAGCAACTGCTTCTCATACTGCAAGATGCCGCCAAGACGCACCGTGTTGGCTTCGGGATGCAGACGGCCGCGCATGGTGTCGCGCACGATGGTCGGCTGCTCGTAGATCTCCTTCATCATGAAATGGTCGAAACCCGCCTTCTCGATGCTGTCGAGGTTCATCTTCAGCTCCTGCACGTATGGCATGGCCTCCACGTCCTGGATGGTCTTGATGTGCAGCTCTTCGCCCAACTTGATCTTTGCCACCTGCTCATCCTCAAGGTACACCACCTTCTGGGTGCGACCTACGATGGGCGTGGCGTCGGAGGCGATGTAATACTCGCCTTCGCCAATACCGATGACCATCGGGCTACCCTTGCGGGCGGCAATCAATTGGTCAGGGTGGTCTTTTTCCACAATGGCGATGGCGTAGGCACCCACCACATGGTTCAAGGCGATGCGCACGGCCTCAAAGAGGTCGACATGCTCGCTGAGTTGCACATCTTCGATAAGGTTGGTGAGCACCTCCGTGTCGGTCGACGACTTAAAGGTAAAGCCACGTTTCTCCAGCTCCTTGCGCAGGCTGAGGTAGTTCTCGATGATGCCGTTATGGATCAGGGCGATGTTGCCCGACTGCGAACGGTGCGGGTGGGCATTCACTTCGTTGGGCTCGCCGTGGGTGGCCCAACGGGTGTGCGCGATGCCGATATGCCCGCTGACATCCTTGGAAGCAGCAAAGGCCTCCAAATCGGAAACCTTGCCCTTTGCTTTATAGACGTTAAGTTCGTTGTTTTCGTTGAGCAGTGCCACACCGGCGCTGTCGTAGCCACGATATTCGAGGCGCTTCAAGCCCTCAATGAGGATGGGATAGGCCTCTTGTTGGCCTACGTATGCTACTATTCCGCACATGGTTAGTTTAGAGTTTAGAGTTTAGAGTTTAGAGTTGTTGGTGATGTGGGTTATTCAAAAAGACCTTTCACATCGGGGGCTTTCTCGGCACCTTGCGAGGCCTCGAAATACGGTTTCTGATGGAAGCCGAATAGCTTGGCAATGAGGTTGGTGGGGAACATGCGGATGAAGGTGTTGTAGTCCTGCACCGTTTCGTTGAACTGCCTACGAGCGTTGGCGATGCTGTTTTCGCAGCCTTCGAGTTGTGACTGTAGGTCGAGGTAGTTCTGGTTGGCCTTTAGATCGGGATATTGCTCCACGGTGACCAACAAACGCGATAATGCGCCCGACATTTCATCTTGTGCGGCTTGGAAAGCCTTCAGGTTCTCCTCGGTGAGGTTTTCGGCATCGAGGGTGACTTGCAAGGCCTTGGCACGGGCTTCCACCACGGCGGTAAGGGTGCCGGATTCATACTCGGCATAGTTCTTCACGGTGGCGACAAGGTTGGGAATCAGGTCGGCACGTTTCTGGTAGGCCGTCTGCAGATTACCCACAGCAGCTGAAACTGCTTCTTCCTTGGAAACCATAGTGTTATAGCCGCAGGAGGAAAAGCCCATGGCCATGAACAAAGCCGCAATGGCAATAATGATAATTCTCTTCATAATTATAGGATTTAGGATTAATTCATCAGCTTCATCAAATTCGGCCACAAAGGTAAACAATTTTTTTCGTATCTTTGCATTTTATATACACTTACATATTTGGATTTGACAAATGATTGATAATCAACATAAAAACCCCGACAACAACGTTGAAAGACAACTTATTAATAGAGGTTGTCGGTTGGAAGAACCCTATACTACTGGTCAGCGTGTGCTTTCGTGCGGTCGCTGCAAGCTCAGCCAGTTTGATTGGCTGAAAGACTATGAAAACCAAGAGATTACTGGTAATGTATGCTTGGCCGAGGTGCGTTTCAAGAACGACCGCAAGGACTATTTCACCTATGCCGAGGATTTGGAATTAGAGGTGGGTGAATTAGTGGCCGTGGAGACCGCCATTGGACACGACATCGGCATTGTCACTCTATTGGGTGAGATTGTGAAGCATCAGTTGAAGCGTAAGAAATACCGTACGCCGCTCAATGAGATGAAAAAAATCTATCGTCGGGCACGACCCAACGATGTGGAGAAGTGGCTAGCTGCCATCAAGTTGGAAGACAGCACCTTGGCACGCACCCGCACCATCGCCGAGAACCTCGGACTGGAGATGAAACTCAACGATGTGGAATACCAAGGCGACAAAACCAAGGCCATCTTCTATTATACCGCCGACGGGCGCGTCGACTTCCGCGAACTCATCAAGAAACTGGCCGAGGAGTTCCACATCAGGATTGAGATGCGACAGATTGGAGTACGTCAGGAGTCGGCCAAACTAGGCGGCATCGGCTCATGTGGCCGTGAGTTGTGCTGTGCCTCTTGGATCAGCGACTTCCAGTCGGTGACGACTGGTGTGGCCCGCGTGCAGCAGCTCTCGCCCAACCCGCAGAAGCTGGCTGGACAATGTGGCAAGCTGAAGTGCTGCCTCAACTTCGAATATGAGGCTTACGTGGAGGCTTTGAAAGCTTTCTCCGACCCCAACATCGTGCTGCACTTCGAGAGCGGTGATGCCATACACCAAAAGAACGACGTCTTCAAAGGCATCATGTGGTATTCCTATACCACCGACAAAAGCAACATCATGGCTATCCCCGTCGACAAGGTGAAGGACATCATCGCCATGAACAAAAAAGGACAAAAACCCAAGAAACTGGAGGACTTTGCCGTCACGCAGGAAGCCCACACCAACACCAATGAAGGCTACGGCGAGGCAGATTTAAAGAAAATGAGTGATTAATTATGAGACCACTTATGAAAAACAACATAACCCACACAAGAAAGCCTCATGGCGGAGGAACATCCGCCATCTCCCGAACCAAAGGACAGGCCCTTCTGTTCGGGAGATTGCGGGTCAAGCCCGCAATGATGGCTTTTCTGTTCGTTTTTTTGTTTCTTTCGGCCTGTTCAAATGACGACTTCGATAAGCGCACTGTCATCCCTGAGGCCGAATGGCGGCAGGAAAACCCTGTGGCCTTCGACGTCGACATCAACGACACCATCAGTCCCTACGAGTTCGGCATCGGGCTGCGCCATTTGGAAAACTACCGTTACAGCAACCTCTTCGTCTTCCTCCACACGACGATGCCCAACGGCAACCACACCCACGACACCATCGAATGCACCTTGGCCACGCCCGAAGGCAAATGGCTCGGCAAGAGTAGCGGCAGCATGCGTGACCTGGTGGTGCCCCTCAACGAGAACCTCCTCTTCCCCCTTTCGGGAACCTACCATTTCGAAATCGAACAAGCCATGCGCGAGCCCGTGCTGAAAGGCATCTCCGACATCGGACTTTACATCGAAAAACAATGATACCATGAACAATAAAAAGAAAACCGAATCAACCCCATCGCATGCCATTAGGAACCTGTGGATCATCTTCGGGGCGCTGTTGGTGCTTGTCATCCTTTTCTTCATCTGCGTCGCCACGGGCGTCTTCGGCACCATGCCTACCTTTGAGGAATTGGAGAACCCAAGGACCAACCTGGCCACCGAGATCTACTCGGCCGACGGCAAGGTTTTGGGTACCTATTATGTGGAAAACCGTAGTAACGTGCGCTATGCCGAGCTTTCGCACTATATGCCCGAAGCCCTCATCAGCATCGAGGACGAACGCTTCACCGAACACTCGGGTATCGACACGAAGGCCCTGTTTCGTGTGGCCTACGGCGTGCTGACAGGCAACAAGAAAGGCGGCGGCTCGACCATCACACAGCAGCTGGCCAAGAACCTGTTCCCGCGTGGTGAAAACCTCAGCGCACCCAAGCTCGTGTTGCGTAAGTTCCAGGAATGGATCACGGCCACCAAGTTGGAGCACAACTACTCCAAAGAAGAAATTGTGGCCATGTATCTTAATACCGTAGCCTTTGGTCACAACGCCTTCGGTATCCGCTCTGCCGCCAACACCTTCTTCGACAAGAAACCCAGCGAGATGACCGTCGAAGAATGCGCCTTGATGGCTGGTGTGGTCAATGCCCCGACGCGTTACAGCCCGATACGCAACCCCGAACGTTCATTGGAACGCCGCAACTTGGTGCTCAGAAAGATGACCGAAAACGGTTACCTCACCCAAGCCGAATATGACTCCGTGTCCCAAATCCCGTTGGACATGACGCATTTCAGCATCAAAGACCACAACACGGGACAAGCCACCTATTTCAGAGAATACCTTCGCACCGTGATGAACGCTTCCAAACCCGAGCGCGAAAACTACGATTCGAAAGAACAGTACGATCTTGATATGGCGGAATGGAATGAAAACGGATTGAGAGGCTGGTGCAAACGCAACTTCAAGTCGGATGGTACACCCTACAATATCTACACCGACGGATTGAGGATTTACACTTCCATCGACTCGCGTATGCAAAACTACGCCGAACAGGCCGTCAAGGAGTTTATGGGAGGTGAACTGCAGCCCTTATTCTACAAACACTGGAAAGGACAGAAGAACGCACCGTTCTCGCGTCTGACCGCCGACCAAATCGATCAGCTCCTCGAGACGGCAATGAAACGTTCGGAACGCTATCGTATCCTCAAAAACGAAGGTATACCTTTAGATTCCATCAAGGCGGTGTTTGACCGTCCGGTGCGGATGACCGTCTTCTCGTGGGACGGCCCCATCGACACGGTAATGTCGCCTATGGACTCCATACGGTATTATAAGTGGTTCTTGCAAGCCAGCTTGGTCTCCATTGAGACGCATACGGGTCAGGTGAAGGCCTACGTTGGCGGCTTGGATTACCGTTTCTTCAAGTACGACCACGTCACGCAAGCTCGTCGTCAGGTGGGCTCCACTTTCAAACCCTTCCTGTATTCATACGCCATGGGTGATGACGAATTCACGCCTTGCACCAAGATACCCAACATCCCTTACACCATTGAGGTTTCGAAGGGACGTTTCTGGTCGCCGAGCAATGGCGGCGGTGGCGGTGGCGAAATCACCTTGAAGAGTGCCTTGGCGCATTCCAACAACTGGATATCGGCCTACCTGATGAACCACTATGGTCCCGAAGCCATCATCACCCACGTTCGCCGTATGGGCGTGAAGTCGCCCATCGAAGCTGTGCCTTCCATCTGCTTGGGTTCCTGCGACTTGAAACTGATAGAGATGGTCGGTGCCATGAGTACCTTCGCCAACAAAGGCGTCTATGTCTCGCCCGTCATTGTGACCCGCATCGAAGACAAGAACGGCAACGTCATCTACCGCAATGCGCCTATCGAAAAGGAAGCCATGAACGAAATCGCCGCCTACAAGACGGTGGAACTGATGAAAGGCGTGGTGCAGAGTGGCACTGGTATACGTCTGCGCACGAAATACGGTTTCAAGAACCCCATCGCAGGCAAGACCGGTACCACCCAGAAAAACAGCGACGGTTACTTCATGGGCATCACCCCCGACCTCACTACGGGAGTTTGGGTAGGTGCCGAAGACCGTAGCGTACACTTCCGTTCCACCGCCTTGGGTCAAGGCTCGCATACCGCGTTGCCCATCTGGGCCCTTTACATGCAGAAGGTATATGCCGACAAGAGCTTACATGTGAGTCAAGGCGACTTCCCGAAACCCTATGCTCCCGGCGTCGACCTCGATTTCAGCTGCTACCGTAATGACGACGACAACTACGAGGGCGTTGAATACATCGATGAATTCTAAGGGGAATGCGGAATGATGAATGTGGAATGGCATTTCATAAAAAACAATTAAACTATGACATCAAACTTCGTTGATTACGTCAAGATATTCTGCCGATCGGGCAAAGGAGGTTCGGGTTCGCTGCACTTCCGCAGGGAGAAATACATCCCTAAGGGCGGTCCCGACGGAGGCGACGGCGGTCGTGGTGGCAACGTCATCCTGCGCGGCAACGCCCAGCTTTGGACATTGCTCCACTTGCGTTACACCAAGCACATCTTCGCAGGCGACGGTGTTCCAGGCGGCAAAAACCAACTCACAGGTGCCGCTGGCGACGACATCTACATCGATGTGCCTTTGGGCACGGTGGCCTACCGTTCGGAAGACCATACCTTGATGGGCGAAATCACCGAAGACAAGCAGGAAGTCATCTTGCTGAAAGGTGGTCGCGGCGGCAAAGGCAATGCCTTCTTCAAGACAGCCACGCTGCAAGCCCCAAAATTTGCCCAACCCGGTGAACCCAACCAAGAGGAATGGATTACACTGGAGCTTAAATTGCTGGCTGATGTCGGTCTCGTCGGCTTCCCCAACGCAGGCAAGTCCACTTTACTATCGGTCGTCTCGGCAGCCAAACCTGAGATTGCCGACTACCCCTTCACCACCTTGGTGCCTAACCTCGGCATTGTCAGCTATCGTGGCCACAAGAGCTTTGTCATGGCCGACATCCCAGGCATCATCGAAGGTGCCGCCGAAGGCAAAGGCTTGGGCATCCGATTCCTGCGCCATATCGAGAGAAACTCCACCCTGTTGTTCATGGTACCTGCCAACACCGAAAACGTCAAAGCGGAATACGACATCCTGCTCAATGAGTTGAAGAAATACAATCCCGAACTGATGGACAAGGACCGCATCCTGGCCATCACCAAGTGCGACCTCGTTGACGACGACACCATCAAGGACATCAAGAAACACCTACCCAAGAAAGTGCCGCACGTGTTCATCAGTTCCGTGGCCCAACAAGGCATCGACGAGCTGAAGGACTTGATCTGGCTGACGCTGAACAAAAATGACGAGGAAGAAGACTGGTAAGCATTTCACTTATGGAAGCCCTCTCCCACATCGACTCCGACCTTTTCCTTTTCCTCAACGGTTTGCATTCCAGTTGGTTGGACAAGGTCATGACACTCATCACCGACATGTGGGCTTGGTTTCCGCTATACCTATTATTAATATATTGGACGATTAAGCAATACGGTAAGCGTTGCTGGTGGGTCTTTCTAGCTGTCGCCTTGGTGGTGCTCTGCACCGACCAGTTGGCTTCACATGTCTGCAAACCCGTTTTTCAACGACTGAGACCCTGTTTCAACCCTGATTTCCAAGATTTGATCCACCTTCCCAAAGGCATGGCGGGCGGGCAATATGGTTTCGTCTCCTCCCATGCTGCCAACACCTTTGGTCTGGCCGTCTTCCTCACTCCCGTCTTGAAACGATTCCGTCCTTGGACGGCTATCGTACTGTTTGTATGGGCCTTTGTTTCGAGCTATAGCCGCATCTACATCGGCTACCACTACCCTGGCGACATCCTCTGCGGTGCCCTTATAGGTGTACTGGTTGGGCTGATCCTATGGAAAGTGTTTCAGCTTGTTGTAGTCAGAAAGGTCTGGAAATCAGAACAAAGAAGTTGAGGAAAAAGGCTTGTCTCCATCATAGAAAACCACTTTGATGGTCGAAGATGGCTCAATACCGCAAAGTGAAGCCAGTTTGGCTTTGTTCAAGGCCAATTCAAGATAACCATGCGTGCCAAAAATGGCCACGAGATCCACCACGTCGACATCGAGATAGCTGTCGGAAATCTCGTCGACAGTGTAGAGGTCGCCTTTTACCTGGATAATGAAGTCACGACCACGACGCTCCTGTTCAAACAGTTCTTTCGAGATGTTGGTAATCAAGTTGTCGTATGAGTCGATGTGCATCACCACGCCTTCGATGGTGTTGTCGCGGGCCACAGCGCAGAAGGCACCGCCCGGGTTCAACTTCAGGCGTGGCTCACCGATACTGGAGAGCGGTTCACCCTTGGCCAGCATCACGGCCACCTTGGCAAAACGGTCGCGCGTGGCAAAAGTGAAGAAGTCAGAATCCTGCATCACGTCGATACAAACCGCCTCATCGAATTTGCCATCAAGAATATGGCTGAAGATGCCGTTATCCGTGGAAATGAAATACTGTCCCTCAGCTTTAACCACCACGTGCGGACACTCCATCGATTCGATCGTGTCGACACCAATAATGTGAATTGTTCCGGGAGGAAAACAACGATAGCAATTCTTCAGCGTAAACCCTGCTTGCGAAACATTAAACGGTTCGATTTCGTGGGTGACATCAACGATGGTCGCGTCAGGAAGCATCGACAAGATGGTGCCTTTTACCGCAGCCACATAGTAATCCTTTGTGCCCCAATCGCTTGTTAATGTGATAATTGCCATGGTCAGTGAGCGTATCGAACTGTCGTTTGCTATAAGTGGTATAGAGATTTTGCAAAGGTATATCATTTATGTGAAACTTACCATAGGTTTTAGAAAAAAAATATCACTATCTTTGCGACCAAAAAAAGGACTAGAGGCGGCGAAACACGTGACTACGGGACAACAATCCCGCATCCAAAAGTCCCGCGTCAAAAGAACAGAATATGGCAGAACAGATTCTTCAGATAGAAAACGTTGACCCTAAAGAACTACACGGACCCAATGACAAGTACCTGGAGTTGGTGAAAAGTATGTTCCCGAAGTTGAAAATCATCGCTCGCGGTGACTTTGTGAAGGTAATCGGTGACGACGATGAGATTGAATATTTCGCCAGCCGTTACGAGACTTTGATGGTGCAGCTAGAACGTTTCGGAAAACTCACCGCCCAGACCGTGGAAGACGTGATGATGGCCAGTACTGACAGTGAGTTACAACGTAAGATGTCGGAGAGCGACGTGTTGGTCTTCGGACGCAGCGGTGTTCCCATCAAGGCGATTACGGCCAACCAAAAGCGCATGGTGACGGCCTCGGAACAGAAGGATTTGATCTTTGCCATCGGTCCTGCCGGAACGGGAAAGACATATACTGCCGTGGCTTTGGCTGTTCGTGCCCTAAAAGCCAAACAAGTCAGAAGAATCATCCTGACCCGTCCCGCCGTCGAAGCCGACGAACATCTCGGTTTCCTTCCCGGCGATTTGAAGGACAAGCTCGACCCGTATCTGCAGCCGCTTTATGACGCTTTGCGTGATATGATACCCTCTACAAAATTAGAGAGTTATATGGAAGACCACACCATCGAGATTGCACCTTTGGCCTTCATGCGCGGACGCACCTTGGACCATGCCTTCGTCATCCTCGACGAGGCCCAAAATGCCACGCGCAGCCAGCTGAAGATGTTCCTCACCCGCATGGGACGCTCGGCCAAGTTCATCGTCACCGGCGACATCACCCAAATCGACCTGCCGCCCAAGACGCCTTCCGGTCTGCCGCAAGCCATGGAGGTGCTGAAGGATGTGAAAGGCATTGAATTCATCTATCTGGACGACAAGGACGTGGTGAGACATAAATTGGTGACGGATATCATCAATGCATATAAGAAGCACAATATTGACGAACCTGTAGTAGAGACGCGATTAATCGCGTCTCTACCGACCGAACAACAATTAAACGATTCAACAATCAACAATCAACAATAATGAACGCATTAACCAGAACAGATTATCAATTCCCTGGCCAGACCAAGGTGTATCACGGCAAAGTCCGCGATTGTTATTTCATCAACGACGAATATATGGTGATGGTCGCCACCGACCGCATCTCGGCTTTCGACGTCATCCTGCCCAAGGGCATCCCTTATAAAGGACAGGTGCTCAACCAGATTGCCGCCATGTTCCTCGATGCCACTGCCGACATCGTCCCCAACTGGAAGCTCGCCACCCCCGACCCGATGGTCACCGTGGGTCGTCTCTGCAAGCCCTTCCCCATTGAGATGATCATCCGTGGCTACCTCACCGGCAGCTCATGGCGCACCTACAAGAGCGGTCAGCACACCATCTGCGGCGTGCAGATCCCTGACGGCATGAAGGAACACCAACGTTTCGCCGAGCCCATCATCACCCCCACCACCAAGGCCGAGGAAGGCCATGACGAAGACATCTCACGCGAGGAAATCATCAGCCGTGGACTCATCAGCGAGAGCGACTATGTGCAGATTGAGGACATCACCCGCAAGCTCTTCCAACGCGGTACCGAAATCGCTGCCAAGCAAGGCTTGATCCTCGTCGACACCAAGTACGAATTCGGCAAGATTGGCGACCAAATCGTGCTGATGGACGAGATCCACACGCCCGACTCGTCGCGCTACTTCATCGCCGACCAATATGAGGAACGCTTTGCCAAGGGCGAGCCGCAGGTACAGCTATCGAAGGAGTTTGTCCGTGAATGGCTGATGGCCAACGGCTTCCAAGGCAAGGAAGGCCAACAAGTGCCCGAGATGACGCCCGAATATGTCAATAGTGTTTCGGAGCGTTATATCGAGCTTTATGAGAAAGTCACGGGGCACAAGTTTGAGAAGGCTCCTGAATCGGAAGACCTTGTCAAGCGTATTGAGAACAATGTTTTGAATTACCTGAAGCTGTAGGTTTCACTATGGCTTATGGCCTATGACCATGGCCGCTCTTACAAAGGTGAGGGCGGCCATAGTCTTTTTGTCACAGACCTATTTCTATGAAATGTCCATCCTTGAAATTCACCACGCTGCGGTAGCCTGCTTTCTTCAGGGCTTCCTCAGCAGAAGCAAATTCAAGGGTGATTTCACTGAAATGGTGCGCATCAGCGGAGATGATGGCAGGAACGCCCATCTTGCAAGCCTCCTCCATCAGCCAAGGCGAAGGATAGAAACCATTGTAGCGTTTCTTGTAGATGCCGCGTGTGTTGATTTCCATCACGAGGCCTTTCTCGCGGATGAGGTCGAGGGTTTCGAGGGCGAGTTTGCGATACCACGGCTCGTCCTCGTGGAAATAGCGGTCGCGGTTGTGCATCTTGATTTTGTCGAAGTGGGCGATGATGTCAAACTGCTCGTTTTCAATCATCTCGTTCGACTGGTCGAAGAAACGGCGCACGGCACGGCGGATGTCGCCATTGAAAAACTTTTGCAGGCCTTCGTCATAGACTTCCCACTTAGGGCCATCGATGAACCAGATTTGATCGGCAAGAGGTCCCTGAGCCTGTCGAAGGGCCGGATCCACAACCAAATGCACGCCACCAATCAGATAATCAAGATGATACTTCTCCTTAGTCACAGCAAAAGGCTCTGAAACACCTGTGAGGTAGTCCGCCTCCAAGGCGCAGTAGATGTCGATTTGGTCTTTGAATTCCTCTTTCAATTGGGCGATTTCAGCCACATAACGCGGCATGTCGGCCGATTTCACCGAGAATGTGTTGTCGAAAGGCAGCGGGCTATGTTCTGAAAAACCAAGTGTGGTCAAACCTTGACGGATGGCCTCTTCCACGATTTCTCGGGGTTGGGATTTGCCGTCACTGTAAACACTATGTGTGTGTAAATTGAAATTCTGCATAATTGAAACAAATTATGGACACATTCGATGCGTCCCTACAAGGTTGAAATTACTTTATAAACCTTGTCGCCGCGCCTAACCAGCGACTTCACGGGTATGGAGCAATACTCGCCTTTGACTGTCTGCTGGACATTACCCAAGTCCACGCGGATTTCGGAGAGCGTGTCCTCATAAACGCCTGTCGTTGGACCGATGATCATGATTTGTTCACCGAGTTTGAGATCGTTGCTGTCCATGCGGATTTCGGCCACACCCAACTTGCTGTAATAATTGGTAATGAGTCCGATGTACTCCTTGCTTTGCGTGGCGTGCGAACCATATTGCTTCGACCACTCGAAGGTCCTGCGACCCAGATAATAGCCGTCCCAGAAACCACGATTATAAACGCTCTTCAGGCGTTCCATCCAAGCATCGATCTTCTCTTGCGTGAAGGTACCCTCCTGAATGGCTTTAACCGCCTCGCTGTAGACCGACACTGTCAGCTTGGTGTACTCTGGCGAGCGGCCACGGCCTTCGATTTTCAGCACTTCCACACCGGCATCCAACACCCTGTCCAAGAAAGGCAAGGTGCAGAGGTCCTTTGGCGACATAATGTACTCATTATCAAGCATCAATTCATAGCCTTCTTCGCGTTCGCGGACATCGTAACCACGACGACAGAGTTGCATACATGCACCCCGATTCGAGGACGAGTTGTAGATGTCCTGACTCAAATTGCACTTACCCGAGATGGCCATACACAAAGCGCCATGGCAAAACACCTCAATGCGCACCAAGTCGCCATGAGGACCACGGATTTGTTGGTGTTCAATCTCTTCGGTGATATGGCGCACCTGGTCGATGTTGAGTTCGCGGGCAGTCACCATCACATCGGCAAACTGAGAATAATAGCGCACTGCTTCCAAGTTGGTGATGTTGCATTGGGTGGACATGTGCACCTCGACACCGATTTGACGGGCATATTGGATCACGCTTTGGTCGGAGGCGATGATGGCCGAGATGCCGTTGGCCTTGATGGCATTAAGCAGTTGGTGCATCTCTTCCATCTCTTCGTCATAGATGATGGTATTGACTGTAACATAGCTTTTTACATCATGTTCTTTGCAGGTTTCAGCCAATTGGTGCAAGTCATCAAGAGTGAAATTCTTTGCCGAGCGAGAGCGCATATTGAGTTTGCCGATACCGAAATAGACGCTTCCGGCGCCGGCTTGTATGGCGGCTGCGAGGGCTTCGTAAGAGCCCACGGGGGCCATGATTTCGATGTTGGGTTTCATCATTTTTCCATTAAGGCGGCCCTTCGACCCTTCGACTTGCGGCCTCTTCGTCCCGAACGAAGCGCGCTACCGGGCTGCGCTACATCCCGAACCGTTTTGCGCTGCAAAATTACACAATATTTTGATATGGTGTGCAATTAATTGGTCAGATTTTTCTTTTCCGTCAAAAACTGATAATGTCCAAATGCTCCAAAAGAATCTTCAAACCAATGAGAATCAATATAATACCGCCAATAATCCCAGCCGACTTCTCGTATTTCGAGCCAAAGACATTGCCGATTTTCACACCCAAGACAGAGAAAACAAAAGTGGTAAGGCCAATGATGAGCACTGATGACCAAAGCTTCACTTGAATACAGGCAAACGAAACACCGACTGCCAAAGCATCGATGCTGGTGGCAATGGCCAAAAACAGCATAGTCTTGAAATCAAGGGCACTGTTTTCTTTGCCTTCTTCTTCCTTACCCCAAATGGCTTCCCGAATCATGTTGGCACCGATGAGAAAAAGCAAACCAAAGGCAATCCAATGGTCGTAGGCTTCAATCATTTCCTGGAACTGCGCGCCCAAGAAGTAGCCAATTGTGGGCATCAAAGCCTGAAAGAAGCCAAACCAAAGGCCGCAGACCAAAGCCATACGCCATGAAAACCGTTTGGTGGTCAAGCCTTTGCAGATGGAGACCGAGAAGGCATCCATGGAGAGGCCGATGGCGATCAGTAATAGTTCGATGAAGTTCATTTGAGTCAGGATTATGGCGCAAAAATAGCACTATTTTTCGCTAATGTTGATAAAAAACCTATTTTTGCGGTTTGTAGGGCTGTCACATGGTGGCAGCCGAAAAAAACGAACAAGAAAGGCTGCCGTGGTACGACAGCCCTACAAGCCGGCAACAAAAATAACCAATATGAAAAAGACCATATTAATTATGCTTGCCCTGCTATTGGCCGTGGGCGGCATGGCTCAAGAAAAGAAAGCCAAGAAAGAAAAGACCTATAACGAAAAAGGCGAAATCATCAAGAAAGGCTGGAACTTCGGTCCTCTGCCCGTGGTGGGCTACGATGCAGACTTAGGCTTCCAGTACGGCGTGACTTGCGACATTTTCAACTTCGGCGACGGCTCGCGCTATCCCCGCTACAACTACAAGTTCAATGTGGAAGCCTCGCGCTACACCAAAGGCTCAGGCGTGTTCCGCTTTTATAGCGACATGCCTTACGTCGTGAAAGACACAAAACTATTTTTCGACGTGACCTATTTCTATGCCAAGAAATATGAGTTCTTCGGCTTCAATGGCTATGAGGCCAACCCCTTCGACCCGAACGTGTTTGAGGCCATGTGGAATGAAACTACAGTTAAAAGCGGCTATCATTTCATCAACCGTAACCAGTTCCGCTTCGTGGGCAGTATGCAGCGTCCCTTCTTCGGCGTTCCTAACCTTAACTGGACTGCTGGTCTGGCCTATTACAACACCAAGGTCGACCGCATCAATTTGGAAGGCTATGAAGGACAAAAGACGTTGTATGAGGATTACGTAAACGCTGGTGTCATCAAAAAAGACGAGGCTCAGGGCGGCAACACCACCCAAATCCGCCTAGGTCTCATCTACGACAGCCGCGACCACAACAGCGACCCGACCAAAGGCATCTATACCGAAGCCACTCTCGTCGGCGCCCCCGACCTCATCGACCGTAAGGGCTACAGTAACCTATCGTACACCTTCCTTTGGAGACATTACATCCCCGTTTATAGGGACAAATTAACTTTTGCCTACCGCCTCGGCGCCCAGAATCGCCTAGCAGGCAAGACCCCTTGGTACATGATCAACAACCTGAACACCATGTTCTTCCAGAAGATGTACACGGAAGGCTTGGGCGGCAGCACAACCTTGCGTGGCGTGAACCGTAACGGCGTCATCGGAGAGGGTTTTGCTTTCGCCAACTTGGAGTTGCGCTGGCGTATCATAGGTTTCCAGTTCATTAATCAAAACTGGCAAGTAGGTTTGAATCCCTTCTTCGATGCTGGCATGGTGACACAGAAGTTCCGCGAGGAAGAGATGCATACCATCGCTTCTGACCCGATTTCTGGCGGATTTGGTTATCCACTTTATGACGTCGAAGGAAAAGAAAAACTTCACATGGCAGCGGGCTGCGGCCTCAAACTCATCATGAACCGCAATCTTGTCGTCTCGGTCGATTTGGGCAAAGCCCTCGACAAACGTGACGGCAAGAAACTGAAGACGTTTGTCGGGTTTAATTATATTTTCTAATGGGATTGCCCTACGGGCAAGAAATCTGTCAAAAATCTGTTTTTAAAATCTTTCAAAATCTATTTATATGATTTTCGATAGATTTTATTATGATTTTTGACAGATTTCTTTGCGAAGCAAATACCATTTACTTTGCTTTGCCTTGATTGGCGACAGCGGCCATCAGCGCGGCCACTTTCTCAGGATCTCCCAAGAAGAAGTCCTTTTGGAGCTTCATGTTGTCGTCGAACTCGAAGACATACGGAATGCCCGTTGGGATGTTGAAAGCAATGATCTCGTCGTTGCTCATGCCCTTCAGCACCTTTACCACACCTCGCAGACTGTTGCCGTGGGCCACCACCAATACTTGGTCGTGAGTCTCAAAGGCCTTCATGATGTTGTTCTCGTAATATGGCATCACACGCTCGATGGTGTCGCAGAGGGCCTCGGTAAGCGGGATTTGCTCGTCGGTGAGCTCGGCATAGCGCGGGTCCATGCGGGGGCTCTTGGGATCGTTCATTTCCAACGCGGGCGGACGCACATCGAAGGCACGGCGCCACAGACGCACTTGCTCGTCACCGTATTTCTCGGCGGTCATCTTCTTGTCGAGGCCTTGCAGCTGGCCATACGACTTTTCGTTGAGTCTCCATGACTTGTACACCGGCAGCCAGTCCATGTCCATGGCCTCGAGAGCGAGGTTCAAGGTCTTGATGGCACGCTTCAGATAAGAGGTGAAGCAGATTTCAGGTTTGTAGCCGTTTTCTTTCAGCGTTTTGCCTGCCTCAATGGCTTCTTGGACGCCTTTTTCCGAAAGGTCAACGTTGGTCCACCCCGTAAAGAGGTTCAATTTGTTCCATTCACTTTCTCCGTGACGGATTAAAATTAGTTTCTTCATATTAATTAAAATTTAATTGTTGTTGATTTCTTTTTTTGCCCTATGTCGTTTCGGCTGTTTTTCTTGAACATCTTCTTCGGCAGCAGCTTCTTTTGGAGTCTCCTTAGGCGTCTCTTCCATTTTGGGCATCTCCACCTCGACGCGACGGAAGATGTCGTTCTTGTCCTTGGGTCGGGCCTCGTCGTGCCACTTGAATCCGGATAAATATCGGTTGCTCTCACTAAGGTCTTTCTCGGGATACATGGTCTCGTTGATTTCTTTGAACGACTTGATGATGGAAACACTTTGCTTTTCCATCTCGATGACCATGGTTGCAGAGTTCGACACGTCGATGCCGATGAGTCCCCCGTCGTCGTCACGAATCCAATAGATGGTCTCGGCCTTATCGCCGTCTACATTCACCCGATGAATGTTACCATTTCTGAACCGAGATGTGATGTCTTTTCCCTTGATTTGGTTGTAGCCCTCGATGGAGTCCTTTGAGATGATAAAAGCATTCCCCTTTTGCAGCACCCAATCCACGTTGTGGTCTTTGAGCTTGATGTCGATATCAACGCCCGTCAACTGACTGTCCTCAGCCCAAAGGATGGGCGCCACACGCATTTGGATGATAGAGTCGGCCTTCAGATAGGTCAAGGTGTCGCACTTGCCTTGCATATCCGACTTGAAGAAACGCACGTTCCGGCGGGCTATGAGTTTTTCGGCCTCTTCCTTTTTCTTGTCGAAGTACATGAACAGCGTGTCGCCGTGGATATAGAGCGAATCGCCGCCATCGTAGCTGATGGCGTATGCGCTGTCGGTGGCAAAGGAGAAACCCTTGTTTTCCCACATCTCCACATAATCGCCACGCATGATGACCTGATAGGAAGTGTCAATCATGTCCACTTGGTTATAAGCCTGCGCCAAGCCTTTGTTGCGGTCGTAGAAGATGGAATCAGCACGCATCTGTTGGGTCTCGTTGTGCATATAGGGCCGCTTGTCGAGATACACAAAGTCCTCGTTCACCAGATAATAGCCGTGTTTGCCTTCCAATACATTTTCTTTGTTAATAATGGTCGTCGGCCCTTCAAACCACATCTTCTCTATGCCCGTATTGTAAAACAAGGTGTCGGTATACATCTGATATTTAGGGCTGTATACTTCCACGTTTTCAAAGAAAGAGAATTCTTTGAGACGGTCGCGGTAGTAGCCATAGTGGCTTTTCAGGGTCTTGTCGCCGCGCACCGTGGTGGCACTGTCGGGATAGCTGGCCAGATGCAGGTTGCGGTCGTAGGTTAGGTATTCGGTGTAGAGCATGGTGGAGTCGTCGCGTAGCCGCACGTTGTCGTGAAACTCCGCAAAACGGCGGTCACCGTCGTAGTTCAGTAGGTCGCTAAAAATTTCCACGCTGTCGTTGACGATGATGTGAACGTTCTGATAGGCATCGAAGCTATTGTTTTTCTGGTAGTAATAGGCGCTGTCGCAGAAGAAATAGGCCGAGTCGTGGCGCATCTTCACGTTGCCGATGAGACGCTGCACGTCGCCCATGCTCTTTGAGTAGGTGGCCTTGTCGTAATGCAAGATGTTGATGCGGGTCTTCTTGCGCTGCACGGTATCCTGCTCCTGTGCCACAAGCGTTTGCGACAGCAGAAGGAAAAACGATACTATGAGCAACAATTTGGCTTTCATCTTGTTCATTAATGCCGCAAAAATACGATTATTGTACGAAATGGGCAAAAAAGATGTGGAGACGGTGTGCACTCCGTCTCCACAAAACAATGCATTCAAGATGATTACAAATTACATTGTCGGTTTCGTTTAGACGTTGCACGCAACGTCTCTACAAAAATATTACATGGTTTTCGCCCACGTGTCCTTCAAAGCCACGGTGCGGTTGAAGACCAGATGACCCGGCGTGCTGTCCTTATCGACGGTGAAGTAGCCGATGCGCTGGAACTGGAAGTGGTCGAGTGGCTTGGCATCGGCCAGGTACTCTTCCACATAGCAGACTGGGCGCACCTCCAACGAATTGGGGTTCATCATCTCCTTCATGGCTTCGAGTGGGGTCTTACCTTCGCCTTGCAGGCGGGCCAGTTCGTCGCGCGGGTTCTCCACCTTCCAGAGGCGGTCGTACATGCGCACCTCGGCTTGGAGGCAACGCTCGCAACTCACCCAGTGGATGGTGCCCTTCACCTTACGGTTGGCACCCGGCATACCGCTCTTGGTGTCGGAATCGTATTCGGCATAGACCTCCACGACCTCGCCATTCTCGTCCTTTTTGCAGCCCGTGCATTTCACGATGTAGGCATTCTTGAGGCGCACCTCGTTGCCAGGCGTCATGCGGAAATACTTCTTCGGGGCGTCTTCCATGAAGTCTTCCTTTTCGATCCACAGCTCACGACTGAAAGCGATCTTATGGCTGCCCGCCGTTTCGTCTTCAGGGTTGTTGATGGCTTCCATCTCCTCGATTTGTCCTTCGGGATAGTTGGTGATGACGAGCTTCACCGGGTTGACCACGGCGGCCACACGGTTGGCGGTGGCATTGAGGTCTTCGCGGATGGCACTCTCCATCAGGGCGAAGTCGTTCAAGGCATCGTAGGTGGTGTAGCCGATCTTGTCGATGAACTTGTGGATACCGCTCGGTGTGTAGCCACGGCGACGGAAGCCACAGATCGTGGGCATGCGCGGGTCGTCCCAACCGCTCACCAGACCCTCGTTGACGAGGACGAGCAGGTTACGCTTACTCAAAAGGATATAGTTAAGGTTCAGCTTGTTGAACTCGGTCTGACGCGGACGGTTGTCGTCCATGTTGTCGCCCTCGCCACGAATCTCCTTCAACCAGTCGACGAAGAGGTCGTAGAGCGGGCGGTGCACCACAAACTCGAGCGTGCACAAGGAGTGGGTGACTCCCTCGAAGTAATCGCTTTGTCCGTGGGCGAAGTCATACATCGGGTAAGCGTGCCACTTGGTGCCCGTGCGGTGGTGCGGTGTGTCGACTACGCGATAGATGATCGGGTCGCGGAAGTGCATGTTGGGGTTGGCCATGTCGATCTTGGCACGAAGCACCATCTTGCCCTCGCCGATTTCACCGTTGTTCATCTTGTTGAACAAGTCGAGCGACTCCTCGACGGGACGGTTGCGATAGGGACTCTCGATGCCAGGTTGCGTAGGCGTACCCTTTTGTGCGGCGATCTCTTCCGAGCTCTGCTCGTCGATGTAGGCTTTCCCACGTTTGATCAGTTCTATGGCAAAATCCCAGAGTTGCTGGAAGTAATCGGAGGCGTAGTATTCGTTACCCCACTGGTAGCCAAGCCATTGGATGTCCTCTTTGATAGCGTCGACGTATTCCATGTTCTCCTTGGTAGGGTTGGTGTCGTCGAAGCGCAGGTTGCACACGCCGCCATGTTGGGCAGCGATGCCGAAGTCGAGGCAGATGGCCTTGGCGTGGCCGATGTGGAGGTAACCGTTAGGCTCTGGAGGAAAGCGTGTCTGCACACGTCCGCCATTCTTGCCGTTAGCGAGGTCTTCTTCCACTTTCGCTTCAATGAAATTGAGCGACTTCTTTTCTTCTTTTACTTCTTCTGGGTTTGTCATAGTTCAATTTAGGATTAAAAACAAGGTGCAAAAATAGTAAAAAATGCATATTTACAAAAAAAGCCTGCCGAAACTCAGCAGGCTGATGAGGTACCTGGCGGACTCGAACCGCCGTCCCCGGTTTTGCAGACCGATCCCTAACCACTCGGGCAAGGTACCTTTTGCGGCTGCAAAGATACAACTTTTTGGCGAACTACAAGGATTTCAATGAAAAATTTTAAACCAGACCTCGTGCCGAGAGCTTCAGCCAGTTCCAAACGAACAAGGCAACGAAGAGTAGTCCGCAATATACATAGAAGATTTTCAGGTCTTTATGGCGAAGATGGGTCATTGCATAGGCTGCCATTAATATCAACAAAGGCAGGGCGGGTTCATGATAACGTTCGGAGTTGGCGGCAAACGAAAACAAGATAATGGCCAAATACGAGAACTCATAGGCACCAATCAGGCTGAAATCGCGCCATTTCCTTTGCCTGAAGGCAATGACAATAGCCAACATGGCAAAGAAAGCCAGGAAGTTCTTCACGTAGGTGCCACCATGGATCATCTTGTTGTGGTTGGGACTCTCCTCCACCATAGGGGCCAAAGGCACTACGAAAGCGCCCGGTGCCAGATAATAACTCTTGGCCAACTCACCGTGTTTCATCCCCATGGACTCATATCGTTCCGACTGATAATTCAAATCGGTGAATTTCAAACGATTGACTATCTTCATCTCACGTCCTATAGGCGAGAACAGGAAAACAAAAAACAACACAACAACCGACGAGGCGATGATGATTTTGCCTTTTTTACTCACCAAATCCTTTGAGGATAGCATCACGAAGACCAGAAAAGCGAAAATCAAACACATGCCGATGATGGTGCGGAACCCGAAGCTCAGGCCTGTCAGGAGGATGGGTACCAGGATGTTCCAAAAGGTGTATTTCTTGCTGCGGATGAGATAGTCCATACGTTCGAGAGCAAAGATGGAAACAAAAAGCATCTCGGCCTCTTTGGTGTGCATGCCACACGTTTGAATCAAAATGGGCATAAAAGCACACATCACGGCGGCCAGACGGCCAGTGCGCTCACCGAAAGTGCGTTTACCCAATTTGTAAATCACAACACACAGATACGCAAGCATCAAGGCCTTGAAGATGCGCGGCGTCAGCAGGTTGCGGCCAAAGATGGAATATATCAAGGTCAGCCAATAGATGTAACCTTGGTCGGAAAACCCCATCGTGTTTGCCCGCAAATAATAGAAAACATTTGAGAGTTCTCCACTCCTCACCCATCGCGAGCATAGCAACGCCGTGCTGTGGTAGAAACGGCTGTCGCCTGCCCCGTACTCAAAGGCCCTCCCCGTCTCATAATAATAGTAATACCCGACTCCCACGGCGTAGGCAACACGCAGGAGCAAGGCCACAAAGAACACTTTGAGAAGAAACGTCTTGGTACTGTCGTCTTTCCAACGGGGATAGAAAACGGCCGTCAGCAAAAAGAATAACAGCACCTCACCTATGCCCCATAACATCCATTTCAGCTGTAAGGCATGCTCACGAAATGCGACACTGATGACCAGCAGCGCCAACAGATAAACGCCGATGCCGTAAAGCGCAATATATCTGGTCAGTTTCTTTGACATTAATCCAAAAAGATCGGTTCGCCTCCTTTACGTTTGCTGACATTGTGTCGCAGCAGGGCTTCCTTGCCCGGAATAATAGTACCCACTTTGCGCATGTCGACACGTTCCCACCTATGAGGCTGAAATTCATGGATGAACCTATAGAGCGAGTCGCTGGCAGTCAGCACATTAGGCGCATAACTCTCAGGGGCACCATCAACTGTCTCGAAATCAATTTGGAGGATGAGGCCTTCTGGGTCAAACGCATACTTGAACGGCCACCAAGCCACCGTGTCGGTGTGGTGGTCACGCTGCCAGCCGATGCTGTCCTCATAGAAATACATGAGATATCCCCTTGTGGTATCATACGGGTTATACTCCTTCATTTTGTATTCGTCTTCGATGATTTGACCGGCATAATCCGTGGCCCACGTTTCACGCTTCATCACGCCAAACACCTTGTTCACAATGCCATAAAAATCCATTTTGTTTTGCGAGACAAAGACCGTGCGATGCACGTGTCCGCCAGGCGAATTGATGACAAAGGAGGAACCGCGGAAGTCACCATCACTGTAATCGCTTACCGTAACGGTAATGATGCTGTCTTTGGCTCTGCCCGACATGGGCGAAATGGTATACCAGTCGGCATCGTCGTTTTTGGTGATGGTCCATTTGCAGTTGGCATTGAGGGTAATGGTCTGGCTATCGGGCTGCAACCCAAAACGCAGGTCTTGCGATGACACCAAGATGCTATAGTCTTTGACGCAACCAGTAAGGCACAACAAAGCCATAGCTAAAACAAAAAGGTATCGTTTATTTATTTTCATAGGTCTTTAATTTAAATGGGTAGAGACGGTGTGCACACCGTCTCTACAATACATCATTAGAATTAGAATTGGAATATCGGTTCATCACCCTTGCGCTTGATGGCCTTGTGTTTGAGGACGGCCTTGGCGTCAGGATTGATTGTACCGATCTTGCGCATGTCGGCGCGTTCCCACCAGTGGTCCTTGTATTCGTGGATGAAACGGAACAACGAGTCGCTGGCCGTCAGCACCTGCGGATCGTAGTCTTCATGGCTGTCGTCGATGGTTTCAAACTCAATATGGAGGATCTGATTGATGGGGTTGTATTCGTAGGTGAATGCATAATAGACCGCTGTGTCCTTATGATGGTCCATCTGTACACCAGTCCCGTCGGCAAGGAAATACATGGTATAACCCGTAGCCGTGTCGTATGGATCATACACCTTATGCTTATACGAATCTTCAATCATCTGATTCATATAGTCTGTGTTCCAATGCTCTACGCTAGTCACACCAAACACCTTATTATAGAGACCGTCGAAATCCAACTTGTTTTGCGAGACGAAAATCGTACGGTGGACGTGGCCTCCAGGCGAGTTGATGACAAAGGATGCACCTCGGAAATCTGCGTTCTCCAAGGCCTCGACGGTGACGGTGATGGTGGCGTCGTTCTTGCCGCTCATCTGGCTGATGGTGTACCAGTCGGCATCGTCGTTCTTGGTGATGGTCCATTCGCAGTTGGCAGTGAAGTCAAAAGTCTGTGAACCAGCATCCAAGCCAAACCAAAGGTTGTTGGTGGGGACTTGTATTTTGTATTTTTTTACACAGCCTGTTAACGCTGAGGCAACAATGAGCAGCAAGGCTGCCACGGCCAAAAGATGAATATGCTTTTTCATTTTGGTTAGATTTAAAGTGCAAAAGTACATAATTTTCTCAATATAAGCGTCTTTTCTGCTTCGACTTCCTCGCAGGAGGCAGCGTATCAGCCAGCATCTCGAAGTCCATTTTGTGCTTGAAGAGGTCGACGGCCTTCACGCGGATGCGTACTTCGTCACCCAGTTGGATGACGCGCCCCGTGTCTTGTCCGATGACGCGGAAGTTGTCGTCGTCGAGGTAATAATAGTCGCCAGGGAGGTCCTCATAGCGCACCAGACCCTCACATTTGTTGCCTTTCAGTTCCACGAAAAGGCCCCACTTGCTGACGCCTGAAACCAATCCTTCAAACACTTGTCCAATCTTATCTTGCAAGTATTCAGCTTGTTTGTATTTGATACTCTGACGCTCCATTTCCTCGGCCTGTTTCTCCATCTCGCTGGCGTGTTCACACATCTCTTCGTATTCCTTCTTGTTGACCGAACCTTGACCCTCAATGAGATACCTTTCTATTAATCGGTGCACCATCAGGTCGGGATAACGACGGATGGGCGAGGTGAAGTGGGTGTAGTAGTCGAAGGCCAAGCCATAGTGGCCGATATTCTCGGTGCTGTAGACGGCCTTGGCCATGGTGCGCAGGGCTACCGTCTGGATAAGGTTCTTCTCGCCCTTGCCTTCCACGTCCTCGAAGAGTTTGTTGTAAGAATTCACCAAGGTCGTGCGGTTGCTGAGGTTCATCGAATAGCCCAAGCGTGAGATGAGCAGCATGAACTTGTTGAGTTTCTCGGGATTAGGCTCGTCGTGAACACGATATACGAAGGTGTTGTTGTGCCATTGGCTCTCCGGCTTGCCGAAGGTCTCGGCCACGGTGCGGTTGGCCAGCAACATGAAATCTTCAATTAATTCGTGCGACTCGTTCTGCACGCGCACGTAGGTGTCGATGGGTTTCTTGTTCTCATCGAGAATGAAACGCACCTCTTCCGAATGGAAGTTGATGCTGCCCGCCTCCATGCGTTTCTCGCGCAGCTTGGTTGCTAAACTATTGAAAGTCAAAATCTCGTTCTTGTAATCACCTTCTCCGCCTTCGATCATGGTCTGCACCTCCTCGTAGGTATAGCGGCGGCACGACTTGATGATGGTTTTGCCAATCCATTTGTCGTAAATCTTGGCATCGTCGTCCATCTCGAAGACCACGCTGAAAGTCAGCTTCTCCTCGTCGGGACGTAGCGAACAGACGTTGTTGCAGAGCTTCTCGGGCAGCATGGGGATGGTGCGATCGACGAGGTAGACGCTCGTGCCACGGTCCAAAGCCTCGCGGTCGATGGCTGAGCCTTTCCGCACGTAGTGCGACACGTCGGCGATGTGGACACCCACCTCCCAATGGCCGTTTTTCATCTTCTGCAGACTGATGGCATCGTCGAAGTCCTTGGCGTCGGCTGGGTCGATGGTGATAGTGAAGGTCTTGCGGAAGTCGCGGCGTTTCTTGATCTCGGCTGCGCTGATCTTGACAGGAATCTGTGCGGCTTCACGCTCCACGTCTTCCGGAAACTCGATGGGATAGTCGTGTGCCGCCAAGATGGACTCCATCTCCACGTCGTTCTCGCCAGGCTTACCGAGCACGCGGACAATCTCGCCGAAGGGGTTGCCTGAACCGTCGGGCCAGTCGGTGAGGTGGACGATGACCTTCTGCCCGTCTTTGGCACCGTTGAGGTCGCCACGCGGGATGAAGATATCCACAGGCATCCAGTCCACATCGGGGCGGACAAAGACATAGCCGTGTGTGATGCTCAGCACACCTACAAACTCGGTATGCTTGCGTTCGAGCACCTCCACAATCTCGCCTTCGGGTTTGCTGTTGTTACGTTTGGGGAACATGGCCACGCGCACGCGATCGCCATGCAGGGCCTTGTAGGTGTCCTGGGCGGCGATGAAAATGTCCTCGCCTTCGCCGTCGTCGCGCACCACGTAGGCCTTGCCCGTCGACTTCATCTCCACCGTACCCTCCACATATTTCGTCTTAGGCCCGAACTGCGCCATGCCCTGTGGACCCATCACATAGCTGTAGGGACGCACCTCTTGCAGCAAGCCTTTGTCTTTTAGATCAATAAGTAAATTATAGACCACATCCTTACCTGCTTGGTCCTTGATACCCATAATCTTGCAGACTTGTTTGTAGTTCTTCGGGCGGAAAGGCTGGTCGGCAAAAATGCCCAAAATCACACTTGTGAAAGTGCTGAGTTTATTTTCGATTTTTTTCTTTTTTGCCATATTAATTTCGATTCATTTTAAATTTTCGCTGCAAAGATAATGAAATCACACAATTAACCCTGTTGATAATTTTGTTGAAAAAATAATCAAGATTTTATTTGTAGGGAAATATCAAAATACTCTACCTTTGCAAAACAAGGTTCTTCGGAGGAGATTAATAGGGAACCCCGTGAAAATCAGGGACTATACCCGTAGCTGTGAGCTTCAGATAACGCCGAACAACCCCCGCCACTGTCGTGGGATGACCTCGACGGGAAGGCAGTTTGAGCGGGAGCGAGTCAGAAGACCTGCCTTGTGAATGATGAGCACTATGGCCCTCGGGAAGTAAGGGAAGTGTGCGGATAATACGAAAACGAGTCATATTCTGCGTTTTACGACGCAATAAATTGAAAACGAGCACATTATATGAGCAACGGAGGATTGTACATTACCAAAAGGGACGGCAAGCAGGAAGCCTTCTCCCTCGACAAGATCAAAGTAGCCATCAGTAAAGCCTTTCTCGCATCCGGCTTTTATGCCACCGACGAGGACCTCAACGGCATCCTGAGTCGTGTCCGTGTGACCAACGGCATCACCGTGGAGGAAATCCAAAACCAGGTGGAGACTGCCTTGATGGCGGAACAGTACTACACTGTGGCCAAAAACTACATCCTGTACCGCCAAAAGCACACCGAAGACCGTGAGATTCGCGAGAAGATCGACTTCTTGAGCAACTACTGCAATGCTTCGAACGCCGCCACAGGCTCGAAGTACGACGCCAACGCCAACGTGGAGAAGAAAAACATCGCCACGCTCATCGGCGAGCTGCCCAAGTCGAGCTTCATCCGCATCAACCGCCGCCTGCTGACGGACCGCATCAAGTCGGTATACGGCAAGGAACTTGCTGACCGTTACCTCTACTTGCTCAACAACCACTTCATCTACAAAAACGACGAGACCAGTCTGGCCAACTACTGCGCCTCCATCACCATGTATCCCTGGCTCAACGAAGGCACGGCTTCGATCGGCGGCAACAGCACCGCCCCCACCAAGCTGCGCTCGTTCTGCGGTGGCTTTATTAATATGGTGTTCATGGTCTCCTCGCAACTGTCGGGTGCCTGCGCCACGCCGGAGTTCCTGATGTACATGAACTACTTCATCGGCCTCGACTACGGCAAGGACTACTACAAGCGTGCCGACGAAATCGTCGACCATTCGCTCAAACCGCGCACCATTGACAAGGTCATCACCGACTGCTTCCAGCAAATCGTGTATTCCTTGAACCAACCTGCAGGTGCAAGGAATTACCAGTCGGTGTTCTGGAACATCGCCTACTACGACAAGTATTATTTCGAGTCGTTGTTTGGCAACTTCTACTTCCCCGATGGCTCACAGCCCGATTGGGAATCGTTGAGCTGGCTCCAGAAACGTTTCATGAAGTGGTTTAACGCCGAGCGTTTGAGAAGCGTGCTCACCTTCCCGGTGGAGACGATGGCGTTGCTCTCGAAAGATGGCGACGTCATCGACCAGGAATGGGGCGACTTTACCGCCGAGATGTACGCCGAAGGACACTCCTTCTTCACCTACCTCAGCGACAACGCCGACTCGCTGTCGTCGTGCTGCCGCCTGCGCAACGAGATCCAAGACAATGGCTTCAGTTACACCCTCGGCGCCGGTGGCGTGTCCACAGGCTCAAAGAGCGTGCTGACCATCAACCTCAACCGCTGCATCCAGTATGCCGCACGCAACAACATGCACTACCTCACCTTCCTTGAGGAGATTGTCGACCTCTGCCACAAAGTGCAGATCTGCTACAACGAGAACCTGAAGGACCTGCAAAGCAAAGGTATGTTGCCGCTGTTCGATGCCGGCTACATCAACCTGGGTCGCCAATACCTCACCATCGGCGTGAACGGCCTCGTGGAAGCCGCCGAGTTCCTGAAGATCAAGATTTCGGACAACCCGGACTACGAGAAGTTCGTGCAGGATGTGTTGGGCCTCATCGAGCGTTACAACAAAAAGTACTACTCGAAGCAGGACGGCCTGATGTTCAACTGCGAGATGATCCCTGCCGAGAATGTGGGTGTGAAGCACGCCAAGTGGGACAAGGAGGACGGCTACGAGGTGCACCGCGACTGCTACAACAGCTATTTCTACATCGTGGAAGACCCCAACACCAACGTGTTGGACAAGTTCCGTCTCCACGGCGAGAAGTACATCAAGCACCTCACCGGTGGCTCGGCACTGCACTGCAACCTGGAGGAACACCTCACCAAGGAGCAGTACCGCCAGCTGCTGCGCGTGGCTGCCCGCGAAGGCTGCAACTACTTCACCTTCAACATCCCGAACACGATTTGCAACGACTGCGGCCACATCGACAAGCGTTACCTCAAGGAATGCCCCGAGTGCCACAGCCACAACATCGACTACCTGACCCGCATCATCGGTTACCTGAAGCGCGTCAGCAATTTCAGCGAGCCGCGCCAAGAAGAAGCAGGCCGCCGTTACTATGGAAAAATGGAGATGGACAGATGTTAAAGTACGCTAATTTCGATATCGTCTTCCAGGAAGTTCCGGAAGAGGTTACGCTTGCTATTAATATCACGAACTGTCCCAACCAATGTCCTGGTTGCCACAGCAAATATTTGTGGGAAAACAGCGGCAAACAATTGGACACCAATGAGTTGTATCGTCTTGTGGATCAATACAAGACGGGCATCACTTGTGTGTGTTTCATGGGCGGTGACAACGAACCTGAGTCGGTCGCACAATTGGCCAATCAGGTGAAAAAGGACTATGGCGTCAAGGTGGCCTGGTATTCAGGCAAAAATGAGTTGCCGCAGAACGTTTCGACCGACCATTTCGACTACATTAAAGTGGGACGTTATATGTCCGAGCTAGGTCCCTTGGACAGCGCGACCACCAACCAACGCATGATGAAACGCCTGGCCGACGGCCGTGTGAAGGACATCACGGAGTGGTTCCGAAGGAACAAGAAGGTGGAAGTTGTTGAAAACGAGCCATGAAAAAACTCCGGCGTTTGCCGGAGTTTTTTTTGTTCTCTGAAGGTAGAGATGGTGTGCACGCCGTCTCTACTTGTTTTCTATTGTTTGACGAATTTCACGCCATCCCAACTATATTCCGGCACCTTGTCATCATTGTTGGGGCTAAGCATGACTTTGTCCATGTTGTAATACGCTTCTTCGCAGTCCCATGGGTAAAGTCGTACACTAAGTGACATCGGTGGTTGAAACTCGTAATAAATAAAACCCATCGGGGATTTTTCAAACATGGCTCTGAACTCGGCAATGTCGTTTTTGTAGTTTTCGGTTTTACTCGGGTTGAGCAAATCGTCCAATTCAGGAATAGGCAAAACATCTTTTACATCGGTCAAAACACCGTCTTTGTATATTTGCGTCCAATAATCATACTCCCCAGAACAGCCAGGACCACCGAATACGTGTGTGAAAGCTACAAGATAGCCGCCGTCTTTCAATGGATAGCAGGCCAATTCCTCGCCAGAGTAGCAGCCTTCACAATCTTCAGGCTCATCGCCGCAAGAGGCAAAAAATGAATCGCGGTAGTACACATCCTTGTATTCAGGATATTGTTTTTTGAATAGTTCTTCCGCGACATTTTCATTGACTTCTTCAACTACCGCCGCGGCAGGTTCTGCTGTTGTTTCAACGGCAGTGGTATCAGCAGGCGTAGTGTTTTCTTTGTTCTGATTTTGTGTCTGGTTTCCTTCGCACGAAAACAAGGTCAATACCAGAAGAGATAAGATGGGGATGATTGTTTTTTTCATGTCGGTTTTGTTTTAAAAATGTAGAGACGCGCCGTGGCACGTCTCTACAAAGGTTTGTCATTAATCTTCAGGCGTCAACGCCGCTATCATTTCAGCAATCTTGGCCTTTACCTCATTTACGACATTGTCAGGATTGAGGTCGGTCTTGAAGCTCTTGTCGCGGCTGGCAAACTCGATGGCGTTGCGTTCCAGCGTCTTCGGGCTGACCACGATGCGCAACGGCACGCCGAGCAGGTCGGCATCGGAGAACATCACGCCCGCGCTGATGTTGCGGTCGTCGTAGATGACCTCCACGCCCGCCTTCTTCAGGTCTTCGTAGAGCTTGTCGGCCACGCGGCGCACGTTCTCGTCGGCGATGCGCAGGGCACAAATCTGCACCTGCCAAGGGGCGATGGTGATGGGCCAAATGGGACCGTAGTCGTCGTGACTCACCTCGCAGACCGAAGCGATCAGACGACCCACGCCGATGCCGTAGCAGCCCATGATGGGGTATTTCAGCGTGTTGTCGCTGTCGAGGTACTGCATGTTCATTGACTCGGTGTACTTGGTGCCGAGTTGGAAGATGTTACCCACCTCGATGCCGCGGCTGATGGTGATGCTGTGCTTGCCGCACACGGGGCAGATGCCGCCAGCGGTGGCCTTGGCCACGCTGTCGTACTTCACCTCGCCGAGGTCGCGGGCCATGTTCATGCCCTTGTAGTGGTAGTTCTCCTTGTTGGCACCCGCCACGAAGCTGTTCAAGGTCTTCAGCGACTCGTCGTAGACCACGGTGATGCCTTCCGGCAAGCCCTTGGGCCCAATGAAGCCAGGGCAAATACCCATCTCGGGAGTGACGGTAGCAGCATGCACCTCGGCGCAAAGCAGGTTGCGCAGCTTGGTTTCGTTCACCTCGAGGTCACCACGCAAGAAGACGATGACCAACGAGTCATCCATGTTGCGCTGATAGAGCACGGCTTTGCACGACTGCAGAGGCGACTTGTGCAGGTAGTTGCACACATCCTCGATGGTCTTCTGTTCGGGGGTGTAGACCTCCTCCAAAGGCTCGATGGGGTATTCCTCGTTGTGGACGATGCAGTCGGCGGCTTCGCTGTTGGAGCGGTAACCGCACTCGGGGCAGATGACGATGGTGTCCTCGCCAATGTCAGTGAGCAGCATGAACTCATGAGAGATGCGGCCACCCATCATGCCCGAGTCGGACTTGACAGCCACGACCTGCGGCACGCCAGCACGGGCGAAGATGCGGTCATAGGCATGGTATGCCTTGGCGTAGTATTGCTCCAAGTCCTCTTGCGAGGTGTGGAAGCTATAGGCGTCCTTCATCGTGAACTCACGGGTGCGGATGAGGCCACCGCGCGAACGGGGTTCGTCACGGAACTTAGTCTGGATCTGATAGATCATGAAGGGGTACTGCGTGTAACTCTTCGCGGCATCGCGAGCCAATTGTACAGCGGCTTCTTCGTGGGTCATACCCAGCACCATGTCGATGCCGTTGCGGTCCTTGAAGCGGAGCAACTCCGAGCCGATGCTATTGTAACGCCCCGACTCCTGCCACAGCGTGCCTGGCATGACGACGGGGAACATCACTTCCTGGCCGTCGATGCGATCCATCTCCTCACGGATGATATTCTCGATCTTCTTCGCGATGCGCTTGGCCGGCATGAAGAAGGAAAACAAACCTGTTCCCACCGACTTGATATATCCACCACGCACCATCAGCGCCTGACTGTCGAAAACGCAGTCGGCCGGTGCCTTCTTGAAACGTTCGCCTAATAATGTTGCAACTTTCATTTCAGTATTACGTAATTAAAATGTTTAACCGATTGTTTGACACGGGACTACGGAACGCGAGACTACGGGACTTTTTATCGTCTCGAGTCTCGCGTCTCGAAGTCGCGCGTCTTTTAAAACGGCTGCAAAGATACGGAAAAAAATCATTATCAACTATTACTCTATCATTCAGATATCCCTTCCTCATGAGGTTAAACTACTTTAGCTGTGTTTTCAGCATAAGAGAGGTGGTATGGATTACTCTAAATCTACTCTCACTATAAAACTTGAATTTTTCAAAAACTTTGTGCCCAGAATACACGACAACTAACATCAAAACAACACAGCATATGACACCGACAAACGATTACTACTTAGAAATTGCCGAAGACAAAAGGCTAAGCCAGACTTCGGAAGAAATTCATTCAGAGCTTAACTACGATAAGACAGAGCTCGATTGGACAATCCTTTTAAATGAATGGGCCACAGCATTTGCATAAGGCTATTAAACTAACAGAAAAACAAAACACAAATTATTATGGAAACAACACTTATCAACAAAATCCCCGAACTGATAGAAATGGATATCAATTCGGGTGCAAAGCAACCGACGAGAGACAGCCAAAACTTTAGAACCACCAATTACGGGGATAGGGCTATCCTGGATAGCTGGAAAATCAAAATTAATCCAGTGGTAAACAGTATTCATGAAGCCATGTCGGAACTCAAAAAGATCGAAAGCAGAGGTAAATGCTTTCTCGATGCTGCGACTAAAAAACGGGTATGGTTTTTAGCTGAAAAGAAAACACATGAAGACAGAATCCGTAAATTTAAAGCTGAAATTGAAAAGCACAAGAAAAAACTTGAGTTTTATAACTATTTGAATTCCCTAAGAAATCGTGATATCGAATCCAACCCTCAAAAAACGAAGCAAATTTCGAAAAAAACGAATTTGTGGGGGAACATCTGGTTGGTAATTCTCATCGAAGCTATCGTGTCTTTCGCAACTTGGGTGATTCAGAGAGAGGCACTAGGTATTGACAATATCATTACCCGAATCGTATTCCTGTTTTCAATTGGCATGGCATCGGTTTATCAACTTTACTTGTACCAAAAAACGGGAAAAAGACTGCTTAAAGTAATGCATGACATCATCCTCTTGCTGGGCTTTGTCTGCATTATCGATGGCCTTTTTGTCGGGTATTATTGGGGAACTGTTACAGCTGCCCCATCAACAGACTTCAATCTGGACCCCGTTAGTGTTGAACCACAAATCAATAAAGCTGAAGGAATTTCATATTTCTTAAAAAACTTTCCAGGAATCTTTGAGTTCTTGGTTACTGTTCTGATCACCTTCTGTGGAAAAATGATAGCGGTTCCTAAGACGAAAGCAAGTGCCGAAGTGTCGGCCAGAACGACAAAAATGGAAAGTACTATAGAAATTAAAATCGCCACGGCCAACAAAGCTATTGCTGATTGGAATAATAAGATTGAAGAAGAAAACGCCCGTTTTAGCAAGATTGAAGAAATAAACAATGAAAATTTAAAAGCATCACAAGCACAACAGAAAGAATATGAAACAATGAAAAAGGCATGTGATGACGCCATTTCAGAAAAGAAGGATGAATTGGAAAAACATCTTGATCAAGTGGAGGAGGATATGGCACAATACAGATCCGTCTTTTTGGAAGCGCGTTCCATGAAACTGGATGTGCCCGTACAATCATTGCCTCCATACGAATTGGCCACAAAATCTGATATCAAAAACTACCTTAAAAAATATCATTCAATAAATATTGACCTTTAATACCAAGCACCATGAAAAAGTATTTTATCGTAGCAATTCTATTTGCAATAACCATGATCTACGGATGCAATTCCCACGATCCAAAAACAAACGATTACCAAGAGACATGCGTAACATTTGTTGCTGACTGCACTGATCCTGAACTGTTTAGTTCATCAATAGACCCTGATTTTCGAACCAATCTAAATTCATTCTTCCAAACCACCAAACTCTATCCTCTGGACTATGGCAAAATGCTTACTGTCAAAATGCTTCCTCTTGAGGCATCGGGAATGTTTTCCTCCAACAAAGCATCTATTGGACCGGCTTACAAATGGATGTCGACACGTGAAGCTTCTGCATGTCGCGATACCGGTCCTCTGCGCCAACTAATTGCAACGGAATTGGATGCATACAAGACGCTCAGTGAATCCAACATGAAAAACAGCTATATCCTTGAAACTCTGCTGAAAACATTCATAGATATGGATCCTGAAGCCGAAAAAAACATCATCGTTGTATTAACTGACGGTATTGAGCATAGTGGATATCTGAACATGTATCGGTCCCCGGTGCCGACAAAAGACGGCGACATTAAAAACCTGACGAAGAAACTTGACCAATTTCTGGTGCAGGATGCCACTAACCGCATTAAACAAACAGACCCTGTTGTAGTCATGGTGATAAAAAAGAACGAAAAAGTGAGCACTAGCGATTTAAAACAATTCTATAGCCTGTTCTATTCCAGTGTTTTGGGCATCCCAACCGACCACGTGCTGTTTGTTGATAATCTTGGAAATAACATTCTAATCCCCAAAGAGCCATGAAAAGTATTCTAATTGTTACGCTATTATCTTTGCTTGTTGTCTTGTTTCTGACAAGCTGCTATTTGCTTAAAGATCTCTTTAGGCAGTTTAGGAAATACACTGTTAACTTGTTTTCCGGTCATAATAGCATGTTTTATTGTGAACTCTGTGTTACTGTAATGATTGTTGTTTTGTTAGCGATGGGAGCTGCCGCCGTTCAATCGGCGGCGGCAACCATCTTTTCATGCATTACAACAGATGACATTGCTGAATTCTGCATCACCTATCGAGGGGTATTTAGTTTTTATTCTTCAGATATTCAAAATCCAAGCCATCATATCCTATGGCTTTTCGTGTCACCTTTCTTTAAGTTGTTGTCCGTAAGCGTTCTTCTCCTTTCCATCAGAAAGTATTTCTCCTTGTTCAACAAACTGTATGGAAAGAGGATTTATTCGGAATCGGATTGTTTCTATTTTTCATTGATTGGAGCGTTTCTGCTTTTTGGAGCCGATGTCTTCTTGTACACTCAGTCTATACAAAACCTTAATATGACATCAAACAGCTTGTATATCGTGCTGCAAAACCTGTCTGTTTTTTTGTTCTTCTTTTCTTGTTATTGGATGTTTTCAAAGTCAAGCCGACAATTGTCAGAAAGCCTTGATAAGTATCTGGTAATGGGAAAGTTCGAAAAAGAAGTTGTTTCTTCGCCGTGGAAGATGATAATCGTGACATATATAATATCGGTGTTCTTGACTATTCCCTCTTATTTGGGTCTGCAATGGCAACCTGATAATAAAGTGCTGTTGGCTTTGTTTGCCCTCGTATGTGTTTCGGCTTTTTTCTTCACAAAATTCTTTTTGGCTCGGTCTTGGAATTATTTGTCAGCCATTCTGTTTAATTCCACTTTGGAGCAATCCATGACAGAAACCAAGAAAGTTCAACTTAACAGACGTTGGATTATTTTGCTGTACTCCATGGTCGGCATAGGTATTTTGGCATTTTCGGTGTTCTATCCTAAATCCATGTTCTTATTTGTCTGTATAATAATGTGCACGGTCGTTTTGTTGATAGTATCGACATCGCTAGTGTATGGTATTATAATGCTGGTAGGTATAATAGTGGATAAGATAAAGGGCATGAAACATGACAATAATTATTGGATTGATTACACACAATATATCAAGAACACAGTATTATCGTTTACCCCTTCTTGTAAATGGGTGTGTTGTTTCGTTTTTGTGGCCTTTTTACTGATTACTGTATTCCCAAAACGCTTGGATTGCAGCCAAATTTATTCAAAAAACAATTGTGTTGTGGATCCTGATGGAGAAGTGCTATGGGTGGATGAGGCGCAGGATCATTATTTTGTTCCAATCACAAGTACGGAAATTCCAAAACATTATATTGATATGTTGCTGTTTCAGGAAGATCGCGGTTTTTGGAAACAAAACTCTTATCTTCCCAACAAATCAAATTGGCATGGTTTTTCACCCTCCATTCTAAAAAGAGGCGGAAGTAATATTAACTGTCAGATTGTTAAGCAATTAACTTATTATAATTCCCAAGCAACCCCTCGAGATGCTCAGCGAAAGGTCAGTGATCAGCTTGGTTCATACCAATTGTCACTAATGTATGAGCCAGAAGAACTACTCGAAATATATTTGAATATTAGTTCTTTTAACGGTGGGCGAGGATATCGAGGTATTAACGCAAGTAGTCTTTTTACATACGGACGTCCTGTAGGAAAAATCAACGCGGCAGAATTTCTGTATTTAATATTAACGTTGCCAAGATCCAAATATTTGACGGATGGTGAACATAGTATTGCTTATTCGCGCGTCCAAGAGGAACCCGAATTGGTAAAAAGCATGCTTCTTAAAAAGGCAAAAAAATGGAAATTAGAGGGACTACTAACTAACCGCGAGTATAGAGCATTGTGTAATGACACTTTGGGCTTTTCAAATCATAGGTACCAATGTGCCGACTTGCCGATTAGCACTCGCCTCATGTTTGAAAAAGAATTCAAGGATAATCCGAGACGTCATGATTGTACCATAACCTTGGATAATGAAAAGACTTTGGAGGCGGCCTATGATCTATTAAAGACCAAGGAGGCGTTCAGAAAAGCAGGGGCAGAATTACAGGTGGCAGCTCTTGTCGTAGAAGCCCAGAGCGGCAAGATCGTTGGTCACTTTTCTTCTTCCGAAGTGCTTGACTATGCAAATGAGTATACTTTCCCAATCGGTTCAATAGGCAAACCTGCTATTTGTTTGAGTCTGCTTCAAGCGGGCGTTCCCGCTAATTTTACATTGTATGATGGTGTGATTGACAAACGTAAAACGCCTCATAACAGCCATGGATGGAGCAACACATATGTGAATTTAGAGACTATCCTTTCAAAGAGCCTTAATTGTCCGTTTAGGAATATCGATGCTCTTGGGGTAAATCCCAAGACCATTTTTGCTGATGTTGAGAGAGCCTATGACTCCATGCAAGTCATCCCAGACAAAGCCCAATGCCAAGAAGATATTTACAATTATCCATTGGGAATCAGGGAGATGCGTGTTTGCGATGTCGCCCAAATCTATCAAACTATCTTTAATAATGGTATATATGTACCGCTTTCATTAGAACAAAAAAGCGATAACGTCAAATCAAAAAAGATTTGGGACAAAACCCATGTCAACGAGGTTAAAAATGCTTTGAACAAGACTATTGAAAACGAAGGCGGCACGTTACACAGATACAAAAATGCCCTGCCCAAAGGAAAGACCTATTATGGGAAAACGGGGACTAGCAGTAGACAACGAGATGGCTGGACCGTACTTTGTGACGGCAATCTTATCATTGTCTGTTGGGCCTCTTACGGCAAACAAGATGGTGATAAAATGGACCTTGGCCAGCATCCTCTTTGGGGTGCGAGCACTGCTGGTTTATTTGCCGTACTTGTATATAATGAACTGGAAAAAACACACAACTTCTAATTCCATTAGTCATGCTGTTAATGAAACTTTTTTCACCCAAGACTATTCCGAACAAATCGGATTGGAAGTTTCGTCACAAGTTGTATCGATCTCTGCTTCAAGCCTTTTCACTGCTATATGTGAGAGGTAAAATTGACGACTGCGTTGTTGTTAACGAAGTCGAAGTGATGCACTGCCTGTATGACGAATGGTTTGAAGATGAGTTGCGAAGATTTGGCTTCGACATCTCAGCGTCGTATCATGTCACCCCGCCCGACTGCTTGGGCAAAAGATGGTATCATCGCTTTGGTATGTTTAATTGGGAAGAGAAGTTGACGATAGTGCATTGCGGACAGGAGTGTTGCATTGCCCGGGACCGTCGTGTCAGTTTTAATGCAGATGTGGACGGGGTGTTGTTGTCGTCAACAAACGATTCTGTGGCCATCAGGTTTTATGGACAGGAAGAAAGTTTGGCTACCAACCGAACAGCGACACCCAAAAAAAGTGAGAAAAAAGAGAAAATACACTTCCAGGAAACCATCAATGTAAAGCCTGCCGCGGTTGAGGAGACAACTATAAAGACTTCGTCAGAGGATACTTATACCCAACACAAAGGGTTTGAAGAAAACGATATTTTTTGATTACTAACCAATAACACATAAAAATATGACTATCAACGAAAAAACGAAGGAGTGCTTTGCGGAGCTCTCCATCATGAAATCAAGAAACTACGATTCGCTGTTCAAAGGAAGGAATCTTCCTTCTTTCGTCAAAGACTTCATCCTTCGCCGTTATACGGATGACAACGGTGCCGTGAACGGTCCTGCGGTGGAAGCCTATCTTGCCTCAAAGATGCCATCGGATGCTGAGATGCTGAAACAGTGTCTTTTGGGAGGCGACAGCGTCAACATCACCACAAGGTTCACAGTGAATACCGATATGGCCAAGGGGATGGTTCGCTTTACTTTGCCAGAGATCAACCTGTCATCTGATGCCTTTGTAAGCCAAGAACTGCTTGAAAACGACGCTGAGCCCATTACCGACGGCGAGCATTGGGGCAACATCACATTGGTTTATGTTGAGCCAGAAGGCCGTCGTAAGGGTTATGTGCTTATGACGACCTACAAAGCATTCGAACCATATCGCATCGATGTCCCATACTACATGCAGGCGCGTGAGAATTTTACAACTGACGAATGGATTGACTTCCTGGTTGCAACGATGGAGTACAACCCAGAGGAGTTTTCTGAAGAGCAGAAACAAGAACTGATTTCAAGGTTGTTGCCATTGGTGGAGCCCCGCCTTAATATGATTGAGTTGGGGCCCAAGGGAACCGGCAAGTCATACGTGTACAACAATTTGAGCAAACATGCCTGGCTGTTGGCTGGTGGGCGCACTTCTCGGGCAAAGTTGTTTTACAACAAGGCCACAAGACAATTCGGCGTGATGAAGAACTATGATGTGGTAGGCATCGATGAAATCACAACATTCCAGTTTTCAGACCCAAACGAGATGCAGTCCATCATGAAGTCTTATCTTGAAGCAGGTAAAGCTGCTGTGGACAATACCATGTTCCAATCGGAATGCGGCTTGATGCTGCTGGGCAACATTCCCCTCGATAAAGATATGAGACCCATAAACCCTTCGTATGTGAAGTGCTTGCCAGAGATGTTTCGCGAGAGCGCGACCATGGATCGTTTCCACGGATTCATTGAGGGATGGAAATTGCCACGCTTGACCAAAGACCACATCATTGAAGGATGGGTGCTGAATTGCGAATACTTTTCATCGGTGCTTCATATTCTGCGTTTTGCATCAGAGTATGATAACGTTTTCTCGGAGTTGGTCGCTGTTCCTCATGACTGTGACCTGCGCGACAAAACCGCCGTGCAACGAATGTCAACGGCATATCACAAGCTTTTGTTCCCGCATGTCCGATCGCTGGACAATATCGACCCAGAAGAGATAGTCACTTTCAAACAGTTGTATAACCATTATTGCCTACAACCCGCCATGCGCCGTAGGCAAATCATCCGAGATCAGTGCCATAGGATTGACCGTGAGTTCAAACCTGAAGTTTCAGAGTTTTCTATAATTCAATAATTCTAAGACTATTGTATAAGCGGTAGGTGTTTTCAATTTATTGTCGACAAGATTACAAGAAACCTTCCATCAATCTTTCTCAAAAAACACGATGTCCATCCGGTCATTAATCTTCTCGATTCTACCAATCCGATGATAACCAAGTTTTTCATATAAGTAAAGATTCCCTTCTTCCTGCAATATGGTATCAAGGCACCAATTCTTCTGTCCATGCAGTCTTTCTGCTTCACATATCGCCTGCTGAGCATATCCTTTATGCCTATGCTCCTTCATAATCCAGATGGGGGAAATACGTTTTCTGCTTCCTTCCTTTTTGTCCACAATACGTATTACCCCCACCTTTTCATTGGAAACAATGATAAAGTAATAGGTTGTCCATGGTTGTTCGAACTTCGCTATTA
This sequence comes from uncultured Bacteroidales bacterium, assembly GCA_900318265.1. Lineage (GTDB taxonomy): Bacteria > Bacteroidota > Bacteroidia > Bacteroidales > F082 > Limimorpha. The sequence goes on along the minus strand of ONKA01000003.1, from coordinate 99,307 downwards.
TTTTTTCAATGCTTTCCGCCCCGGGGCTTGTGTCAAAATCCTGATATTTTTCTAGCAGGTCGGAAAACGCTTCAACCTGCATCTCCCATACGGTTTCGACGTCTGCTCTTTCTATTGGCCTTAATTCCACGTCCATCCTGAGATGTGTCAAAGTTCGTTATTTGATGATCAAGAACTTAATGTTTTGCGCTTTCATTTGTCGGCAAAGGGGCATGAGTTGCAACCATTGACTTTGGTCTGTCGCATGGGCTTTAACCCCGACGAGAGAGCTCTCTTCACCACTCAAGGCATAGATGATTGTGGGTTCGGTAGTGATTGTGATGTTCTCCAAGGCGCACTTCGTCGTGTTAGCGAGACTGCGCTGTGCTGCCAACGCAGCCTCCTGAGTGAGGCCGTAGGCGATGATTTGTTTAGTAGCATTCATAATAGCGATAGTGTTTAGGTTGTTGTATTTTTGTAACGATTTAAGAGCTGCCGTCTTGGGATAGACTCTTTGCTGAGCTCTGTTTAACGTTGAACAAAAATAGGCTACTAATAGAAGTTTGACTCGGAGTAGCGATAGAGTAATTTGGTTTTATGTTACCATGTTATTCTAAAAAAGGGCCATGTAAATCCAGCCACGGAAAAGGCCAACATCTGATAGAAAGTCTCGAGAAAGAGCAAAACCAGCCATGTTGCTATCTTTGCAAAAAACAACAAAAGCACCCACTACTACAAAAGACAGAGACGTTTAGAAAATATCTATTTCAAAGACATATTCCCAATAATATACTTGGCATCCACAAACTCGGTAAGCCAAACACCATTCCTGCTGAGGAAAAACTTATTGCCGTCCTCGCTCATCCGTTTGGCATCGATAGCTAAGACAACTGGCTCACCATGCCGCTGGCCGACTTTCGTGGCCGTCTCAATGGTTGTGGAAAGGTGAACATAAAGCCGCTTGCCTTTCAGGATGCCCCGCTTCATGATAGAGTCTGTAAACTCCTTGGCCGTGCCATGATACAAAACATCTGGCGGCATGGCTTCAGCCAGTTCCACATCCACTAGAATGCTGTGGCCTTGCCTGGCACGGATGCGCGTCATGTCCTCCGAAAACTCATACCGCTGCTTGTTGTTGTTGGCCACTATCTCGCGCAGTTCTTCCATGGTGAAGCCATGATTGGCCACTAAGTCGCTCACCTCGCGCCAACCATGCTCGTCGAAGGCATAAGAGGTATCATGCCGGAGAAGGTATGAGAGCTTTTTGCCTCGTTGGATGAGTTGCGAGTCTCCGTTTTTCATTTTCAACTTTTTATTGATGCCACAACTATTGTTATCGACAAAACTCATTTTGGATATCTATCCATGAATTAAATCGTTTATATCGATTTATTCCTTTATTGTGTGGGGCTGTGTATAAATATTTTCTCCCTGAAAACTTTTGTAGATTTTCAGTTCTATCGTCAATCATGATATCTCCTTTAATGTCTGCTTTACATCCACAAAAAATAATTTCATTTAGCGATATAAAATCTAAATGTTTTTTTAGCCACCCAAGTTTCGCATTCATCGAATTCGGAAATGCAAACGCACAGGAAACCACGCGGATTTCATAGCGTTTATGCAATTCTTTAAGCACAGCATAACAATTAGGCTTTATGGGTATCCTTTTAAAATAAGATACCGAATCAGTCATTTTATGCATGAAATCGACTTGCTCTTTTGTTAGAATGTCCTCTAATTCTTTGCCAGCCAATTCCTTTCTATCAATTATTATATTATTGCTTTCCAAACAAGCTATTGTATAATTTAGGGTGTCGGCAATAACGTCATCCATATCAATCAGTAATCTCATAACCTAAACAATCTTTCGTTATTATTCTTTATGGCCTCTTTATAATAATTACATGTTTGTGATGGATATATTTCATCTAATTTTGAACTTTTTTGTTGAATCTCTTTTGGGGTTAACGTTTTCCCCAAAAAAAGCTCTTTTATTATATTATTCGGCATAGTAGAATATGGGGTATCGTCTGTCCATAATAACGATACTCCTTTCAATTGTTCTAGACTATTTGCAATTTCGCGCAATACTCTATGGTCATAATGCTGTTTGATTCCATAAGGTGACGGCGCTACAACAAATTCTATTTGCAAATTTGTAATGAGCGCAAATAATTGATTATAAAGTTTATCTAATAGTTTGGAATCAAGGGGGCGTTCGTCAAAAAACACAGTTCCATGCCTCAATAAACAATCGGGTTCATTCATTGTAGTATATTGCATCTGGAACTCGTTCGCAAAGAGCAAATCCTCTTTTTTACGAATCTTTGTAATATCAACTCCCGAATAAAGCTTTTTTTTTGAAACATCTACATAATTAGACTCAGAAAACACTGTACATAATAAATATGGTTCTGGAAGAACACGCTCTTTTATAATATAATACGCTTCCAAAAATGTGTCGTCTGAATGCGGTGATAAAAAACAGGTACGGAATTTTTGCTTATTTAAAGTGTTCATATAACATAGTTGTAAAGTTTATATTCGTTGAAGCCCAAACGATATTTGTATGAGTCGTTTCCTCTTGAAAAATCAATAATATGATATCCTTTCAAAAAATCTTGATTAATACTCCATAAATCTAATAATGGACCGTATGATATCTTATTCGATGAACGCAAACACCACCTTAAATAATACAAGGCATCATTATTATTCTGAAAAAATAGAACTATTGAAACAATCGAATCACCGACAATGCCGTAATCAATATAAACAAAATCATGCAAGGAGTGCTGAGAACATAACAATTGGATAAAAGCAGTAAAACGTTCGTCTAAAGAATAACGATTATTATCAGGTGCTTTAGCCGACAAAACCATTCGTCTTCCAATTAACAAATGGTCTAATACTTGGGTGAAAATCGGATTGTTAGGCGTGATTCTGTTATATTGAATAGTATCACAATACTTCTTTTGCATCCTTTTATACTTTGATGATATTTTGCGATTTTGTGACGCAATTAAATCAATCATCATACCCATAGTCAAAGCATCGATAGAACCATTGCTCAACCGTGTCGTCACACAATTCAGAGTGATTGTTGTCCTATCTATAGCTTTAATTTGTTCAATAATATGTAACCATTCTTCTAATTCATGCGCCTCTCGTATGTTACACAAGTTAAAATCATTCAATGGATCCCCGAGACAACACAATGTACTTCCTTGTTTTTCAAATAGAATATAATCTTGAGTATATGTATTATATACAAACACCATTTTATTTGGTTTATAAACTATGCAGTAAGATTTAATCCATTCCTTAGACATGAATAACTGTCGATAATTCATCAAAGAACAATATGGTTTCAGATATCTCTCTATTTCTGAAACACTATCTATTGTTTCAATACTATAAACACCTATCCTCATTGTTCTGATTGTAATTTGCAGTATCCAATATATCTATTTAATTATTTGCTCAATTGTCAACAGCTATTTCACCACTAATTATTGGAAAACATATTCATCGATATGATGTCTGATCATATATTGTCCAGCATCAATCAATAATTCTTGCAAATAATACTTCTCCTTTTTGCATGGAGAAATAGATTTGAATAAATAATCATTTGTACAGCCTCCTAAACAGAGTGGATATATTGAACATTGTTGACATTCATTTATCTCATGATCATATATCCATTTTTGATAAACAGAATTTTTTTGAATACCAGACCAAATGGTTCCAATTGCTTGCGATTTTGCACTTGGAGAAGCAATACATTTTGTCAACACCCCATCACTTCCAATAACAATAGAATTTGGATTCGTACCATAACAAAAGTTGGCATTTCGGTGTAAAGGGTACACTTCCATACCAGCTCCATTTTTTTGTAAAACATGGAAAAACTTCAAATAATAAGAAGCATATTCCAATGGGTGAATAAGGTTGTCTGTATCATTATAGATGTCTGTGGGAACTATTACAGCCAAATATGGAGTAAAACTTTGGTATTTTTGGTATCGTTCACATAAGATTTCTGACAACTTCAATAGATTTGGATAATTTGATTTGTTACTATTGAATCTTACAGATACCGCAATGCCATCTTTTAGCAAAACATCGAGCATATGAAGATTATGGTTAAACGAATCAAAGTTTGTATTGTTATATGTCTTTACATTATTATGTTGGTCACCATACCCATCGAATGCAAATTCTATTGTATCAATATACAAATCTTCTATAACGCTTTTATAGTTATCATCATTTATTAATGACAGATTTGTGCCCATACATGCCTTATAACTGATTCCATTACATTTGCAAAACTTATATAATTCTTTGGTTATTCTATAAATAATAGGTAATGCTACCATAGGCTCCCCACCAAACCAGTGTATCCGTAATTTCTTATACTTGATTGCTTCCAATTGAATGAAGGAGATTGTTTGTTTCACGTCTTCATTAGACATGTGTTTTCTGCTATGTGTATTTTCAAAACAGAAATTGCAATTTGCATTACATTTTAATGTAGGTAAAATTGTGAATCTTATGTAATCCTTATCAGCATTTATATATGAATCTCTTTCTTGTCGAACAGACATCTTTTCATCTATTTTATCATCAACATATAAAGAACCCATATTTAATTCAGATCCTGCATCATATTCTACAAATTGCTCCGTGGTTAATAATTTTATTAGTCCCGAGTGGGAGTTGAAAATTACAAAATGGTTTGCATCAATCTTTTGAGTAATATTATATATTGATTTTTTCATATGATATAGTTATAGAGTTTATATTCGTTTAGACCCAAACGATACTTATAGGGTTCGTCTCCTCTTGAAAAATCTACAACACGATATCCATTCAATTGGCATTGTTGTATGCTCCACATATCTTGCAAGAGGCCATAAGAAACCCTAGTAGATATATGCAAGCACCATCTTAAATAATATAAAGCATAATTATGGTTTCGAAAATAAAGACCTATCGAAACGACCTGATCTTGTTCTTTGCCGTAATCAATAAAAACACTTTCATAAAGAGAGGGTTGTGCGCATAACAAACGAATAAATGCAACAAATCTTTCATCCAAGCTAAATGAATTATCATTAGGGGCTTTTGTGGACAAGACAATCTTTCTCCCTAATAATAATTGATCTAGTAATTGAACAAAGTTTGGATTATCTGGAGTTATTCTGTGATATTGAATCGTATTATTGTATTTGCGTTGTAGTTTTTTCAGTTTCGCAGATACTTGTTGCTCTTCATGTATCATCAAATCAGCCACCAACCCCCAAAACACCTCGTTATATGACTGCTTAAACAAAGGACTCGTAACACAATTCAAATGAACCGATACTTGTTCACCAAGTTTAATTTGTTCGATAATGTGTAACCATTCTTCTAATTCATGCGCCTCTCGTATGTTACAAAGGTTAAAATCATTCAATGGATCTCCGAGACAACACAAAGTACTTCCTTGTTTTTCAAATAAAATATATTCTTGAGTATATGTATTATATACAAACACCATTTTATTTGGTTTATAAACTGTGCAGTAAGATTTAATCCATTCTTTAGACATGAATAATTGTCGATAATTCACCAAAGAACAATACGGTTTCAGATATCTCTCTATTACTGAAACGTTATCTATTGTTTCGATATTATATACACCTTCTCTCATTAATTCAGAATATTATAATAAATAGAATACAACTCTAAAGCACTGTCCTCCCAAGTATTCCATTTATTGCGTATTATTTCACAATTTGATGATTTTTCTTTAATTATTTCTGGTTGATTAAATACTGTTATAATCGCAGAAGCAAACTCATATTTGTCAGAGGCTAAGATAAAAGGTGATTTGTCGGGTATTTGTATTCCCTGTAGTCCAATTGGACTTATTATAATTGCCTTGTCATATTGAAGAGCTTCTAAAATCTTTGTTTTTATTCCACCACCAAATCTTAGAGGACAAACAACTATGTCTGCGTTTTTATAAAAGCTGGCTAGATTGTCAACTCGTCCTGTAACAACAACCTGATCAGACGCAAGTCTTTCAACGTTTGACATTCCTATATTACCCACTAAATAAAGTTTAAAATTACTTATCTGGTTTTTAATTATGGGCAAGATTTCTAAAACCAAAAAACTCGCTGCATCTTCATTAGGATAATAATCAAAATTTCCAACATATAATATGTTAAAGTTGTCCTTGTTCAATGTAGCTGGTAATGAACCATCATCTAAGTCTAGCGAGTGATTATAACCATTGGTTACAACCTTACTTTTTCCGTGTTTTAAATAGCCATTTATAACATTTGCATCATCTTCAGTTACAGCCACAATGGCATTAACCTTTTGCCAAACATATTGTTCAAATAATTGCACAATTGAAGCTTGTCTTCTATAAGCTTTAGATAATGTTTGGTTTTGATATAAGATTTGTTGAAACCAAATATCATATTCAATGTTTTGTTCGCATAATACAATCGGTATGTCTGACCTTAAGCTTTCAATGGAATAATACAGGAAAAAGCCTTCTATATGTATTATATCTATTTTCTCATTATGAACAATATTAGAAATTTCAGAAAGCAACTCTTTAGAATGGTTCCTGTTGACCTGAAGAGAAATGTTCAATTCGTTAGCAGTCTCTAAAGACAATTGCTTATTTGCCTTAAACAGATATACTTTTTTTACTATAGTTTCCAATATGCTCACACACCGAAGGTCTTCTTCATATACTTTAGAAATGGAAACTACAACAATATCAATCCACTTTGATAAGCGTTTTATCAATTCATATTCACGCCTTCTTGCACCAGAAACTGGCGGATAAGGCAAATGCTGTGTAACATATAGTAATCTCATTTCTTTTGTGCCCAAAATTGACGATGGCCGGTGTCTGTACTTCTATAACACCATTGATTCTCAAAATCTGAAGTAATAAAGTGATTGCAGAAAATAGGCGCGTCGGGGTGTTTTAAATTCTCACTTAAAGAAATATCATCAAACACAACAACAGCATTCGTGTTAGCTGCTTCCTTCATTATTTCCCACTCTTTGACAATTCCTTCGAGAAAGTGCATTGAGTCTTGAAAAAAGAAATCCCACTTCAAACCTTGTTGTATCAGATTGGGCAATACTTCTCGGGAATCACCATCATGGAAATGTATGGTGATTAAAGGAAAGAGGTTTTGGATTCGCTGTAGGTTTGAATTACGGATATCTCGAAGTTCTTTCCATGAAGCATCATCTTCTTTGGTTAACGGGTCTCCATCAAAATCAATTGTGTGAATAGTGCACTGAGTATGAGCATCAGATAAAGCTTTTGCCATCACATAAACTCCATGCCCTTCAAATGTACCAGTTTCAACAATACATATGGGTTTGTGCATAACCAAAGCATTATACATCATTTGCGCATTTATAGGATGAATGCCCCATTTGTATTTCCATTGTCCAGGGAAAGTGTTGAAAGGCTGGTCGGTCTGGATTTTTTCCCAATCTTTGCTTAAAGAAAAACTCATGATAATATTAGTTTATATATTTGTGTAACTTTATTTGCCATTTGTTCGGATGTCAATTGATTACATACATAATCGTGCCCATATTCACCAAAAGATTGCCTAAGGAACGGGGATTCAAATAATGTTCTAAGAGCATTAGCCATTCCTTTAATATCTTCTTTAGAAACTAAAAAACCGCTCTTGTTATGACAAACCAAATCTGGCACTCCACCTACATTAGTTGCTACAACAGGAATTCTGCTATACAAAGCTTCTATCACAACGCGAGGTGTGCTTTCTGTATCAGAGGTGAGTAATAATATGTCAATGTTTGAGTAAATATCTTCTCTCTTTTTCTGCCCGTCAAATAAAACAAAATTCTGGAGGGATTCACTTAAAGCAATTTTTTTTAGTTCAGGCAACATAATACCTTCTCCAAAGAAGTGAAATTCAATTTTGTCAGAGTAGTCCTGTCTTAATTCTTTTGCAACTTGCAATACTTTATCGGGCCGTTTTTCTTTCGACAGCCGCCCCACATATCCGACAACAATCTTAGAACGGTTGGTGGGCTGGATATGGAACGGGACAATGCCATTGGGCACATAAAATGAATTCTCGTATGCCTGAATGCGAGCCAAATTGTTTTTTGAGCATACTATACGGGCCTGGGCATATTTATGACAGAACAGATCCAGTTTTGTCATCGCTTTCAGTAAAGGAGTGGTCTCAATCCACCCATGACATGTTATTATTGTCGGTACTTCCTTCCATTTGGACGGAAATAGAGTTTTCAATAGCAGCATCTGGTAGTTGGCCTGATATCCGTGGGCATGAATAATGGAAATGTTTTTGTTGGACAATTCTCGGTTTATCCACTTTACATATGAGAATATGCTGTTGCATTTACTTCCGCAAATACTGTATATTTCCTTTGATGAGAATAGGGCTTGAATGGATATGTTTTTTCGCAAACATATAATTGGTTCGTATTCACGCCTATAGCATTCGCTTTGGGTCAGATCGAGCACATGCATGTCGGCTCCTCCTATAGTCGATTCGGACACAGGTTGCAACAGATGTAGAACATAGGGTTTCATGCTTCTCTATAGCTTTTCAATGCTGATTTATACCAAATTAGTCTATTGCTGTCAAATAGATTCTTGGCATATCCAAACATTAGGTAATATATGTAATAAGCCAAAAAATCAGGAAAACACTCATGACGAATATTTTTCAACACCTTCCCAAAAGCATGTCCATACTCCTCTGTTTGTGCCGTCAGATCCGTTTTCTCTCTCCAAGAAGTATGGGTGATGCGCATTTCCGGGTTTAATAGTAGCTTGTAGCCTTTTTTGAACACCCGATATCCCCATTCCAAATCTTCGCCTGCCTTGTTTTTTGTTCCCGGGCCTAATGTCTCGTTGAATGCTCCAGCCGTATAAAAAACCTGCCTACGAAATGCGAAATTACAGCCAATTTTAAATAATTGAGGAACGCAAATCCTACCTATGGTCTTTCTTTTTATAACAATGTCTTGGTTGTTGTCAACCGCATCATCAAAAGAACTATCTGAGACCATAATACTGCCTTGCGCAACATCTATTTCTGAATCACTGAACGCACGTAAAACAGCTTTAATCCAATTCTTGTCTAATATAGTGTCATCATCAATAATTGAAATAACATCCTCATTGGAATTTAAAATACCTTCGTTGATTGCTCTTGATTTGTTCTGGTAATCTGCATGATTATATTTTATTTGGGGGAACTGTTCACAAACCAAACGAGAAGAATTATCAAAAGACTGGTCCATAACCAAAACATTCACATTCTCTTCTAATAGCGAACAAATGCTTTCCAAACACGACTTTAATAGCAGAGGCCTTTGAAATGTGGGAACAATAATCAACAGCGTCATCATTACTTTACAATTTCTTTATTTTGTAAATTGAGGCCTTTTTGCCTGATACCAATATATCATATTTGCCCAAAAGCGAACATGATTCTTTGTATTTCTCCAGTACTTCAGGGAACACTTCAGTTCCTATTAGCAGAATCATTATACCATTTGGCAGTAATACTTCAAGCAATTCATTAAATAAAGCATCGTAGAAGTCAAAAATATCGCTTATTTCTTCAAAGCATCCCCATGGTGGGTCAGAAACAACTTTATGTATACATGCGTGATAATAATTATGTAATTCAAGTGCATCGGATTGTCTTACGACGAACTTCTTTTTTAAATCAAGTTTCTTCACCTTTTCTTTTAGCATGGATATCAACTGACCATCATTGTCACTGGCAATAATCAATCCTTTTTTTGTCATTTTCGCCCGCGCTAAAGGTATAGAACCGCTACCACAGAATGGGTCTATAAATAGTTCATTTTCAGTGGGCTCGGACATTCTAGATAATACATACGCAAGTTGCGGACGCAATTCGCCCCTTGCTCGCCCCTTATCATCACTTTTTAATTCTGTTATTCGAATAGCAAAAAAGGTGTGTCCTTCGCTGCGATGTAACACCCAAAACTGACATCCGGGATTCTTCCTATCCACGGTCAATCTTGTGATATTACTTATATTCTTTTCTATCTGCAACATCGTGTTATTATTAATGCCAATCAATTTGTTTTCTTCAGAAACAACTACGCGAAAGGTTCTTTTTTTGTTTGGCATCAATTGTCTGTCAAATGAGAAATTCTTTAATTTGTTGTTTTGTTGACTTAATGAATTTAGCATCAAATTAATATCTCCTCTTACTGAATCGATAATAACAAACGTGTTTTGCAAATACTGCAAGTGTTTTATTTTATCTAATTGAGAACTCTCAGCGCAATATTCAATAAAGCCATCCCATTGATTCACAAGACGAAGGCTAATGTCTTTTTGTAGGAACTCTGCAATAACAGGTGTCAATCCCGATGCAAATGTTGAGAATAACCTAATCATAAGTTCTTTATATAATTAATACATATAATTTAAGTGAGGCAAAAGTACACCATTTCTTCCAATTTATCACACTATCTATTGTTTTTTATTCATCTAACTCTTTTCAGCAAGGATTTCATCGAAAAATCCATTCATTTTGATTGGTATTGATTTAATTATCAAGAAACAATACTCTAAACGAAAAACCACACTTTTTTGTCGCATCATCCGGCCATATATCAGCAATCCAGATGGAGCGATGCAGTGGGATGGTTTTTAGCATCCGCTTTAGCGAACCAACGCTGTGCATTAGGGAGGCTTTATGGTTTCTCCATGCCGTTATAATAGCAAACGCCCAACATGTATTGCGCATCGATGTTGCCAAGGTTTGCAGCTTTTTCATACCAGTAAGCAGCCGTTTCATAGTTTTTGGCTACACCTCTGCCCAAATAATAGCAGTCACCGAGTAAGACTTGCGCCCAGTCGTCATCCTGAAGTGCAGCTTTTTCAAGCCAATAGGTGGCTTTTTTGTAGTTTTTATGGACGACATGCCCAAAATAGTAGGTGCTGCCAAGAAGATATTGTGAGCGTTTGTCCCTCTCACCGGCCAACTTCCACCATCTCATGGCCCTGCGATAGTTTTCATCACACCTGAAGCCCCTGGCATAAAACATGCCAATAATGTAAATATGGCTTGCATCACCAAATTCCGCTTCTTGCTTATAATTACAACGATCCGGGACTATAGGTATGCGGAATTGATTCTAATCATTTAACCATGCCTTATGTTTTCACATGAGTCTCGAAATTGTTATCTTTGCGCCTCAAAGAAATGTATTCATATCATGAGCAAATACAATATCATCGGCGACATTCATGGAAGAGATTCGTGGCGGCGTCTCGTTGACGAGAACTGCATCAACGTTTTCGTTGGGGACTATTTCGACCCATACGAAGATATTCATTTCATGGACTTGCAGTATAACTTTATGGAGATCATAGAGTTCAAAAAGAAACATCCCGATAATGTCGTGCTCTTGTATGGAAACCATGATTTTGAATATCTCCCAGGTGTTTTTGAGAAATCCAATCGGTTTGACGGTTTAAATGCGCAAACCATCTCGTGGCTGCTGATGAAAACGATTGATTTGTTTGAAGGCGTGGCATACGCCATCGGCGAGGACTATCTCGTCACCCATGCCGGCGTGACAAGCGATTGGAAAAACACGTATCTGCCCCATGTTGCCGACATCAAGCCAAGCAGCATGGCAGCGGCCATCAACGACCTATGGCGCAAAGACAAAACGCCGTTTTCGTTCGGCGCAAATTGTTACGGGAATGATTTCTGTGGTGAAGACCCTCATCATTCACCGATATGGGTGCGACCCGAATCGTTATGCCTTCATAACCTATACAAAGGCACTTCTGTCAAACAGATTGTCGGCCACACCAAGGTGAAGGAAATCGCCGAGGTCGCAGGTGTGGTTTTGGTGGATTGCCTTGACACAGTAGAGCGATCCTATAAGGTGGAATGGCCTTAAAGGAAAGACGTTATGGGTTGCATTTATAGTCAAAATGATGGTTTTTACTCCTAAAAAGTTTCCATGTCAAGAAAAAACTTTATTTTTGCAATCGAACCACAGAGTTCCGAACTGTATAGTTCGATTTTAGCAAAATGATAATCAATGATTTAAAACAATAGAAAATGAAGTTCTTCGACAGAAAATACGAAATCGGGAAGCTGAGGGAGATAAGGGAACTCTCGAACCATGCAGCCCAGTTTACGGTGCTGACTGGACGGAGGCGCATCGGCAAGACATCCTTAGTGATGAAAGCCTACGAGAACGAGAACATCCTGTATTTCTTTGTTACAAGGAGCACGGAAAGCGTGCTTTGCGAGGAGTTCGTGGAGGAGCTGACCGAAAAGCTGCAAATTCCCCTATTAGGAAAGGTGGAACGCTTTGCCGACATCTTTGACTATCTGATGGAGCTGTCGAAGACACGCCCCTTGACGCTGATGATCGACGAATTCCAGGACTTTAGCCGCGTGAACGGAGCCATCTTCTCGCAGATGCAGAAGATATGGGACAAAAAGAAAGGCGAGGCAAAGATGAACCTGATCGTGTGCGGCTCGGTGTACTCGATGATGACCAAGCTGTTTCGCGACAGGAAAGAGCCTCTTTACGGTCGTCAGACGGAGTTCCTGAAGATTGAGCCTTTCACGCCTTCGGTAATCAAGGAAATCCTTGGATATTACCACCCTGGATATACCAAGGAAGACCTACTGGCACTCTACACCTACACGGGAGGCGTGGCGAAATATGTCGAGCTGCTAATGGATGCCGGAGCCACCTCTGCCGACAAGATGCTGGAGCGCATTATTGCCAAAAACTCCTACTTCATCTTCGAAGGAAAGAACATGCTGATAGAGGAGTTCGGCCGCGATTACGGACGCTATTTTGACATCCTGAAACTGATTGCCACAGGACATAACACGCGTGGCGACATCGAAGGCATCCTGCACATGGAGGTGTCGGGCTACATGACCCGGTTGGAGAACGACTATGGGCTTATTGCGAAAAACAAGCCCATGTTCCAGAAAACCGCCAACAAGAACATCGTCTATTCGGTGAGTGACTTGTTTTTGCAGTTTTGGTTCAGGTTTATCTACAAGTACAACCATTTCATCGAGGCCAATGCCTACGGGAAACTGGCGGAGATAGTGAAACGCGACTACACTACCTACACGGGAAAATTGCTGGAGCATTGGTTCAAGGCCGTGATGAAGGAGAGCGAGCGGTTCACGCACATCGACAGTTGGTGGGACCGCAAGGGCGAAAACGAGATAGACATCATCGCAGCGGACGATTTGGAGAAACGAGTCACCTTTTATGAGGTGAAACGACAACGCAGCGAGATCGACCTGAAGGTGCTGGAGGAGAAAGTGCAGCGGTTTAAGGAAGTGACGGGGGAGTTCGAAAAGTACGATTCGGGCATGGTTGGATTGAGCATGGAGGATATGTGAACTTTGCGTTTTTTCAAAAGCTAATCTTGAGATATGTTTTTGAGGTTTGACAATCAATTATGTCGCAAAAACAGACAAATCCATGGCCGCGCACATAGAGGACAATTCGCGAGGAAACTGTTTGTGTGGAGTTCTCAATCCCGCAAACGCTTCCATATCAAATCAACAATTATTTCCTCCACACCAGCCCTTGACGAATCCCGCTTTTTCTTTTCTTTCTTTTCAATCATTTTAACTATATCCATACTATTGTCGAGCATGTCGAAAAACATGGATATCCGATCCTCGTCGTTTACTGATGGCGAATGAACGGTTTTGTTGTCGGAATCCGAAACGGAAGTGTGTTCCTCTTGATTATCCTTTTGGTTATTTAGCATGATACGAAACAATTCAAGCGCTTTATGGGAATCCTTTTTTGTACCTTTACCCTCCGCGTAACATTTTTGGAGCTGGTTGATGGCTCCAACATGACCCATATCACTTGCCATCGTAAAATACTGAAACGCCCTTTTATAGTTCTTACGAACTTCGTTTTCACCATAATAATAAAAAAGTCCAAGCATGAATTGGGCATTCGCATGGCCTTGTTCGGCTGCCTTTCCATACCAATAAACAGCGGTTTTCTGGTTTTTAGCGACGCCCTGACCAAAATGATAGCAGTCAGCAAGCAAGGCTTGTGCTCCGCAATTATCTTGATGAGCAGCTTTTTCAAGCCAGAAGCAAGCTTTTTTATAATTTTTACGCATAGCAGTTCCATAGTAATAGCCGCTACCAAGAGCATACTGTGAGCAATGTTCACCTTTTCCGGCCGCCTTGCTCCAACATTTCAAAGCCTTGTGCGGATCCTCATCGTTTCCATATCCGACATAATAGCATAATCCCAAAAGATACAGCCATCTTGAATCACCATGTTTTGCATAATCTTTTATACGTTCCACGATTTCGAATGCATCTTCAGTAGTGCCTTTCTTGAAACTCGTTTCCAAATACGCCCTGGCTTCTGATTTACTAGTAAACGAGATGATACCGTACGCTGGGCTATTGGCTTTTTCGCGAGTGTTTTCCTTGCGTGTTTTCATAGCTGTTTGTTTTTGTGGTTTGATAAGAAAATATATTGGGCCTTTTACCTATTTTGCTTGGTATTCCACCATGACTGTATATCGTCCCAGGATTGTTTCCTAAACACACAATCCCTGATTTCTTCATCTGAATCAATAGGCGGACACATATTCCCAACAAGGATGGAGTCCCAACTGTCCCTAAAGCCTGATAGTACAAAAACGGTTTCGTCCGAATCGGTAAATCCACTAAGAAACGAAAAGTCAACATGGTCAGGGCCTGGAACATAGTCAGTACCATATCCGACAAAAGTGGGTTCACTACCAAGTTCCGGAAAATGAAACTCTCCTTTTCGCCAATAAACCGGTTCAAAAACCAAGACCCTAAAAGAAGCTCCAAATTCATCGGAATGAACCTTCTCCAGCTTTAGCACATGTGTTGAATCCTTGGAAACATAACTACTCCAAGGATATGTTACGTCTACATCATACATGAATTCGAAGTCTACATTGTCCTTGTTGGTACATACAATTGTATTGTGTTCAGCCTCTTGCTGCAACAGAGGCGTACCCATGACCTCATCGTTATCTTGTTTTGTGTTGTTGTGGCAGCTCCATAGTACAACGACAAACAATGCCATTAGTGCCCTTGTTGCGATCTTTCCTGCTTTGTTTGCTAAGTTTGTTTTCATGGTTTTATGTGTTTAATAGTGTGATGATCAATTATATTCTCCTAGATATGCAAATCTTTTCTTTTCGGCATGATAATCGGTAAATTTGTCGCAACGACCTCTGACTCTTTCCGCAGCAACGGTTTCAGGATACTGCTCTTTGACAGTTTTGTAGTTACTGAAAAGCAGCTGGGCTTGAGCGGCATATTCATTGTCAGTAAACGAAGCAAAGGCTTCTTCGAAAAGGCGCTCTGCTCGATCCATGGCTTCTTGAACGCAGTTTGTGTTATGTGCATCCAAATCATAGAAATAACCTGCTCCCTGCCTATACTGCGTCAAGGCCCAGCAATAATCAAACGAATTGCGCAACCCTATACCGAAGTCAAGCATCAGGAGCGCTTTCCGATTGGGATCGGCAGTGGCGGCAATTTCGCGTTCCAACTGGTTCATCGTCTTGGCAAAGCGGTATTTAGCCTCCACACCGTGGCTCCACTGCCTTAACCCAAGACTGAACGGATCGCGGTTGAGGTATCCCTCTTTGTAAACGTTGGTACACAAAAAGTATTCCGTTGAAACCTTCGAGAGGTAACGCTCAGCATCGGCATAGCGCATCTCGCGCAGGCAATGGGTTCCGACCATCTCGTTGAGGAAATCCAGATCGTTGTAGGAATGCGCATTGAGGAACCTTTGGAATGGAGTTTGAGGTTTTTCCACTATTTGTACGTAGGTCATCAAAGCATTGGCTGACAGGGTGTCCATCATCTCAGCTAAGCAACTGCTATAGTCATAGCTGTTGAACAGACCACTGTGGCGGTACTGCTCCAGGGTAAACGAAGTCCTATCGCCATATTTTGCAATATCCATAGGTGACCACATATCCACATCAATTTGATTGATTTCATTAAGCAGTGTATAACCCGACATGTTGGCCAACTGCAGGGCCAGCGTGGTCTTGCCCGCTTTAATCATCTTCGGGCACACCGTACCCAGCAGAATGCAGCGCATGGCATCGTTCCAGTAATAGTAACTACAGTTAATCTGCAGTTCATATAAAGAGCTGGTGCTGGCAATTACCTCATCGTCGATGTGGGTTTCCACCATGCCTTGCAGCCAACGCAGTTGGGTAAAGAGCTTCTGTTCGTAGGTTTTGTCGTAGGTGCAGATTTGGGCATCAATATACATGCGCATTACCTTGATGACATCCGCAAGGTTTGGGTCTTTGACGTTTTTTTCTGCCGTCTTCAAATAGCGGTGAGCCTTATTGTCATCGCCTTGTAGGTGGGCAATATATGTGGCAGCATAAGCCCATAGTGCCTTGTCTGCTCGCGAGTCGCCTTCAAGAACCTTGTCGCAGAGCGCAGCTAACTGGTTGATTTCGGCTTTCTCCTTATCCCAGTTCCAATACCAGGAGTCTTCATCATTCCATTGGCGGTCGGGTTCAATATGACCCAAGATTTCCCACAGCTTCAGCCGAAATGCCGGACAATCGGGATAGCTCTCATAGAGAAGTTCCATTCGCTCCACACGGCTTATATTGCCATTATAGCGTTGGTCACATTCCAGAAGCCCATTCAAGTCGTTCGCTGAGATGAAATAACGTTTGGCCTCTTCAAGATTATCGAGACGGGCGTACGCCCCCGCAACGTAGGATTGCATCATTTGACGCAGAAAGCCTTCGGGGATACGACCTTCTGTTTTGTCCCAAAAGCCAATGATATCCTCATATTGTTGGAGCGAAGTCATGGCTCTGATGGCCTGCAAGGCATAGCGGTCAGCGAACCGCCCGGCCGATTTCTGCTTGGCCACTTCGGCAATGTCGTTGAGCGAATACCTCACAGGGTCTTCCTTCGAGGGATAATACCAAGGCGAAAGGCTTTCACGCCGCAACCACTCACAGTTTTTGGCGAGGATAAGAAAGTCTATGGCCTCCTGGTCGTTATGGTCAACAAGCCATTGAGCCATCTGGTTTTCCTTCACCTCTTCAAGAAGTCTGCCAGACTTTAGCTCGGTAAGCTGTTTCAGATCGGACTTATAAACCAAGTGATAGATATCCTCCAAGGGGATGGAGGTCGAGGTCTGCTGCTGCCACAGCAGACAGTTCTCGTTGCCATAGAGGTTGAAGTTTCCTGGAGCATAGTCAAGCAAGTCCACAAAATGAAACAGGTAATACTCCGAAGGTGAATAATAAGGGGGTACGCAAGCCTGGGCTTGAACAAAGGCAAATAATAGGCTAATCGTGGTGATAAATCTGGCGTATTTCATCGGTGCTGTAATTTGAAAGGTTGGCAGAATCTAAATGGTAAAGAATAATTGAGGCGTTGTCAGCAGACAGTTTCATGCGCACAAGGCTGTCGAGACTCTGAAGGTCACTGAACTCCACTTGTTCTTGGCGCACCGTATCACCCTCTTCGATAAGAGATGTGTCGGGCTGATCGTGAAAAAGTCCCCTATAGGTATTGTCATGGAACCACACGTACCAGCTGAAGGTGGGATAGGCGAAGTCCAAAGGCAGGTAGTAGGGTTTGCCGTTCAAATAGGCTTTCACATCGTTAAGATCAAGGATGGAATTCTGTGTTTTGGGGTTGGTAATATTGCCCGTGTTGTACAACATGAGCACGCCACGGTCAACGGGCGGGCAGTCAGAAGACATCTGCCACAGCCGGATGGTGCAGCTGAGCTGAATACCGTGAAGCCTCAGTTTGTCTTTCACTGCCTGGCAAAGAGCGAAATAGGCATCTTGGGTCTGTTGTGTCCAGTCGCAGTCGAGCTGTACTTCACGGATGTCTCCCAACTCATGGAAGTCGGCGATGTGCATCACCCTTTCAGCAATAAGGCCGGCATAGTCTTCGTTCGAATGACTCATTAGACGCAATGCATCAATGGTGATATAAACCACCGGGACAACTTCTACATCATCAGGAATGGCGCTTCGAAACGCAATCGTAGCATTGGGCACAGCCTCGAAGTTGAAGTCGTTTTTGACGTTTTTTTCAGCAGGCACCACATCGAAGAGACGTAAATAAAGCCGCTTCACGTGATGCTCTTTTAGGAAGTTCCGCTCGGTCTCATTAAGGTCAAAGATCGTTTTCCAGTAGTAGATACCGTTGGCGGGGACGTGCTCGGCTCTTTTATTAGGCTCATTCTTCGCTGTGGGCGAGCATCCTGCTGTGGCCAACATCAACAATGCAATGAATAAGAGGTGGTGTGGTTTCATTGCAGCAGATGATGTGGATTTCTTGTGATGTTTGGTAAATTCGTCTTTTGGGTTTATGGTAGTTTCCATGGCTATTTGTTTTGTTTACAGCGCAAAAATAACCAATCTACGACCATGCACATAGAGGATAATTAGAGGAAATATATATTTTTCGCAGCTCAAAAGCTTCCATGGCAAGAAAAACACTACTTTTCAATCGAAACAGGCAGTTCCAAACTGGGAAATTCAAATGTAAAGAAAAAAGAATCAATAATTTATAACAATTCTTCTATGAAATGAAACGCTAGCGCGGCAAAATAGGTTTGAAGGCGCTGGAGGAGAAAGTGCATTAGTTTGAGCGGGTGACGGATGTGTATTAACCTACATAAAGTAGATTTCGTGGAAATAATCTCGCTTTTTGAAGACAAAAAACGAAAAAAGACCCACACCCCCCTAAGCTAATTACAAACCTTAGATAGTTCTAATGTGCATTTTGCTCCTTTTGAAGGCAGTTTATATTTGGTTTTTTCTATAGATGATAAATCTTCAACAACAGACAAGTGCAACTCAAAATAACTATCAACCTCAACATAGGCTTTCCATGAGAGGTATTCTCCGAATAAAGCAGGATTATTTGGCCGTCTAATTCTAACTTCGTATTTGGATGCACTAGTTGTCTTATAACAAATGAACTCGAGCCGCTGCCCATCTCCGAATTCAATATATCCATATGGATTGTTCAGTCTCTCTTTGGTCCAAGGCGTTCTAGTGTGTATTTCAAATGTTAAAGAACAATTTTGACACACCCCTACGTAAATGCCATTGACCATTTGCCAGGGATCCGGATTCTCATAAAACGAAAAGCATGCTGGTTCTGTAACCTTGGATGATGCTCCAATAGACGCAATAATAGTTAAAACAAAAACCATTATTGCCTTCAGAGAATTCAAACTTTTACTATTTACTTTTGCTGATTTGATCATCATAAACACTGACTATTTGGAAATACTTATCAAGTTCAATATGTTTTTTCAACACAAACACCGACCATTTGGAGGTATCATATCTATCTATTGAATAATCCTCAATGTAAGTCACATTATAACCATTATTTGTCTTGACATAATTGAGAGTTTCCCAACGAGCTTGCGAATGTTTTCCGTAAACGCCAAACTTGGTGTCATAGTTTGCATAACACTCCGCGACATGATCTACATTGGTGTTATAGCTGTTGTGATAACGCTTGACTTGGGGAGCATATAATTTATAAACCAGACTGCGGTCGCAGGTTTCAGAAAGATTGCAAAAATCCACAACAAATGCTCTTATTTTGCTTTCAACACTCCTGCCTTGGTCCGTTGCGGTAAGTTCCAAAGTGCAGCACACTCCTTCATCTGGCATTTTATATTTGGTTCTTTCTATGTAAGACAAACCATTGATTACTGACAATTGCAACTTATTGTATCCATTTACGACCAAATACGCTTTCCATTCAAGATATTCACCCAATAAAGCGGGATTACTCGGTCGTTTGATTTTTATTAAATATTCGGATGCTGTTCCAGTTTGAAAACTAACGAACTGCAGCGGCTTCTCTCCGGCATATTTAATGTATCCGTACGGATTACCCAAGTAATCTTTGGCTTGAATCTCAATTGTTAGATTACAACCTTGACACACCCCTTTATATATTCCTGTTTCTATATCATATGGAGTTGTCTCGTTGGAAGATACATGATATGTGCCTATGTTTATCCATCCAATACCATGCAAAGGAATTGACAAAAACCCAGCAAGTATTATAGCGAAAACCAATGATTTTTTATTAAGCCTCATACGCATACTTATACAAAAAACATATATACAACACCTCCTCCTATCAGGAGTAAAAGAATAAACCACCAAAAACAGCCTGATGATTTGCCTTTATTATCCAAATCACCAGGGTGATATACATGGATATTTGGATTTCCTTGCGCGGGAGCTGGACGAGGCGATGGAACTGGACGAGGCGATGGGGCTGGTTTGGGGGCCGCAGAGGAGAGCAATGCCTTGCGATTATTGTCTTCAAGGCTTTTAAGCCTAGAACTAACAGTTGTCCAATTCAGATAAGTAATTGAGTCTATCTGTTTTTGGAACATTTTGATATCGTCTTTATACTCTCTACTTGCATTATTCTTCAACGACTCATATCTGTCTTTGATATCATCTAATTGGCCAAGAATGCTTTCTATTTTACTAATGAAGTTAATATCAATATTGGAAGAGCAAAGCATAGTCTGAAGAGGCTCCCAGATACCCTTAAAATAGGACAGCGTTGCTTTATTTAAAGTGCAGAATGAACTGAGGGTGTTTTTATTGTCGCTCTGCTCCAGATTTTGCATTTGCCTTAGATAATCATCAAAACGATTCTGCATATCTCCTTATTTTTGGTTAACCATTTTTAGAATCCAAACATTTTTTCATAATCCACATTGTCATATTCGGGCCGATGAACCACACCAGATGGACTACTATGATGTGTTTTGTCTGCTGTCGTTGTCTCTCTTTCAGAATGGCGAATAACCCGTTTTTTAAATGGCGTATAACCTCTGAACTTCCTCTCGGCTTCATATAAGACATTTTGGATTGTATCCTTGTCAAAATAGTCAATTTTTACAATGGTGTTGTATTTTTTGTCACCATTGCGTTTGTTATAAATGGCAGAATAGGGCGGTAATGACATTGGCGCATCGTTGTCCAGACCCATTATGGCACGGCATTCTGCCCCTGACGATAATGCAAATGCGATACGTAATGGCATTTGGCTTAATGTGTCACTGTCGATATCACACTGGGCATATGACTGGGTACTGAACAAAAGATGGACACCGAAAGCCCGTCCCTGCTTAGCCACCTCTTTGAGAATCGGATTTACCTCCCTTTTTATGGCAAAGGACGAGAACAGTTGCTGTACTTCGTCTATAATTACCAGTATGTGTGGCATCTTTTTAGCGGCTTTTTTGTTATACTCGTCAATATTATTGATTGTCTTTCCTAAACGCATAAATTCATTAGAACGGATCACAAACTCTTTTCGTAATTCTTTAAGTAAGTTAATGCCCGACTCGATGTTTTCATTATCCAGAAGAAGGTACTCGACATTGGGGTGATTCTCATATACTTGAAATTCAATACCCCACTTGTAATCTAACAAATACAAGCGCAAATCATCGGGTGAATAGTATTTCGCAATAGATGTGATAATATTGTGAAGCAAATTGGTTTTGCCGCTTCCGCTTTGGCCGGCAATAAACCCATGATAAATGCCAGATTTGAGACCCATCTCGAGATGGATAGTGTTTCTGCCACTCTTTCCAATAGGAAGACAAAGGAAATCTTTAACATCCTCATTGATAGGAATACTCTCTTTTAACGAAGAGACAACACTATGAATTTCAGAAGAAGAGTATTCGTCAAATCCAAATTCATATTTTGTTGCAAAACGGTTGTATATGCCATAGCCACATTTGTGAAGTGCGTTCTTAGGATTGGTACAATCAATCTGTATCAGAAAAGAATTTATGTCGTTGTACAAGACCCTCTTGGCTGCAGACTGGTATGTTCCGCCATTCCACTCGCGAAGCGACATGTTCATGACAACACGAATCCCGCATTTCTTTCCTTCTCTAATAATGAGAGACAGTTTTGAGAACATTGAGTCATCAAAATCTCTGGGAAAGCATGAAATGAAAAATACAACATATGCTTCTTTGAGATCGGGATTATTGGTGTTATATGATTCTAAATCAGAATACTGGTATCCGATGCACTCATTAGAGATATAGCGAGCCCTTTCAATGATGGCATCCAATTCTTCATTCAACCTGTCGCGACTTGTAATAAAGGTAAATTGCGAAGACTTTATGGCTGAAAGGATAGGATATCTGGTATTAAGTCCAACATCAACAAACTTTAAAGAGAGCAGTTCTGGATCCATATATTTCGTCAGTTCCAACGCCATATACTGCATCTGCTGGATAGCTTTTCGGTCTAGGTCATCGTTTGTGATATAGCAAATCCCATTAGCGGTAAGAAATGGCAGAAACACGGGAATTTTGGCGCCCGCGCGATTGAAACTTCCAACACGTAACATATCGGGGAGAACGGTGTTGGACTCTGAGTGTAGATGATTTAGTAAATACTCTTCAAACATGGTCTTAATTATGCATTACCATACCTTGCGATTAACTCTTCCAATCTCCCAATGTAGTCGTCAACGAAAGGAATATCCCTTCCATTAACAATATCAATTACCGACCTGATTTTATTGTTGGTCTCATTCATGTAATTATTCACAAAATCATTAAAGGTTTCATCCATCATGCCAGCATCATACAGTTTGCCGGCTTCCTGTTCAAAGTGATGAATGACAACATCAAGTCTCTCCTGAAGACCATTAAGATACTTCTTCAATTCTTCGGCCAATTCTAATTGAGCATGATAGGATGTAATTCTAGGCATACTACGAGAATTATTAAATAAATTAATGAACCGCAAAAATACAACATTTCTCGTCAATTATCAAGTTTTTTATGTAGCATACAAAAAACAGGATTTTTGATTTGGTAACGTGACAAAGATAGGTATCCTGTAGCATGGTGGAAAGTTGAATCGTAGAGTAAAAACAAAGAAACGGCAACCCATGCAGGTCGCCGTTTCTTGACGGTACTTTACATGTCGCATTTTAGTTTTATTAATTATCACCAGAATCAGCATCTTTCTTCTTCAACTTTGTTGGTCTTCCCTTTTATTCTCTTGTTGGCTTTTTCGATGAGCCTTTTCAGCCTGCTTGGCTTGATAATAGCAGGCGGGGCTACAATAATCGCCAAATCTCAGGACACTTAAAGAAAAGTAGCAGCCACACCACTTACATTTTCTTTTTTGTTCTTCCATTATCTTCTTTATTTTTCGGATATGCAAGAGCAAACATACCTATCGGGAGCAATTCTAGTTCCAAAATCGATAGTTCGACCAATGCTTGTTGTCGTTACATTTGGGCAAAGATGTCGTTGCCCTTGGGTGTAACGGCCCTGCAGTGATTGATTTGATTTGATGACTCTCATTCTTCTCAGTTTTATGAATTAAACAATTGTATTTCTATGGTAAATATTCTCTACATAAAGATCCAGGTTGTCTTTTTCGAAGATGCACTGTTTTTTGCCTTCTAACCTGAACTTCCGACAGCCGCCATTACATATTGGCAGCACCTTGCATTGCATACATTCGTTATCGTCCAACACCGATACGTTTCTAAAGGCCAAGTATTGTGACTCTTTTGAAAGATGAATCCCATCGCGCACATGGCCAACCGAGACTTCCGGCTTGTAGTCGTGGACGCACAGATAAATATTCCCTAAAGGGTCAATGGTGTAGTACCCTGGATTGTCGGCCTCGCAAAAGCGGAAGTCTACCGTTTCACACCTATTTTCAACATGATACCCCTTTTCATGCGCCATTTTAATCAGTGTAAAGATACCTTTGTAGGGAGAATTTCCCGCTTTTTTCTTCGAGAATTCTTTCCATCCAGATGTCTCTGTGGAATAAATCCATCTGAAGAAGATGGAGGAATGCTCTTTTACCACCTCCGGCAACTCATTCAGCAGGGTCTCGATGGATTCATAGTTCTCATCTGACAGATTCACCCTTATTCTCAAAGGGGAATGGCTCTTGGAATGGGTGCAGTAATACACGATGTTCTCTACAATCCTGTTATACGACCCCTCTCCATTTGAAAAATGCTTCATTCTGTTGTGGAAGTCCTTAGACCCGTCGAAAGTGACCTGCACATTGAACACCTGGCATCTCTCCAATGCTTCAACCACTTCGGGGCTTAACAGGCACCCATTAGTGGTAATGCCAGCTTGATAATCAATATGGGAAGCACTGCAATGAGCAATAAAAGCCTCGGACAGCATTTCAATGCTCTTCACGTTAAGAAGAGGTTCGCCCCCAAACCAGTTGACGGAAAGCATACGTTTCCCGTCAAGGTTGTTGACAACCCAATCTTTGACTTGATCTGCAGTGGTTACCTTCATGCTCAAACCGTTTTTGTTTTCGTAGCAGTAGGGGCATGACAAATTACATGCCAAAGATGTGAGAATGGACAGAGATAGTTCAGATTGATCAAAATGGGACCTGTTATAATGGAACTTATAATAATCCAACTCGTTCGCAGATTCTGGGATGACATATCTCATATCCACCAACAACCGACCCATCTCTGTTTCGGGATCAATGGAACCGCGCTCAATTACGGCAAGGTCTTCGTTATCCAGTTCAACCAATTGTTTGTACAATAGGTTGTATAGGAGAACGATACCGTTTTCCGTTGTACACAAGACATTGTATCTTGAAGCGATAAATCCCTTTACCATTATATCAGTGTTCAACAGCATTGTATTGGCTCGTTGTTTAGGACTGCAAAAATACACTATTTTTCATTATCTCTTTTCAAAAGGTCTCTAAGCCTATCCCACTCTTCCGCATATTCGAGATAGTTTTGACACGATTCGTACTTGTTTCTAAAAGCTTCCATAGCGTCTTTGAAGCCTTCTTCGCATAGGATGTGATACGAAAGCAAGTTCTCGAGTTTTTTCTTTGGTTCGGCACATTCATCAAGGAAGGTGTTAATGGCGTTATCCAAAGGCATGAAAATGGAATTGATGATTCGGTTTAGCTCATCGCCTAACTTGTCGGTAAGAATGTCAAATACGGGTTCGTATTTGTTTTTGATACCAGATTCGTGCATTCCTTTCGCGAAGGAACAATTTTTTTGCCAAGATTCGAAATCTTTTGAATCGGTATAATAGCCTCTGGTATGTAAAAGGATGAACAATCTGTCGTTATTTTGAGTACACTCATCAAGCAATGTCGCCAACATATTTTGGCTGATTTCGTCAAACACAAGATAGACTCCTTCGGCTGACAGATTATTAACAGGCTGAAGTGTTGTTTCAGCTCCTGGCTCTGACACACATTTTACTAAGGGGTTGCTTATTTCCGGGTAAGAATCGTACCAGTCAACCCTTTTCGTGATTTCAGGAAGACCTCGGAACCAGCTTCCATAATTGGTAAATACTAATACTTTTTTATCCATTTTTTCTTCTAGCTTGATGTAATAAATAATCAATGATATACTTATTCCTGTTTGCGACGAACGCATATAACACGGAAGAAAGGTCAACAAAACAAACCGAATTAGGCAATGGCAGCGAATGGGACCCACGCCCACTGGTAACAACCAGTCTTTTGGCTTTTTCAGACCATTCTGTTAGTTTGCCCCTAATAGCAGCCACTTCCTCAACGATAGACTCTTTTTTATACATACGTTCCAAGACGCCATAGTGAATTAACAAGAGGGCATCAGTGCAATTGTCATCGATAAAAGATTCGATTTTACTAATTGTATCCTCGTCATATTGTAATGGGTCAAGTGACATAGTAGCCAGATCGGGGAAGATCACATTTGTAGATTTATACAGATCACTGACTGGTATCGGTCCTCCTTTTTCATTCGAAGAGCCTTCGTGCTTTTTCGAATGATTCTGAATCCTTTCGTCAATAACAACGACACGTTCGTGGTAGGCTGTAAACAAGGCTTGCCTTACCCATTCCCAGTCCTTAAAATTTATGTTTCTCAAATAATCAGAAATAGCATCGCGTTTCCCAACTGAAAGTGTATTGAACTCAGGAAGTTTTGCGCTTGAATGGCTTGATAAATTCTCCACCCATGCTTCAAACGAGCAATTATTTTGGGCAATGGCCCAGTTTTCCTTGTGCCTTTCAGCTGTGGCATGATTAAGAAATGCTATTTGATTAGGAGCCAGAGAGGAGCTTTCGCCCGATGCATCAACGATGCCATTTATAGCTATGCAACCATTGGCCGGATTTTTTTGGTCCTCCTTGATTTCATTTTGATAGTAATGGTTCCAAGCCATTGCTTTCAATTGACGCACAAGTTCACTTTTGTCGGCCATTTCAAGTATTTTCACCACCTTTTTTGACTGTTGTTCATCGAACTTAAGCTTCCTAAGCGGCAACAGGGTCTTACTTTCATTGCTATCCGATAGCATTATTTCCGCATCTTTTGAAACATGGTCATTATAAATCAAAAACTGATGAGAAGATGTTTTTCCATTATGCAACAGTTTTACAAACTCATCTGAATCAACGACTCGAATACCACAATTCAACAACTTCTTTTGGCTTGATGTGTCATTGCCCCAACCATCACCAACAAAAAGAAATTCTTTTGGTTTTTGCAAAAAGAAACGGCAACCCAAAGCCCCATTTTTGTTGATAGCCTTAAGGATAATGAGATTGCCAAGACTATTATGATACTCATCAATATCATCCTCGCCAAACTGGTATTCAAAAGATTCGATTTTTGCAATGTCGATTTGACGGAGAAAAGCGGCGGATGCTTCAATTTCAAGCAGGCCAAGGCTGTAAGTGCGCAGATTGTTAGATTCATCTAAAATTGAATCATTGATATATTCATTTTGCTTATCCACCAATTCATCAACATTGGGTTCTATAACCCCATTGTCTATTTCAACGCAATAGTATTCCGGGAATAAATCACTATCAGAAAACTCAATGGTAAATGTTTCACATCCACTTTTGACTTCATCTCTCCTGGCATGTTTGGCCGTATTGCGGATGATGTTTTCGAGTATGTTATATAGGGCTTGACTTCCCAAAACATCACTTGGGAAAGCCACAACAACATCGTTTTCTTTCCCCATCTGCTCGCCGTTATACTTTAAACAAAACTTATACTTGAAACTTGATACGCCAGAAATGTGATTGAGTAACAGCCTTACACGGTCCAACTCTCTGAAGACATCACCATAGATGGTTTTTGAAGCTAATATATTTGAAACGCCAAAAGTAAGCTCCGATAAATAATCCATACGGCTTTTTACGTACTGAAGGAAACCGGCAAGTTGCTCACCGCTTTTTATTTCCATTTGGTCGTAGCATGAGATATAGGCATTATTTGAGGCTAAATTCACAATGTTCTCGTAAGTATCATTTCCCATTAACTTACTAAATACGTGTGAGCCAAAGTTGTGGCTAAAGTTTCTGCTGCTTACTTGTCCTATGGCGGAACGAACTGCTATTTCCCTAAGTGCAAGCCTCCTAATGCCAAATTGTATCTGCACAGAAATACGATGTAAAAATTTTCGTAATTGTTCGAGGAAAGCTTTTACACAGTTTTTATCTTTAACGTCAGAACAGTCGATACCTACATTTGCCCACAATGGGTAATCTCTGTCAGGATCCGTACTATCCAAATCTTCTCTATAGTTGCCGATGTAAAAAACATTAGTAATACCTTCTTCTTTGACAAATTTTTCCAATGATATTAGGTGAGCTGTTGCCTTATCTAAATCTTCTTTTTCAGGTCGAAACCAATGCTTTAAGAAATCTGAAGGTTGGCATTGACGATTGCTACCTAGTGAAACGACGGGATAGTAGTCTGGCTCCAATACCCTATTGGCAGTAGAATCATAGTATTCCACTATACCTCCACCCATAATACCAACATCCGTCTTAGTTAAAAAAATCAGCGATTTATCATCAAACACTTTGTTGTTAGCACCATTTTCCCCTTTGTCAAGAGATATTGTATTATTGGAGTAGTCGAAATAGATGTTTATCTTTCCTATGTCATTTACACCAGCATGATTAAAGATATGGAGGTATTTGACGAAGCCGAAATCACATGCATTTAAGACTGATTGATTTGCAATCATTGATTTCAGCAACACATCATTAAAATCCTTGACATTCTCAATTTTGTTAATTCCATCAGCAAAATCAAAAATAACAGGACTAAAAGCGATGCTTTGTGCCAGCTTAACAACTTGAGGGTTGTTTGGCTTGTCAGCGTTTTGTTCGAATAACTCCATCAATTTGACAAAGTACTGATTATCAATCACAACATTTTCCGATGCCTCAGCTTCCTCCAGTAAAGATGGATTATCCGTGAGGATAGATTTTAGAGCGTAACACTTCTTAAAAACGCCTTTACCAATCTTTGTCACCGAATTAGGAATTGTTATAGAAGTCATGCTAACACATTCATAAAAGGCATAATCTTCAATAGTTGTTACTGAATCAGGTATTATTACAGTACGGAGACTTGGACAGAGCCTGAAAGCATTTGCATTTATGCTTTTGATAGTATAACCCATTACCTTTTTAGGAATAACAAGGTCTGTCATAAAATAATTGCTTTCAAAACCGCATACAGACGCTTCGTTCGTTTCGGCGTTTAGGGTGAGGAGCAATGCAAACTTTGATCGAATGACAAATCCTGAACGAAATACAATTCTAAGATCAGCTGCTGCATCTTTTTTTCCTCTTAAATCTTCAACTATGAAATCCTTACTCATCATTTATTATATTGAATTCTATTTTAACTGATTAAACTTATCATCCTTTAAAACGACACTATAATTCTCGCTGGTTTCGCAGGCAAAGTTGCCATTTCCAAGGTATTGAATATCCCAATAATCGTTTGGCATTACAACCACTCTGAAATCGGTATCCATCACTGCATATCCGTTTAATGCACGGTACTGGATGTAAGGCGACAAATTCTCTTCTGGATCCCTGAGTACGGAGACATTTTCTGCGTAGGCACAGTCACTGTAATAACAGATATCGTCCAAGAGGTTTCCGTTTTGATCTAAACCTCGCAAAACGCCATCTTTTTGACATAGGATCAACACTTTGTCGTATGTGTCAACGAAGGCCATCTGGTCATATATGACAGGGACATTCATGTTCCCTTTCTTGTCAAATACACCATGATGGGGAATCCCTATTGAGTCGCGTTTTTCGAGGATAATGGGTTGTTCAAAATCATAACTATTATCATAGTCGCGATGTAACACACCCGGCGAAATAGACTCACACCAATCGTCATACCATAAACGACTTGGATTGCCAAAGTCTTTGATTTCGATGTCGTCGTACTCAATAGGCACAACGATTTCACCTGCCTCATTGATGATTCCGATTTTACCAGCGGGACCAGGAACGAGCGATAAGCCATTTCGGAAGACATAGTCAAAGTATAGAAAATCTTCACGATAAACATGGCGGAAGTAGGCCGAGTCGATTTCAAACTTAAATGGAATGGCTACCTGTCCGGTCTTGACATTGACAAACCCAAGTTTTAATTCATTGTTGACACATGCGGCCAGCCCACTAATTGGATCGCTTTCCCATGCCATGATATACTGAGGCTCTACAAGCACGTTGCCAGAAACTGGATCAATATATCCATAGAGGCTGTCATTGCACACCATGACAGAACCTTCACTGGAATTAAGGATGATTTCGGTCAAAGAGCCGCCATAATCTTGGGCAAAAACATGGTCGTAGCATCCTACAACTTTCTTCAGCTTTTTGTTGTAGATTTCAACCCTACCATTTTTAGCTTCACGGGTGTTTAGGGTTTCTGTCAGGAAATTGCCAGCCTTCCTCGTTTTAATCTCATCGTATTTTTCGATGCCCCAATCAACAGCCATAGAGAGGCCATAACCTACGAAAAAGAGGATAATGCCACACCATACGACATAAGAGTACTTTTTGATGATTAACATTGTGCGCTTCGTTTTGAGTTTCATTGTTTTAATGATTTTGTTGTTAATACTTCGTGAACTACAGGCACAAAGGTAAGTACTTGGTCGTTTATGGGGTTAGTGTAACGTTTAGTGTAATTTAGTAATCAAAGCTCAATTGAGTTATTCTTTTCTCTGATGAATAATCGAAGGCATCAATCCCCTTCTTTTCAATGGCTTTAATAAAGGATTTCTCCTCGTCGGTAAGTTGAATACTGTCATCTATGTCAACAGAATAATGCAAAGGAGCTTCTAAGCATTTGGATTGGTTGTGAGCGCCTCTATATTCGGCACTAATTGCCCTGCAGACCAAATCCTCATCATAGAATTTTTTGTCCTCAATGCTGCTATCGGTTTCAATGAGTTGTCCCTTGACTTTATAATGTTTGACGAAAAGCCTTCCATATAAGAAAAATCTTCTTAGTATCAGCCTCCTCACAATGTTTTTGATGTCTGTTGGATTCAGCTGTTCGCCTTTGGCGAGCCTTTCGGCCATATCGCTTCTGTTGTTGCCTAATCCAATGTATTTTACAATATAGTTTCTTGTTCTGGTACAGACTTTATCATAGGAATTCCAGTCTTTGTGGTACAGCATTGCACTTTCTTTAAGGAAATATCTTATTAATTCCATTGAAGCCATTTTGACGGTGTCTTCCATATCCCTGTAATTATTTATGGGATAAGCATAAGGAGCCTTGTCTTTCAAGGCTTTCAATTGTATATTACCATCATAGTTTCCGACTGCTTTCACATACTTATACATGTCTTTGAATGTTAGACAATATGACGGCAATTGGGCCAAATCCGTAGTACTTTTCTGGTAAGCTTCTTTTATGCCGTAAAGGAATTTGTCGATTGACTCGTCGGTAGCAAAAATGTCTTCTTTCAAGCGTATGTCTTTCAGGCTGTCATTGTAATAACCTTTGAGACGAGAGTGCAGGCTTCGTGTCACATTTGTTGCGATATAATACAAGGTGGGAGAAGTTTGCCTCCATCTTGCTTCTTCAATGACATCGAAGCCAAGAGCTACCAGTTCATCATTGTCCCATATTTCAATGTCGCAAATGACAACTTTAAACTGAGTCACCTCCAGCATCCCAAAGAATTGGGCCGCATTTCTAACAACAAAAGGTTCCCTGAATAAAAACACTTGTCCGTTTAAGGCTTTTTCTTCGTTCATTCTAACAATATAGTCAACAAAACGGTTTGAGTACTCGTCATTCTCATTGTCTTCGAGGAAAAGGATTGAGATTTGGTCTTTTACGGACTCGCAAGTGTAATCACTAACAATCTTTTGACCATTGGATTTTTGTTGTTGTTCAAGCTTGTTGATAAGACTTAGGCTAAACTCTTGTAAGTCCGTGCTTGGGTTTTCGGCCTCTTTCAGCAGCACATCATCGTTGCCAAACTCTAATTTAATTGCATATTTTAGTTGTTCTCTGAACATTTGCTTTTCATCTTCGGAGCAACTGCGGGAGCGATGTTTAATCTGCCTCAACATGCCTAAGGTGTCGCAATATTGTTCGATAGTGAAATCCAATTGTTTGTCGCTTTTCATATAGTCCATACCGTCAAAAGCGTCCAATAAACTTTTTACATTCGACAGTTTGAACGGCACGAACTTATGCTGTAACGCTGTCGTTGAAATTATTGTGGCATCGGGTCGTGTTTTAAGAATTCTTTTTTTCGGGTCATACGAAGTGAAAACAACGGGAGCTTTTATCCTTTTTTCGTATCTGATGAATTGCTGCACAAGAGTTATTCCGGCATATTCTGTGGGTTGAGCGTTAGAGGTTTCATGGTTCCAGCTTAATTCGCAAAGCACAACTATGCCATCAATAGGCAGAGTATGGTCGTTGATCCGTTTTTGAAATTTGTTGAAACTGGTGCAGATCTCATATTTATAAGTGGCAACCTCTGAAATCAGTATCTTTTTACGTTGTTTTTCCTGTTTTTCAACTATTGCTTTGAGTGTAGAAATAGTAGTACTTTTGGAGTTCCAAAACTCTTCCTTTATGCTTTCGAACAATGAATCCTGTTTTATATTGCCAGGCGTGTTTTTAATAATATATTCTAAATGAATCTGTTCAGAATCTTCATTCTCTTTGATTTTGATTAAAGCATCAAAATGCTTTTTCACAGCACTTTCGTGATTTTTAATCTGTTCGATTTTTTGATTAGCAGCATCATTGATGCTTTTGAAAGCATCCTGGATGGTGTTTGCACTTGGTTTATTCCAACAAACTATATAATTCTTTTCCATAGGATTTTTATTTTTATGTTATTTCGCGCAAAAATACAAATTATCCTATCAGGATTGATACAAAAGTGTTTGTAGGTTACATTCTTTTATCTTTTCGTACATCATTCCCAAGAAAGAGGCGTTTTCGTCAGACACATTGGCATCAAAAATGCGATAAAAGTCCTGCTCCGACAACAATTTATTGTTTTGCGATTGTTCCTCTGACAAAACACTTTCGTTCTGATAGCCAAGTAAATTGACAGAAAGGTTGACCAATGCTTCCGTGATAAGATCAGAAAGCAGTTCTTTCAACTCTTCGAGTGTCAGACTAGAGATAGTTCTATCTTGAAAATTTTCATAGGAGAACTCAATTTCTGGAAGGCCATGCTCATCGTCAATCACCTGACATTGTGACTTGAAACTCCCATACAACATTTGGAACAAGATGGGCCAAATGGATTCGTCACACTCCTCGAGATCGGGATGGAGATATTTGATTGGAGTGAAAAAGCAATAGTAGCATTTATAGATTGGCAGAGATTCATAATCTTTAATAGGTTCATCACCAGCATGACTTGAATATAGCTCCCAAAAATTTCGGACTGCTTCCAACAATTCCATATCTTCTTCAGCCCAACGGAAGTTAATCATCCACTGAAAATCGATTTTCTCAGATTCCAGTTCATTAGAGGTGTCTTGACTGAATGCGTCAAAGAGATTATAGACACCTTGCTCGAATTCAGGAAACTCCGCGTCAATTTCAGGAAAATCGTTGACGATATCACTACCGCTGTATGGCGGATCAGGAGATTCTGCCTCGTCGTTTCGTATTGGATTGTCAAAGGTGTCATCGCGCATCATGAAGGGAACACCGGCATCACGTGTCACTTGATAAACGATGGTGCGAATGTTATCCAAAAGGGCATGTGGCACCTGCACCTTAAGGATATCATACCATTCTGTTTCAGTGATAAAGGAATCAAACGAACCAACGACAGCGGAATAACCAAGGAGAAGATTGTAAACGGAAGAGCCATCTTCAGCGTTTGAAGAAATATGCAGTTGCATTTCCACAAGGTGGCACATATTGTTTTCAGAGTTTCTTGTCCCGATTTCAACATGTAGGCTCGTCTCGGTGGGCAAAATGGGATTGGGTGACAACTGGGCAGATTCGGCAACATCAAAAGCAATGCTTGTTACGAATGATTTAGCAATAAAAAATGGAGGTGTCATGGCTGTAAATATTATTTGGTGAGTAAATTGAGTTGTTTGGCGATGAAGTCATGGTCGATATTGACAGTTCGCATGGCTGTTTTAGCTGACTCATCACGGAATTCATAGTATATTGGATTCAGGCACTTGGAGAGCAACGTCTTGACGTTACGAAATCCCAAGCCAGATTTGTAAGCAGCATCGGCAATCAAATGCAAGGCCTCTGGGGTGAAATGAAGATCGATATTGTACTGGTGGCAATAATCGATGTGAGATTGCAGAATGTTATCCTTGGCATTAGTCATGATATTGTAAATCAAATCTGGTGTGAGAGAATTCAAAGCGCAGATGTTACCAATACGACCAATCAATTCGGGCATAAAGCCCCATTCGATAAGGTCTTCTGGAGTAACTTGATTCAACAAAGCATCTATACTCGTAGAGGAAGAAGACGCTTGGGAAAAGCCGATAGACTTATTGAGATGCAATCTCTTTCTTACAACATCTTCGATACCGCTAAAAGCACCAGCGAACACTATCAAGATATTGTCGACAGGAATTTTATAGCCTTTGGGTGAGCCATCTGGGTTGAATCCATCATCCAAAAACAAATATTCACCTGGATTTAACGCTCTCATCAAATCACACATAATATCGGTGTAAAAGTCTGTTCCAGAACTACTTGCAAGTTTTTGATTGTGATGAGTTATTTTGTCCACCTCATCTAATAATACGCAGATATATTCATTGATAACATTGTCTCTGCCAACAATATTCTTAAACTTTGGGCCATGTTTATCTTTGATGGTACGAAGGATTACATCTGTCATGTGCATTCCTTTCCACTGGGTTCCCGAAATCTCACTTGAGTTGATTGGAACGATTATGCATTTGCTACAACGAGCGTATCCTTGAAAGATAGCGCTTTTACCCGACCCTGTGGGACCAATCAATAGAACGGGAGTTTTAATCAAACAAGGCTTTCCGCGCCTTTTACTTTCATACTGTTGGAAGAAAGGAACCGAAAGCATATCGATAGCCTTGTCCTGACCATATACTCTTTCTTTAACAAACATTGCCATTTCTTTTGGGCTGTGAAAGTCAGTTTGTGGCGTTTTGTTTTCTTCAACTACCAACAATTGACGGTTGATATTGTAGTTATTTTCAAGATAAGCCCAGTCGGATGCAGATAGTTCACCGAACGTATTTGTCCAATCCTGGATTTTGTCATGCATGAGTTCGGAAAGGTCGGATTCTGACGACCGATAGAGAAGGGGGGCTTGCATACCTTTGTCGATGAGTTTCAAAAGCCGGTCCACCGAAATGATTCCTCTCTGCAGTTGGTCCAAGTAACGTATGACATGTTCGGGAGTAATTTGAGGATTGAAAAACAGTTTTGCTATGAGTGTTTTAAAACCTTGTCTGCTTGATTTGTCGCACATGACGGGAATTCCAAAGAACAAGGCTTCTTCATTCGTGTGTTTTAAGGTGTTCAGGGTGGTTTTCATGATGATTAGTTTTTAAGGTTTAATACTATTGATGTGAATTTTTGCCAAAAGTCGGCTATAATCTTTTAAAAGACACAGTGTAATGTTAGAGGACTATTCTCTGAAAACAAATCACAATCAATCTGTATTCGCATACATATATACGACATATGCGACAACAATAATGCGCTCTATTAACCCAAAAAATAAGCGTGCCTGCAAAGCAGACACGCTTATCAAAACACCCAATTAAGTATTTCGGTTCTTAATTCTGAATCATCACCTTTCTCGTCACCACCTTGCCACCGATGACGTGGACGAAGTACATGCCCGAAGGCAGGTCGCTCACGTCGATGGTGCGCTGGCCGTCAACGCTGAAGCCACGCACTTTGACACCTTGCGGGTTGATGATGACGACGCTGGCTCTACCCTTTTCGTAGTCCGTGGTGATGGTCATTTGACCTCTTGCGGGGTTAGGAGTGATGCTCACTTGGAAGGGTTCGGCGTCCACATCGGGCAGTTCAGGAACTTCAGTCAAGATGTCGGTGTTGTGGCTGTAGGTCACCAATTTGCCAGAGACTCTCAAAATCGGGTTGCTGGAGTTTTCGCAATCCGGGCAGCTGTTCTGGCCGCTCACGCAGTCGGGATAGTTGGGGTGGCATTGGTCAATGTAGGTCGGGTCGAACTCATAGAGCACGTCGGCTTGGCCATCGGCGAGATAGTCGTCGAGGCTGTAGTCCCAAACCATACTCATGCTACCCGGGCACCAGCCAGCACGGTTGTAGGTCCAAGTGCCGTTTTGAGGCTGGCAGCCTGCGGGGTTAGGCGTACAGGTTTGCCAGAGATCCTGGGTGTAGGTCGTGCCACCGTTGATATTGATATTGTGGTGGGCATGATAGAACTCGGCGGCATTGCCCGTGTTGTAGGCACCGTTGCCCGTATCACTCCAGTTGTGGCCAGAGGTCGTGATTTGCAGCTTGGCCTTTTCAACACATGGGTCAAACACGAGATTGCGGGTGGGGATGGGGCAAGGGTCGGAATAATCGCCGAAGGCGTAGTTACCATACCAAATCTCCTGCATATCTACGTAGGGATACTCCGGAGTGCCCTTGGTGTATTCAAAGATAGCGGTGGGGTTGTAGCCGTCGCCCGTTGCGTATTGTTCGCTATAATACTCAAATTCGACAAGACCTTGCAGCACGGAGGTGAAGTCGGTCACATCGATGTCGTCGATGCATTCCACACCGAAAGGAGTGATGTAACGGCAGAGTTCCACCCATTCGCCACGGTAGTTCTTCACACGGACGTAGCTGATGTGATCGTAGGTGTTACAGTTGCCATTCACGCAGTTGTGCAGATAATGCAGGTTGATGGCGTTGAAGGCGTTGACGTGGGTCGGGAAGGCATATTCGCCATGGTCGGTGAATTGTGAGGTAGTGGCCACCATCTCGCCATTCATTGCCGAGACCACCATGTCATCATAGTCGGTGGTCACATCGAAGGTGTTGGAGGCCGTGGTGACCTTGCCACCCGTCTGGGTGATAGACACGGTCATGTTGTAGGAACCTTCGCCCGATGGCGTCCAAGTGGTGTACCAATAGCCGTTGTCGGGGTTGTCGGGATAGTCGGTCTTCAAGGTCAATTCTTGTCCGTCGACGTTGCATTTCACTTGTTCGAACTTTATGGCGTTGGCATGGTCGATATAGGCACTCAACACGATCATGACAGGATTCTCGAAGTCGGGCATAAACACCTTGGTGCCTTCGTAGGGACGACGGATGGTGATCTCAGGAGTATAGTTCTCGGGATCCACCACATAGAACGTACGGGTCACCGTGGGAGCAGGTTGCCATTGCGTGCCGTCGCCGGCCTGGATGGCTTTCACCTTCACCGTGCCTTCCTCACCCGTGAGGGTCAGGATGTTGCCTTCGATGGTGGCAGGACCTTGGGCGACCTCGAAGGTCACAGGCAGGCCTGACGTGGCAGTGGCTTCAAGGGTAATGGGGGCGTTATAGACCAACTGGTCGGGGATCTCGGCGAAGTCGATGAACTGGGCTGCCAGTCCGCCGGGGAAATGGCGCACGACGATGTTGTCGAAACCGCCCCAGCCGCTGTTGAGCATATAGACACAGTTCCACATGGCGGGGTCGTATTTGTCGCCGCTGCCGGGAGTGAGTCCAGCATTGACGCCTTGGCACTCAGGCACTGCTTCCCATTCGGTGGTCAGGTCGTCATACTTCATGTAAAGGGTGACGGCACCTTGGCCATTGTTGGCATCCAAGTCGATGGAGACCTTCCAGGCATACCAATGGCTATCCGAACCGATGGGTTTGAAGTTGCAAGCCATCGTGTTGCTGGGCAGCACCACACCGTTCATGAAGAGGGGGTTGTCGGTGCTTCCTGTCATCATCATGTAGACACCACCATCGGGGAGGGTGCTGTTCTCGTCGGGATAGATGGGTTCGCAGATGGCGTTCGATGAGGAGGCCTTACGCAAAGGAGGAAGGACCGAGCCGTCGCCGTCGCCGTCATAGCCGATGCCGACGAAGTCGCCCCACCATTGGCGGAGGATGTCGCACTCAAACTCGATGATACCGCCATTTGAGAAGTCGAAACCATACTGGGTGATGTCGTGCGTGGCGATGTCGCCAAAAGCGGTACCGGAGGCATCCGAGAACACGCCGATGGTCTCGTCGGCCGTCGGGATGGGCGGTGTGTTGCCCCAGAAGTGGCCCATGTAGTCGGTATAAAGCGGAGTGAAGGCTCCGTTGCCTGCGTGGTGCACGCGGACGTACCAGCCGTCCTGGCCGTTGAGGAGATGGTTGGGGTTATCTCCATACTCATAATCGTTGAAGTCGAAGGTCTTTTCGACTTGGGCGTTCATCCCGAAGGAGAAAGCCAACAGCATAAGGATTAGGGAAAGTTTTTTCATAATATTAAATTTTGAATTTTAAATTTTGAATCTTCGAATTATTATTCATTCCACCACACTCGGGTCTGCCTCGTGTCGCCATGCGACATTCTGGCCAATTCTTTGGTGTAGTTCTCGTAGTTGTATTCGATTTCCTTTTGGGGATACTCCATGCGGAAAGAGGTCAGCTTGGCGTGGTCGGTGGTGGTGGGCGTCGCCATGGTGCGGCGTGCTAAGGCCCAGGCTTCCCAAGGCTGACGGAAGAGGTTGAGCCAACGCTGCTGGTAGATCATCTTCAGGTAGAACTCCTGGCTGCCGTCGTATTCGGGGTTCATCCACACGGCATAGTTCATCACGTTGGCCGCCATGTTGTTGCAATACGACCAAATATCCAAGTTGCCGATATAGTTGGTATATTGCGGATAGAAAAACGTCCAGCGGCTGGTCTGCTGCGGGATGTGGGTCCAGAAGAGGAACGACTGGTAGACACCCGAACGGATGGACTCGTCGGCATTGAGCGGAGGCGTGATACCACCGATATTCCTTACCTCGATTTCGGCTTTCATGAAGAGCACATCGGCGTAGGTGACCAAAATCTGAGGCATGTATTTCTCGTCGCGAGTGAGGTAGTAGTTGAAAGGCGAAAAGATGCACGAGGGGCCTTTGAAGGTATAGTTACCGTCGCGACTCTGGGCGTAAGGCGAACCACCTTCGGTGGGCGTCTCGAGGGTGCGGATCTGCGGATAAGGACGCCAGGCGCCGTCGGGGAAGCTGTCGTTTTTGTGGCTCGTGTCGAAGAAGAGGTAGGCGCGGTAATCGAAGATGCCGCTGCCGTCCATGTCGTCGGTCGAGGAGAGGCAGCTCCAGATGGTCTCACCCATACGGAGGTGTTTGTGCTCGCGGAACGACCAGTTGATGTCCCAGCTGGTTCCCAACACACTGGGCCACAAGCAGATGGCTCCTCCCGTGGCAACACCACCCGAAGCACTCATCTTCGAGTAGATGAAGTTGTAGGCATCCACCAACAAAGGCGTGGCATAGTCGGGATCCTTTTCATACATGCGCAGACCGTGGCGCAGGATGAGGGAGTTGGCAAACTCGGCCCAAAGCGTGTAATCGTTGTTGAGCAGCACATCGTAAGGCAGCCTGTAATACTCGTTGCCATAGGCGGTGGTGGCAGAGTCGGCATGCAAGAGGTCGCGCGACCATACCAGTTCTTCCAAAAGCGATTTGTAGATGCTCTCTTGGGTGTCCCATTCGGGCTTCATCGTGGCTTGCGAAGAGGCGTTTTCCCAGATACGGCCAGCTTGTGTATAAGGCATGTCGCCAAAGACATCGGTGAGCTTGAAGGTCTGGTAGGCCTTCATCACATCGAGCTGGGCACGGGCTTTGTCGCATACGGCATCGTCGGCCTGCTCCTCGCAGTAAACGTCGAAACGTCTTTCCAACTCACGTATGTTGGACAGCATGAGGTAATAGTTCGACCAAAGTTCCGAAGTTCCTATCTGCGAGTTACCCCACGACTCTGATGTCAAGGCGCCGAGTTCCGTCTCGGGATACCAAATCTCGTTTTGCAGGTAGAACTGCTCGTTCATGCTTTGTTGCAACGAACCCACCACACCGTTAAACAACGCTTCGATGGTTGTCTCCGGCGGCGAGAACGGGTCTTTGTTCATCTCTTCGAAGTTCTTTGTACACGAAGCCAAGGCTATTGTTGCTGCACAAATTATAAATATGTTTCTTTTCATAGCGATATTCTTTTTTGTCACAAAACCTTCAAAACCCGACAAAACACTTTTTGTGTTGGGGAAAGCACGCCAACCGGCTGCTTTCCGGCGGCGACACGGTTGTGCAGCCGCCTTATTCGTTTCATTGAAGTTTTGCATTGTTTTGTGTGTTTTGTGATTAATTACAGATTGACTTTTAAGGTAACCATAAACGACCGTGAGCCAGGATAGGAGGCATACTCGAGGCCTTGGGCATTACCCGAGCCTTGGGTGCCTTCGGGGTTGATGTTGTCGGGCAGGGTCTTGTAGATATAGAACAGGTCGCGGCCCACAAGGGAGATGGAGGCCTGTTTGAAGAGGTTCTGCTTGTCGAGCCACTTGCGCGGGAAGTCGTAAGTCAACGAGAGCTCACGCATCTTGATCCAAGTGTTGTTGACGATGCCCGGGGTGCTGAGGATGTTGCCCCAACCGCCGAAGTTGGGCATGTACTTGTAGAGGTAATGCACCACGTGTTCGTTTTCGACGGCCTCACCCGTCTCGGTATTGATGCAATAGCCTGGCAGGATGATACCGTAGTTGCCAAGCAACTCGCCGTTTTCGTAATAAGGCAGACCGTTGCCGTCGCGTTCATAGAGCGTCTCGAGGCTTTGTCCCGTCTGCATGGCCACCACGTAGGAGGCGCAATAGATCTGACCACCCAATTTGGCGTCGACCAAAGCATAGAGCGACCAGTTTTTATAGGAAGCCCTCAAGTTGATACCGCCCGTCACCAAAGGCGCGCAGTTGCCAATCGGCACACGGTTGTCGGTCTTCAGGTAGGTGGTACCCGTTTCGTTCAGCAAGGGTAGCGGTTTGCCGTTTTCATCGTAGAACGGGCCGACGACGGAGCCGTCGGGCATTGTATATTCATAGACATAGTCCCATCCGTAGATGGTGCCGTACTCCTCCCCTTCTTCCACGGCGATGGCAGGACCATTGGAGCCCCAAATCTCGGAAAGCAGGTACATGTTGGCACCCGACAGGTCGACAATCTTGTTCTTGTTGCGGGCAAGGTTCAAGCCCACTTGAACGCCGTAGTCTTTGCCTTGGGCGATGTCGTAGGTCAAGATGGCCTCGATACCTTTGTTGGTCACCACACCCGTGTTGATGGTCACGTTGTTGGCACCCGACGAAGGAGCCAGCGGTGAGGAAAGGATCTGGTCCCAAGAATAGATGTTGTAATAGGTGAAGTCCATGTTGAACCTGGCACCCAGTCCGAGGTCGAAGCCCAATTCGTAGGAGCGTTGTCTCTGTGGCTTCAACTCCAAGGGCGGCACTGTGGCAGGCAAGGTGGCCGAAAGCTGATGACCGAAGGAGCCCGTGTTATAAGTATAAGTCAGCTGGTAAGGCTCGGTGTCACTTGCGGTTCGTGCCCACGAACCACGCAGTTTCAAGTAGTTCACCGGACCCCAGTTCCAATTCTTGAAGGCCGAGGTCGGGATAAAGCTCAAAGTGGCCGAAGGATAGAAATAATTGTTGTTGGTGATGGGTAGCGTCGACGACCAGTCGTTACGGCCTGTCACATCCAAGAACAGCCAATCGCTGTAGCTCATGTTGAAGAAAGCATACACCGAGTTGACTTGCTTCTCCCAGCGCGATTCACCGAAGGTGCGTTCCGTGGCGTTGGAGTAGTTGCTAATGGCGTACAGGTTGGCGTATGCCCATTTGCCCGAGGTGCCGTTGAGGCCGTCGCGGTAGCCATAATACTGTTCGCCACCTGCCGAAAGGCGCACGTTGAACTTCGATCCGAAGATCTTGTCCTTATAGGCAGTGATGAGGAAGTCCATGTCACGGGTCACCGCATTCGACTTGCTCTTGTAATAATAACCGCCCGCCATACCGTCGATGGTGGTGGGTTTGTGCTTGGTGGTATAGCTGTCGGCGGTCCAGTCCAAAGCCACCTTTGCAGAGGCGGTCAGCCAAGGTGTGATGTCGTACATCAAGCGGACGGAGCCGTACATCTTATCACGGTCGAGGGTGGTATTGTTGTTGTAGAACGTCCAGAAGGTGCTGTTGTAGATGTATTGATAAGGATAGCCGTCAAATTGATTCATCGTGCCGTCAGGGTTCTCGTAGGAGGTGACTTCAAGGCCTTTCCAACTACGAGGCCAGCTGTAGAGC
The DNA here is from genome assembly GCA_900318265.1 of uncultured Bacteroidales bacterium. Lineage (GTDB taxonomy): Bacteria > Bacteroidota > Bacteroidia > Bacteroidales > F082 > Limimorpha. The sequence continues at coordinate 57,499 of ONKA01000003.1, read as the reverse complement.
AGACCTTTGTTGAAGTTGCTGTTCGACTCGCCAATCTCAGGAGAATTCAGGCGGTAGTAGTCCAAGTAGTTGAACGCCACATCGACCTTGATTTTATCCGACACATTCAATAAGGTTCCAACATTGACGGTAGTTTGCCTCAAGTTGCAGTTGTCGATGATGGCATCGGTGCGCGAGTCGGTGAACGAAACACGGACGCTACCGAAGTCGCCGGCATTTTGGAAAGCCACGTTGTGGTTCATCGTATGGCCGTTCTTGAAGAGCATCTTCAGGTTGTCGGGCTGAGGGTCGTATTTCCTCACCACGCCGTCCCACCAGAGGACGCTCTCGCCGTTCATCGCGGGGCCCCAGCTTTGGGCGCCACCGTAGTAGCCGAAGGTGGTGTTGGTGGGCTCACCCGCCGGACCGTTGTCGACGCTGTAGATGCCAGGATATTCATACACTTGGTTGCCATTCTCATCGGTCATGCCTTCGATGGGCGTCAAAGTCGGCGTATGGAAGGTGATGGGGCCACCTGCACCGTATTTGTTCTGCACCGAACGGTAGAGATAAGGCGTAGTGATCTTGAAACCAGCCGAGTAGCTGATGCCGAGGCCGCGTTGTTTCGAGCCTTTCTTGGTGGTGATGAGCACCACGCCATTGCCGCCACGCGAGCCGTAAAGGGCTGCCGCCGTGGGGCCTTTCAGGATGTCGAGGCTCTCGATGTCCTCTTGGTTGATGTTGTTCAAGGCCGTACCCCAGTCGCGACCTCCGCTCCAGTCGGTGACACCGCCTTCGTTCGACATCGGCACGCCGTCGACGACAATAAGGGGTTGGTTGTCGCCCAAGATGCTGTTGTTACCACGGATGGTGATACGCGACGAACCGCCATCGACACCATTGGGGTTGATGATCTGCACACCCGCTGAGCGACCGCTCAAGGCGCTGATGACATTGCCCGTAGCCGACTTGGCAATCAGGTCACCACCGATTTCCTCAGTGGCATAACCTAATTCGCGCTTCTGACGCTTGATGCCGAGGGCGGTGACCACCACATCGTCAAGCGTCTGCGAGTCCAAATCGAGGGTGACGTTGATTATGTTCTTGCCTTTGATGGCCACCTCTTTGGTCTTGTAGCCCACAAAGCTGAACACCAAAACGCCTTTGCTGTCGGCGCTCAGGCTGTAGTTGCCGTCCATGTCGGTCACTGTTCCGGCAGAGGTACCTTTCAACTGGATGGTGACACCAGGAAGGCCATAACCGTCATCGCTTGAGACGACTTTACCCGTCACCGTCAAGTTTTGCGCAAGCACGGCAAGAGGTGAAATCATCAGAGCGAGAAAAAGAAAAAGTAGAGTTTTCCTGTTCATACACTAATTGTTTGTTACTTTGGGGACAAAATTAGGAATTATTCCCATTGGTCAAACACCTTTTTTCCGTTTTTCTTGACCATTAATTCCATAACTCCTATCTTTGCGCACAAATTAATGTCAAAAAACATAACGCTTATGTCAGAATACCACGATAACCCTGAAGAACAATATTATTCGGAAAAAACTGAAAGAGAAACCGATAAGAAATGTCCCAACTGCGGCGCTACGGTCTTCTTCGACCCTGCCTTAGGCAAGATGCACTGCGACTATTGCGGCTACTCCTGTGAGCTGCCAAAGCCAGAAGAAGGCGGCGAGATTTGCGAAATGGACTTCGAATCGGCACTTCACACCGAAAGCTTCGACTGGGGTGAAAAGAAGAAAGAAGTGCAGTGCAAGCAATGCGGTGCAGTGACGGTCTACGACGCCCTCGAAACCGCTGCCGTGTGTCCTTTCTGCGGCTCTACCAGTGTGATGCCAGCCGCCACCGAAAACACCATCGCTCCTGGTGCAGTCTGCCCCTTCTCAATCACCAAGGACCAAGCGGGGGAACGCTTCACCAAATGGCTCAAAGGCAAGCTGTTTGCACCCAGAAAAGCCAAACAGAACGCCCGTCCCGATGCCTTCCAAGGTGTGTATCTCCCCTATTGGACCTACGATGCTCAGACCACGTCCAACTTCACGGCACGCGCTGGTTACGACCGCACCGTAAAAGACAGAGACGGCAACAGAAAAACAGTTACCGACTGGCGGCATGTCAGCGGCATCTATCAGGAGTTTTTCGACGACGTGACCGTCATGGCCTCGAAACGTCAAGCCGACTCGGGTGTGCGTGCTTGCGAGCCTTTCGATTTCTCGAAACTGGTTCCTTATTCCCCGCAAGTAGTGGCAGGATTTGTTGCCGAACGTTATTCCATCGGCTTAAAAGAAGGTTGGAATTCTGCTCAGAAGACCATACAGTCGCGGCTGTCGTCAAGTATTTCATCCTACGTCCGCAGACATTGGAACGCCGACCGCTCCGATTCCGTTCGTTTCTCGACGCTCTACAGCAACATCACCTACAAATACCTCCTCGTTCCGACTTGGATCTCTTCGTTCAAATACAAGGACAAGGTGTATCAGTTTGCGGTGAACGGACAAACGGGCAAGGTGGGCGGCAAGGCTCCTGTCTCGGCATGGAGAGTGATTCTCTTCATCCTTGCCATCATCGGTGTCATCGCAGCCTTGGCTTATCTGCTGTAAACTATCTAGATATTATTCCAAAAGGTCTTCAAGGTCTTTCATGGCCTTGCGGGCCGACATGCCCTGATGCAGCACTTGATAGGCTTTCTCGGCAATGGGAAGCTGACGGCGCTGCTCCTCGGGCAGGAAAGGCAACATCGCCGAGGAATAATAACCCTCGGCCACCATGGTCATCTCGTTGAGGGCGGTCTTCACTGTGTTACCACGACCGATCAACACACCCAGCTGACGGTTGCGGCTGTGGCTCGAATAGCACGACACGAGCAAGTCGCCGAAGAAATTGGACGGGTTGAACTTGGTTAGGTCGTTGACGCTTTGGGGCGACAACAAGAAATACATCTCCTTGATGCAGTTGGAGACCAACACGGCGATGAAGTTGTCGCCGTAGCCCAAGCCCATTGCCATGCCCACCATGACGGAATAGATGTTTTTCAGCACCGAAGAATGCTCCAGATAACTCATGTCCCTCAAGCAATTCACCTTGACGAAGGGCGCCTTCAGCTTCTCACCTATGACGCGGGCGTTGCCTATGTTGGAACAGGCGAAAGTCATGTAGGTCAGTCTTCCGTGACTCACCTCCTCGGCATGCGTCGGACCGCTGATGCAGCACAACTGCGCATCCGTCAAACCATAGTTTTGCTTCAGATAATCCGTGACAAACAGATTGTCCTTGGGTATGATGCCCTTGATGGCCGAAACCACCATCTTGTCTTTTAGTGGGGTCTTCAAGTCGGAGAGATAGCACTTCAAGTAAGGTGCGGGGGTCACTAAAAAGATGATGTCAGCCCATTCCACGGTCTCGTTCACATCATCAGTGAGGTGGATGCGGCTCATGTCGAACTCGACATCGGAGAGGTAGCGACAGTTGCGGCCTTCGGTGCGCAGCGACTCAAGCACTTCCTGGTTGCGGACGTACCAGCAGACCGACGACTCGTTCATGATCAACACTTTAGTGATGGCCGTAGCCCAACTGCCGTGTCCGATGACGGCGCAACGCGATGTCTTTTGGATGAGCGGACCCATGACGTTATTCTCTGTTTGATTTATGCATATTTACGAACCAAGTCGGAGTGCAAGAACTCTGTGTCGATCTTTTCGAAAATCCGTTTTTCCTGCTGACCGATCGTCTCCAGCAACTCTGACATCTCCCTCAAGGTGATGTTGTCACTCTTCATGTAACGACGGCTGTCGAGCGAGAACTGGCGCCACGAATCGGCATCGGCATTCATCAGATTGGCGCAGTCGGCCAACACTTCGCTACCAAACAACTCAGCGGCTTCGTTGAGAAAGTCAGCGTACATGTAACGATGGCCTGCTCCACCAGTGCCCGTCGTCTCAATCAACCGATAAATCCAAAGCAAAATGAAACCTATCAGATTCTCGGAGAACCACACCTTCCACATCTTAAGGCTTCTGGCGAAACAATTCAAACCCGTCCAGCCATAGAACGGCACAGGCACCCGAAGCATCCGTCGGCACGACTCTTCAAGACCTTGTATTATGGCAGGCTTGAGGTCCATGTTCTCACCAAAGCCTTTAGGAAGCGGATCGATATAGAACATTTTGCCATGAGGGGCAGCCAAGCCTGATACAAAACGGCTCTTGCGCATGACGTCTTCTGTCAAGAACACGTAGTCGTCGGTGGTCAAGCGCGTGTCGGAATCGGCGATGGTGTAATTCGACCCTTCTTTGCCGATGACCGTGAGCACATGTCCATTGAAGTTTGACTCGTTGACCACAGGCGAAAAATAATGAAGGCGGGCCACATTGACCACAAGGCCAACGGGTATCTGCTGGTCGACCAATTCGTCGAGGGCCTTCATTGATTTGTTGACACGATTGCCAAATTCCTCATAATGGAAACCAATGCCCATTCTTTCGCAATAGTTCTTAGCAATCAGTCCGGGACGGATACGAAACATCGGCAACTTCACGCCACGCATCCTCAAGAAAGGCGAATAAACAAAATTGAATCCCGAACCTATGCCGAAGGCCATGGTCTCGCTCATTCCTTCGTAGCCATAGTATTTCAGCATATTCAGAAGCGTTCCTGTCTCGCAATGCTTCTTACGCTGATTAGGATAATTTTCTATGGCCATGACTTTTGACGATTTATGATAATTTGGCGCAAAAATACGACTTTTTCTTTTTATTAATTCATTTGCTGCTTTTTTCCAACGAAACTCTGCCTTTTCTAAACTATTAAGAAGTTTTTGTATCTTTGCCACCCAATTTGATACGACCTCGCTCATGCCCGCCAATATGAAAGAAAACCTAGGCTTATACGAAACGTTCAGGGAGGCTGCAAAAAAGTATTCCGACAAGGTTGCTTTGTGCTATTTCAAGACGGAAACGACGTTCAAGCAGTTACTGGAACGCGTTGACATCGCAGCTATGGCTTTCCGAAAACATGGGGTGAAACGTGGCGACATCATTTGTCTGGCTTTGCCTTCCATGCCCGAGTCGTTGATGTGTTTCCTGGCACTGAACAAAATCGGCGCCATCCCCTGCATGATCGATGTCAGATACACCCCCGAAGAGTTTTGCAAGATCGTCGACAGGACACACTCCAAGATGCTGTTCGTCATGGGACTTTACGCAGCCAGTTTGGCTACGGCTGAAGCTCAGCTTAACGTCGAGAAAGTCGTGGTGTGTTCGGGTGCCGATTCCATTCCAGTAGCCTCGTTCTGGTTTGGCGTAGGCGAGTGGTTCAACGGAAGGAGAAAGGTGTTCTGGAAACACAAGAAATTCTGCCATTGGAAAGACTTTTACAAGACGGCACAAGGCTTGGATGAGACCGAGCCATACCATTGGATTCCCGACGAGATGGCTGCCCTGTTCCAAACCAGCGGCACCACGGGTACGGTGAAAAGCGTGATGCTCTCCACCGAGAACATCATGCACTCCATGTTTCCCAACCCACCAGTTCTCAACAACATTTCGAGCGACGACACTGCGCTCTGTATCTTGCCCATCTTTGCTTTCTTTGGGGCCAACACCCTGATGCTTCCCTTGTTCCAAGGCATGCGCGTCGTCGTCATCCCCATCGCACCCCGCGAGGAATTCCTGAAACTCCTCACCCAATACAAGCCGCAGCACGTCTTCTCGGTGCCTGCCTATTGGGATTTCGTCAACGAGAAAAAAGAGGTCAAGGAAGACTTTTCTTACCTGAAATCCATCAATGTGGCTGGCGATATCCTGAACACGGCTTTCGAGAAACGCATCAACGAGTGCTTGCATCAAGGTGGCTGCCGCTACGACGTCACGAAAGCCTACGGCATGACTGAGACCGCTGGTGTCATCTCTTTCACACCGCAAGGCAGCGAGAAACAATACGTGCAAGGCTTTTCAGGAAAACCCGTGACATGTTACGAGGTCAAGACCTTCGACGATGAGATTTGCGTCCGCTCGGAATTGAAGTTCCTCGGCTACTATAAAAACGAAGAAGCCACCAACAACCTCATCCAGATCCATGCTGATGGTAACCAATGGCTCCACACCGGCGACATGGGCTATGTGGACGAAGAGGGCAACATCTTCGTAATAGGCCGCAAAAAGCGCATGATTGTCCGTCACGACGGCTCCAAGGTGTTTCCCGTGGAGATTGAGGACTGCATTATGCGGCATCCCTCTGTGGCAGCTTGTGCCGTGGTGCCTATGCAGGACCCCGACCATTCGGAAAGTCATTTGCCCAAGGCGTTTGTGGTGCTGAAGGAATCCGACACCCAAGCCACCATTAAAGAACTGATGGCCTACTGTGAGGCGAACTTACCAATTCACCTCGTTCCAGCGGCCATCGAATTCATTGATGCCTTGCCGATGAACGGCAACGGAAAGGTCGATTACAAAAAACTGATCAAAGACTAGAAATTGACGCTAAACGTCATTCCGTACGCCATATTTCCTTGTGATTGAGGAACATTTACGGGCATAACGGCAGGTGAGAGGCGATAGGAAACGGTTGTGTTTTGGTTGTATTCCTCAGCTATTCTGCTGATTTTTCCAGCACCTATTCCACGAAGGATATATCCTGAAGGTATCAGTAGGAAACTATTCAAGTATGCTGAAATACCCACAACATACATTACTGCACCAGTCGTTCTTAAAGATTGAGACTCTTCGTACATACTTAACATTAATCCAGTAAGACCCAGTCCCATTCCAGCACCAAAAGCAATCCATCCACCTGTTTTTACTCCATTTCCAACTTTGTATAGAACTCTTCCAGTTTGATAACTATTATAAACATCTTCACTTAGAAGTTTCTGTAGTTCCACATCGGGAATCACTTCATTATTCTGTACAAAACAAAGGTGGTAGTCATCTCGTACCATTTTTTTCGAGATGTCGTTTTCCTGTGCAATTGCTACCAAACCTGCAATCATAAGCACAAATGACAATACTAGTTTCTTCATAATTACTAATTTTCAAGGTTAGAAGTTGTTTGATTATTTGTTTTGAAATTTATACTGCAAAAGTATAGCAAATTTTCACTGTTTTGGCAAGTTTTTATAATATTACAAATTTTTTAAAATCTATATAATTGATTTTTAATTAGATAGAATTATTTATTACAAGTTTTTCTTGCAATAACATGATACTACAGTCATCGCAAAGTATGTCCTGTAATGTTATAATAGTAGCCTGTTTGGTGCAGGAAACAATTTCTAATACTAATACTTTGCTCTCACATCCACTGGATTAGCATAAATCCCCAAGAAAATTTCCTCCAATTCTGAACGGTCAAAATCAGGATAGTCGTTCATCCAATCCATGTACTTGATGAACGTGGCCTTTTGCTCGGTGGTGTAATGCTCAGCGTAAGTGTCAGTGCCGCTTCGTAAATCGTGGGCGATATAATTGTTCGGATGGAGATAGAAATACGGATTGATGCGGCTGTCCATCAACTCGGCCACGCGCTTGTAGAACTCGCCCGAAGGACAGTCATTCAAGGCATTCAGATCATCTTCAGTAACCTGAGGACAGATATGGAAATGCACATGACCCTTGGGCTGCATGATGCCCATCAGGATGCTGTTAAGATCTTCGCCCGGTTTCTTCTCATAATGGCCGTTTTTCTTGGTCAGATACAACTCCAAGGTCTTCAGTTTGTCGCACGACTCCCATTCGTAGGACACCGCCACAGGTACGATATTGAGCTCAGCCAACGAGACCACCCTGTCGTCACGGCGGCTCATGCCGAACATCTTGATGATGGCCGGGTCGGTGGCGTCGATGCCGTTTTTGGTGCGGCCGTTGCGCTGGGCAATCCACACCGACTCATTCACTTCGGTGATGACATGACGCATATACTCAGACATGTGCATCATGCTGTTGTAGAACTCCTTGGGCGAACCTCCACGCTCGGTGCGAAACATCTTGTTGACCTTGCCAAAGTCGATGACAAAAGGATGCGACATCAGGTTGCTGCCGAAGGTAATCTGACAGGTGTTTTGTCCGGCTGCGCACAAGATATATTGTAAAAACATCGCGTCGAGCACAATGTCGCGGTGGTTGGAAACAAATAGGTAAGGCTTCTTCTCATCGATGTTCTCCACCCCCGACCAATCGAATTGCGTGGTGGTCTTTTTCAGCAAGATTTCAATCACCTCTTTGAGCAGGCCCAACTGGAATTCCTGTAAGGTCTTGATGTTTCTGATGCGGTCACGAATGGCCTCTGCTGGGACACCGAGATATTGGGCGATGGCGGGGATCACATTACTGTCGGCCATGCGTTGCGTGGCGGCAGGAATCTCATCCTCGTTGAAGGGTCTAATATCGTCGAAGTTGGTCGTCATTTGTTTCTTAAGTCGATGAATTTGATGGGTTTGCGGCTCTTGGCGGGGTAGTTGATCTGCCTGATTTCGTCCACGGGATGGATTTCGATGGCGGGTGCCACGCGGATGCGTGAGCGGAAGCTGTCCTTCAACACCTTGACGACATCAAAGTCGGGTTGGTATTTCAGGCCTATCTTCACCACCACATCATCGGTGCCGGCCTCACTTTGGCGCACCTCGATGACGTAGTTCTCCACATAGTCGGTGTTGTCCAACACGTCGTTGATCGCAGGCGGATAGAGCGTAGTGCCTTTCAACTTAATCATGTTGTTCTTACGGCCCACAAGTGGCGTGAGGCGATAGGAGTTACGGCCACATTTGCATTGGTCGACGATCTTGGCGGCAATGTCGCCCGTACGGAAACGCAGCAGCGGCATGGCTTCCACGCCCAGAGTGGTGACCACGATTTCACCTGGCTGGCCATCGGGGACGGGCAGACCGTCTTCACCGATGATTTCGACGATAATCAACTCGGGATGCACATGACCGCCGAGGCCATACTCGCATTCCGAGAAGGTGGCGCCCATCTCCGTCGAGGAATAGGTGGCAAAGAGCTGCACATCCCATTTTTCTTTGATCTTCTTACCCAAGAGATTGAGGTTGAAGTCCTGGTCGCGCAAGCCTTCGCCGATGCCGATGATACGACGGATGCTGCTGTTCTTATAGTCGATGCCGTGTTCTTCGGCATATTGGATCAGTTTCAGAATAAACGACGGCACGCACATGATGGTGTCGGGCTTGATGCGACGGATGGTGTCCCACTGCAATTCGGGGATGCCGTTGCCGACACGGATGACACCCGCGCCCAATTCACGAAGACCGAGGAAATAAGCCAGTCCAGCCATGAAACGCTTGTCCAAGGTGGTCATCAGCTGCACCACATTGCCTGCATGTACGCCAGCGCATTCAAACGACTTCTTCTCATTGAAGGCCAAACGTTGCAAGTCTTTCTCTGAGCAGCCGAAGGTGACGGGGTCGCCCAAGGTGCCCGATGTGGTGATATAGTCGATGATTTTATCTTTCGGGCAGCACAAAAACTCATCGTTGAAGAGTTGCAGGTCTTTCTTTTCCGTGAAAGGAATCTTCACCAAGTCCTCGATATGCTTGATCTTGTCGATTTGGATGCCATAGCTCTTGAACATCCTCTGGTAGTAGGGCGAATGTGCCTCCAAATAGACCAAGGCATCGTGCAACAAGCCTTCTTGATAGACTTTGATCTGTTCTACGGACTGGTATTCTATGTCGTTGTTGATCATCGGTTTCAAATTGTTGGTTAAAACTTGATTTCGGCGAGCCATTTGAGGAATTCCGTCTTCCATTCGCGGCACTCAGCGGTGCCACGTTTCTCGCTGGCGCCAAAGCTATGGCCGCCTGTCTGAAATTGGATGTAACGGTGGTCCACATGGGCTGCGGTCAAGGCCGAGTCGAGGACCACCGAGTTGCGGTAGTCGACCACAGGGTCGTCGACGCAGTTGGCGAGGAAAACCGGCGGGCAGTCGGCTGGGACATGACGTTCCAGTGAGAGCGAATCACACATCACCGGGTCGCGGTGATGCTTCTCGCTGAGCAGTCCACGGCGCGAACGCTTGTGGACGTAAGGCTTCACCATGGTCACCACAGGATAGATGGCGCCCACAAAAGCAGGGCGAAGGTTGGTCTCGTTTTCGACCCCTGCGTCTTTGAGGAAGTCGTGATAGTGGAACCAAGCCGTCGACAGCGCCAGATGGCCGCCAGCCGAGAAGCCCAACATTCCCACTTTGTCGGGGTTGATATGGTATTCTTCGGCATGGGTACGCACCCATTGCAGCGCCCGTTGTGCATCGGTAATCATATCAGGGTGTTGTCGTCCTCTGAAGATGGCTCTGTGGCGGTAAGCAAACGCAGGAATACCAGCGGCGCGGTATTCGAGCACAAAAGCGGAGATGCCTTGGCTTTGCAGCCACATGGCAACGGTATCGCCTTCGTTTTTCTTGTCAAGCCAATAATAGCTTCCTCCGGGACAAACGATGACAGCGGTGCCTGTGGGATTTTCGTCGGCCAAGAAAGACGTCAATTTGACTCGTCTACCATAGCTGATGTCCAATCCTTCCCAAATCTTCACCTGTGCCTTCGTCATCCCTGTTAACAATAATAGACTGAATACAAGTATTAATTTCTTCATCTACCTAGGATTTTCATCACTTCTTCCTTCGAGAGCTGGCGGTATTTGTGCTGCATGTCGGCAAAGAAATCCACTTGGAAGTACTCCTCGTCGTAGAACGACAGCTTCGAGTTGGTATTGGGGGTGCATTCCAAATAGACGATGTCTTCCAATTTCAGATTCTTTGCTTCACAAATCTGGTCGGCCAACTTGCGACCAGCGTATGTTACGGAAGTGCCTGGATTGTCTTGATACAATTCGGTGACAATGACGTAGGTCTTGCCTTCCACCTCCCTGATTTTCAAGCCGCAGGTCGATTCCATGTCCCATTCACCCTTGAAGGGGAAAATCTCGTCGTAATATTCTGGAGATACTTTCATGAATTCAAAATTGATAATTGATAATTGAAAATTGATAATTCAAAGATCCTCATTCCGCATTCCTGACAATAAGCTTTTGACTTTCAGTTCTCACATTCACATTGCGTTTGCTGCGGTCCACATCACGACCAAACGATTTGTTGGCCAAACGGCGATCGCGCGGACGATAGGTGCCTTCTTCCATTTCGCGTAATGCCACGTTGCAGAACAGGCGGAACATCTTTGCCTCTTGACTCTCGCTGGCATAGAAGCTCTTCCATGCGTATTCATAGAGGTCTTGCAGCTTCTCGGGCGTCATGTGCTTGGGCTGGTACACCACCTGACCGGCGTTGTAGTGGTCCCAATCGAAGTCGAAGATGCGGCCTTGGCGCAGCAGGTCGTCGTGACCTTTGGTGTGCGGGAAAGGCGCAAAAATGGTGAACTCGGCCAAGTCGAGGTCGATTTCACCCAAGAAATCAATCAAGCGCTTGATGTCGTCTTCGGTCTGGTTGTCGAGGCCAAAGAGAATGGTGCCTTCCACGCCGATGCCGTAGTCATGATAGCGTTTCACGCGCTCCTTGATGTAGTCGGAAGTGTCGTAAACGGCTTGATACACATACCAAGCACCGGCTTTGGCGGCCAGGTCGAGCACCTCGGGGTCGTCCTCGATGGTATGGCTGATCCATTTCTTCTTCAGCGGAGCGATGGCACGGAAGAGGTCCATCTCCCACTGCTTGTCTTGCGCCAACGAGTTGTCGACGATGAACAGACGGTTGTTGTCGATGCCCGCCATGTCTTCCACCACCTTGTCGACAGGACGCGGGCGGAACTTACGGCCACCGAGATAGGAAACAGCGCAAGGATAGCAGCTGAAACGGCAGCCGCGGCTGGCATTGAAGAGGTCGACCATCTGCACACCCTTGTGGTTGTAAAGATCGCGCTTGTAAAGGTCGCGACGGCAGGGACCCACCGTAGCAATATCCGGCATGTTGCCAATGTAGTTGTAGATCTTCTTCAAACAACCGTTCTTCCAGTCTTGGATGACCTGTTCCGAACGGCCTTCCGACTCGCCCAAAAACACGCTGTCGACATGGTTTACCATCTCCTCGGCATGCAGCATAGTCGAGATGCCTCCAGCCAAGACGGTTTTACCACGTTTGTGGTATTCATCGGCTATGGCCCAACCACGTTTCACCTGCGTGGTAAGCATCATAGAAAGGGCAACAAGATCGCACTCCTCGTCAAAATCGATAGGTTCCACATTCTCGTCGGTGAACGAGATGTCGACATATTCGGGCAAGGTGGCAGCAAAAGCCACAGGGCCGTGAGGCGGTAGGTTGAACGTCGTTTGGCCCGGTAGTTTGTTCCACTTCGGATAAATAAGTTTCAGTTTTATAGTGTCCATTTCATATTGTTGAATCTGCAAAAATACAAAAAAAATATATGCTATTCCGTTTTGTTGATTTTGCGGACTATGGCATTGGGCTCCAAGAAGGCCTCCGCCGTCTGTATCGCGGTAAGTGAAACACCGCATAGACCATGGATATTTACGTTTTGTCCCGTTAAAAACAGGTTCTTAACTTTCGTAAAGACAGACATTTGCGAGAGCATGATGTTGTGGCTGTCTTTCAAGAAGCCGTAGTTGGAACCTTCCTTGTTGCCGTAATAGTCGCGGATGGTGAGCGGCGACGAAGCCATGACGAAATCGATGCCGTCGCGGAATCCAGGATGACATTTTTCCATGAAATCGAGCACCTGCTCCGTCATCTGCTGTTTCCATGTTTCGTATGCCTCTCCCCTATGACCCACCTTGCTGTCTTCCCATTGTTTGACCCATCCGTAGTCCATCTCGCCGATAATGACCATGGTCTCGGCAAACGCACCTTGGTTTTCGACAGCAGGGGTGTAATACATCAGGCTGCTGGGCCAATCTTCCTGCCGCAACGCTTTGAGGTTGAACTGCGAATCGTACCTTGAAAGACAATAGTTGGTGTGGTTGACGTAAGGGAAAGCCTTTTCCTTGAATTTCACGTAGACCTTGAAGCTGGAATAGGTCTCGGGAATCGACTGCAGCCTTTTCCGGAACGAAACCGGGAAAGCCTTGTCGCCCACCAAGCGTAAGAGCACGTCGGGATGTACATCTGAGATGTAACCGTCTGCACGATAAATGTGACCTTTTCGGGTGACCACTTGTTTCACTTCGTGGTTGTCCACTTCGATTTGGACGACTTCTTCGTTGGCCAGCACCTGTCCGCCAGCCTCTTCGATGACACCTTTCAGCAAATCGGCCATCTGTTGGCTACCACCGACAAATTGGTAAGTGCCACCGATGTGCAGCACCCCCAGCAAAGCGGCCATGAAAGCGGGTGTCGTACCCGCCACCCCACCAAAGAGCGGACTGATGTAAGATAACAAACCTTTCAACTTCGGGTCTTTGATGTAGCGGTCCATCAATTCATCGTATGGCAGGATGGCGTCTTCCGACACCGACATGAACATCTGTGAGGGTCGTTCGCGCAAATAAAAGAGATCTTCTTCTTCCGAAAGGGCATACATCTTCTCAACGTAGGCTCTGATGTTGTCCTTTTCAGCGGGGAAAAGTTCAGCCAAATAGTTGATATATTGTTCTTTACCTCTGGGAAGTCGATAGGAAGTACCATCCTCAAGCACCGTCACCACGTCGTAGCTATCTTCGTCCATGGCGCGAAGCGAGAGACGATTCATGATGCCGAGATAAGAAAAGAGTTTACGCAATTGTCCCACCTCATTGAAACCACCAAACACGTGCATACCCGTGGGGAAACTGACACCTTTTCTCTTAAAGTTCTGCAGGCCGCCACCAATGATGGCGTTTTTCTCCAACACGGTCACCTTGTAGCCTTCCTTGGCCAACAAGGCACCTGAAACCAAGCCTCCCAAGCCGCCGCCGATGACGACAACAGTCTTTCGGTTGGCTTCCACCATCTGTTGCCGCACTTTTTCTTCGCCCAACAGGTGTTGGCACACCGTCATCGTGCCCACCAACACGCCCAACATGCCGTGCGAGTTGATGTTTTGCCCCACAAGAAGCAGATTGGAGACTTTGGTCTTGAATGAAACCCTGTCGGCGATGTTGTTGACGTTTTTGGCCAAGCCATAGATGGAGCCTTGGGGCGTCAGCGTATAGTCACGATAAGTCAAGGGAGTAGCGGCATAATAGTCGGCCAAGGACGCACGGAAACCGGGAAAATCCTGTTCCACGGCGTCGATAAGGCGTTCTGCCATGTCGTGTTTGAACTGCTCGTAGTCATCGCCTCTGCGACCAATGGTTGTTTCGCTCCATTGTTTCACCGCATCCATCGACATATAGGCCAAAACGACGCCTCCACGGGCGGTCTTGGGATGAGGCTCATGGCAATGGTGCATATAGAGATAGCCTTGCGGCCAAGTGTCGTCGATGGTCCCATTCATCTTCCAAGGCGAATCGGTGTGGAAGCCATAGAAATTGGAGTTGTTGTATGGCATAGCCCCTTCCTTAAAACGAAGGAAGAGCGAAAACACCGAAACGGTGTCAGGGATGCCCTTGATGCGTGACTTGTAAGCCTCAGTAAAAACGCTTGGCTCCACCAAATTCACCAATTGTTTGGGATTGACATCCGAAATGACCACATCGGCAGCGAAGGTCTTGCCGTTTTCCGTCACCACGCCCGTAGCTTTCTTGCCTTCCACCAGGATTCGGCTCACTTTGTGACGGGTCAGGATGGTGCCGCCATATTGCTCTAGCACCTGACGCAAAGCCTTCACGATGGCATCGCTACCGCCCACGATGCGAAAAGCGCTTTTGTTGTAGAAATCGAAGATGAAAGCATGGGTGGCAAAGGGTGTCTTGTCCTTTTGGGCGGCATAGAGCGAAAGGTTGCCTACCAACACCTCACGAAGCAAAGGATCGGTGATGGTTTGGTCGATGACCTCGCTTAAACTTTGATACAACAGCTTGTCGTCAATAAAACGGTTTTCGTCGACACTGTGCTGCAAGTCGCGGAAGGGTGACAAACTGGCCACCTGCTCCACCAAGTCGCAATAGCGCTCAAGGTTTTCCCTTTGTGCAGGAAAACGTTGTGCAAACTGCTCAACGAAGGCCTCGCGACCGTTAGGAAAAGCAAAACGCTCGCCTTGCAGTGACACCATATCGTAAGCCTGAGGATCCAAGCGATTGAAGTGGACTTTATCTTTGATTTCTAGGTAGTTAAAATAATGCGAAAGTACCTGGTCGTCATCGAGACTGCCTATGAAATGCATCCCCGTCTCAAACTTCACCCCATCACGGGTGAAGCATTGCAGACAGCCGCCCACCTGTGAGGCCTGTTCCAAAATGGTGACCTCATAGCCGTTTTTTGCCAGGATGACCCCCGTCGAAAGACCGCCCAATCCACTCCCTATGATGATGCACTTCTTCATTTTAAAAATTCTTGGGTTTCAATAATATACTCACATTGTGGAACGGCATCGCCTTGCTGCACGAAATGCAGGTTTTCGGGGATGTAACTGCAATGCGAGGCCAACAGGAACTTGTCTTCATCCGCCTCAACGGCATAGACCTGCGCATCGCGATGCACCAAGGCCACGGTCCATGCCAGATCGCCATAGCCGCTGTTTTGGATCAAGATGGACTTTTGTTCCAAGGCATCGATTTCCGAAGCCTGTGCCTTGATCTTCTTCAAGTTGCGGCGACATGCACGTTCCACTTCGGGACCTTTGTAGATGTATTTGTAGCGCACAAATGGGAGCACGTATTCCGTGTTTTCCAATTGGTTCCTGAGTTCGGCAAAATGCTGTGTATAGTAAGCTCGGAACTGCGACGTCAAGTCGCGTGTTTCCACTGTAGCCAATTCTTCGTATGGCTTACGTTGCTCGATCACCACATGCAATTGACCTTCGCGTAAAACTACATCTTTCTTGGGCATCACATGGTTGGCACCGTGGATAAAGACAGGCAGGATGTCAAGCTGCAGCGACTGCGCCAACTGGAAAGCGCCTTTGTGGAAACGAAGAATTTCGCCCGTCTCAGAACGTGTGCCTTCGGGGAAGACCACCACAGAATAACCACGTTCCACCAGGTTTTGCAAACGTTCCAGGTTTTTGTCGTAACCGTCCGAAACGGGATAGTATTCAGCATAGCGGATGACCAAACCATAAATTGGGTTTTTCCATACCCAGTCGGTTGTCAGCAGCACCACTTTGGGGTTCAACATGATGGTGCACAGCAGGTCGAGATGCGACTGGTGGTTAGCGATGATGACGGCAGGTTTTTCGAAGGTCTCGCCGTATTTGTTGACCAAATGGAACTTCACGCCTGGCAGCAGTTTCAAAGCGATGCGCATGAAAGCCGCTACCAACCGATGGAAACGATAGCGTTTCTTCTCGGTATTGGGACCCAAAATCATGTAAACCAAGGTAAACGGCGTAAAGATGAAGAACACGAAAACGACGAAGACCAATAAGGATAATAGGGTATAAATCAGTCGTTTCAAGGTCAATGGTACTTCTCTGAGTTGGCCTTTTTTCTTGGTCAGCCAACCAAAGACGATGGGCGGCAGGTAGCAGGCCATCAGGACCACCGTAGCCATGCCGATGATGGCCACTTCGGCCAAGGAACGCATGGCGGGATGCTTGGCGAAGATTAAAGTGCCTATACCGATAAACATCAAGATACCGCTGAGGATGACGCTATTGCGGTAGTTCTTCAGCATCCGCTTGCCGTAAGCGTATTCGTAGAGTAGGCCCTCGGTGATGAAGATGGTGTAGTCATCGCCCTGGCCGAAGATGAAGGTGGCCAAGATGATGTTGATGATGTTGAACTTGATGTCGACCAAGTTCATGATGCCCAAGATCCAAGCCCAGCCGACCGTCAGCGGGAGGAAGGCCAGCAAGGCCAATTCCAAGCGACCAAACGAGAGGCAGAGGAAGAAAAACACCACGATGCTGCACACATAAAGAATGTAGTCGAAGTCGCTTGATAGCGCGCTCACCAAATTATTGCCCACATCGCTGATACTGAATGCGAAGCCATTAGAAACCGAGGTCCCTGAGCCCTGAGCCTGTCGAAGGGTCGAAGGGCCGACTTGTTGAGGTCCCTGAGCTTGTCGAAGGGCCGTTCTAACTCGTTCCTTCACTGCCTCCGAATCCTCCATCGGCACCCGCACAAAATTCACCACCCGAGCCACCGAATCGTGCTGCAACATATAGTTGCCACACAAACCCAACAGTGGTTCCATCTCGCTTTCAGTCAAAGGCTGATAGTCCTTGGTGATACCTTCAATAAATGGGGCAAATGCGTTTTCTGTAAAACCTGCTTTCACAGCCTCGGCTTTGACTTGCTCGGCCAAACCTTCATGGCGTTGCCAGAACGCTTGCCACAACTCCAACGACTTCTCTTGTCTTTCCACCGAAGGCAACAAACCGTCCATACCCGAAATGCTGTATTCCACACTATCGGGAATCGACTGCTGCAACTGGGAGATGATGCTTTCGTTTTGCTTGATAGCTTCTTGAAAATCCTCGGCTTCCGAAACCACATAGATCAAGTCTGTCTCCCCTTCCTTTTGCAGCGACTCGCTCAGCAAGGCCAAGTCTTCCTGCTCTTGGCGGGTCATGTAGTTAATGTTATGAAGGTCAGCATCGAAGGTGGCTTCTTTACCGAAATAACTGAGTATCAATGTGATGATTACCAAAGGCCAAAAAGCATAGAGTTTGACCTTGCGCCACCATTCTGAAGGGGCTTTGCCATCGTCGACGAAGAGTTTTTTGGTCTTTTTCGGCACCACGGCAAACAAAGGCAGAAAGACCATTACGAAGAGTATGGTTCCAACCAAAGTCAAGGCACCGAAGAGGCCCAAGTCGCGCATGGCTTCGGCCTTCACGAAGACGAGACAGGCAAAGGCCGCCACGGTGGTGATGTTGCCGATGACCAAAGGCTGGATGACATCCTTCAAGGCTTCGCGTTTGTTGGGCTCCTGCTTGATGTGGTCAAGGTAATGCAAGGGATAGTTGACCGCGATGCCCACGATGACCGAGCCGATGCCCACCACGATGATGGAGATGCTCGTCTTGAACAAGGCGATGACCGCCAAGGCGAAGATCCAACCGAAGAGGATGGCGATGCCGAGCCAAAGCAAGTTGCGCTTGCGCGCCATGGTAAACATCAAAATGCCAAAGATCAGCACCAAGGCCAAAGCGATGGAGAGATAGCTGTCGTGCTTGATTTGTCGCGCGTTGGTGACGGCGATGGTAGGCGCGCCGACGGCCGAAATCTTTACTTCTGGATGCTCGCTCTCGGTCAGTTCCGTGACCTTATCAATCAAATCGACGATTTTGGCGTTGCCTTGGGTGTCGCTGCCCGAGAAAGGCGACGAGAAGAAGGCAAAACCCTTGTCGCCGCTTTCGTTGAAGAGGTATTCGTCCTCCAAGCGGTAGTTCTGTGTGGGATTGAGCGCGTTGAGGCGTTGTAAAGCGGGCGAATAAAGGTTGAGCGGGTCTGCCTTGATGCCTTCCACCACAAAACCCGCCGTGGGCATGGAAAGCATCCGCTTGATGTTGGCCATGCTGGTGGCTACATACTCGGGGTCGGCCAGCAAGGAGTCCATGCGTTGATAGTCGGCTTCGGTGAGAAACAGGGCTTGGTTTTCGCGGATGAAGTCGATGGCGTCAAACACTTGGCTGCCGTCGACACGACACTGCAAGTCGCTGACGATTTGGGCGGTATCTGTTTCCTTCCAATGGCTCTCAAAGGCATCCATGGCCTCCATGATGGCGTCGATGGCGTCGTCGCCAGTCAACTGGGTAGTGTCGGCAGAGAAAATGACCGTGATTTGGCCTTGGTTGCCCAAATCGTTGTAGACCGAGGTATAGCGTTCCTTCTCGGGGTCGGTGGGCAGGAAGTCAGCGATGTTCTCCTTATAGTCCAGACGCAGTGCCGAAAACACACAGAGAGCCGTGACAACCAGCAATAGGGCTATCGAGAAGGCCTTATGTTTCGACAAGTAGTCATAGATATTGAGGAAGAACTTGTTCATTTTTTTTCAAGAATGTGTTTTTGCTTTATCAAGAATTAAAGAATTGGAGAATTTTTCATTTTGGGTTGTATTTTGTTGGGTTGAATTTTTAATTGTAGGAATTTGAGATGAAAATCGTGACGATTTTCTTCCTCCCAATTCTCAGCACCGCAGGTGCAGTATTTCAGTATTCTTTATGCGATTCATTTTTCTCTAATTCTCTAATTCTTGACATTAATAATTTCCTCTTATTGTTTTCGTAAAAGTCGTGAAGGCCAACCATAGACAATAGCCACGAGGCACAGGATGGTATTGAGCACGCTGATGCGGAAGAAATCCCAAAACGGACGGAAGTGCGTGACGCGGTCTTCGGGATAAAGCACATTGACCTTGATGGGTACGAGGTCAGTGCCGCGCCAAGCGGAGAAGACCAACAATGACAGCTCGGCCTCATAGCGTGCGCTGAAAATATGGGGCAACCTTTTCAAAGGATACAAGCGATAACCCGTCTGTGTGTCGGGCAAATCGATCCAGGTTTGTATCTTAAACCAAAAATTTGAGAATTTGTTGGCGAAGCTGTTCTTGCCGGGCATGTTCTCTTGTTTCAGGTTGCGGCTGCCCACAATCAAGGCGCCGGGGTGTTGCTCCAAGGCCTCGACAAACAGCGGGATGTCTTCGGGGTAATGCTGTCCGTCGCTGTCGATGGTGATGGCATAGTCGAAGCCCATCTGCTTGGCTTTCTTGAAGCCTTGCTTCAAGGCATAGCCTTTGCCTCGGTTGCGGCCATAGTCGACCACGGTGATGCGCTCGCCAAACGATGCCAAAATCTCGGCAGAGTTGTCGGTGCAGCCGTCGTTGACCACGATGACGTCGGCGCAACAAGTCAGCACCCTTTCCACCACATCGCGCAGGGTGCCGCCATTGTTGTAGGTCGGCATGATGGTGCAGGCTTTCCGTTGCTGCATCAGGTTCCGTGTCGCTATGGCATCAGACGGGTTCATAGCTAAAGGTTAGCGACATTTTGGTGTAGACGGATGCTTCGTCGGCAATGACCACCTGGGCTTTGCATTCGGTCTCGTTCTCAACAAGATTCGAAAAAGTGAAGCGTACCTCTTTGCACTCGGCAGGAACCAACACATTGAGGTATTTGACGTTCTTGGACGATTTCAGGAAAAGCGGACGACCCAGTTTATGTTGCAGCAGCTCGCCGGCGGTTTGCAGCAAGCAGGCTCCCGGAGTGATGGGATTGCCTGGGAAATGGGCT
Organism: uncultured Bacteroidales bacterium; assembly: GCA_900318265.1. Lineage (GTDB taxonomy): Bacteria > Bacteroidota > Bacteroidia > Bacteroidales > F082 > Limimorpha. The sequence continues at coordinate 37,278 of ONKA01000003.1, read as the reverse complement.
TGATAGATCAAATGCTCTGGGTTGCAGCACAAAAGGGCTACGAAACCGTTTTCGGCTTCTTCTATGGATTCAATATGGAAGAGGTTATCCAAAAAGTTCATACACTCGTGTTTTTAGAAATCAACACTGAACGTCAAACCCAGTGTCGTATGGCTTTGGTCTTGCGAAAGACAACATCTCATCAGTGAAGGTGAAACATGGAATGACACCTTTTGCGTGTTTTGGTTGTATTGTTCCACCACGCCATCGAGTTTTCCGTTACCAATGCCCCTCAAAATATAACCTACCACAAACATATCCACTCCCAAGCCGGCATTGAGCAATCCCAAATTGATGTTCAATAAAGCATCTTTGGTTAGATTGTAATCATACACAAAATAGGTCAGTCCAGCATAGCCCAAGCCTATTCCAAAGGCAATCCAGCCGACGGTTTTCAGCGTGTTGCCTGTGTAATACAAGGTACGACCCGAGTTAAATTGATCGAATAATTCGGTGTCCATCATGGTCTTCAACTCATTATCGGTGAGAAGATGGGCGTTGGGAGCCTTGTATGACTCACCAAAATAGAGGTCGCCGCGATGTTTCTGCAAAGGCAAGCCCTTGTATTGATCTAAGATGTTGTTTTCTTGAGCCATCGAGGACAAGCCCATAAAAACGAGTAAAAACAATAAAAGCTTTTTCATAGCGAATGGTTTTAAATTAAGAGGCAAAAATAGGAATTTATTCCTTTGCATAAAAACAGGTGCCGTAAAATGGAGTTATTCCAGCATCCATTTCCATGCAGGAATGACTTTGATGGTCTTCCCGTTTTGTTGAATAACCTCTTCATCATGATGAGTTATGATAAAGAGATTGTCGCATTTTGTCATCGTACTTGCCTCTATTATTCCATCCATCTCTCTTTGCCAAGTTGTTGTTTCTTGCATTTCCCAACACACTTGATACAATGCTTTCACTTGTTGTTCTTGTTGTACTACGAAGTCGCATTCCTTAGTACCAAGGAAACTTTTCAAAAATCTTTCCTAAAATAAAGGAAACTTTATTTCAAAAACAATTAAAACACATGCGCCATTGCGGAATAAGGCTTCAATTCAATTATAGAAATTCTATAATAGAAATTCTATAATTCGGTCTTTCGTTCCTGCGGATTTGCAATCCCCATCATCACTCCTTCACCACCTTGTCCGAATAGGTCTTCCCGTCCTCCAATGTGACGCGCAGCGTGTAAGTGCCTGCAGGTAGCCGGCTCATGTCGATGCTCTCGAAAGCCTTGCTTTGCGTGCGTACCAGGCGACCTTGCAGGTCGTAGAGCTCCACTTGGACGGGCTGAACGTCGGGGGAGAAGTGCATGCGCAGCTGGTTTTGCACGGGGTTGGGATAGAAATAATAAGGACGTACTTTTATGTTATTGTCATGAGTTTCCTTTATGCCCATAAAGTCCTCGGCAGAAAATCTTACGATGCTAGTCCGATACCATTCGATGTTGTCAAGGGGATACGAATTCAAGACCAGCAAAGCACCCCCATCGCTTGTGGCAATAATGCTGCATGCCTCACTGTGGATTTCATCGTTCTCCCCGCCAAGGTCATAGTAAAGTTCCGACAATGTATTAAAGTCGGCATCAAGGCGTTCAATCATTATCCACGAATCTCTGTTGTTATACCACCCCACATTGAGCGTATAAGCGTAATACACCGAGCCATCGTTTGACACGTCAACGGCTTTATACATAGCTGGGATGTCCCAAACCTCCGTTGCCCTCTCCATATAGTTTACGATGGGTAATGGATCCGATGCCTCATACTCGTCATTGTATTCGTAAAGGCGACAATCCTCGTCGTGGCTCGGGTCGTCTTTCGACCTTGCGGACGTGGCAACATAGCTTGTGTTTTGCTGGCTACGAGAGACTGAAATGTTGTAGAAAATGTTGTTGCTGGCATTGTTCGGAATAACGTTGTAGTGTTTGAACTGTTTGTATCTCAGTATATTGAAATGCTCGTCCAAATAAAACACCGTTCCCTGTCTGCTGGCATTTGGTGAATGACCCACTATTCCACCGCTACCCTGCAGGAACAAGTGGTAGCCATTGTCTACTTTGACCATGTGATACCTGCGGTAAAACAATTGGAATACTTCCCCAGATCCGTTAGTTTCATAGCCAACCCTATCAAGGAAGTTACCGTTGAAGTCCATCCTGAAGAAGAAGATGGAATCATGTTCTCTCGGAGCTTCCGGACAATAAGTAGAGCTTTTGGAATAGCACCCTACAATATTGCCCTCGTCGACAAAGGCTGAAAATATGAATATGTTTCCACTATGTTCTTGAGGCATGTTGTTCCAAAAAGTGTTGGCTTTATTCTCAAAAGTGTCTATGGCGTAGCTATGTTCGTATGATTCTACGACTCGTAGCTTGTCATCCAACTTATACAATACTATGATGGCATTGGCAGGTGGATCATCATAGTTCATAAAGTAATTGAAGTAAGTACTGTCGTGGTCAGGACTGTACGACGTCAATACAAACAGCTCACCATTGTCGTTTTCAAATAGGTAAGGAGTGGTAGAGCCCCAATAACCTGGACGAAAAAAGTCGTTTTGAGCGACAAAAGATCCTTCAGAGGAAAGCAACATGACAGCAGGATGTGTGGTATAGAAGTCACCAACACCACTTCGGAAAAACATGGATCCACTGGTAGCTACTTGTCCGTCTACAAGTTCTTTGGCATCACCGTAAGAAAGGCAAGTGACGTCGAACAGATAATCGTTTTCGTAGCTATACACCCATTCTTGTGCAAACATCTTGGCCCCCATCATGAGAGCCAAGATGACAAGTATAGTCCGTTGCATACTTAATCTGGGGAGATGGGATTATACCATACGGGGTCAGCATATGTAATTGTCAAGGAGTGAATCCTGACACTTCGCTTATCAGGAGGCAGGAGAGGTCTATACAAATGATGGTAATCAAACGAACATTCAAAATATGGGGTTTGGTATCTTGGCGAATAGTGAAGATTACCATTGTTCATTACAACATGTTGGGTTACATTTTGGTAATAACACAACAACTCGTCCCAACAAATGCATGGTTCATCATCCTCGAATTCCCCAAAAACAACATACAGCCAATAATCAGAACATGTAGGAGGTGTTGCCGGCTCCCAATAGACCCAATTCAAATTACTGGGATAATTATAAGCGGTATATGTTACGTATTCGACATTGTTTAATATCAATACATAATATGGAGCAGGTGGAGTTACACAGTACTCAAATAATTGACTAAGGAAGTCTGTGGCATCATCAAAAGGACAGTTTTGCTGAAGTATAGAATCACAACATCCTAACCCATAGCCCCAATAAAGACAAAGCCCGGAATTCAATGTCAGCATATCTGACAATGACTGCCCAGATAGGTTGCCTTCTTGACCTCTTGTAAAAACAACTTTTATTTCATCGTTTTCTTTTGCATTCGTCTCAGGCATTATGATACTGAAACGACTTGGAACATTCATTCCATCACTGACCGAGAGCATAATTCTATCCAGTTCGGTTTCAAAGGCATTATATGTATTCACAACATCCACTTCATTTACATTACCATTAATATCGACGGCAGGCATAGAGATGCAAAACGTATCAAGTGTTGTACGATTGCAATAAGTCATGTGCTGGCTGTGTTCATAATTAAATGTCGCATCAATTGCTTGGCGCATTTCTTCTACTGTCATAACGCCATTGGATTTAATGCCCGAATTGACAGCCTCGCGTATCTCCTTAAAATCATTGATGCGTTTCATCACAGCCAAGGCTTTGTCTTGGTTTAGTTCAACTGTGGTTTTGTCTTTTTCTTTTTGACAACCAAAGAGGATACAAATCACTGTTACAACTGACACTATTATTGCAACTACAAATTTGATAGATCTTTTCATTTTTTTAAGTTTTAGATAGTTAGTTAAACATTTGACTTTGATTATTCGTGTTCGAAATCGCCTTCGGCATAGCCATCGGCGCTGTTGAGTTCCACGATGTAGGAGCCACTTGCTGCAGAGGTGAAGGGGATGATGACCACCGATTGCACACTGGTGTTTACCACGGTGTTGTAAACAATGCCACCCATACCATTGTAGATGGAGATGTTCACGTTGCCGAAGCTTTGGTTGAAGGCGATGTAAACAGCATCGTCACTGGCACCTGCTACGATGGCGTTGGGGCCAATGTTGTACAACAAATCACCTAACAAGTTGATTTTCTCGTACCCTGGAGGTGGCTCTTCAATATCACTTTTTTGACTAGGTGTTGATAAAGATACGGTGTTCAAAGCATGAACTTCCCATGTACAGAGACTTAAAGCAAATAGGCTCACAAGGAATAATAATCTGTTCTTCATAGTTGAGTAATTTGTTTTGTTGTTTGACATTTTTAGATTTTGTGAATTCACGAGACGAAAATAAAATAACAGATACGGATTCCGAACCTTGTTCCGAATATTAAATTTAAAAAATTATACAGATTATTGATAATGAAAGGAATAAACATGTCCTATTCAAAACCCCATTCCGAACTTTTGAATGCTTTTCGGAAAAGAAATGAAGAATAAAGATGCCAAAAACTACTTAATTCTAGGCCAATTCTTGCCTTCAGATGCCGATTGTATCTTTTTTCTGCTGCGGTTCCTGATCTTGTCCACCATGTCGGTGGTCTTGTGGAACAGCAAGGCCTCGTCTTGCCTTGAAATGTTGAAATAGGACAAGATGACATCCAACTGCTCGTTCTTGTCCAGCCCCAAATTCTCTTGTCTGACAATTTCCCGTAGCTGGGGATAGAGGCAATCCACGGTTTCCATCATTGCATCCAAGTGTGCTTGTTTACCGAAAACCGACTTTTCCAGTTTTCTCAACAATTCTTCATCTCCTTGGTTTTCCAAAAACAAGTGCAGGCGAAGCATGACAGACTCCTCTTTCTTTAGCGCAAGGGAAAGTTTTTCGCCGTATTCGGAAGCAGTTTGCTCATACCTCTGTTTTTCTTTGAGCAAATCCTCGTAAGCTTGTTCGCTTTCCTTGTGTTTCTGTGCCAGATAGATTTGGTTTTGCTTTTGCTCCTCACTTCTTTGCGCCAATTCCTTGTTCTGTTGCATGAAATGGAACAAGTTGGCTTTTGTTTCTGCTTCTTGTTTTCGCGTTTTTGCCAGTCGAATCTGTGAAATCGCCAATGCTGTCAAACCAATGATGGCAAAGATGCCAATAATGGTAATGAGACGTTGCTTATGTATTAGTTTTTGGTTCATAATATTTTGCAGATTCTCATAATCATATTGCTGCTGAATCCTGTATATGGTCTGCTCTTGCCGCTGAATCATTATGTCATACAATAACCTTTCATGCTTTTCACGGTATTGCAAAGCCAAAGAATCATCATTTAGGCTTTCGGCATATTGTGATAATAGTTCGTATATTGATGCGTTTGTTTCCTTTTTTACGTTGACGGTTGGCAACATTGCCTCCATTTGTTGTAAGTACTTTGCAACTGAATCCATTTCTTTCATCTTGAAATACACCTTGCCTATATTTAAGAATAACACTATCTTTTCAGTATCGTTAAGGTATGGATCATCCATCATTTGCTGTAGGGTTTTAATGGCTTGGTCGTTTTTTCCTTGTATGCGGTAAAGAACAGAATAATTGTTATAAACTTTATGTTTTATTCTGTCAGAGTTCCCTTTTTCAGCATATAAAAAACTTTGTTGGAGGCAAAGCTCTGCGTTATCATTTTGTTTCATCAAAATATAGGCTACAGCTTTACTGTTTTCAATAATGGCGCGGCTGGTATAATGGTTTCTTATAAAACTATCGGAAGACAAAAATGAATTTAAGGCTTCTTGTTCCATTCCATTGTCAAGAAACATCTTCCCCATCCAATACTCCGCCTGCGCTATGGTGAGGCTGTCAACAGCCAGTTTGCCGTATTGCTCCGCCTCCTTGAACGAACGCATGGCGGATTCCTTCTCATCGTAGTGCTGCTGCACGAAACCGCTGTAGAGTGCCGCATGGGCGGCCTTGGCGTATTGTTTTTTACCGGCAAAATAGGCGGCGGCGCGCTCCAGTTCGGGGCTGGTGGAGAGGATGGCGTGCTCGTCGAAGAAATCGTCGTCCATCACGGGCGAGATTTCCTGCCCATGGTCGCCAAACAAGGCCTCGGCCTGCAGCAAGGCCATGTCCATACGCTCCCGCTCGCTGAAACTCGCAGGCATGCGCAACACGCTGTCAATCAGGCGCACGGTGCTGTCAGGCAGGGTGTCGGCCAACAGCTCGGCACGCTTCACCATGCGCCGCGCCTCGCGCGTGGTGCTGTCGCAGGCGGCCAAGGCCAACAACAATAATAATCCTATGATGAGTTTTTGCGGTTTCATCACCGCAAAAATAAGGTTTTTTCCTTATTCCGCAAACACCTTCTCCCCTATCGCCTCATTCAGCTTGATGTCCTCAAAGCGAATTGAGGTGACGTCGCCGCCGGCTTCCTTGAACTCCACGCGGCTGATGCCTTTGGCTTTCTTGTCGAAACGGAAGACCAACTGGCTGAATATGCGTTTCATGTCGCGGCGCTTGGGCGTCATCTCGGCCCGCCAACAGGTGCCTTCGTCATAAAGCACCACGTCAAACACCGAGGTATCAAACAACTTCTTGCCCGAGGCACTGCCCATGATGATGCCCACCATGCCTTGGTACATGCGGCCCGACTTGGCGTCCAAGGCCTCGGCCTTGCCGTCCGTCACTTTGACGATGCGCTCGCCATTGACGACCAAGGCAAAGACGTAGGGCTCGGTGTATTCCCACCGCATCCTGTTGGGAGCGACATAATGCATGGTGCCTTTTGCGATGGAAGGCTCGGCCAGCATCGAAGAAGTCTTTTCCTGCACAAAACGGCATTGCAAAGTCTGCATCGAGGCAGCGGCCTCAGTCAACTCGGCCACTACCTTTTGGCTCTCGGCCTCAGTAAGAGGTTTCCCATTCTGAGCCCAAACACTTACGCCTAACAGCGCGAACAAAACTAACAAGATGGCTTTCTTTTTCATTTCATACTGATTAATACACACCCTACTACGATGAGTACCACGCCAATCCAACGGGTGAAGGGTATGCTCTCCTGAAACAAAAAGAATGCCAAAAACATGCCAAAGATGAAACTAAGACTCGACAAAGGATAGGCTTGGCTGAAATCCATCTTCTTCAACACGTAGGCCCAAAGGGCAAAAGAGGCACCAAAAAAGAGTACCATCAACGTTAGCACCCACCAATTGGTCATGGAGGTTTGCTTGAGATTCTGGTATGCCCAACCGCCTTCTCCGAGTTTATCGACGAATAACTTGAACATTGCCTGCCCACTTGCCAATGACAAGGCTTGAAGTATTACAAATATGATGTATTCCCACATGGTTTTATCTTTCTAATAAGGTTAATGTAAAGTCTTTTCCGTCGGAGCGGTTGAACAGCATGATGCAAGCTGGTTGTTTGTCGGAGGCTTCGTTGGCGTTGACAAAGAGATGCGACGGCACGCGGCCTGCCTTGAGGCATTGTGCGGCCACATAAAAGCCCAATCCCGATGCGGTGAAGTTTTCACCGAAAAGGTGTTTGTATTTCAGCAAGGGCTTGTCGCCAAAGAGGGTCTTTGTCTCAGCCAAATAAGCCTTGTCATTCTCGTGGTTGCCACTGATGCCCGTGAGGATGTAGTCGACGTCGGCAAGGCTGCGCTCGGCCGACTGCAACATGGTGGTCACGGCGTCCATCAGGTCGTTCATGGTAGGTTGGTGCAGCATCTTGAGGCCGGTGAGACGACAGAGAGACTGAGGTCCCTGAGCCTGTCGAAGGGCCGACATGTCTAGATTGCTTCGTTCCTCGCAATGACGAGAAAGAACCACCGAGACGGCCACTTCGCCGCAGCGCTCGTCGTCTTGGCCCATCACACCACCTTTCTTCATGATGCTATGGAAGGTCTCCGTCATCTCGTCGTGGCAGCCCACCAAGGCGGAACCAATCTTGCACAAGCGGAACTGCAGCCAAGCATCGTGCAGGGCGCTCTCAAACGAGATGCCCTTATGTGCATAGGTAGCGTTGTAGTTGTAATTCTTCGTCTGGATGGCTACCAGCGAACTGATGGTGTTGTGGGTCGACTGCATGAAATAGGTGGGTTTCAGCAGCTGTTCGCCTTCGTTGGAGAGGGCGTCGAGGAAGAACTCCGTGTTCTCGATGCAGCCAAAGCCCGTTCCCGTCATGATGGCGTCGACGGTATCGCAGCCTGCGGCTTTCAAGGCCTCTTTTGAGGTGGCCAAGGAACGTTTCAGGATGCGGCCCATGCGGCGTGCCTCGATAGGAGAGATGTATTCCTTGAAGCTCGGGTCGATGGAGCGGGAGAAAGGCACATCATACATGATGGGGTTATCCATCCATTCTTCGCTCAGCGGCTGCTGCATGGAGATCTGCTTGGCGGAGAGGACGAAGATGGAATCAGGTTGCTGAGCCTGTCGAAGCACCGGTATTCTATCGGTCGGCCCTTCGACGGGCTCAGGGGCCTTGGTCCCTGATAGCAGCAACGACGAGTCGTTGCCACCAAAGCCGAAGGCGTTGCAGAGCACGTGTTTCAGTGCTTTCTTTTCGGGTTTTGCCACGGGAACGATGCCGTTGTCCATAGGCTGCGACCAGTTGAGGTTGACGGGCAGGAAGCCATGCTGCAAAGCCAAGATGCAGAACACGGCCTCGATGGAGCCCGAAGCGCTGGTGGTGTGTCCTGTGAACGGCTTGGTCGACGACACGGGTGGCACCGCTCCGAAGAGGCGCATCATGGCTTGGCTCTCGCTAACGTCGTTGTTAGGCGTGCCCGTGCCATGCGCGTTGATGTAATCGATGTCGGAAGGCTGCAAGCCTGCCAACGCCAAGGCTTCTTTCATGGCGCGATAGGCACCTTCGCCATCAGGCGACGAAGCGGTCTGGTGGAAGGCGTCGCAAGCGTTGCCGTAACCCGACAACAGCGCCTGTGGCGCAATACCACGACGCTTGGCGCTCTCGGCCGACTCCAACACCAGATAAGCTGCGCCCTCGCCCAAATTCAAGCCACTGCGGGTGGCATCGAAGGGACGACAGGGCTTGGTGTCGAGAATCATCAGCGAGTTGAAGCCGTTGAGGTGGAACTTGGTGATGCATTCGCTACCACCTACCACGACGATGTCGGCCTTGCCACAGCGGATCATATTGGCACCCTGTATGACCGCATTGGCTGCCGACGAGCAGGCCGTAGCCAGCGTGGTGGCAAAAGCGAACTTACCGAAGTGGCCAGCCGTCATCTCCGAGCAGCTGCCACAGTCGTAAACGGCGATGTATTCCTTGTGCGCGTCACCATTGAGATAATCGAGATAAAACTGCTCGCTCATGTCCATGCCGCCCACCGTAGTGCCCGAGATGAAACCCACCTTGGGCAGCATTTCGGGTGTCAGGCGGGCTTCCTCCAAGGCCTCGCCCAAGGCCAACATGCCCATCAGGGCGGTGCGGGTGGTGACGGCATCTTGGGCAATGCCCAAACGTTCACGCATCTCGGCATCGGTCAGCTTCACCTCGCCGACGGGAAACTCCTTGTGTTCCGTCTTCAAGTATTTCAGCTGGCCCACGCCCGAGCGGTTGTTCAGCAACGCCTCCAATGTGGCGGCCTTGCCAATGCCGATTGCCGATACTACACCGGTGCCTGTTATGTAAATCGGATCAATCATTTACTTCGTTCTGTTCTTCTGGATGTAATCAGCCATCACGGCCACCGACTTGAAGATTTCCTTGCCCATGGAGGGGTCTTGCAGCTTGATGCCATAGTTCTTCTCCATCAGCACGATGAGCTCAAGGGCGTCGATGGAATCAAGGCCAAGGCCTTCGCCAAACAGAGAGGCGTTCTCGTCGATGTCTTCGGGGGTCATGTCTTCAAGGTTCAAAGCCTCGATGATCTGTTGCTTTAAGGTGTAAATCAGTTCGTCCATTTTGTTATTGTTTAATTGTTGATTGTTTAATCGTTGAATTGTTGATATATTAAGACTGTTTAACAGTTCGTTTTCTAATGATTCTATGTTGTCAAATTGTTGTTTTTCAACCAAAAAAAGACGCGCCTCGAAGTGGTTTTCGTCGGTGCAATCGAGCCAACCACCGAGGATGCTTTGCGTCATCGGGTCTTGGAAGGCATTCATCAATTGCCGTGCCATAATTTGCGCGTCGCACGATTCCATGACGATAAATGAGGTCTCGCCGTAAAATTTGTTGCGGATGGCGATCTCGCCTGTGACGATGTTAGGCAGGGTGTAGACGAAAGCCGCAGGGCTGGGGAAGAAGTTTTCAGGATCTTGTATCGTGACCTGATAGTTGGTGTCGGCCTGCAACGATGCCGTCCTGTTGAATAGCACCACGGCACGGTCCTCGCGCGGCACAAAACGTTCCTCGCCTTCGTCCTTCAGCAGCATCTCCGAAGCCACAAAACCCAGCTTGCTCAGCGTGTCCATCTTGAAGAACTTGGGATAGTCGCCCACGTGGGCACGATACAACTCGGTCAACAAAGCGTTGCCTTGCTCGGCATGGCTCATTTCGATACCGTTGAGCTTCACGGCCTCAGGGGTGATCATGACAAAGTGTTTCAGCATGGCATACCTCCTTTCGCAAAAAGCAAGGCCGCATTGCAGCCGCCGAAGCCCGAGAGCAGCTTGATGAACATCCGTTTGTCGGTAGATTGGTTTTGGTTGGAGACCACCAAAGGATGCGTGACGCCCAAGGTCTCATAGCCTCTGGTAGCCAATATGTTGTGTTCGTCGATGGCGTACATCGAGAGGATGGTCTCAAGGATGCCAGCGGCACCCATGGTATGACCGTAGTAGCCTTTCAATCCGTTGACAGGCACTTGTGAGAGCCCCGCCCTTTCGATGGCCACCGATTCCATCTCGTCGTTATACATCGTTGCGGTGCCGTGAGCGTTGATGAAAGCGATTTGATTGGGATCGACATCGCCGAGGGCGACTTTCAATGCCCTGTAACTGCCTTCGCCCGTGCGCGACGGACCGCTGATGTGGTTGGCGTCGTTGCGGATGGCGCCACGGCAGGCCACCCATTCGTTGGAATTAACTGTTGCTTTTCGTGTATAAATGATGGTCGCAGCCGCATCGCCGAGGTTCAAGCCACAGCGGTTGGCATCGAAGGGCTTGCAAGGTTCGGGCGACAAGGCCTTGAACGACTGGAAGCCAGAAACGATGAAGGCCGACTGCACGTCGCAGCCTACCGTCACCACATAGTCGAAACAGCCGCTTTCCAAATTGCGCATGGCTTCAATCTGGGCACACACGCCCGAGATGCAGGCGTTTGACACCACAATCGGTGGATTGGGATTATGGAAGAAATCCGTCATCTGACGGGCGGCCGAGCCTAGCAGCACTCTTTCCTCTGAAAAACCTGTCTCTCTCTTGTCCAAAAGGAACACGTTGCCCTTGGTGGTGGAGAGGATGAAGAGCACCCGCTCCGAGGCCGTGTCGATGCCCGCCTCTTGGATGGCACGCGAAGCCGACAAGATGATCATTTTCTCGAAGAAAGTGTATTCTCCTTTGGCGGCCAAGACAGCAAAAGCTTGTTCCACCTTGTCGCGATCCACCAACGAAGCCACAAAAGGCTCGGGCAGGTCCCATTTGCCCTCATAGCGTCTGAGCGCCGAATGCCCTGCCTTGACAGCGGCATAGTTCTCGGTGGTGCTCATGCCCAAGGGCGAGATGATATTGTTGGCCACACTGACAATCATACGTTTACCTCCCATCTTTGTTTCCATTCCTCGTAAAACTTGGGGCAGTACAAGACCAACTGATGCGTGACCTTGTCCATGAAGACCTGCACCGAATGACCGGTGACGAAGACTTCCTTGGTCGCGGCATCGCGGATTTCGTAGTCGAAGATGATCTTGGCGGCGTCGGTGGGACGGTAGATGAGCTCCACCTCGGGTTTCATGCCATAAATCATCGGTCGTTTGTATTTGAAAGAAAGCTCGACGATGGGCTCAAAGAAGCCTTGGTCGTACATCATCAGGTAGCCCAAGTCGTATTTCCGACCGAATTCCTCGCGGGCGTCTTCGAAGTACTTGGCATAGTTGCCATGCCACACCACGCCCATCGAATCCACTTCACTGAAGCGGATGTCGAAACTCTTGGTGACCGATAATACTGTATCTTTCTTCATAATATTCAATCTTTTGAATCAATGTCTGTCAAGGCGATTTTCATGTTGCAACGCGCCAATTCCTCTTCTCCACTCCTGACTATGGCTTCCACCAAAGTCACCTGAAACACCTCTTCGAGCAGTTGTATGGTCGTCACCAAATGCTCACCCACTTTCGGTGTGCGTGCGATGTTCAGATTGCTAATGGAACCTATCACACCTATCTTGACTGTCTCGCCGCTATTGAGATTGATGTAGCCGATACGCGCGGCACAGGTTTGGGCGATGTTTTCCACCAAGCCAGCTGCTGACATGCGACCGTTGTCGACAAACAGGTTGTCGGGGCGCACTTCGAGTTCCGTCACGGAATACACCTTGTCGCTCGACACCAATCGGTCAATCATCACGAACGGCGGGCGCTGCGGAATCAATTCCTTCAAGGCTATGTCTTCAATCGCTCTCATGCTTTCCAAAAATCAAAATAGTTGAACCATTGCGTGGGATAGCGGCGTACGATGTCTTCGAGCTGCGTGGCAAAGGCTTGTGCCAATTGTTGCATTTGTTCGCGTTTGTTGGCGGTGCGGTCGCATTGGATGGGACGCACGTATGCGTGATAGGTCCTCATGCCTTCTTTCATCACGAAGACGGCCAGCACTTGTACTGACTTCTGCACCGCCAAGGCAAAACCACCCATGGGAAAATGCGCCGTTGCACCAAAGAATTGGCAGTCGAGGGTCTTCTGTGAGCCGAAGATGCGGTCGCCAGGCATGCTGACGATTTCGCCATTGTCAAGCGCGGCATTCAAGGCAAACAGATGCGAGAGGTCTTCCTTCACGAGGATCATGCCCATATTGTTTTGCGACAGCAAACGTTGGCGATTTTCCATCACCGTGGCCGTCTCGCCAGCAAACACCAAAGCATTGATTTTCTTTTGCTTGGGTTGCAACGAATAACCGCCCATCTCGTAGTTGCCCACATGACTGCTCAACATCATGAAACCCTCGGGGTGCGTCTCCAAGGCATCCATCTGCTCCTGACCTTCCTTGATGAAATGGTATTTCTTGCCTGCATACACGCCAAAACGGTCCAAGATGACTTGTCCGAAACGGAAGTGGTTGGCATAGACTTTCCAAAACGACTTCCAAGGTCCAAAGCCGAAACGCTTGCGGAAGAACTGGTACATGGCTTGATAGCCTTTCCTGCTGAACAGCATATAGAAAGGCACCACCATGGCCATGATGCCGTAGGGCAGCCATAGCGGCGATACACGGAAAAACGGGATGAGTCCACGCTGCATCCACGGCAATCCGTCGGTCTTGCCCGACCATTCGTTATGTTGCAAGGCGTCAGCCATTCTCGGATCAGGCGATCTTTTTCTCGATGTAGTCGCAGAAATCGTTGAATGTCTTCACATTCGCCATCTCTTCGGTCTTGATCTTGAAGCCAAACTTCTTCTCGACGATGACCACGATGTCGACGAAATCGAGGCTGTCGATGCCGATGTCTTCTTTTAGACGGGCTTCCGGCTGGATCTTTTCTTCGTCAATCTCAAGGTCCTCGATGAGGAACTCCTTGACTTTTGCTTCTATTTCTTGTCTGTCCATTTTATTATAATTCAAAATTGATAATTGATAATTGACAATTATTATGTTTAGGGTTTTTTGCAGACCATAATGCTATGTCCAAGGCCGAGGGCGTCGTGGATGGTCTCCACCTCAAGGCCAGCCTTCCTGACCAATTCGGCCATGTCGCCACTGTGGTACATCTTGCTGTTGCCGTTGGCCAAGGCGGTGAAATACAGGCTTGTCATCGTGAGGGCAAAGGCCGCGGAAGAATAACGTTGGCGGTCCCAGAAGGTCTCCATGATGCAGAGGCGGCTGTCCTTGTCCATAATCTTGGCGGCACGCGACACGATGCTCATGATCTCGTCCTCGCCAAAGCAGTCGAGGAACTGGCTCATCCAGATGATGTCGTAATGCTTGTCGGTCGGGAACTGCTGGCTGTCGTCCAAAAGGTTGATGCCATAGCCGTCGATGCGGTCGGCGCCCTTCTTGCCTTTGGTGAACTCACGCATCATCTCGAGTTGTTGCGGCAGGTCCATGATGGTGACATTGACATTCTCGTCATAGTCGACGCAGCGTAGGGCCCAGCGACCGGTGTTGCCGCCCACATCCAAAACGGTCTTGGGATGGTCGCCAAAGAGCAACTGCAAGGCCTGGTCGAAAGAGTGGTCGGAATAGTAATGGTCGAAGCCGAACCAACTCTTCTGCACTTGCGGCGGCAGTTGCGAGAGGCCTTCGTAGATGGTCGGCCAGCTGCCAAAATGCTCCAAACCTGCGGGACGGCCTTCTTTCAAGGCTTCTTCGAGATGGAACCAGCCTTCGTAGTTGACATCGTGGTTGAAGTCGATGTTGACACGGATGGCGGGGTCGGTCAGCAGGAACCAACCTGTCTTCGACAGTGTGAAACGGTCGGTTTCGGTGTTCACCAACACGAGGCCGATGCAGAGTGAGCCTTCCATTAACACCTTAACGGCGTAAGGCGAGAGACCTGTCTTTTCAGCGATTTCGGCTTGGGTCAAGCCCTGTTCGTTGTCGCGCAGCATGTCCAAGATGCCAAACTTGATCATCAGTCGACCCACTTGGAAAATGATGGGGCCAAAAGCGATGAAATAGGCCAACTCTTGGGCTTCGCCGGCTTTTTTATGTTCTTTGGTATAAGCTTTTTCTAAAGCAGGAAACAATTCCATTTGTCTTATATTTTCTTGATTACCAATGCACTATTTGTCCCACCAAAACCGAAGGAATTGGATAGGATAGTGTTTAAAGTCTTGTTCGTTGTCACATTGACGATGTTGAGGCCTTCCGAATATTCATCGGGGTGCTCGAAGTTGATGTTGGGAGCGATGAAGCCGCCGTGCATCATCAGGATGCAGTAGACGATCTCGCTGGCGCCGGCCATCCAGCACTCGTGGCCTGTCATTGACTTGGTTGACGAAATAGGTGTTTTTGTAACACCAAACATATTCTTCAAAGCCATGGCTTCAAACATGTCGCCTTGGGGCGTCGAGGTGGCATGGGCGTTCACGTAGTCAATGTCTTCGGCTTTCACACCTGCCTCTTGCATGGCGCGGGTCATGGCTCGCTGGCAACCTTCTTCGCTTGGTTGTGAGATGTGGCTCTCGCCGTTTGAAGAGAAGCCATAGCCGCACACCTCGGCTAAAATGGTGGCACCACGGGCCACGGCATGGTCGTAGTCTTCAAGCACCAAGGCCGCTGCACCGCCGCTGGGTACGAGGCCATCGCGGTCGCGATCGAAGGGACGAGAGGCCTTGGTGGGTTCGTCGACACGGGTCGAGAAGGCGCTGATGCCGTCAAAGCTGCCCATCGAGAGGTAGTTGGTCTCTTGGGCACCGCCACAGAGCACCATATCTTGCAAACCGTTGCGGATGAGCAAAGCGCCCAAGCCAATGGAATGCGAGCCACTGGCGCAAGCCGCGCTTATGGTCATGTTGATGCCTTTGAGGTGGAAGATGGTGGAGAGGTTCATCGTCACGGTGGAGTTCATCGACTGGAAGATAGCAGCCGATCCCACCAAAGTGGTGTCTTTCTTCTGCAACGTAATCTCATGCGACTCGATGACCGCCTTGGCCGATGAGTCGTTGCCGAACAACACGCCCACTTCATTTTCAAGTAGGTAAGCATCGTCGATACCCGCCTGTTTGAAGGCTTCCAAGGTGGCCATATAGGCATATTCGCCTTCTTCGGCGAGATACATGCGGAGCTTGCGGTCGAGCACGCCTTTCAGCTGGGGCTTCTCCACGATGCCCGTCAAAGGGGAACGATAGCCGTATTCGGTGCGTATCGGGTCGATGCCGATGCCCGAACGGCCTTCGCGCAAGGCGGCTTCAACCTCTTCTTTGTTCTTTCCCAAGCAGGACCAGATGCCCATGCCTGTGATGACGACTCTTCTATTATGATTCATAGTTTGATGCTTTCAAGTCGGCCCTTCGACGGGCTCAGGGACCTAGGTCGTTGAGCCTGTCGAAACGCCAGTATTTTATGTATAAAGCCCTCCGTTAATAGAAATCACCTGCCCCGTGATGTAAGCGGCATCATCGGAAGCAAGAAAACTGGTCAAGGCGGCTACTTCTTCGGGTTTGCCGAAGCGCCCCAACGGGATGAGTTTCTTTAACTCGGCTTCGTCAAGGTCCTTGGTCATATCGGAAGCGATGAACCCAGGAGCGATGGCATTGACCGTCACCTTGCGAGCAGCCACTTCTTGTGCCAATGCCTTGGTAGCTCCGATAAGGGCAGCCTTGGCAGCGGAATAGTTGGTCTGCCCCGGCAGGCCTTTCAATCCCGACAGCGAAGCCATGTTGATGATGCGGCCTTTGCGGTGGGTCATCATGTCCTTCAACAGGCGACGGGTGATGTAGAAAAAGCCGTTCAAGGTGGTGTCCAACACGCGGTTCCACTGCTCCTCCTGCATGAAGATCATGAGGTTGTCCTGACGGATGCCCGCATTGTTGACCAACACCGAGATGTAGTCGTCAGGATGAGCGTTTTGCCATGATTCAAGGGCGGTGTCAATGGCCTGCGGGTTCGAGACATCGAAGGGCAACAACTCACCCGTGCCGCCTGCTTCTTGCACTTGCTTCAACGTGTCTTCGGCAGCTTCTTTGTTGGATTGGTAGTTGATGATAACGGCAAAACCGTCGGTGGCCAAGCGCAAGGCGATGGCTTTTCCCAAGCCACGTGAGGCACCAGTAATGAGGGCGTATTTTGTCATTTCAATTTCAAAGGATTGGTTTTCAGATAGTTCTCAACTTCGGCGATTTCCTTGTAGAACGGCGTATCCTCAATGAAGAGCGGGATGATCTCACGCACTTTGTCGTACATTTTACGCGACGTGGGCGCCAGTTTGTCAGCAATCTTCAAGCAGTCGGTGGCCTGTGCCAAGGCGATGTATTGGATGGCCATCACCTGGAAGCAGTTCTCCACCACTTGCTTGCAGAGCAAAGCGCTGTTGGTACCCATGCTGACGATGTCCTGATTGTCGTTGTTGTTGGGGATGCTGTGCACGTAGTTGGGCATGGCCAGAGTCTGGCATTCGGCAGTCGTCGAAGTGGCTGTGAACTGGCAGGCTTGCATGCCGTAGTTCAGTCCCAGTGTGCCGAGGTTGAGGAAAGGTGGCAGGATGCCGTTGATGCGGTCATGGAAGAGGTAGTTGAGTTGACGCTCAGCCGTCATGCAGAGACGCACCAAGGCAATCTTCACCTTGTCTTCTTCCAAGGAGATGTAATCGCCGTGGAAGTTGCCGCCGTGATAGACATACTCCGACTCTGGGTCGACGATGGGGTTGTCGCAAGCCGAGTTGAGTTCGTCTTCAAGGATCTGACGGGTATATTTCAGCGTGTCGCAAATGGGACCTAGGATCTGCGGTGTGCAACGCAACGAATAATAGGCCTGCACCTTGTGCTCAAAGACCTTCACGTCGGAGTGACCGTAGTCGTAGAGTTCGTGGGCGCGTTTTTTGAGGCATTGCGAGCCTTCTGAGAGTTCGCGCAGGCGGCGGGCAACAATCTGTTGGCCTTCATGACGGCGGCAGTTGTTCTCGCCTTCCGACATGTAATCGTCGAACGAAGAAGCGATTTCATTCATCCAAACAGCGGCGAGTGTAGCCCAGTCGAGCAAAGTCTCAGCGTTATGCTGGTTGACCACGCTGATGCCGGTCATCACCGAAGTGCCGTTGGTGATCGAAAGGCCTTCGCGGATGTGCATCTTGAGCGGAGTAAGGCCATTTTCCTTCATCACCTCGGCCGTAGGTCTCCACTGGCCGTGGTAGTGCACTTCGCCTTCGCCTATGAGGCAGAGGGCGATATGGGCCAATTGCACCAAGTCGCCGCTGGCGCCTACGCTACCATGTTGTGGAATGAAAGGAAATATCTCGCGGTTGATGAATTCAACGAGCAGTTTCGCCACGTCGGTATGCACGCCCGAACGGCATTGCAGCACCGTGCCGAGGCGGGCAATCATGGCCGACTTCACATAGATGTCGCCTAAAGGCTCGCCAGCACCCGTGGAGTGGCTGCGGATGATATTATATTGAAGGTCATTGAGATACTTGTCGTCGACACGCCATTGTGCCATGGGTCCAAAGCCCGTATTGATGCCATAAATGACTTTGTCGGAAGCAAACTTTTCCAAAAAGCGGTAGCAAGCCTCCACACGGTTCATCCACGCCTCCGAAACCTGTATTTTCTCATTGGAATACAGCACTTTTTCAACTTCTTCCAGCGTGATTCTGTCATTGAATGTAATCATATTAACTCCTATTTAAATAAAGTTGCAAAAATACAAAAAATACCAATATGAGCGCAATTCTTGCTGGTATTATTAAAAAACGCGTCACACCTATCATTTTAATTCCTATCTTTGACCCGTGAAAAACTGATTTTATGACCGAAACAAACGATAAATGGCTGGTCGTCGTCAACCCAAAAGCCTCGGTAGGCAGAGCGGGAGAAGACTGGCCGCTGATCAAACAAGCCCTTGTCAATGAAGCCATTGAATTTGATTCCATAATCACCGAACGTCCAAAGCATGCCATCGAAATCGTACACAAAGCCATCGTGGAACAAGGCTACCGTAAGTTCATCTCGGTGGGTGGCGACGGTACCAACAATGAAATCATCAATGGGATTTTCAACCAGGACATCGTCCCTACCAATGAAATCACCTTTGGCTCCTTCCCCGTAGGAACAGGCAACGATTGGTCCAGAACCTTTGGTTTTCCTTTGGATTACAAGGCAATTGCTAAAATCATCAAAGCCAACAACGTTTTCGTCCACGATATTGGTCAAGTCACTTACAACAATGGGGGTGACCCGAAAAAGCGCTACTTCCTCAATGCAGCGGGTACCGGCCTTGACTATATGGTGTGCGAGTCGACCAACGAACTGAAACAAAAAGGCAAGAAAGGCACCATTCGCTATCTGCTCAGCGTGGTGACGAGCCTTATCAAATACAAAGGGGATCACGTCCAAATCACCATCGACGATCAATTGGTCTTTGATGACAATATCCTAAGCCTCTCGATTGGCAACTGTCGTTTCAACGGCGGTGGCATGATGATGATGCGTGACGCCATTCCCAACGACGGACTCTTGGACATCACTGCCGTGCGCAGCATATCCATGATAAAGTTTGCCCTCAACGTGAAAAACATCTATAACGGCACCTTCATCGACAAACTCAAGGAAGTGTCGACCTTCAGAGGCAAGAAAGTCCATGTGGTCTCTATCCCGCCCAACCAGCTTAAAGTGGAAACCGAAGGCGAAACGTTGACCAATTCTCCTTTCGATTTTGATATTTTGCCTTTGGCCCTCAATGTGGTAGTCCCTGAAAATCATCAATTTTGAATTCTAAATAATTGAATTTTGAATCTTTGAATTTTGAATCTTTAAATACAATATTACCATGGTAAACATCGATCAAATCAATTTTGAAAACAAGCGCGTGGTTATCCGCGTCGATTTCAACGTCCCGTTGGACGACAACTTCAACATCACCGACGACACCCGTATGCGCGCCGCCCTGCCGACCATCAACAAGGTCTTGAACGACAAAGGCATGGTCGTGCTGATGTCGCACCTCGGTCGCCCGAAGAAAAACCCTGACCCGAAGTTTTCCATCAAGCCGATTATCAAGCACTTGGAAGAACTGTTAGGCCGTCCCGTGCAATTCGCCGACGACTGCATGAAAGCCGCCGACCAAGTGGCTGCCATGAAACCCGGTGAAGTGCTCGTGCTCGAAAATCTTCGTTTCTATGCTGAGGAAGAAGGCAAGCCGCGTGGCATCGAGAAAGAAGACCCAGGCTACGACGAAGCCAAGAAAGCCATCAAGGCCTCACAGAAGGAGTTCACTAAGACCTTGGCCAGCTATGGCGAGTACTACATCAACGACGCCTTCGGCACCGCCCACCGCGCTCATGCCTCCACGGCTCTGATTGCCGACTATTTTGATGCCGATCACAAGATGTTCGGTTACCTGATGGGCAAGGAAGTGGCTGCCGTCAACAAGGTGATGAACGACATCCAACGTCCCTTCACCGCCATCATGGGTGGCTCGAAGGTCTCCACCAAGATCGAGATCATCGAGAACCTGCTCACCAAAGTCGACAACCTCATCCTCTGCGGTGGCATGACCTACACCTTCAAGCGCGCTTTGGGTGGCCATATCGGCAACTCCATCTGCGAAGAGGACAAGCTCGACCTCGCCTTGGAAATCATCGAGAAAGCCAAGCAGAAGGGCGTCAACCTCTACCTCTCGTTCGACGTGGTGGCAGGCGACAAGTTCTCGAACGACGCTAACACTATGGTCGTCGACCCGATGAACGTGCCCGACGGTTGGGAAGGCATGGACTGCGGTCCCGAGAGCCGCAAGTTCTACGCTGGTATCATCAAGCAGTCGAAGACCGTGCTTTGGAACGGTCCCTGCGGCGTGTTTGAGTTCGACAAGTTCGCCGAAGGTTCGCGTGCCTTGGCCGAAGCCATCGTGGAAGCCACGGAACAAAACGGTGCTTTTAGCCTCATCGGCGGTGGCGACAGTGTGGCTTGCATCAACAAGTTCGGCTTGGCCGACCGTGTGAGTTATGTCTCGACCGGTGGTGGCGCCTTGCTTGAAGCCATCGAAGGCAAGGAACTGCCAGGTATCGCAGCGATTAAGAAGTGATTTTTTTGACCCTGACCATTAACCCTGACCCTGACCGTTCTAAATATGAAAGCGGTCAGGGTTAGGGTTCAAGGTCAGGGTTTTTAAAACTTAAAACACATGAAAAAACTCTATTTATTTGTTATTGCTTTTGCCTTCTCATCCATGCTGAACGCCCAATGGGTAAGCCCGGGCAATGGAACAACATATACCATAGAAGACCTTGTGGTACTCAGCAACGGCTGTGTTATATGGTCAGAAAGTAACAATTCTTATAGAATCGAAAACGACGTCACCATTTCGGCCAACGACAAATTTGTTGTCAACCATTCCCTAAACTTTGGCAACAATGTCACCCTGACCATCAAAGGCTCGATAGAGGCCATAAATACGGATACTTATTATTGGTTGTCTTTTTCAGGCAACTATGGTGTGAATGGTCGTATCCGTTTGGAGGATGCCACAGCTCCGTGCGTGTTCAGAAGATGCTATATTACACAATTGGACGGCATCCAAGTTATTGAAAGCGAGGCTGTTTTTACGGACTGCCATTTTCAGAACTTCCGTTGCGAACAACAAAGTGCTGTTGTCGATTGCATGAACTGTGACCCCGTGTTCACGAATTGCAATTTTGATAATAATAGCGGTTCGGCCATCAGTTCGCCAGCCAATGGGCAAACCTCTCCGCAAATCATCGACTGCATTTTCTTTTTGAATTTAGGTGAAAACCGACCTCAAATCAATCTTGGACCAGGCGCTCAGGATAGCATCCGCATTGTGAGATGTACCATTGATGACGGTGACCATACAATAGGTGGAATTTCTATTGCCGACCTGATGGGAACTGGCGCAACCAAAATCCTATTGAAAGACAATATCATCAAAAACTGCCGCTACGGTTACAACCAGCAAGGCTATAATTTGAGTTCCGTCATTATCGGCAACCAATTCATTAACAACAAATTGGAAACTAATCCTATGAATGGCGGCAGCGGCATCAGCATCTATGGTATGGATGAGAACAACAAGGCTTACATCCGAAATAATGTCATAACAAACAACCATTGGGGCATTACCGTTATTAATGCCGCCGATGTCGACCTTGGCACTGAAGACAATTGGGGTCACAACGTAATCCACGGCAACGGCCATGTCTATAATTATGGAGCAAACTATGGTATTTTTGACCTATACAACAACTCCGCCTACGACATCACTGCTGTTGGCAACTATTGGGGAACTATTGATGAGCAAGAGATCGAAGAACACATCACCCACCAATTTGATGACCCAAGTTTGGGATTGGTCTATTACATTCCATTCCTCACCGAAGATGGAGTGAATGAAGTCAAAACAACTGGTTTTGAAGTTTGGCCCAATCCCGCACAAGATAGTTTTATAGTGGAAGGCAAAGGAAAGATGACCATCACGAATGCCCTCGGACAAATCCTTATCAACCACGATATCGACGGCAAAGAAAGCATAGCCTTGCCGCAAGGCATTTATTATGTGAAAATAGGTAACACCACACGAAAGGTCATCGTTGAATGACCATTTTGGTTGTAGGGCTGTCGTATTACGGCTTGTAGGGCTGTCGTATTACGGCAGCCGCATCGTTTATTTTCCGTTGCGGCTGCCACGGTGTGACAGCCCTACAAACCTGACATTGTTTAATCATTGAAAAAATTCCCTATTTTTGTGCCAAAATTATAGCACCATGTCAAAAACCATCGTCAATATCATAGACAAGAGCAACCCGATGCCGGCCTATCTTTTCACTAAGGAATACTATGAAGAAGGCGACACGTTGTTGTTTATCTCCACCGAAGAAGAATCCGACTGCATACAACTATTGGCCAAGCAATTGGAAGTCGACGAAACGCTGGTAAAAAGCATCATCGTCAAAAGGCACGAGGACAAGATGCTCTATGAATACATCTGCCGCACCATCAAGAGCGAGTTGGATCCCGATACGCATTATTATCTCAATCTGGCGGGCGGCAACCGTTACATGACCTTGTCGGTTCAGCATGTCTTCGAGGAGTTCGACACCTTGTTTTTCTACACCCAAACCCGCGAGAACCTGATTGTCAAGACCATCTTCGACCACAGCATCTATGACGACGACGATGAGGTGTATCCCATCAAGCATCGCATGACGCTGAAGGAATACTTTAGCCTCTATGGGTTGGAAAGTGATGTGGACAAATCACGCCAACAAGTGAGGGAAACGGCATTTTCACAGCATCTGTTCACGATGTTTTCACAAAGTTTGTTCGGCCAAGGTGACTATCAGGTGATGGATATCCTGCGCGAGAAATACCGCAACTGGAAGTTCCTCATCATCTCGGAAGTGGAAAATCCTCACAAGGAGTTTATGACTCCCATTCCCAATCTGAGCAAGTTCTTGAATTATATTGGCTTTGTCCCCGAACGCAAGGGGTCCTTGCAAGGTCATGAAATTGAATATCTTACAGGTGGCTGGTTTGAGGAATATGTCTATGCTTTGATAAAAGGCGTATTGCAGCCTGATGACATCGCCATGGGTGTGCATATTTCCAACGGCATCATCAAACATAATAACGAGTTAGACGTCTGTTTCATGAAGGCCAATAAACTGTTTGTCATCGAGTGCAAGACTGGAGTGACCAGCGAAAGCTTATACAACGAGATTGTCTACAAGGTCTGCGCCTTGAAAGAAGTGTTGCTCGGCACCAGCAATTCCTACATCTTCTCACTGAAGAAAGACCACAAGGGCAACTGGAAAAAGACCGCCAAATACATGGGCATCACCTTCTGCGACTGGCTCAATCTCACCAAGCCTGAGAACCTGAAACTCATTTTGAATGAGATGAACAAGATCGCCAAGGAAAAGTGATTTCACTTGTCGCTTTCCCTATGCCGTATCCCTCCATGCAGGGCATCCCACCGCCGCATCCGCTCGTAGAAGGCCTCCATGGTATCTTCTTTCGTGGAGTCCGCTTTGGCGCTTACCTGTTCGGTGGCGGGCTCTTTTTTCCCTTCTTGTCTTGCCTGCTGGCATCCCGCCAGCGGCAGGGCGGCCAAGGCCGCCGTTGCCGCTGGAAGGAAAAGGGCTTTCAATGCCTTTTTCATGGCTTGTTACTCTTTCACAACCTTCTGCACGCACTTCCGTCCTTCATCATCAATGACGGTGACAAAGTAAATGCCTGCGGGCAGCGCAGCCATGTCGATGCGGAGCTCGTTGCCCTCGCCCTGCACGCTGAGCACCTGCTGCCCGAGCATGTTGAGCACTTCGGCCTGCCGCAGGTTCTCGCCTGCGATGGTGACGAGGCCTGTGGTGGGGTTGGGAAAAAGGGTAGCGATGGCAGAGTGGTTATTGTTTTCATTTTCATCTATACCCGTGATACTTGTCTGACCCCAAACTAAAGGATAATCCGGGACGGTACAATAGGCCATCTTATCCAAAGCAATCCATGGATATGGACTAGGCGGACAGCGTGTGATATAAACCCTAAACCATCCATAATAATAAGCATCCTCTACTTTATGCCTAACAGCAAACTTATCGCTTATAGTATCTATTCCGTTATAGAAATACCACCTCCACATGATTCTTGTGGACCAGCTTTGCTCTGGTTCATTCATAGGCATCAGCGTATCACCGACTTCGTATTCATGTATTTCCCACTCCGGTTCATAACTTATCATATCATACCAACCTCCTCCAGAGTAAACGTAACGAGTGATTCTTATATCAGGGAGACTATCAAAATCAAAATCAATCATCATTTTACTATCTGGAAATAGGTCATATTGCTTGAACTCAATGAGTGAGTCGGGCTCAAAGTCTAAATAGATGATTTCACCTTGTTGGGCTTTAATAAATAGTGTAGTCAATAGAAATGTGACTATTAGTAATAACTTTTTCATGGTAGATTTTTTTATTTGTTCTTATTCTAAATTGTTTGGACAGGCTTGAAGTATAACTGTGAACTCGGCACCGCTATTAACCTCAAACGGGCCTGTGACTTCAAAACATTATGCCGCAAAGGTAGATAAACTTTTTCATGGCTGCATTATCTTTACTACTCCTTCACCAGCTTCCGCACGCACCTGCGCCCTTCCCCGTCAGTGATGTTGACAAAGTAAACGCCTGCGGGCAGCGCGGCCATGTCGATGCGGAGCTCGTTGTCCTCGCCTTGAGTACTGAGCACTTTTTGACCAAGTAGGTTGATTACTTCGGCCTTTTGCAGGTTCTCGCCTGCAATGGTGACGAGGCCTGTGGTGGGGTTAGGATGGAGGTTGGCGAAGACGGAAGAAACTTCGTTTTCTACTATGTCCAATAACACAGTTTGTCCCCATTGGATGGGTTGATCGGGCAAAGTGCAATAACCCATGCCAGAAACGCAGACCGTATGCCATGCGCGAGTAGCGCGTGTAAGGTAGATTTGAGCCCAACCATAATGATATCCATCCACCGTCTGATGTCTGAAAGCGAAATGTGTGAATTCAGGATACATGGCAAGTTCCCAATAACCATACTGCCATCGTAATGTTTCATCAATCATGGTAGTGTCTGTCAATGGGACGAATGCGTTTGCATAAGTCCAACTCCATTGCCAATCTGGCGAAGGCGTATTGATTGTCACTAAAAGACCTGCTCCTGATTGATAATATGCATCAAAATAGATGTCATAAGTTCCGTCTTGATCCAAATCAAATTTCAAAGTGTCGGCAGAAGATTGAAAAGAGAAACAAGTATCGGGATTATACAGATTATAGTTGATGTAATTTTCTTGGGCTTTCAAGGCAAAAGCGGACAACATAGATAAACTTTTTCATGGCTGCATTATATTTGCTACTCTCTCACCACCTTCCGCACGCACTTGCGCCCTTCATCGTTGGTGACATTGACGAAGTAGACTCCAGCGGGCAGTTCAGCCATGTCGATGCGAAGTTCATTGCCCTCGCCTTTTATGCTAAACACTTGCTGCCCCAGCATGTTAAACACTTCGGCCTGCCTTAGGTTTTCGCCTATTATGGTGGCCATGCCTGTAGTGGGGTTGGGGTAGATAATGGCGGAGGCTGTGGATTCGGCTTCATCGATACCTTCGGTGAGGCTTGTTTGACCCCAAACCAAAGGATAGTTTGGAATGGTGCAATAAGCTATCCTATCTAATGCAGTCCATGGATATAGACTTGGCGGACAGCTAGTGATATATACCCTTAGCCATCCGTAATAATAAGAGTTTCCTATCTTATGTCTTACAGCAAATCTATCACTCATAGTGTCTATATCATGATAGAAATAAGGCAGCCAAAATATTGCTCCAGACCACCATAATTCCGGGTCGTTCATTAGCCCTAATGTATCGGCGACTTCGTACTCATGTAATTCCCACTCTGTGTCATAGCTTCTTATATTGAACCAACACCCTGTAGAGGTAGTATATTGGTAGATTTTAATATCAGGGATATTGTCAAAATCTAAATCTATGTTCATTTTGGAGTCTGGATAATGATCTATATCCTTAAGCTCAACTAGGGTGTCGGGTTCAAAATCAACATAGGTGATTTCGCCTTGTTGGGCTTTCAAGGCAAAAGCGGACAACAATAAAACGGCTAAAGTGATTAGTTTTGTTTTCATGGTATGATTGTTTTAAAGTTGTTTAGTTATCGCTTTTAGTTTTTAATTGACGATGCAAAAGTAGGCTGGCAAAGCTGCCTTTGTCAAGAAAATGATGGTTCGGAAAGGTTCGGTGTTTTTGACTATCGTCTTATAAATCAAACAGATGATGGATTCTGAGCTATATCCATCAAGAGTACGGGAAGCGGTTTTTCGCTGCCAATTATCTTCTGGATTTTACCGTCACGCTCAACAACCGTGTTATAGGCACGCTGCATCAAGGCGGAAACATCGGCATAGGTCAAGTTGAGCAGATAGAGACAACAATAGTCAATATCAATGCTGGTAAGTTTTGGGTAAGCCTTCCTGAGACGGAGCGTGAACTGGCTGAAGTGACGGTCGGCGGCCACGCGCAAGTCCAACATTTGCTGCTTGTCCAAAGCGTACGTTTTATAAAGCTCACAATCTATTTTCGATTTGAACTGCCCCTCGTGTACCCGCTCCATGATGAGGCGACAAATGGGTTCTTCATTAAACGAGGCGGCCATTTCGGTTTTTGCAGCCAAATCATCCATTTTCTTGATTTGGTCTTTCAGCTCGCGCACCTCTTGGTTGCTCCGTTTCAGCCGACCAGATATGGCAGCTTGCTCCATGCGATGCTGTTGCTCGGCTTCTCCTAACTTTCTTTCCGCTTTTTCTTGCTGCTGTCTCAAAAGTTTCTTGCTTCTGGTTTTTGCCATAGCAACGATAACCACAACAATTACAACTACAATCGGGATAATAATCTTTATTACTTTCTTTATGGCCTTCTCTCGGTTTACTTCAGCTTGTTTCTCCTGCTTTTGGGCCAAATGGTTTTTGAACATTTCATTAATCCTTGAAACCTCTTTCTTCTTTTCAATTTCCGACATCGTAAAACCTGCAAGAAACGAAGCATATTTGTGGGCTTTTACGGAATCCCCTTCCATTTTGTATATGCTACTTAAACACTCCGCAGCCATAAGTTGGGATGTAATGTCTTCTTCTTCTTGTTCAAATAGGGTTTCCAAATACACTCGTGAAGAATCAAATTGCTTATCTTCAAACAATATCTGGCCAAGGGTCAATAATCTAGTTGTTCTTTCCTTTTCATCTTCCGAGAGTGTGACTAATTGTTTTAGAATCTTAATAACGGAATCCGAACTATAGTCCGAATTATAAAAGGCAAATATCGCTTTATTCGAAACAAGGTCTCTATAATGAAGATTGTCAAAATCAGGCATGTTCGCCAATGCTTCATCGTAATAGAGTGCTGCACTGTCTGTTTGGTCAACAATGTCATATTGTATTCCCAAATTATACAACAAAACAGGTATTCCGTATTTTGATGTCGGCTCTCGCCTGCAATAAAACAAAGCTTGTTTATAGCAAGCAATGGCAGGTTCAGCCAACAATTGCTCCTTAAACATATCCCCAAGACGGTTATAGATATATGTCATAAACTGCGCCTTTTTCCCTACCAGTTCCTGCTCCTCATGGTGTTCCTCCATCGTTTCCAAGGCTTTCAGGTATTCTGCACAGGCCTCCACCAGGCTGTCGCGCTCGTAGTAGCCCACGCCGTTGATGTAGTAGGCGCGGGCGGTGAGGAAGACGTTACGTTTAAAAGACGGCCCTTCGACCCTTCGAGGGGCCTCAGGGACCGCAGGCTCAGGGACCTGCATAATACTGTCGAAATAGGTCACCGCCTTTTGCAAATCTTGGCGGTTGGTCTGTTCGCAGTCGTTCTTGTATAACAATTCCGAGATCAACAGCTGGCAATAGTGCCCGTTGTAGGTGTCGAGACCATCGGCCTCAGGGCTGCCCACAAATTGCAACAACAGGGCAAAGGCGCTATCGGGCTGCCGCCACATCAGCGAGTCAATCTCGGCCAATGCCGCGTGGACACTGCTGCCTTGCGGTTCAATTTGTTGTTTGTCCTCTTTTCCACAATAGGAGAAAAACAGCAGCAAAAACAATAAACTTATGACATTCAGACGCTTTTTCATCACAGTCTTAACGAAATACGCTTCAAAGATACGATATTTTTATTAAAACTGCTTTGTAATCGTTTTCTTTTCTGTTACTTCAACACTGATATCCTTACCTAAAACCAACGCGCAGTTGTTGTTGAAATGCCCTGCCGGAAAGCCGAAACACACAGGATAGTCGTGGCCCGAAACGGCTTCGGCAATCACTTCCTCCACCGACATCCCGAAGGGTTCTTCGTTATCGTGTATCTTGGTCAGACCGCCAACAACGAGTCCTTTCAGATGTTCAAGTTTTCCAGCTCGCTTCAAGCCGTGCATCATTCTGTCAATGTGATAGATGTATTCATCCACATCCTCAATAAACAGGATCTTGCCGTCTGTTTCAGGAAATGAATTGGAGCCAATCATGCCATACAAAACGGATAGGTTACCCCCCACTATCTCGCCTTCCATCTCGCCCAGACGGTTCAATGGATGCGCTGGAAATTCATACTGCAAAGGCTTACCTGTCAGGACATCAAACAAGGACTGCTTGGCTTCGAGGGTCTTTTGGTCGAAGCAAAACGGCATGCAGGCATGGAGACTCGAACATCCCAGGCGACTCAATTTGCCATGAAATACGGTGGTGTCGCTGAAACCAATGATCCATTTGGGCTGCTGCATAAACTTTGTGAAGTCCAACTTGTCGATGACACGGATGCTGCCATAGCCGCCTTTCGACAGCCAAATGGCTTCAATGTTCTCATCGTCAAGATATTCCTGAAGTACAGCGGCGCGAAAATCGTCGTCACCGGCAAAGATATGATGTTCGGCGAAAAGTCGGTCATCGTAAACGGGTTCAAACCCTTTCTCTTCCAACCACTGGATAGCAGGTTGCATCTGTTCGCGGCTCATCTTGCGCGCCGGAGCGGCGATGGCCACTTTGGATCCTTGATGTAGATAAGGTATCTTATTCATTCTTTGATGATTTCGTTGTCATCCAAGGCTTCGCCATCGTATTTCACTTCCTTGCCTTGGTCGTAGGTGATGGTGAAATAGAGCTGACCCGTGTCGAGGTATTTCTTCCAATCGCCATGTTTCACGCCGATTTTATAACTCTGTATTTCGCGCAACTTGCCGTTTTCGTAATAGAAGAAATGCTCACCATCCGGATAGCCTGCATTGAACGAACCTTTGAAGGCCATATTGTCGTTGTCGTAATACGAAACCCACTCACCCACCTGCTTGTCGTTGCGATACTCGCCTTGGGTGCGCATGTCGCCGATCTGCTCGGTCCATTTGCCGTTTTTCATGCCATCGAAATAGGTACCTGAAACGATGAGGTTGCCTTTGGCGTCGTATTCCTTATAAGGTCCGTTGGGTTGACCCTTATAGAACTGTTCTTCGATCTGTTTCTGTCCGTTGTCGTGATACCAAGTCCAGGCTCCGTCGGGGTCGCCTTCGGTGTAGTTGCCTTCTTCTTGGAGCTTGCCATTATGGTAGTAGAACTTCCATTTTCCAGAACGCAGGCCATCAACGAAAAGTCCTTCGGCGCGCAAGGTGCTGTCAGGATATAATTCCTTGTATTCGCCACGACGCTTGCCATCGGTGCCCACGATGCCTTCACCCACCAAAGCGCCTTTCTTATAGGTCTGCGAATTGATCACATTGCCTTCTTCGTCAAACTCGCGCCAAACACCTTCGCGTTTGCCATCGCGGAACGAAGCCTCCCTTTTCACTTTGCCGCTGGGATAATACTCATGTTGCACAATGAGTGGCTTTTGGTCGGATTGGAGCAATTGTTCCACATCGTTCACAAACTTGGTGATTTTCTTCAAGTTGCCTTTTTCGTCGTATTCCTTGTAGAATCCATCGCGCAATCCATGTTTATAGTAGCACTCGGTATGGATGCTCCAATCGTCGTAGAACGTCTTCCAATAGCCGTGTTTCTTTCCTTCGCGGTCGTAACGGTTCAAGGCCTCACGGGTCATGATGAAACCTTTGCGATAGGTGATGATCTCGCGCAACAATCCAGTGGTGTCGAAAACTGGCGAGATGCCTTCTTCCAAGCCATTCTTGAATGTGATGGTTTGGAGGAGATGACGTTTTCGATCATAACGTTTTCCTTCACCTTGTTTGACGTCATTCACAAAAGGCTCTTCCAAGATGTCGTCTTTACCGTAGGTAAAGCGCGGCCCGTTTTTCAGATCTTTCTTGTAGTTGACCATCAAAGTGGTGTCGCCCGCCTCGGAGAAGAACACCCATGTGCTGTCCAAGAGGAAATCCTTACGCTTGCCCACCGATTTCAGCTGACCGCTCTCATAATACGTCTTCCAAAGTCCATCCGGACGGCCATCACGCAAGGTTCCTTCGCTCGATATCTGACCATTTGGATAACTATATGTCTGATATTCAGTCTGTGAGAAAGCCTTTAAACTGAATAGCAAACCTATCGCCAAAAACAATAATATGGTCTTCTTGCCTTTCATTATCGCTTTAAAAACGGGTCAAAATTAGACATTTTTGTCGGATTAATGGCACACCTGTTTTAATTCGCCGAAAAAAACGTCCACTGTTATCAACACCCAAAACATCATTAATAAATTCATATTTTTAATTTTTTGAATTAATTTAAAAAATGGTACTGCTGTTAATAAGCCTGTGAATTGGTTGATAACTTTTCAATAAAAATCTTGCATTAATGTTTTTCAGTTTGAGATACGACCCCATGAAAATGACAAAAGTTTCTTTTTCAGTCTTATCAATACCTTTTCGGCTATTCGGTGAAAACCGAAAAAACGGATAAAATGAGGTCAGTTTTTTTGAAAATATGTTCATTTTTGCCTGAATTTGGGTTGAAAAAATGTGGAATCAACAGCCCGTCATTTTTATCCACCTGAATGAAAAAGTTATCAACAAAAAACCTGTTGATAACTCAATATAATACTGACAATCAATTGATTAAACAAAAACCGTTGACAATTTTAAAGCGGGTAAGTCTTTCAGAAATAGTGTGATATAGCGGTGGCGAACAATGAAAATATGTAATTTTGCGAATCAAATTATCAACAGCATAAAAATGGAACACATCATACCCATAGCGAGCGACCATGGCGGCTTCGAGATGAAGCAATTTTTGATTGAAAAACTGAAGGAAGCCGGATACGAGGTGAAGGATTACGGTACCCACAGCAGCGAGAGTGTCGACTATCCCGACATGATCCATCCTTTGGCATCGGCCATCGAGCATGGTAAATATCCGCTGGGCATCATCCTTTGCGGTAGCGGCAACGGTGCGCAGATGACGGCCAACCACCATCACCATGTGCGCGCTGCCTTGTGCTGGAATGTGGAACTGGCCAAGCTGGCCCGTCAGCACAACGATGCCAATATCCTTGCCCTTCCAGGTCGTTTCATCCCCAATGAATTGGCTTGGGAGATGGTGCAGGCATTCCTGAACACCGGCTTTGAAGGCGGTCGCCACACGAGAAGAGTTGAAAAGATAGAACCCGTTGAAGAACAACATGAAAATGAGTGAACCCCAAACCATATTCAAGGAGAGGTCGGCTCTGGCTTTCGATGAGGAGCATTGGCAGAAGATCAACTACAGCACGGGTTGTTTTGAGAACAACTTTGTCAAAGGCAAGGAAAACTACCGCAACCTCGAACTGGAGAAACAGCGTGCCTATACCCTGCGCAACAAGTCATTGTTGAATACAGAGAAGTTGTTGGTTGACTTTGAGACCCACTTCGCTGAAAACGGTGGCAAAGTGCTTTGGGCGCGCAATGCCGACGATGCCTTGACCATGATTTTCGACCTCATCCGCAAGGAAAAAGCCAATGCCATCATGCGTTCCAACTCCACTGTGCTTGATGAGATCGAATTGAATGGCTTCTTGGAGCGCAAAAACATCCGTGTGGTGGAGACAGAAGTGGGACGATTCGTGCTTCAGAAAGGCCAGCAAAAATCCTATCATCCGCTTTCGCCTTCCATTCATCTTTCAAAAGAAGAGAACAACGCCATCTTGACTTCGAATTTCAAGTTGAAGCCCGACAGCTCGGTCAAACAGATGGTCAACTTTGTGAGGCACGAGGTAGGTGTTGAGACCCAGGATGTGTCGATTTGCGTCACGGGAGCCAACTTCCTGCTTTCCGATACAGGTGGTGTGGTGCTCACCGAAAACGAAGGCAACATTCTGAAATCCACCTCATTGGCAAAAATCCATATCGTGGTGGCAGGCATCGCCAAGGTGATTCCGAACATGGACGACTTGAGTGTGTTGTTGCCTTTGCTGTCGTTGCATTCCAATGGACAGAGCATGGCGGCTTGCAACAGCATCACTTTTGGTCCCTCCACCACAGGCAATGGACCCGAACAGATGTATGTCATCCTTTTGGACAACAACCGCTCGCAGTTGCTGGCGCATGAAACCCAGCGCAAGGTGATGTCGTGCATCCACTGTGGGGCATGCATCAGCATTTGTCCGGTGTATAAGAACATTGGCGGTTTTTCCTACGGCACAAAACATATCGGTCCGGTGGGCACTGTGATGGCTCCTCTGATGGAGGGTTTGGAGGACTACAATTACCTCAATTCCGCCTGTTCCTTGTGTGGCAAGTGTGTCGATATCTGTCCCGTGAAGATTCCGTTGGACGACTTGATTATCGAAAACCGTCATTTGGCCATCATGGAAAAGACGGGCAGTGCAAGATACGAATCCTTAGTGAAAGCCATGATTTGGCATTGCAAAACACGCAAAAAGATGGACGGCCCGCTGTTTTTCAAGAAGTTGGAGATGAAGCGCTTGTTGGGACCGCTTTGGGGTGAAGAAAGACCCATGCCCGAGTTTGCAGCCAAGTCGTTCAGCCAACAGTGGAGGGAACGGAATCTTTAGTTTTTTGAAGCAAATCTTATTCAAGTTTTGCTAGTTATGGTGCATCCCGATGGGATGCTGTTGTCCCTGTGTTTTGTTTTTACCGAACGCGCATCCCGATGGGATGCCCTGTCACAGTGTCTGACTAATCCCGTAGGGATTAACTATCGGTAAAACAAAACAACATCAACCTTTTACATCCCGTAGGGATGTGCGAAACTTGAAAATCTTACAAAATTCTGTTGCTAACAATTAATGCTGCCAATAAACCAGCTGCATTTATTCTTTTGTTGAGCTTTTATAGTATTCATTAACCAGGCTGCGATACCCTTGTGCCTTGAGTTGCTCATAATCAACTCTGTAGTTGGTCTTATTGTGTTTTCCCGTACTCAGAAAACGAATGTACTGTTGCAGATAATGGTCTATTTCCTTCAAGCCTTCCGTTTGGTTGATGACGGGGAAGAACCATCGCGACCAGGTGAGCGTTTCGGGGTCGTCGCTCTCAAAGAACTTGCGGTTGAAATAGTTGATGAGGCCTTTCATGGCTTTCTCAGGCTCGATGTGGTTCTTATGACTCCAACGCAACAATGACCGCGCCTTGCGCGAGATCTTACCTTTCATCTTCTTTTTGGTGGCTTCCGAGATGTCGATGTCGTGACCATGGCATTTGAAGCCTAGAAACTCGTAGGCTTCATCAGGCGAGTAAATCTTCTCCTTGTCGGGATTGACTTCCAGATGATACTGTGCCAAAAAATGGCACATCTGGTCTTTGTATTGTTGAAGAGTGTCATAGTCAGGCGCAAACATGATGATGTCGTCGGAATAGCGGGCGTAGACCACACCTTTATTATAATAATAGCGGTCGACTTCCTTCAGGTAGACATCGGCCAGGAAAGGAGCAGTGGGCGTGCCGGCCATGACGCCGTGTTTTTCCTCGATGACTTGACCGTTGCTGATGGCAAGGTTGGTAGTCAGCAGTTTCTCGAAGAAATGGTACAAGGGTTGGTCATCGGCAAGCAGTTCTTTCAACATGGGCAGCAAAATGTCGATGTCGATGGAGTTGAAATAGTCGTGGATGTCGAGTTTGTAGGCCCACATCTTTTGATTGCGGATGGCCTTGTTGATCTTGAAGACGGCATCGGAGGCTTTCAGGCCGCGACGGAAGGCATAGCAGTTGGGTGCAAACTGGTTGTCGTATTTATAGAGCAGGAAGGCAATGAGTTTGAGGATGAGCATCTCATCGGGTGCGAAGCTGTAGACCACGCGTTTCTTGCCCGAGCCCATCTTGTTGACCAGTTTCTTGGTCGGGAGCCCCATTCCTTCGCCTTCGGCAATCTTTTTGGCCAAGGGGAGATAGTCTTCCCTTTCCACAAATGCATCGGCTTCGTCGAAC
Source organism: uncultured Bacteroidales bacterium (assembly GCA_900318265.1). GTDB lineage: Bacteria > Bacteroidota > Bacteroidia > Bacteroidales > F082 > Limimorpha. The sequence continues at coordinate 2,492 of ONKA01000003.1, read as the reverse complement.
TCATGCCAGTTGAAGCGGCCTTTCAGCAATCGATAGGCGAGAAACTCTTCCCAGGTTTCTTGAAGGGTCAGTTGAGATAAGATGGGGACGCGAGACTGCGAGACAAGAGACGGCCCTTCGACCCTTCGATGGTCCTCAGGGACCGCAGGCTCAGGGACCTTTTGTCCCGTGTCCCGAAGACCCGTGTCCCGCGTCAAAGACATACTAAAGATAGATGTTGAGATTAATGAAAAAGAAAAAGGGGAAAGATTTTGAATCCGCAAACTTGCGGATCACGAGAGGGTACATTCGTCGGGCTGCCTGCAAAGCCGATGAAACGTTGTCGACGGTGCTGCCTCCTTCGGCAGGCGCAGCGGTGCTGCCTCCCCTTTTTCTTTGTTTTTTAGTTCAAGAACTTGCGGATGCGGCCGATGACGTAGTCGCGTTCGTTGGGCATCTGCGTATAGAAGTTGATGTAAGGGATGCCCAGTTTCTTGGCGTACATCCTGGAGATGAGGTACTTCACGTTGCTGTCGTGGCTATGGCCTTTGCCGAGCATCACCACGCCTTGTGGGGTGCCGGCTTGTTCGAGCACGAAAGTGTAAGGTTGGCCCCATTCGGCCTTATAGGCTTGTTGGGGACGGCTCTTGTAGAGCTTGAACTCATCGGTGGCAAAGCCAACCACGTTGGTCACGGCCACGTTTTCCTTGAGGCTATACTCCGGGAATTCCGATGTGAGAATGTCTCTGAAGAAGGTCACCCATTCCGTGTCGGTTCTTTCCTTTTCCTCGTAGTGTGGGGTAGCAGCAGGTTGTGGCGTAGGTTTGGGCTGCGCCGTAGTGGTTTGTCTCTGGTCGGCTTCGATGCTGTCCTTGACGGTTTTCACCACTTTTGAGAAGAGTTTTCCGAAGTCCATGGTTGTTGTTATTATTTTAGTTTGCGGCAAAGGTAAACAAAAAACCCCGCCACGTTCTTCCTTCTGGCTCTCTTCGTACTCCTTGAGGAGGCGGTTCTGCACATCGGTGGGCACTTGCTGGTATTCAGCATACTTCATGGTGAAGGTGCCACGGCCCGAGGTCAGCGAGCTCAGTGAGGTGGAATAGCGGTCCATCTCGGCCAACGGAACCTTGGCGTGGATGGTTTGGTAGTTGTGGTCGCTGTCCATACCCATAACGATGGCGCGACGGCCTTGCAGGTCGGTCATCACAGCACCCATGAGGTCGGCAGGCATGCGCACGTCGAGGTCGTAGATGGGTTCCATGATCTTCGGGCCAGCGTTCTTAAAGGCGGCGCTGAAGGCCATACGACCGGCGATCTTAAAGGCCATTTCGTTGGAGTCGACCGGGTGCATCTTACCATCGTAGATGTAGACGATGATGTCGCGGGCGTAGGAACCCGTCAGCGGGCCTTGCTCGAGGCGCTCGTTGACACCCTTCAGGATGGCGGGCATGAAGCGGGCATCGATGGCACCACCGACGACGCAGTTGGCGAAGATGAGCTTACCGCCCCAAGGCAGTTCGTACTCTTGCTTGTCGCGCACCTGCAGTTCGCTCGGGTCGGTGTAACCCTCGAAGTAAGGAGCCAGTTGCATGTGCACCTCACCGAACTGACCGCTACCACCGGATTGTTTCTTGTGACGGTAGCTGGCGCTGGCGCTCTTGGTGATGGTCTCACGATACGGGATCTTCGGCGAAGCCGTCTCGATGGCGATCTTATAGACGTTGTCGAAGTACCACTTCAGGGTGTTGAAGTGATATTCGCCCTGGCATTGCAGGATGTTCTGGCGCAGCTCACGCGACATGCCAGCGATGACGGTCGGGTCGGTCTTGTGGATGTCGTTGAGGATGGTGCCCAGCTTTTCGTCTTCTTGTGAGTTGACGGCCTTGACGGCGATCGAGAAGATCGGGGTCGGGAACGGGATCTCGGGGAAGGTGGCTTCGGCAGCCTTGGCGTCGACCAGCGAGTCGCCGATGCGGCCGTCCTTCAGCTTGATGGTGCAGATGATATCACCAGCGTTGACTTTCTCAACTTCTTCACGGTTCTTGCCGCGGAAGACGAGCAGCTGTGAAATACGCTCCTTGTTGCCCGTGCGCGGGTTGATGAGGTCTTGGCTCTTCACGACGGTGCCGCCGTAGACGCGCATCCAAGCCACGTCGCCGAGGTTCTGCTCGGTGGTCACCTTGAAGATGAACAGGGCAGTCGGGTCGTCGTTGCTGTTGTGGAACTCTTGGCCGTTGTTGGCTTTGATGGCCGGCATGTCGGCAGGCGACGGGCAGGCGTTGATGAGGAAATCCATCAGACGGGTGACACCCACGCCACGCTTGGCAGCGCCGCAAATGACGGGGAACATCTCACGGTTGACGATACCCAGGTGGATACCGCGTTCCATGTCTTCCTCGCTCAGGGTCATCTCTTCGAAGAACTTCTCCATCAGGGCCTCTTCGCCTTCGGCAGCGTGCTCGATGAGGTTGTTGTGCAGTTCTTCGGCCTTGGCCATCTCGGCGGCGGGGATG
>ONKA01000002.1:39184-174818 GCA_900318265.1 uncultured Bacteroidales bacterium | reverse complement strand
GATGTCGCGCAGCGTGGTGCCCATCGGGACCTCAATCAGACCGACGTTGTTGATCTGACCGGCCAGAGCGAACACCTTCGTGCCCTTCGACTTCTCGGAGCCGATGCTGGCAAACCAGTCGGCACCCTTGGTGATGATGATCGGCACATTGGCGAAGGTCTCCACGTTGTTCACGTTGGAGGGCTTGGCCATGTAGCCGCTGACAGCCGGGAACGGGGGCTTCAGCGTAGGTTCACCACGCTTGCCTTCCATCGAGTGGATCAGAGCGGTCTCTTCACCGCAGACGAAAGCGCCGGCACCGTAGCGGAGCTCGATATCGAAATCGAAGCCCGAGCCGAGGATGTCTTTACCGAGCAGACCGTATTCGCGGGCCTGGGCGATGGCGACTTGCAGACGGTGGATAGCCAGCGGGTATTCAGCACGGATGTAAACCAAACCATGAGTGGCGCCGATGGCATAGCCGCAGATGGCCATAGCCTCGACGATGCTGTGCGGGTCACCTTCCATGATGGAACGGTCCATGAACGCACCCGGGTCGCCTTCGTCGGCGTTGCAGATGACGTACATCTCATCGCACTTGTTCTTGGCGCAGAGACCCCATTTCACGCCGGTGGGGAAACCAGCACCGCCACGGCCGCGGAGGCCTGACTTGGTGACTTCGTCGACCACCTGTTGGGGAGTCATCTCGGACAGCACCTTACCCAGAGCTTCATAACCACCACGCGAGATGCACTCGTCGATGTTTTCGGGGTTGATGAAACCGCAGTTACGCAGGGCGATACGGAGTTGCTTACGATAGAAGCCCATGTGCTTCGAGTCGGCAACGTGTTCCTTGTTCTCGGGATCCATGTAGAGCAGGTCGGTGACCTTACGGCCCTTGATGATGTGCTCGTTCACGATCTTCTCGACGTCTTCAGGCTTCACCTGAGTGTAGAAAGTGTTGTCAGGCATGATCTTGACGATGGGGCCCTTCTCGCAGAAGCCGAAGCAACCCGTTCTGACCACCTGAACTTCATCCTGCAAGCCCTTCGCGGCAAGGATGTCCTCGAAGTTCTTGATGATTTGAGCACTTGCCGAAGCCTGGCAGCCTGTACCACCGCAGACCAGCACGTGCATCTTGATTTTTGCCATATAAATTCCTCCGAATTAAATTATTAGATAGTTTCGTAGTTCACGGGAATGACGCCTTCCACCATTTCGTTGTTCATCACATACTTGGTGAGGATTTCGTCAGCGCGGTTGTTGTCGACATGACCGAAGACGATCGGGTCCTTGCCAGGGCACTTCACCTCGATGGTCGGCTCGGCGTGGCAGTAGCCCATGCAGCCGGTCTGGGTGAAGACGATGCCGAGCTTCAGCTCGTCGGCCTTCTCCATCATGTGTTCCATAACTTGTTTTGCACCGGCGGCGATACCGCAGGTAGCCATTGCGACCTTAATTTGCACCAAAGAGTCGGGATCGTTGCTCTTCTCGCGAAGGTCAAGGGTGGACTGAAGCTTCTCTCTCATAGCTTTCAGTTCTGCTAAAGACTTAACTTTTGCCATAGAATGATTATTTTTATGGTTATTTATTGAGTTGATTTCTCACATTTGCCTTCCAAGAGGACACACCTCTTGAAAAACGCTGCAAATTTAGGGAAAATAAGTGCTCATTCCAAATAATCGCGAAAGATTTTTACCGTTTTTTCGCTTTTGCATTTGCCTGTTTTTTAGGTGGTTAAAAACCAAAAAACAAGCTTGATTGTAAATTAGAATCGTTCTAATTTAGAAAACTGGAGTTTTTGCAAATAACAATGGCTTTAAAAAGCATGATTTACATTCAACAGCTTCATAAACAAGCGTTGAAATGACATGCTTTTTAAAGCCAATGCAACAAACTGACGAAACTATTAAAGCTCGTCGTTGATCAGCATTTCGAGCACCTTCATGAAGTTCTGCTCTTTGAGGTTGACCTCGCCTTCCTCGGCAGCGACGATGTCGTTGATGTCGGCCATAAAAGCCACCTTGTCCTCTTGGGTTTTCAAAAACTCGTCCTTATGCTCCTTGAAGAAACTCAGCCATGCCGGGCTGGACATTGACTTCCAAGACTCGAAGACCTCGTTATAAATTTTTTCGTCGAACTGCATGCAGATGCGTTCCAACTCTTTCATGGAAATGTTGCCATCGATGCCCGACGCGCAAAGCATCATGAAAATCTCAAACTTTTCTTTGGTAAGGTTTTCCATAGTTGTATAGTTTTATCCGATTATGGCACAAAAGTAGAAAATAAAACCATACCTTTGCACCAAATTTCAATTTTTATGAGAAAAAATTTATTCATTGCCATTTTTGCCTTGATTTCCAGCGTGGCTATGGCACAAGACAAGTGTTTCTGGGTGTTCTTCACCGACAAAAGCAACACCCAATTCGACCCCTATTCCTACTTTGACGCCAAGGCCATTGAACGCTACCAGCAATGCGGCGCCGACCTTTACGACATCAGCAACTACCCGCTGAACGACAGTTATGTCGGCACGGTAGGCTCTTACTCCACCGAGGTCTTCGGTGAGTCGCGCTGGCTCAACGCTATTGGCATCGAAGCCACCGACGACAATGCCGCTTTGATTGCCCAACTGCCTTTCGTGGCCCGCGTGCAGGAAATCGTTTCCAACGGAACGGTGACCAGCGTCGAGACTGGGTTCAAGGAAATTGAAGACAACGACAAAGACATCCTCACCGACCAACTCAAGCGTTTCGGCGGTCAGCATTTCATCGACAAAGGCATCGACGGCAAGGGCATGCGCATCTGCGTCATGGATGGTGGCTTCCCGAAGGTGAACACCCACCCCGCTTTCCAACATCTTCGCGATAACCATCAGATTATCAAGACCTACAACTTCCCCAACAAGAAGGAGGACGTCTACGGCTGGAGCACCCACGGCACCATGGTGTTGAGCTGCATCGCTGGCATCAATGAGGAAGGTCAGAAGCTCGGTCTGGCCACAGGCGCCGAGTTTCTCCTGGCGCGCACCGAAATCGACCCGGAACCTTTTAAAGAAGAAGTGTGGTGGGCACAAGGTGCCGAATGGGCCGACAAGAACGGTGCCGACATCATCAACAGCTCGTTGGGTTATGGCAAGGATCGTCACTGGACCAAAGATATGGACGGCAATTCCTACGTGGCCAAAGCCGCTAACAAAGCCGTCGAGAAGGGCATTCTGATCTGCAACTCCGCCGGCAACGAGGGCGACGACAGCCGTTGGATGACCATCATCACCCCCGCCGACGCCGAAAATGTTATCTGCGTGGGCGGCATCGATGCCAACCTAAAGGATTATCGCCACATTTCTTTCAGTTCCTATGGACCAACGGCCGACAAACGACGCAAACCCGATGTGGTGGCCTTCGGCGAAGCCCATGTAGCCGACCCCAGCGGTGGCTTCACCTCAGCCTTTGGCACTTCGTTTGCCAGTCCCCTGACGGCGGGTTTCTGCGCCTGCGCATGGCAGACCAAGCGTGACTTAACCGCCCTTCAGATGAAGGCTGAGATTCTGAAATCTTGCGACCTCTATCCTTATTATGATTATGCCTTTGGCTACGGCGTGCCCCAAGCTGCCTATTTCACTGGTGACCTGAAACCCGCCGAGCGTTCCTTCAACCTCGTGCAAGAAAAAGACGGCGTGAAGATTGTCGTCCCGAAGGTCATTGAAAACCAGGATGTTTTCATCAACGTGGAAGGCACTGACGGCGTGTTGCTGGGTTATTATAAGGTGCACCCCGACTCAACAGGCATCAAGCTGAATAACAAGGACTTAGGCCAAGGCAAGAAACTCAATGTCAGCTACAACGGTTTCTACGACGCCTGCCCCATCTCGGGCAACGGTGGCGACATCAACCTGCTGACCCAATACAGAAACAGCCAGAACGGCACCTTCAAAAAAGTGAAAGAGGAAGGATGGCAGAATACGCTCTACTTCCAATACGACTACAACTTGCCCAATGCCACATGGAACGGTTTCAGCCGTCATTTCGCCTTTGGTCGCCGCTGGATGTATGGCAAGTCATATAAAATAGGTATGGGTCTCGGTTTGGATTGGAACCGTTTCGTGCGCAACGACAAGGACAGCGACATCCACCCCTTCCATGATCAAGTCATGTTAAGAAACATGCAACTGCGAGGCGAATTGTTGCAACGCGTCGCCATCCGCTTGTGGGGCATCAACTGGGACCTCGGTGGCTATGGTGGCATCAACATCACACGCCGTGTACGCATCACCGACAAGACCTACATTACCGATGATATTGGCCAGCACATCTCAGACAACGACTATTCAAAGAAGATCACGACCTATTACAATGCCAAAATAATGAATCTCTTTGAATATGGTGCCTTCACACGCATTAGCTACAGCATCCAAAACATGCTCAACATCGGCATTTACGGCAGCTATCGCCTGTCGCCTGTCTGCAAAGACACTGACGACCTCATTCATCCGGATGGTGAATGTTACATCAGTCCGTCTCATTGGAGTGTAGGCATCGAACTTGAAGTCACGCCGTAATACAGCCTGACAAATAGGTTTTGGAATAAATCGCACTTTTCGGAGTGCGATTTTTCTTTATGTACAAATAAATTGCTAAATTTGCAGTCCTTTATTGAAAGAACAAAAGATCAAAAACGATAAACAATGAAAGTACAGGAATTAGTTGAGAAACTCAACCTCAAAGTATTGTCGGGCGCTAACGGCCTTGACAGAGAGATCGATGGCTGCTACATCAGTGACCTTTTGAGCGACGTGATGGGCAATGCCATGGAAGGCAACATCTGGATCACGCTGCAGACCCACAAAAACGTGATGGCCGTGGCCTCGCTGAAGGAACTGGCCTGCATCATCTTGGTGAAGAACCTCGTCCCCAACGACGAGACCATCGAGCAGAGCAACGACGAGGATCTGCCTATCCTGCAGACCTCGTTGCCGACGTATGAGATTGCTGGATTGGTGTATAACTTGCTACACGAATAAAACGGCCCTTCGACAGGCTCAGGGACCTGCAAAAGCTAAGGTCGTTGAGCCCGTCGAAACGCCGACCATATTTTATGGAACTCCAATCATATAGAGCCGACCTCCACATGCACACGGTGCTCTCGCCGTGCGGCGACCTCTATATGAGTCCCTCAGCCATCGTTGAGCAGGCCAAGAAGCTCCATTTGGATGTCATCGCCATCTGCGACCACAACACCACCCGTCAGGTGAAGGTGACGCAAAAGATCGGCCGCGAGAACGGCATCCTCGTCATCGGCGGCGTCGAAATCACCACGCAGGAAGAAGCCCATGCCCTCGCCTACTTCGAGAACGACGAGCAGTTGGACAAGTTCCAGGAGTTTCTCGACGCTCACCTCCCCCACATTCCTCTTGACGAGGAAAAGTTCGGCTATCAACTCATCGTTGACGAGAACGAGGAAGTGGTGGGCGAAGAGGAATGGCTGCTGTGGAGCGCATTGGATGCCGATTTGGACCAACTTTATGATGTGGTGCATGAAATCGGTGGACTGTTTGTCCCGGCACATGTCAACAAGCCGGCGAGCAGCCTCATCAGTCAGTTGGGCTTCATTCCACCCGATCTCAAGGCCGATGCTTTGGAGATCTCGAAACATGTCACCAAGCCCGACTTTTTGAAGAAATATGCCTACCTGAAGAAATTCAACTTCACCAAGAGCAGCGACGCACATTTCCTGCATATCATCGGCGAGGTGCATTGTGTGCTTCACATGTACGACAAGACCTTCGACGAGTTCCGCAAGACGCTTCACGGCGAGGACGGACGCTATATCGACACTGAACCCAAAGAAAAACTACAACTCTTATTCGGATGAAAGAACTATCAATGCACGTTTACGACCTGATGGAAAACTCGACGGCGGCCAACTCCACCCTCGTCGAGCTGACCATTCGTGACAGCCTGAAAGACAACATATACGCCTTCACCATCAAGGACAACGGCAAGGGCATGACGCCCGAGTTTTTGGCCAAGGTGACCGATCCCTGGACGACCTCACGCACTACGCGTAAAGTCGGACTCGGACTGCCCCTCATCAAGATGAACACCGAGAACGCGGGAGGAGGCATGAATATTGAAAGCGAGGTCGGCAAAGGCACCGTGCTCAACTTCTGGTTCCAGCACGACCATCTCGACCGTCCGCCTATGGGCGACTTGGCCGGCTCGCTGGTGATGCTCTTTGCTGCCCACGAGGACATCCATTTCATCTACAAGCACATCACCGATGATGGCGAGTTCGTCTTCGATACCGACGAGATCAAGGAAGCCCTTGACGGCATGTCGATGAACGACGTCAGCATCATGAAATACCTGAAGGAGATGATTCAGGAGAATTTGGAAGAAATACATTATAATGATTAACGGGATTGGCCTTCGGCCAAGAAATCAATCAAAAATAGAAATGAAAAATCTTCCAAAATAGAAATTGATTATTTAAGATTTTAAACGGATTTTGAAAGATTTCTTGCGAAGCAATCCCATAATAATTAACAAGATGAAACTCAGAGAAATATCTGAACTTTTGAACGCCACGGTGCGTTGCGGCGAAGTCCGTTTGGACGAAGAACACGAGACCGCCTTCGCCTCCGACCTGATGAGCGACGTGCTCACCCTCGGCGACTACAACCCCGTCATCCTGACGGGTCTCAGCAACATGCAGACCATCCGGACCTGCGAGATGGGCAACCTCGACATCATCGTCCTCGTCAGGCGCAAGAAAGCCACCGAGGAGATGATCGAAGAGGCCGAGGATGAAGGCATGGTGGTCATGGAATGTGACTACTCCATGTTCAAGGCCTGCGGACTGCTCTTCAAGGCGGGTATGCTACCCATTTTCTGATGTCAAACCAAAACACCATGCCATGCACTTAGAATACCAAGTATATGAAGCGGACTTCGTCAACGCGGGAGCCGCATCGAGCTCCATCAAGAAGACCTTGAAGCAGCTCAACGTCAGCCCACAGATCATCAAGCGGGTGGTCGTCGCCTTATACGAGGCCGAGGTCAACGCTATAGCTCACGCCTACGGTGGCACTATCTACGCCGACATCGAACCCGACAAAATCACCTTGAAGGTGGTTGACACCGGTCCTGGTATCCCCGACATCGACTGGGCCATGCAGGAAGGCAACTCCACCGCCTCGCCCGAGGTGCGCAACATGGGCTTCGGCGCAGGCATGGGTCTGCCGAACATCCAGAAGAATGTCGACAAATTGAATGTGACCTCCACTGTGGGCGTTGGCACCACCGTCGAGATGGAAGTGAATTTTACCTGAACAAGCCGGCATAGATCCCCGCTCTCCCACAAGCCTTCGCTGGGATGACATGCCTAACTGAACAACTGAACAACTAACAACTGAAAACTATGGAAAAGACTCCGTTCTTCCACGCCTTAAAGATAGACGAAGACACCTGTATCGGCTGCTCGCGTTGCATGAAGATCTGCCCAACAGAGGCATTGCGTGTGCGCGATGGCAAGGCCGTCCTGATACCCGATCGTTGTATCGACTGCGGCAATTGCTTTAAGGTGTGTCCCACTCGTTCCATCTACATTGAGCAAGACGACTTCGAGAACATCTTCAACTTCCCCATCCGAGTCGCCTTGGTGCCTGCCGTCTTTATGGGCCAGTTCCCGAACGACATCACCGTGTCGCGCATCTACGGCATCCTCAAGGATCTGGGCTTCACCCATGTGTTGGAGACCGAGTCTTCCATACCCATCTACACAGCAGCCAAAAACAAATATGCCGCCGAGAATCCCGACATCAGGCCACTCATCTCGACCTTCTGTCCGGCCATCGTGCGTCTCATCCAGGTGAAGTTCCCCGGCCTGACCGAAAACCTCATCCCCTTGCGCGCACCGCTCGACATAACGGCTATGTATATCCGCCGAAAGATCAAAGAGGAATTGGAAGTAAAAGACGACCAAATCGGCATCTTCTACATCACGCCATGTGCAGCCAAGATCGCCGCCGTGAAGAACCCCGTTGGCGAAGAGAAGTCATTGGTCGACGGCGTCATCAACATGGACTCGCTTTACAACCGTGTGTACCACGAAATCAAGAAGCAAGGCCATGGCTACAAGGAACAGAAACTTCCCGTATCGCAGCTCTCAGCCGATGGCGTGCTGACATCATTGACCAATGGTGAGCGTCGTCTCTCTGATGCCCATCACTCCTACTCCATTGATGAGATCCACAATGTCATCGAGTTCCTAGAAAAAGTGGAAAACGAGGAGATTGAAGACGTTGACTTCCTTGAGCTGCGCGCCTGCGACCAGAGCTGTCCCGGAGGCATCCTCACCTGCGACAACCGTTTCCTCATCTGCGAGCGTGTGTTCGGTCGCGCCCGTAAAATCGCCGACCGCGAGCGTAAGGGCGAACAGACCAAAGACCACGAGTTGGAGGAAGAGCGCAACTACTTGATGCGCCACATGAAGGTCGGCGATATCCATCCGCGTTCCATGCTCGTCCTGGACGACAACATCGCCGTGGCCTTGGAGAAGATGAAGAAGATCGACGAATACCGTGCCCGTCTACCTCAGACCGACTGTGGCATCTGTGGCGCACCCACCTGTGATGCCTTGGCCCGAGACATCGTTTGCGACAATGCCGAACTGACCGACTGCGTCTTCATCCAGCGTAACCTCGAAGCCCGTGGCAACATGGACGTGCAGGAGTCGCTCAAGATCATGGAGGTGATTTGGGGAAAGGCGAAGATGAACGATTATGTGAAGAAGAAATAAAGTGAAAATGGCACAAAAGAAACGGCCGCCCTCAGGTGAGAGCGGCCGTTTTGCTTTCAGCAAGTGAAGGGATTATTCGCCTTGTTGAGCTTTCTCTTGCTTCTCAAGGTTTTCCTTCAGACCAGCCAGGACTTCGAGGTCACCGAGGGTGCTGTGCTCAATGTTGTCATTGATTTGCTTCACAGTACGCTTGGCTTGCTTGGCGGCCTTGTCGGCGGCCTTTTCCTCTGCGCTCTTGACTTCCTTCTCTTCCTCTACCTTAGGCAGGGCGAGAATGATCTTCTTGCTTTCCTTGTTGAACTCAAGGACCTTGAACTCGAGGGTGTCGTCAACCTTGGCGTTGGTGCCGTCTTCCTTCTTCATGTAGCGGCTGGGGCAGAAGCCTTCCACGCCGTAAGGCAGGCTGACCACGGCGCCCTTGTCGTTAGCGCTGATGACGGTGCCTTGGTGCATGGAACCGACGGTGAAGACGGTTTCAAACACATCCCAAGGATTCTCTTCGAGTTGCTTGTGGCCGAGGCTGAGGCGGCGGTTCTCCTGGTCGACGTCGAGAACGACGACATCGATGGTCTCGCCAACCTTGGTGAATTCGGCCGGGTGCTTGATCTTCTTCGACCAGCTGAGGTCGCTAATGTGGATCAGACCATCGACGCCTTCTTCGAGTTCGACGAAGATACCGAAGTTGGTGAAGTTACGCACGGTGGCGGTGTGCTTCGAACCAATCGGATAGCGGTCGGTGATGTTGGCCCACGGGTCGGGCATCAACTGCTTCATGCCGAGGCTCATCTTGCGCTCCTCGCGGTCGAGGGTCAAGACCTTGGCTTCCACCTCGTCGCCCACCTTCAGGAAGTCCTGAGCGCTGCGGAGGTGTTGGCTCCATGACATCTCGGACACGTGGATGAGGCCTTCAACGCCAGGAGCGATCTCAACGAACGCACCGTAGTCGGCAATGACGACGACCTTACCCTTGACAGTGTCGCCCACCTTGAGGTTCTCATCGAGAGCATCCCACGGATGAGGAGTGAGCTGCTTGAGACCCAAGGCAATACGTTTCTTGTTGTCGTCGAAGTCGAGGATGACGACCTTGATCTTCTCGTCCAACTTGACCACCTCTTCGGGGTGCGTGATGCGGCCCCAGCTGAGGTCGGTGATGTGGATGAGACCGTCGACGCCACCGAGGTCGATGAACACACCGTAGCTGGTGATGTTCTTGACCACGCCTTCGAGGATCTGACCCTTCTCGAGCTTGCTGATGATCTCGGCCTTCTGGGCTTCGAGTTCGTCCTCGATGAGGGCTTTGTGAGACACAACCACGTTCTTGAACTCTTGGTTGATCTTCACGACTTTGAATTCCATCACGCTGTCAACAAACACGTCGTAGTCACGAATCGGCTTAACGTCGATTTGGCTGCCAGGCAGGAAGGCTTCGAGGCCGAACACTTCGACGATGAGGCCACCCTTGGTACGGCTCTTGACATAACCGTTGACGATCTCGCCGCTTTCGTAGGCCTCGTTGACGCGATCCCACGACTTGAGCAGCTGAGCCTTCTTGTGGGAAAGGATGAGTTGGCCGTTGGGACCTTCTTGGTTCTCAACGTAGACTTCCACCTTGTCGCCCACCTTCAGGTTGGGGTTGGTACGGAATTCAGCAACAGGGATAACACCATCCGACTTGAAGCCGATGTTGACCACGACCTCGCGCTCGGTGATAGCGACCACCGTGCCTTCGATGACCTCGTGGTCAGCGATTTGGTTCATAGTGCCAGCATACTTCTCTTCGAGCTTGGCGCGTTCGTCAGCTGAGTAGTTGTCGAACTTCTTGTGAGATGAGGTCCAGTCGAAATCCTCGGCGGGAACGGGTTTCTGCTTCGGAGCTTTAGGAGCCTTCTTAGCGGGGGCTTCCATGACTGGGGTTTCTTCAACGGCCTTTTCTTCTACCGGCATGGCTTCGTTGATGATGTTTTCGTTTTCTGCCATTGTAATAATTGATTTGAAATTGTACCCGCAAGCGTTCCAGAAAACCGCCAACGAGGAGGTTAAACTTTTGATTTTCAACTCAAACCGCTGATTTTACAACCAATCTGGACCGCGGCTTCAATTGGGCTGCAAAAATAGGAAAAAGTTTTGAATTACAACACGATAAGTTGTTGTTTTTTTGGTGCCTTGTCTTTTTTCTGTTAATTGCCCTCTACTCGAACACGATTGATCGTGTACAATAAACTATAATGCCACATCAAAACACGACCAATATAGATAAGAAATCTATCTTTGCGGTCAACAAATCCTATTATTAATTAATCATTTTTTACAAAAGAACATTTTGGTACTATTTTTGCATTCAAACCATACGGTTTTTCAAAATAAATCATATTTTTGCAGGGTCAAACCAATTTGAAATGTCAAACTAAAACAATAAACAATGAAAAAAACTTTATTCTTCCTCTTATTGATGGCCGCTGTGTTGAGTAGTTGCGATACGATTAACAACCTGGCTGGCAGCGAAATCGCCAACGTCATCACTGAGAACGTCACGGAACAAATCACGATGAGGACCAACGCCGATCCCGACGCCGTGGCCGCAGCCGCCAGTTCACTGGCCTCTGCCCTCACCATCAGCAACAACGAAATCATTGCCCTCTGCGAAGAACACATGATGGAGATGGACACCACCAACATCATTCTTCCCGATGACGACCCCTACACGAAGCGCCTCGGCAGGGTCATGGCCAGGTTCAAGAACTTGGGTAGCATGAGACTGAACTATGCCGTCTACGACGATGAAAGCACGGTCAACGCCTTTGCCAGCGGCGACGGCAGCGTGCGTGTCTACAGTGGCCTCATGGACCTCATGGACGACGACGAACTGTTTGCCGTCATCGGCCACGAGCTGGGTCACCTCAACAACCACGACGTGCGCGACGCCTATCGCACCGCCTACCTCGTAGTGGCCGCCCGCTACGGCATCGCCTCGTTCGGCGAAAGAGCTAACGCCATCTCCATGGGTTTCCTCGGCGACCTCAGCGACGAGCTGGCCAACAACGCCTACTCGCGCCACCAGGAGAATAAAGCCGACGAAGCGGCCTACAGATTCTGTATCGCCAACAACGTCGACCCCTACGCCATGTACCACGCACTGGAAAAACTGGATTCGGTGAGCGATAATCAGGCGGGAAAGAAGAGCGGCTTCGCCAACATGTTCTCGTCGCACCCCGACACGATGAAGCGCATCAAGCACATCAAGGAAATGGCCGAGAAGGACGGACACATCTTAGACGAATAAGCTCAGACAAACTTACTGACAAAAAGCCTTTGACCCTGACTGCTGACCCTGACCATAACCCTTATTACCTAGGGTAGAATGGTCAAGGTCAATGGTTAGGGTCATTTCTTTTTTCGCCCGCTTTTCCCGTCAACCTACTATCCAACGTTGAAATGCCATGGGCGACTAACTCTAAACTCTAAACTCTAAACTATTTCTTCTTCCTCCCACTCTTCTTCAACGCCTCGGCGATAATCCACTGCAGCTGCCCGTTGACGGAGCGGAACTCGTCGGCAGCCCACTTCTCCACCGCCTCCATCGTCTCGGCATCGACGCGGAGCAGAAAGGTCTTGGTATTCGCGCTATTTTCCTTTTCCTTTGCCATCGTCAATCCCTTTCTTCCTTTGACGCGGGACCATGGAAATCGATTGGCGACCCTGATCCTAACCGCTGACCCTGATCACCCTGCTCTACACGAAGCTGGTCATGGTCAGTGGTCATGGTCACATTGTCTTGTATACCGCGTCCAATCGACTCACCCAAGGTCATCGAGAGGATGTTGTCCTTGGAAATAAACTTGTCATAAACCCAGATGCACAGGATAGTCACCGCCATGGTGATGAAGCCAGACAGGCCTGTCATACCGTTTAGGAAGTCGTTGCCGCCCAAGGTGAAATAGATGGTCATACCTGCAACGGCGTTAAACGTGCCATGCATGATGGCCGCGACAATCATCGACTTGGTTTTCAGCACGAAATACAATTCTATGATGCCCAACAGGATACACATCACCACCATCAGCAGCACACCCCAGCGTGGCTCATTGGGATAGTTGTGTCCCATCAGGATGAGCGGGAAATGCCAGATGCCCCACACGATGCCGATAAACAAGGCGGCCTTCCAGAACTTCACCTCGCGCAAGGCGCCGACGAGGTAGTTGCGCCAGCCGTATTCCTCACCAAAGGCAGCGATGGCATTGACAGTGGCGCCTGCAGCCAGACCGCTGACAAGCGTGATGATCATCATCAGATAGGCAGGCATCTGTCCCATTTGCTCGCGCACCATTTCTTGTTGGTCTTCGGGCACATGATATTGGTTGATCAGCTGTTCGGAATTGTATTCCAACGACACACCGGGCATCATGCCGTTGATGAGGATACAAAGGAAAACCATCACCACCGGCAACAGCCAAGCCACCACCCACGACCATCTCACCTTGAAGTTGACCAAACCCGTGTGGTTGAATTTCTCCTTGTCGATGGCTTGCAGCACAAGGGCCGTGATAAGCGGGAAAAACATATACACCGTGGAGAAGACCATGAGCCCCGTGGGGGTGTCCGCTCCAATGCCGAAGCCCCAGTGGACCACAGCAAACATGGCCCAGCTGAAGAGGCAGACAATGATTGAGTATCTGATTGCTTTTTTCATAGTTTATTCGTTTTACTTATGGTATGAGACTTCGTGTCTTTAACCCTGACCCTGACCACAGACCCTGACCATCCCGCCCAGGGTGAAACGGGTCATGGTCATGGTCAGTGGTCATGGTTATAAAAGCCTCTAGTTTATTGCTTCTTTCACTTTTTCAATCATCTCCAAGGTCTCCTCCTTCGTAGCGCAGTTGAGGTAAAACAATCCGCCGTCAGCCGTGCGCAGTTCGAGCAATGGGCCTCCTTCTTTATGGATGAACAGCATGCAGTCCTCGCCATTCTTCAAACGGAAATGACCCAAGTTCGCCTTATTAGTCGACATGCCGTTGGTGCGTATGGCAATACCGGGCCATTGTTCCCAAACGCTGTCGGAGGTGATGTCGGCAACAGGAATCGTAGCGTGGTATCCCCCTCCCTTCACCTTGATGCATTCGCTTGAAATGTCATACTTGGGACCTTTGTTGCCCCAGAAGAAGAGAATCGGAATCAAAGCCAAGGATAATAAAGTAATGATTACCACAGACCAGATGGTTATCTTGTTTTTCTTTTTCTCCCACTGTTTGACATCATTGGGAAGGCGGTTTTCTTTATCACGACCAAAGCCGTTGTATTTCCCCATGGCGATAAACAAAGGCACCATCATGGCCATCGCCAGTGCAATCATCACATACACGCTCGTCATCTCGCCAATGACTTTGGTCATGGAGAGCGCAGCTGTGACAATCAACAGGAAACCCGTTATGCCAAAAGTGATGGCCAACACTTTTTTCAGACCTTCAATGTCGACCAAGGCTTTCCGCTCTGGCGACATACCCCCGTAAGGATTAATCAGATTCGGATAACGGTAGCACAGCAAGCCTGACACAATCAGAAGCAAGCCTATTCCCAAATTAATATAATCGATGATTTCCATTTCAATTGTTAATTCTCAATTATCAATTATCAATAAAGGCTTCCCGTATTCACCACCGGCTGTGCCGATTCGTCCGCGCAGAGCACCACCATGAGGTTGCTCACCATGGCGGCCTTGCGTTCCTCGTCGAGTTCGACGACGCCTTCGTCCTTCAGCTTGTCCAAGGCCATCTTAACCATCGACACAGCGCCTTCCACAATCTTCTCACGGGCCGAGATGATGGCGGCAGCCTGCTGACGACGCAGCATCACGGCGGCAATCTCAGGCGAATAGGCCAAGTAGTTGATGCGGGCTTCAAGCACTTCCAAGCCCGACATGGCCAGACGCTCGTTCAGCTTGGCCAACAGCACGTCATTGATCTCCTTGCCACCGGCACGGAGAGTCAGTTCATCGGCTTCGGCCTCGTTCTCGTCGTAGGCAAACATACCCGCCACCTCACGCAAGGCGGCATCGCTCTGCACCTTGATGAAGCTCTCAAAAGCCTTCATGCGGTTGCTGACCGTCACGGGAGCCGTACCCGAGCCGCCACCCGCCATGGTCTGAGAGTCGATCTCGAACATGGCCTTGTAGGTATCCTTCAGTTTCCATACCAAAATCTGACCAATCATGATGGGGTTACCCGTCTTGTCGTTCACCTTGATGTTGTCAGGATTGAGGTTACGGGCACGCAACGAGACCTTCTTGGAAGTCATGAAAGGATTGATCCAGTGAAAACCTGTCTTGGTGAAGGTACCTCTGTATTTGCCAAAGAACAGCATCACCATGGCCTCGTTAGGCTCTAACTTACGGAAGCCGATAGGAAAGATACAGGCCAGCAAGAGACCGACGACAAACAACCAAGGTGAAGAGAGCTTACCCAATACAAATTCGGCCATGCTCCAAATGCTCAGGCCAATAATGGCAAATTCGATGAACAATGCGACGAAACCATTCATCGCAAAACCTTTAAATTCAAATTCTTTAGTTTCCATAAGTGATATTATTTTGATATTATTTTGATGTGGCAAAAATACATTAATTTTGGAACATGCAAGAAAAAAATGCATTTTTTTTGAAATAATTACGCCTTTATGCATTATTTTTGCAAAGTAGAAACAAAAGGACAATATTAAAACCGTTCAATATGAAGAAATTAGCATTGATTGGAGCCTTGGCCGTCATGATGATGACCAGTTGCTCAGCATTGAAAATTGTGGACCAAAACTCAGCCATCAACGCAGGTGCCGCTGCCGTTCAGGCCTTGACCATCAGCGACGCACAAGTCAAGCAATTGTGCAGCCAGTACATGGTTGAATCCGATGGACAAAACACCATCTTGCCTGCCGACAACAGCTATACGCAGCGTTTGAGCCGCATCATGTCGAGGTTCCACAACATCAGCAATTTGGACTTGAACTACAAGGTGTATCAATCCAACACGGTCAACGCCTTCGCCAGCGGCGATGGCAGTGTGCGCGTCTACACTGGCTTGATGGATGCCATGAACGACGACGAGGTATTTGCCGTCATAGGTCACGAGTTGGGGCACCTTATTAATAAAGACGTCCGCGACGCCTATCGTGCCGCCTACCTCGTGGTGGCTGCCCGATACGGCATTGCAGCTGTCAACACCACAGCAGGGGCCCTCTCCACCGGCTTCCTCGGTGACCTGGGACAACAGCTGGCCCAAAACGCCTACTCGCGCCGTCAGGAGACCCAAGCCGACGAGACCGCGTTCCAGTTTTGCATCCAAAACGGCGTGGATCCCTATGCCATGTACCATGCCTTGAATGTGCTTATCAGCCTCAGCGGACAAAGCGGACAGCAAGGCAAAATCGCCGAGCTGCTCTCTACCCACCCCGACACGCACAAACGTGCCGAACACATCAAACAGATGTGCGAAGCTGCTGGCTACAAGATGAGCACTCCTGGCACGACGACCAAGCCGAAGACCAGTACCAAGCCCAACGGCACCACCCCTCAAGGCACCAACACCAAGCCGCAGACTGTCAAACCCAACAACAATAACAATAACAGCGGCAACAACAACGGAAACACTGGCGCTGGCAAAAAGACGGTGAAGGCTGGAAAGAAATCATAATGGTAAATCTACATGTAGAGACGGTGTGCACACCGTCTCTACCAACAAAGACCCGCTTGGAAAGTTCCGAGCGGGTTTTTGTTTATTTTCCAAATTCCTCTGCCAAATGTTTGAATTTTCTTCCGCGTTCCTCGAAGTTCTTGTACTGGTCGTAGCTGGAAGCTGCGGGCGACAGCAGGCAGACGTCGCCAGGCTTGGCGTGGGCAGCGAGGTAGGCGAAGGCTTCTTCCATGGAAGAATACTGTGATAATACCGGCCCTTCGACGGGCTCAGGGACCTTGGTAGCACAGGCCGTTGAGCCCGTCGAAACGCCGTCAAATAAAGATTTCATCCTCTCTCCTGCCTTGCCCGTAAACAATAGATGCGGCACAAGGTGTCCTTTCAAATAGTCTGCCAAAGGTTGGTAGTCGATGCCACGGTCGAAGCCACCGAGCAATAGAAAATCGACACGTCCCAAAGCCTCACAGGCTGAGATGGCCGCCTGAGGGATGGTGGAGATACTATCGTTAACGAAGGTCACGCCACCGAAAGTGCCCACAGGCTCCAAACGGTGTTCCAAAGGCTTGAAGGTATAAAGATAAGGCACGAGCTCTCGAATGTCCACCCCGTATGCATAACATGCCAACAGCGCCGCCTTGACATTCATCAGGTTATGCTCGCCAAGCAATGGCAAGGCCGTACGGTCGACCAGATCATCGATGTCAAACAAGGAGAACACGATGTTGTTGACGAACATACTCCAAGCCTCTTCCATCAGAGTCTCATGGATGACAGCAGTGTCGTCTTCACCCATAAAGCGCATAATGTTGAGTTTTGCTTCTGCATAACGAGACATCGTGCCGAAATGGTCAAGATGCTCCTCAAAGATGTTGAGCAACACGCCCACGCGAGGGCTGTTGTGCACATATTCCAGCTGGTGTGCCGACAACTCGTACACCACGATGCTCCCCGGTTGGATGTCTTCCATGATGTCGAAACAAGGAATTCCGATGTTACCCGTGAGGATGGCATCGCGACCTGAGGATTTCAGCAGATGGTATATCAAACTCGTGGTCGTGCTCTTGCCCTTGGTGCCCGTGATGCCGATGGTCTGTGCATGGAACTGGCTGAGGAAAAGGTCGGTCTGCGAAGTGATCTCCACATCTTTCGTGTCGAAATCCTTGAGCGAGATGCCTGGTGTCTTGATGACAATGTCATAGTCGTACATAGCCTCAAGATAGCCTTCTCCAGAATGGGTAACGCCTTCCATTGCGTTTTTGTCGGCCACCGCAACGACTGCTTCGGACAGAAACTTGTTCAGGAAACGCAAGGTCGACTTACCCTCTCTGCCGAAGCCAAGGACGAGAATGCGCTTACCGCGTAATCGATTCAGTATCAAGTCAAACATGGAGACGGGATTTTAGGATTTGTTCAAACTTTTCAGGCAAGAAATGGTTGGTGTTGAAGCGAGAGAGTATTTCATCTACAGTCGGCCCTTCGACTCCTTCGACAGGCTCAGGATCCGAGGGTTCAGGGACCTCGGATGTGGCTTTAAGACATGCCCTAACTTCTTCCACGGTACCTACGCACTCGAAGGGTTTCACGGCAGCAGTGCCGTTCAACTCTTCCAAAATAGGTTGCAGACTCCTATCTGCCATCAGGTCCTTACCGAAAATGGAGACAAGTTTTTCCCTCGAGAGGAAAGGCGACAGGATGATCCATGTGAAGAGGCACTTGGGGCAATGACCGCACCATGAGTCGGTCTTGCTGCCCACGTTGCAGCTACGAAATACCGGATGATAGGCCTCGCACTGCGAGAACAGCTTGGCAATCTGCAATTCACTCAAGGGACGCAAGAAGCTGAAATACTGCACTTCTTCGCTGAGGTTCTCGGCCACATAGTTCCTGAAATCACTTTCAAACTCGATGGACTTGCTGTATTGGTGGTTGATGTTCGTCCCAGGCACCGTCGACTCATTGGCGCTATTCTCATTCGACAATGCGATGTATTTTGACTTGCTTCCAAATGCCACCAAAACACTGATAAAAGCCAGCAAAGCAGAGAACGGCGTATGACCATTCAGATAGCCTTCGGCATTGAGCTTCAACATGGTCGGGTCGAGAGTGCGGTTGATGACGATGAACTCATCGTCTTTATAACCCGCCGTCTTCACGCAGTTTAATGTAGCGCCACGAGGATTCACAATCAAAGGAGTGACAGACATCACATTACGCAGGCATTCCAGCGTGACCACAGAGTCCTTGCCGCCGCCGATTGGCACCAGAGTCTTTTCTTCAAACCAGCTGCCCATGTCATTCCCAGGCAGGATGTGCGATGGCATGGAATCTATGGGCAGCGTCTCAATATCCATCAACTCCGCTTCCGAAACCGCGATGCTATTCAAATACAGAAACTCACCCAGCCCATTGTAATACAACTTTTTCCAAAATGCTTTCTGCGACTCAGTCAAGGCATAAGGCTTCACCACCACCCTTTTCGGGCAGGCGATTTTCCAATAACTCACAAGCTCGGTCATTCCGATTTGGAAAGCCAAGGCCTGCAATTGTTCCTCGGGGATGCTGTCCCAGTCGAAGAACTGCCTGACAGGGACTTCCAGTGTCGGCCTAAAATGGTAGCGGTCGTCAAGATTGAAATCGAAGGCCAGCGACAAGGTGCCATTCTCCCTTTTTACCGTCTGACTTTCAAAAGAGAAAGTGGAAAAGTCCTTGCGCAGAGCGTCGAATTTGTATTGATTGTCTGTTCTTTTCAAGATAAACGCGTTTTTATGCCACAAAAATACGAATTATGACGCGACTATCATCCAAAAATCCTAATTTTGCAGAATGGATTTAGGAGAAAAGTTCGTCATAAGGAGCAATTCATTAGAGCCGAAGCAGGGTAAGATCTTGATTTCCGAGCCTTTAATGAACGATTTCCACTTTGGGAGGTCGGTCATCTTGCTCATCGACCATGTGGAGTCGGAAGGCAGTTTTGGCATCATCATCAATAAAAGGCTTGATGTGCAGGTCAACCATATCGTCGACGAGTTCCCCGACTTCGAAGCGCCCGTATATTTGGGCGGTCCCGTGGCCGACGACCAGCTTTTCTTCATCCACACTTTGGGCGACATGATTCCCGAGTCCTACCCCATCGTCGACGGCCTCTATTGGGGCGGCGACCATGAGACCCTGGCCACCCTCATCCATACAGGTATTGCCAACGAGGACAATGTGCGCTTCTTTTTGGGTTATTCTGGCTGGGATGCCGGACAGTTGGTGGGAGAGTTGGTGCGCAACTCATGGCTCATCGGCGACATCACCACAGAGGAATACCTGAACATACCACCCGAGAAGATGTGGCAGACCTTTGTAAACAAAATGGGAAGCGCCTACACTATGTGGAAGCATTTTCCAAAAGATTTCCAAGACAACTAGTTTTATTATTTCCAACTTAATTTATTTAAAATGAGATTTTTAAACAAAACCATCTCAACAAAGGTGCTGCTGATTGCTGCGGCACTGCTCATGCTGCTCGTTGGCTGTAAAAGGAAAAACGACAGCAAGTACAAGTATGAAACCGTGAAGGGCGACCTTACCGAAGCCCGAATCTACACCTTGGATAACGGCTTGACCGTCTATCTGAGCGTCAACAATGAAGAGCCCCGCATCCAGACCTACATCGCCGTGCGTACGGGTTCGAAGAATGACCCTGCCGAAACCACTGGTTTGGCGCACTATCTGGAACACCTGATGTTTAAGGGTACCGACAAGTTCGGCACCACCGACTACGAGGCTGAGAAGCCTTTCTTGGACGACATCGAGGCGCGTTATGAAAAATACCGCACACTCACCGATCCCGAGGAACGCCGCATCGCCTACCATGAAATCGACTCGGTGAGCCAGTTGGCCGCCCAGTATTTCATCCCCAACGAATACGACAAACTCATGTCGACCATTGGCGCAGAAGGTACCAACGCCTACACTTCAGAAGATGTGACCTGCTACGTTGAGAACATCCCTTCAAACGAAATCGACAACTGGGCCAAGATCCAGGCCGACCGTTTCCAAAACATGGTCATCCGTGGTTTCCACACCGAGCTGGAAGCCGTTTATGAGGAATACAACATCGGCATTGCACAGGACAGCCGCAAGGTTTGGGAAGCCCTGAATGCCCTGCTCTTCCCCACTCACCCCTATGGCACACAGACCACCATCGGCACACAGGAACACCTGAAGAATCCTTCGATCACCAACATCAAGAACTACTTCAACAAGTGGTACCGCCCGAACAACGTTGCCATTTGCATGGCTGGCGACTTCAACCCTGACGAGGTCATTGCCATCATCGACAAGTACTTTGGTAGTTGGCAACCCGGCGAGGACGTGAAGCAGCCCGAATTTGCCCCTTTGAAGCCCATAACTTCACCTAAAGACACAACCATCTATGGCCTCGAAGCCGAGAACCTAATGATGGGTTGGCGTTTCGACCGTGGCAACTCGATGCAAGCCGATACGCTTGAGATGATTGGCACCATGTTGAGCAACGGTACTGCCGGTCTCATCGACCTCGACATCAACCAACAGATGCAGATGCTCTACGCATGGGGCGGTTCAAGCACCAACCGCGACTATTCCAGCTTCCTCATTGGTGGCTCGCCGCGTCCTGGGCAAACCCTCGAAGAGGCCAAAGACCTCTTGCTGGCTGAAATTGAGAAACTGAAGAACGGTGATTTTCCGGACGACCTAATGCCTTCGGTGATCAACAATATGAAGCTCAACTACTATAACTCTTTGGAGAGCAACCAGTCTCGCGCCAATATGTTTGTCAACTCGTTCATCCTTGAGAGACCTTGGAAACAAGATGTGGAATACCTCAATCGCATGGAAGGCATGACCAAGGAACAAATCATGGCCTTCGCCAAAAAGCACTTCAACGACAACTATGTGGTGGTCTACAAGCGTCAAGGTGTGGACGAAAACCAGAAAAAAATCGACAAGCCAGCCATCACGCCCATCCCGACCAACCGTGACCTCGTGAGCGACTTCGTTACTGGAGTGCAAAACGCTGAAGTACCTGCCATCCAACCCCGTTTCGTCGACTTCAAGAAAGACCTGACATTTGGAAAGACCGAGGCCGGACTGCCTTACATTTATGTGCAGAACAAAGAGAATGGCCGTTTCACAATGAGTTTCCGCTATGAGTTTGGCGACGAGGCCGACCTCCGCTATGGCGTGGCTGCCGATTACCTTGAATATCTTGGCACCGACCAAATGAGCAACGAGGAAATAAAGCAACAGTTCTACAAACTCGCTTGCAACTACTACATCAACGTAGGTGCTCGCAGTATCAACGTCACCTTGAATGGCCTTGGCGAGAACATGCCTGAAGCCTTAGCCCTGCTTGAAAACGTGATGCAGAACGCCCAAGCCGACCCGATGGTGGCAGAGATGTGCATCCAGCAATTGGAGAAATCACGCATGGATGCCAAAGCCAACCAAAACCGCAATTTCAACGCTTTGGTGCAGTACGGACTTTACGGTCCCTACAATTCGCAGCGCAACCAGCTCTCACCGGATCAAATCCGTCAACTTGACCCGCAGGAATTGCTCGACCTCTTGAAGAACCTCAAGAACTATGAGCACACCGTGCTGTATTACGGCCCCATGACTGCAGAAGAGATGGCCAAGGCCGTCACTGAGAACCATCAGACTGTGGCCGAGTTGCAGGTTGTCCCGCAAGGCAAGCACTACGAGATGCAGCCCACACCTGAAAACGAGATCCTCATCGCTCCTTACGATGCCAAGAACATCTACATGCGCATGATCCATAATGAACAGCGCGAATGGAATCCCGAAGAGGCTCCCGTGAAGGCTTTGTTCAATGAATACTATGGTGGTGGCATGAACACCATCGTCTTCCAAGAGATGCGTGAGGCTCGCGGCTTGGCTTACAATGCCTTTGCAGCCTATATGGAGCCGAGCTATAAGGATCAGAAGGAATACTTCTTCACGCACATCATTACGCAAAACGACAAGATGATGGATGCCGTGAATCATTTCCTGGAAATCCTCAACGAAATGCCTGAGAGCGAACAAGCCTTTGGCATCGCCAAGGAGGCTCTGACGAAGCGTCTGGCCAGCCAGCGCACCACCAAGTTCGGCCTTATCAATGCTTGGTTGAGCGCCCAGATGAAGGGCATCGACTATGACATCAACGAGCGCATCTACAACGCCCTGCCGAACATCACCCTGCAAGACATCGTGAAGTTTGAGCAAGAGCAGATGGCCAACAAACCTTATCGCTACGTCATCCTCGGCAACGAGAAGGAACTTGACATGAAGGCCCTTCAGCAACTCGGTCCCGTCAAGCGCGTGAGCACTGAGGAGATCTTCGGATATTGATATTTTTTACTGGGCCGTCAGTCGGCCCGACTGACGATAAAACAAGTCGGGCCGACTGACAATTGTCCAGCCAATCATACATTTATAACATTTTACAATTGAGCAGCTTGCTGCCCAAGACTGCACCAAGGCCACTTGTGTGCCTTATCCACTAATCCTGCTTTGACGGGATTGTTATCAATGTAATTGATGACAGTCTCCAAGTGTTTCTCATCTCGGATATAACGATCAAAGTATTCTTCCATCCAAAAGACGCCAGTACGTTCCAAGATTTTATTGGCTTGATGAGCCGTGTATGAACGCCATCCGTGCATGATGGTACTTAATGTCCAGCCTTCCATGACTTCAATTAATACATGTACATGATTAGGCATAATGCACCACCTCAAGACATTATATCTGATTCCGTTGAAATGGAAAAGGTTTTCTATGACCATTGAAGCAATTCTTTCATCTTTGAGAAAACATTGGCCGTACCCCGCATCTTCGTATTTGTCAATGCGTTTACGAAGTATCTCTACTCTGGGATCATTTGACAGGGTCATTTCCGTCACCTTCAGTTCTTCCTTCCATGCATCAATGAGCTTTTGTGGAACAGAATCATACAAACGATAAGTGATGAACTGTAAAGGTTTGTATTCGCGATGAGGAAACTTACCGCGACAATGCCAAATAGGCATTTGACGTTTGTCAGATGGGTCGATCGTTGGCATACTCGTTGTTTTTTCTGCAATCGGGCCGATTGCAGGCCCGGCTATAAAAAATCACTCCAAGCTATCGCCCGACTCGCTCTCGCCTTCCTTGGCTTGTCGCTCAAGTTCCAGCTTGCCGAAACGCAACGTGAAGCCTGCCGAAATATAGCGGCTGTTGAGCATCTTGCGGGTGCTGTCGCTGAGGTAGTACGGATTGGTATTGCTCGAGCCCGAACCAATCTTGGCACCCCAGTTGAAGATGTCCTGCACATTGACGAACACCGACAAGCGGCGGTTGAAGAAGTCGCTGCGGAGACCCATGTTGAGGAAATAGCGTGCCTTGCGCTCACTCATCAGGCTGATGGTAGGTGAGTTGTAGTTGGCCGAAGCCGTCACTTGCAAACGGTCAAAGAGTTTGGCCCAAGCGTTGACACGCACACTCCACGACCACTTGTCGCGTTGGTCGATCTGATGCACACCATTACGGTCATACTCCATGCGATAGCCATAGTCATACAGGTTGGCATAAAGGCGCACGTTGAAGAATCCCGTCGGACGGTAGGTCATATTGAGCGAAGTACCGTAACGCCATGAGGTACCCATGTTATAAGGCACCGAATAGCTGACGATACGATCCAGATAGTCATCATATTCGGCATCGGTCAGCCTGCTGATCTCGTTGGTGCTCCAACGACCGTAGGCTTCGAGGCCTATGTTGCCGAAACGCTCGAAGAACTTCTGCCAGCCAGCTTCCACATTATGGGTATAAGCGTTTTTGAGTCCGAGGGGATTACCCGTCGAATAGCTGTCGTCGCCATACCTGCGGAAGGTGCTGATTTGGTCTTCTCCCGGGTGCGACATACGCATCGAATAGTTGAGTTTCCAGTTGTGCATCGACTCCGTACGATAGGTCAGGTGGATGGAAGGACGTACATTGAGGAAATACAAGGTGCTGTCGTCGGCAAACGGCATTTCACTCTGGTAGTTGTAGCCAATACGGTCACCACCAATGCCCAAACCCGTGCTCAAAGTGAAACCACCCCAACGATGCGTCCAGTTGACATCGCCGTTGACACCCGTTTCAGCGCCTTTGAAATGGTAAGTGCGTAGTATATCTATGCTATCATAAGTGATACCGCCATCATTGGAATAATAACGATTATAGTCGCTGTTACTCAGCTGATTGTCGACACGCAAACCATAGCTAAGCTCCCCATCTTCATTGTAAGGACGGTTGTAGCGCGCATCAAGATTAAACCCATAACCATTCTGCTTACTCAAAAGATATCGGTTTTCATCCAAGTCGGTGTAAACGTCATAGAAACGGTTGTTGTAATAGTCGGAAGCATTCTTGTTGAACCTGCCATTCAAACCGATGCGAAGGTTGTGACCCTTGTCGTCAAACTTCTTGGTGTAATCCGCTCCAAAATGGCCGAAACCGGATTGCGAAAGGGTCGTATCGCCCATGCTGTAGGCCAGAATGCTGTCATCGGGCTGCAAATAGAAGGTCTGTTCTTCGCGACGGCTGCCAAGACTGCGGTTGTTATTGTAGAAGCCACCGCCATCGAAGGAGATGTCACTCGTTGAGTCAATCTCATAGTCAATGTTCATGAAGACATTACCGCTCATGCTACGGTTGTCCTCTTTTTGGGAGGTCGTCTTGTACCAAACAGAGTCATACAATCCCTCGGTAGCGGCATCCTCGCGTTTCAGCTCCCAACTGTCGGTAGTGTTGAGACGGTTGCTATAACGTCCAGAGGCGAACAAGTTGACACTCAACTTCTCCTTCTTCCACATGTAACTCACCCAAGGTGAGACAAAAGGCTGGTTGGAGCCGTTCACGCCGAAGCTGACGAACTGGTTGCTCTTGATGTGTGCCGAGGTCACGATATTGATGACGGCTTCTGCGTCAGTGGCATATTTGGCCGAAGGGTTGGTGATGGTCTCGATGCGAGCAATGGCATTGGCGGGCAAGGTTTGGAGATAGGTCTTCAAGTTCTCTTCGGTGAGTTTCGAGGGTTTGTCGTTGACCCAAATCTCCACGCTCGACACGCCACGCAGCGTGATGTTACCTTCCACGTCGACCTCCACGCCAGGCGCGTTCTGCAAGGCGTCTTCGGTGGTTCCCGTCTGAATGGATGGGTCCTCGCTGACGTTATAGATCAGCTTCTCGCCTTCCATGGCATAGAGCGGTCGCTCAGCCGCCACCGTGACCTCACCGATGGAGGTCACACCAGGATTGATTCGCAAAGTACCCAGATTGGTGTTGTTGGTCACCTTGAAATGATGCATATAGCTCTCGTAGCCAATGGCCGAAACGCGCAGCACGAACGAACCTTGTGGCACGCCATTGAGCTCAAAAACGCCATCCAAGTTGCTGATGCCGCCTTTGACCAGTTCCATGTCGACAGAATCGAGAACGGCCACATTGACGTATGGCATATACTCACCCGTCTTGGCATCGCGAAGCACGCCCACCACCTGGAAAGTATCACCTTCGCGCACTTTCTTCTTCTGTTTCACGGTAGGCATGTTGCCTTCGGTCTGACCCCATTGACGGTCACCGCCACCGAAAGGAGGTCTGCCCCCCGGAGGTCTGCCTCCTGGAGGACGTCCTCCGCCACCACCGGGAGGTTGGGCAACACACAATATAGTCGAAATAACCAATAGCAGAGAGAACAATGCTCTCAGTGAAAATGTTTTCTTCATCGCTGTAATTTTTAAGTTGCAAAGGTAAAAAAAATGTACCTTTGCAAGACTTATTTTAAACAATAATTATACCATTTCAAATGATGAAAAAGCTACTTTTTGCGCTAATATTAGCCCTCTGCGTGATTCCCGCGTGGGCCTGTACCAACCTCATCGTAGGCAAGAATGCCAGCACCGATGGCAGCGTGATGTGTACCTACAATTGTGATGGATTCGGCTTCTCCGGATCGCTGTTTTATAGTCCTTCCGGACAACACGAGCCTGGCGAATTGATCGAGATTCACGGCTGGGGGCCTTCGCACGAGGGGCAATACGTAAAACAAGTGCCTTACACATATAACGTTGTCGGCCTGATGAACGAAAAACAAGTGACCATCGTGGAGACCACCTTCGACGGCCGTTTGGAGCTCGTCAACCAGGAAGGCTTGCTCGACTATTTCTCTTTAATGCGCCTTGCCCTGCAGCGTTGCTCCACCGCACGCGAAGCCATCCGTTGCATGGCAGAACTCGTCGAAGAATACGGTTACAACAGCAGCGGCGAGACCCTCACCATCTGCGACCCCAACGAGGCCTGGATCATGGAAATCATCGGAAAGGGTCCCGGCCGCAAGGGAGCTGTTTGGGTAGCCCTGCGCATTCCCGACGACTGCATCTGCGCCCACGCCAACTTGAGCCGCATCCGCCAGTTCCCTTTGGAGAAGGGCTCCAATAACAGCATCAGCAGCAAGAACCTAAAAAAGATCAACAACCCGGAGATTGAATGCGTCTATGCCGCCGATGTCATCAGTTTTGCCAAGGAACAAGGTTTCTTCAGTGGCAAGGACGAGGACTTTTCCTTCCGCGACGCCTACTGCCCCATCGACTTCGAGAATGTGCGCTATGCCGATGCCCGCGTGTGGAGTTTCTTCCGCCATCACTACGACCATGCAGAGATGGACAAATACCTGCCCTACATCAACGGAGAGTTTGATGTTTGCGACCATCTGCCGCTTTGGATCAAGCCTGACAAACCCTTGTCGTTGCGCGATTTGCAGAACGACATGCGTGACCATTTTGAAGGTACGCCTTTGGACATGACTTCCGACATGACCGCCGGCCCTTGGGGCATGCCCATCCGTCCTTTGCCCATGCACTTCAAGGATAGCGACAGCATCCCCTATTATCGAGAGCGCCCCATCGCCACGCAGCAAAGCGGTTTCACCATGACCTGCCAGATGCGTTCGTGGCTCCCCAACGACGTGGGCGGCGTCACATGGTTCAACTGCGACGATGCCAACATGGTAGCATACGTGCCGCTCTATTGCTGCATCACCCAAGTGCCCGACTGCTTCCGTCCCGAGAACAACCTGCGCAACGAATTCAGCGACAAGTCGGCCTTCTGGATGAACAACTGGGTGGCCAACATGGTCTACCCGCGCTATTCCATGATGATTGGTGACTTGCGCCAAGCGCAAAACGAACTAGAAGACTACTATTTTGCCGACCAGGAAGGCGTGCTTACCGCCATCGAAAAGATGATGCCCGCCGACCGTCGCAGCTATCTCAACAACAAAAGCATCGCCTATGCAGACAAGATGATGCAGCGTTGGGACAAGTTGGCAAAATACCTCATTGTAAAATACAACGACCAAGTAGTGAAGCGTGTAGACAAGGAAGGTAATTTCCAACGCTGGGGATACCAAACACCCGGCTATGACCAACAATTCATTGATGCTGTCGGCAAATCCACTGGTGACCGCTACAAACTGAAGAAGGTCATCGAACGAAGAGAGAGATAAAAAAACTGCCGCATCATCAGGTGCGGCAGTTTTCATTTACTCAAATCTGTTGTAAGTCACATTCTCGGGTTTCCACTTGTCTTTCGGCTCGGGGCTTTCGTTGGGATAGCCCATCACGATGACGCAAAGTGGGACGAGGTTGTCGGGCAGGTTCAGCACCTGGCTGACGTTGGTCATGCGGTCCACCATAGGATAGCAGCCCGTCCACACGGCGCCGAGGCCAAGGGCGTGGGCGGCCAAGAGGATGTTTTCGGTAGCGGCCGAGCAGTCTTGGACCCAGAATGCTTGTGCCGGGCCTTCCATAGCCTTCTCCATGTCACCACAGACCGCGATAGCCAAGGTAGATTCCTTCCACATCTGGCTTTGGCGGCCATTGCCACCCAAAGAATCCATGATAGCTGGGTCGGTGATGGCAACGAAATGCCAAGGTTGCTTGTTGACGGCTGTAGGAGCAGCCATGCCTGCGCGAAGCAGCATCTCGATGGTGTCGGACGAGACTTGACGGTCGGTGAACGAGCGGATGCTGGTGCGCGTCATGATGGTTTCCATGGCAATTTTACCATTGTCGGTCTTTTCAGCCACAGCAGTCGGTTGATTGTTGCAGTTGCAGCCCGTCATAATGACAGCTGCGAGGAGTGCCAAAGCGAGCACTCCAAAGGTTGTAGGAGTGTTTTTCATAAAAACTGTATTATAAGATCTACCTAATCACTTTATTTCACTTTAATCTTCCCGCCTTGCCGCATCATGGCATCCCACCATCGGGCAGGCATGAGGGCGTTGGCCAACCTTCCGATGATGGAGAAACGTCCTTTGCAATAACGTGCCTTGGGATGACGGCTGTTGACGGCACGGCTGATGGCCTTGGCGATGATCGACGGCTTCGAAAGCAGGTTGGTCTTATAGAACCAATCCATGTTTTCGGCCCATTGCGAACCTACAACTTCGTATGCCGTTCCCGCCGTCGACTCCTTCAGATGCTTTGCCGCGATGATGCCCCAGTCAGTCTTGATGGCACCCGGTTCAATCATCACCACGTCGATGCCGAAAGGCTTCATCTCCATACGCAGGGCATCGCTGAATGCCTCAACGGAGTATTTCGTCACGTTGTACCAGCCTCCCATGTAAAACACCATCTTGCCAGCGATGGAAGAGGTGTTGACGATGCGGCCACTCCCCTGTCGGCGCATATAAGGCAGTACCAGCTGGGTGAGTCGCGCCAAGCCGAAGACATTCACCTCTACCTGACGACGCGCCTCCTCAAGCGGCACGGTCTCGATGGCGCCAAAGAAGCCGTAGCCCGCATTATTGACCAACACGTCGATACGACCCTCGGCTTGAATGACGGCTTCCACGCCTTGTTGCATAGAAGCCTCATCGGTGACGTCCATCCTAATGACGTGAACGCCATCGGCCTTCAAAGGTTCCATCAGCTCCACCCTACGGGCGGCAGCATAGACTTTATACCCTTGTTGCGCCAAAATCTTTGCCGCATCAAAGCCGATGCCACTGCTGGCACCTGTAATGAGAATTACCTTTACCTGCTTCATAATAGTCGCAAAAATACAAAATCCTACAAACTGAATCATAGATTTCGTGTTTTTCCCTATTTTTGCCGCTTCTAAATTAAGGTATGACCACGATGAACACATACAAACACGAAGTAAAATATTACGAGTGCGACCGCATGGGCGTGACACATCACTCCAACTATGTCCGTTTCATGGAAGAGGCACGTGTCGACTGGCTCGACCAGCTGGGATTCGGCTTCGAGAAGATCGAGGCGGAGAACGTCTTCTCCCCCGTGGTCTCGATCTCATGCGAATACAAGCACCCTACCACCTTCAAGGATATCATCGACATTGAGGTGAAAATCAGCAAGATGAGCGAGATGAAGTTTGAATTTGAATACACGATGCGTTCCAACGGCAAATTGGTCTGTATCGGACACAGTGCACACTGCTTCATCGAAAATGGTCGCCCGGTAGCCATCTCCAAGCGCCTACCCGAGTTATACAGCACTCTAATGAATCGCCTTTCAGAATAACCCCTTTCCCAATGCACATAGTATTTCTCCCTTTATACCATTTTTTCCGCAACCACAAGATACTGATGTATCTAATCATGGTTGTCACCACTTTGGTTTTCCTGTTTTTCGGCCTGCGACTCCATTTTGAGGAGGACATCTCGAAACTCCTACCCTCTTCGAACGTCGAGAGCCAACTAGCCTTTGGTTCCATCCAACTCAAGGACAAGATCTATATTCAAGTGACCTCGACCGATGAGCACTTGTCGCCCGACCTCTTGGCCGAGCGGACGGATGAGTTCATCGATTTACTGTACAAAAAAGATTCGACGAGCCATTACATCGGCAATGTGCTTTACAAAATGGAACCCGAAACCGCTATCAACGCACTGGATTTCGTGTTGGAGCATATCCCCTCTTTCATCGACACCGCTGCCTACCAAGACTTCGAGAAAGCCCTTGAGCCAGAGGCCATCGAGAAACAGATGTGGGTCAACTATGAACAGATGATGGAAGACGAGACGGGCGACATCACCCAAGCCATCATGTACGACCCGCTCAACCTGCGCAACGTGGTGCTAGGCAATGTGTTGCAAGGCGCGGTAGGCGGATTCAACCTCATCGACGATCACCTCTTCTGCCCCGACAGTACCGTGGCCTTGGCCTTTTTGGCACCCAGTTTCCGCTCCCTGGACTCCCAATCCGCCACCCGTTTCTCCAAAATGCTCTCGCAAGCCCTGCAAGAGTTTAATGCCAGTCACCCCGACGTGAAAGTTCACGCACATGGCGACCCCATGGGCAGCGTCTCCAACGCAGGTCGCATACGTTCCGACCTCATTGTAACTGTGGGTATCTCCATGGTATTGATTCTGCTGCTTATTGGCTTGTGCTTCAGAAGTTTCCCATTCATTTGGAAACTCTTGCTGCCCATCCTTTACGGCACAGCCTTCTCATTGGCATGCATCTTTTGGATCAAAGGCGAGATGTCGCTCATGGCATTGGGCTTGGGCGCCATCGTGCTCGGCGTGGCCATCAGCTACACCTTGCATGTACTCATCCACCACTTCTTTGTCGGCGACCCTGAAAAACTGCTGAGAGACGAGTCCACACCCGTTTTCTTGGGATGCATCACCACGGTAGGTGCCTTCTGCAGCCTGCTCTTCACCGACAGCGACTTGCTCCGCGACTTCGGTCTGTTCGCCTCCTTCGCCTTGTTGGGCAGCACCTTGTTCGCCCTCATTTTCTTGCCGCATTTCCTGCCTTCCATCAAGGCCGACAGCAACAGCAAGACATTCAGGCGCATCTCGCGGCTCAACAACTTGCCCTTCGATAAAAAGCCGTGGTTCCTGATTCTAATAGCGGTCATCGTGGTGGTTGGCATCATTTTCTCACCCAAGGTGAAATTCGACAGCGACCTCCGCAACCTCGACTTTAATTCGCCTGAGGAAATCGAAGCCGAAGGCCTATATAACGCCAAGAACAACGACGGCTTCTACCACCTGTATTTCGCCACCGTCTCCACCGACATTGACGAAGCGCTGGAGGCCGACAAGTCGCTTATGTTCCTGCTCGACTCGCTGAAGAGCCAAGACGTTGTCCATAGCTATACCGACATCATCCCCAAACTCTTCGTCACCCAAGCCGACCAAGAGCAACGCATCGCCGCCTGGAACGCTTTCTGGACCGAGGAACGCAAGGCATACGCCATCGCGCAAGTCGACAAAGGCGCGCTTCAGTTTGGCCTGGACCCAATGATGTTCTACGATTTCAAGGACCTGTTGGATGCCGATTACGAGGCGGCCTCGTTGATAGAAAGCGGCGTGGTGCCCGACAATCTCTTGGGCAACTTCATCGAATGCAATGCCGACAGCCAATACATGGTCTTCACCGACGTCTCCATGCGATTCGACGAGAAAGACATCGCCACCGACGCGTTGGTTGCCAATCCCAAGACCTTCGTCTTGGAGCCGTTCTACTACTGCAAGAGCATGGTGGAGGTCATCAACGACGACTTCAACATCGCCGTGTGGATCTCCTCGTTGTTCGTACTGTTGATCCTGCTGATCTCGTTCCGCAACATCATCACCGCGCTCTTGTCGTTCATCCCCATGGTGCTCAGCTGGTTCATGGTGCAAGGCTACATGGCTATTATCGGCTTGGAATTCAACCTCATCAACATCATCATCTCCACCTTCATCTTCGGTGTGGGTGTCGACTACAGCATCTTCATCACCGAAGGCTTGCTCACTCAGGCTCGGACTGGCAACCGCGACGTGCTCACCTGGCACAAGGTGGCCATCTTCTTCTCGGCCATCATCCTCGTCATCGTGGTAACCTCACTCCTCTTCGCCGTCCATCCCGCCATCCGCTCCATCGGTCTCAGCACCTTAATCGGCATGGCCTCGACCATCATGATCTCCTACGCTCTGCAACCCTTTGCGTTCTGGCAGTTGATGAAGTGGCCGTGGTATAAGCGGAGTGTGATGAAGAAAGCAAAAAAAGAAGAGCGCTAAGGTCTTAGCGCTCTTGCTTTTGTTGGATATGAATTAATGAAGATTACTCAGCGTTTTCTTCTCTCCACTTCTCTACCATCTGATCCTCTATTTCCTCATTCTCAGCGCGTTTTGCCGCATATTCCTCATCGGTCGACGATACTGAGAGAGTGAAGTCATGGGCCAAATCAGCACCTGCAAGCTTCATCAACTCCGTATGAACAGCAATCGTTCCATTTGCTTTGTCATATTTGACATCATCACAATCAGTAACATAATGCAATGTGTTGTCAAGGACATTAACATAGAACAAAAGCGAAGTTTCCATTTCATAAGAGCATTCGGTATGAATCATCATAAACAAACGGTCGCCGATAAGCTCTGAGTTTCTGTAATCCAAATTAAAGCAACTGATAGCGCTTTGGAGGTCGTCTTCGCTTTCAACGATTTCACCAAATGCAATAAAATCACTTATCTTCTCCTCTTCAGGCAGGAGAGCCTTAGTGTCATTCGTTGCATAATCATGCATCATGATGTTGTTGATGGGGTTGATGCCCTCAGCATCCTGATTTGGCTCAAGATAGAACACCTTTTGCACAACGGTATCCAATCTCTCCGCAATAACTTTGTTGCTCGGGTCTAAGGTTGCCTTGAATTCAGTGGCTTTTTTCTCAAATTGGGCCAACTTGTTTTCTTTTGAGTTCGAATTGTTGCCATCGCATGCTGTCATCATAGCCGCGGCACACAGCATTAAGGCCGCCATTTTCAATGCTCTTTTCATAGTTGTAAGGTTATTTGTTGTCGAATTGATGCTGCAAAAATACAACTCTATTCGATACAAACAAGATTTCTACATGGATTTATGTTGTCCTCAATTTCAAATCGCATCGAAAAAACAAGTATTTTTGCACGGTTTTTGTAAAGGAAAACCTTGTTATAGTCACCAATAAAAGACAACCTCAATAAATGAAACACATTACATTGATTATCATCGCAGTACTGTTTTCAGTCAGTGCATTTGCACAACAAACCTTCGACAACGATTTCACCCAGACCAAAGTGATGAAAGTGTCGGGCAAGACCATCAACAAAGCCGGCCATATCGTCTTCGACGGCAAAGACCAACTCAAAATGACCTACACCGAACCGTCAGGCGATTCCTTCATTATCGACGGCAACAAGGTGAAAATCAACCTGGACGGCAAGAAAGCCGACATCGATGCCGACAAAGTCAAGATGGTGGGACTGCAACGCTCCACCCTGCTGAACTGCCTCTCGGGCAATTGGGAACAAGCGGCTGCCGACAACAACGCTGAGACGACCATCACCGAAGAGAAAGGGCTTAAAGTCATCTCTATCAATGCCAAAGGCAAGGTGCCGAAAGGCGGTTACAAATCAGTTGTGCTGACCTATCGCACCAAAGACGGTGGCATGACCAAGATGGTGCTTGAGGAAGCTACAGGCATCATCAATACATACGAAATCAAATAAATCCCCATACGGATATAATGAAAGGCGCACCTCACTGAGATGCGCCTTTCTTGTTTCATTTCTTTATCGGATAAGCCTCGTAGAGGATGTCGTGAATGTTGGAGCGGATGTTTAACCGCATAAGTTGGTTGGCATCGGCGTTGGGACAGACCCTGTTCGACAGGAAAACCACCAACAGGTCGTTTTCTGGGTCATTCCAAACGAAAGTACCCGTAAAACCAGTATGTCCGTAGCCTTTCATCGATCCCGACTTGGACGCCGTGCTGGGACCTTTCTTGTTGAGCGGCAACTTGTCGAAGCCAATGCCGCGACGGTTGTCGTTGGAAGCCGCAAAATGCGCCTTGGTGAAATAGTTGATTGTCGAAGCTTTCAGGTAGCGCACGCCTTTGTAGGTGCCTCCGTCGAGCAACATCTGCATGATGGCCGCCAAATCGTGGGCGTTGCCAAACAGTCCGGCATGACCCGCCACGCCACCGAACATGGCCGCTGCCTGGTCGTGCACATCACCCCAAAGCTGTTGCATACGAAAGATGGTGTCGTTCTCGGTAGGTGCAATCTGGTCGCGGGTGAAATGATCCAAAGGCTGGTAGCAGATGTGCGAAAGGTTCATCGGAAAATAGAACTTCTCGTTCAAGTAGTCCACAATGTTTTGATTGGTGATCTGCTTCACGATTCTGGGCATGTAGTAGAAACCCATGTCGCTATACAGGTATTTTTTCTTTCCCAAAGGCGTCTTCGACACGGAATCGAAGATGCGGTCGGGATAATCGTTGACGATATAAAGGTTCTCTGCCACGCGAAGCGTGTGGCTCTCGTCCATGTGATCGCTGTAGAACTCAGCCATCGGCCCGTTCTCGTCGATCGTCACCTTATAAAAAGGGATCCAAGCCTTCAGTCCAGCCTGATGCGTCATAATGTCGATAAGCTTCAGCTTGCCATGGGCCTTGTTTTTCAGGTAGGGAAAAAAATCGGCCAAGGTCTTGTTGAGGTCGATCAAGCCATCATCATAGAGTTTCATGATGGCCAAGGTGGAAGCGAAGATCTTGGTGCACGATGCGAGGTCGTAGAGGTCATCAGGTTGCACCTTGTGGCCACCACCGTAAGTGAAAGTGCCAAAGCAAGTGTCATAAACGATGCAGCCATCCTTCATCGCCAGGACCTGACATCCCGGATAGGCATATTTGGTGATGCCCGACTTGGCCACTGAGTCCAAACGACGGGCATATTGTTCGTCGATTCTCTTCACAGGCGTCGGCACATCATTCTGGTTCTCAATAGGTTTGTTCTGCATGAGCTGACCTTTCTCCGGCTCAGGTTTGGTCGGAGGCTCCACGAACGGGAGGTTATAGGAAGGCTTCGGAGGCCAGCCGATGACGATGCCATCGCCACACTTGAACTTCGTCACCGAGACCGGCAGAACACCATGGGGATCCATCTCGCCTGCAAGCAGTTTCACGACGGCGTTCACGGCAGGCACCTCGTCCTGATAGCCAATCACCACGCCTTTCACACTGTTGTTGATGCGGAACATATCCAAGGCGTATGGGCAAGCAAACAGGTTGAGAATCACGTCGTTTTGCGCCACAAGGCGGTTGAAGAAATTCACCGTAGCATTGTTGATGCCATAATTGCTGTTGGCAAACATATTGGTCTTCTCGATGCTGACCACCACCAAGTCGTAGGCTTCCAACTTCTTCAGCCAATCCGCCGACTTCGAAGCGATTTCATCTTTCTTCGTCACAAAAGAGGTGGTGCTGTAACCATAGTCGATCAGGCCGTTGTTCACGTCGTTCTTCGTGTTGCCGATGGTCACCACGGCGATTTTCTTGTTGTTGGCCAAAGGAATCACATCACCTTCGTTGCGCAGCATAGTGATAGCCTCATCATACAGGCGTTGACGCAGGTCC
Source organism: uncultured Bacteroidales bacterium (assembly GCA_900318265.1). Lineage (GTDB taxonomy): Bacteria > Bacteroidota > Bacteroidia > Bacteroidales > F082 > Limimorpha. Next base: position 138,885 of record ONKA01000002.1, on the reverse strand, counting down.
GTGTAGGCCTTTTGCTTCAAATCGGTCATCAGGTTCTCCGTTGACACCGGTTGATATTGGGCAAGACCAGCACGATACTTGTAGCGCAGGATTTTCTTGCAGCTCTCTTCCAGTCTGGCAGCAGCCTCGGGTTTGCGTTCCGCTGCGTTTTTGATGGTCTTGATGGCGTATGGCACGTCGTGGGGCAGAATCAACACATCGTTGCCGGCCATGAAGGCCACGTAAGGCACGCTGTCCTGACGCACCTTCTCCGACACGCCCTTCATGTCGAGGCCATCTGTGAAGATTAAACCCTCAAAACCCATCTCTTCCTTCAGCAGGTCGGTGACCACGCCGTACGACAGCGACGACGAGGTGTTCTTCACCTTCTCGATGGCGGGGAAATACAAATGACCCACCATAGCGCCATTGACACCTTTTTCAATCATATAACGGAATGGTGCCAATTCGATGTCGCGCACCTCTTCCATCGTACGTGTCACCGTGGGCAGGGTCAGATGCGAGTCGGTGGAGGTGTTGCCGTGACCTGGGAAGTGTTTCATCGTGGTTATCAAGCCTTTACTTTGCATGCCTTGTGCGTATGCTGAGGCTTTCTCACCCACTTTCTGCGGATCCTCACCAAAGCTGCGCACCCCGATGATGGGATTGGCCGCGTTGGAGTTGACATCGGCCACCGGAGCGAAATTCACATGGATGCCCATGCGTTGGCACTGCTCGGCCACCTGCTGACCCATATCGTAAATCAGCTGGTCGTCCTTGATGGCACCCAAAGTCATCTGATAAGGATAAGCCAAGGTCTTGTTCACGCGCATGGCGAGACCCCATTCCGCATCGATGGAGACCATCAGCGGGGTTTGTGCCATGACCTGCCACTCGTTGGTCTGCTTCACTTGGGCATCGGCATCGCCGCGGAAGAAACACACACCACCAATGTTGTACCTTTTGATGTACTTCGCCACGTTCTCATTGAACGGTTTGTCAGGCAGGTTGGCACGCATGCAGATCAGCTGGCCTACACGCTGTTCCAAAGTAAGACTGTTGTACACCGAATCCACCCAGCGCGACTCCGCATCCTGGGCAAAGCATTGTGCGACCGAAAAAGCCAACACAAAGCAAGCTAATAATCGTTTTTTAATATTCATATAACTAATTTATATTCAATAGAAAATAATATTTTATTTCAACCAATTCTTTAAGTCTTGCCAATCGTAAGGTTTACAGACAATGGTCTTGTTTCTGTCCAAGACAAACACCGTCGGCGTGGAAGTGATGTGATAATCCAGAAAGGCTTTACTATCCCAACGCAATTCATCATAGAAATGGTATCCGGGCAGATGCATTTTTTTCACTGCCTGTTTCACTTCTCCCTCATTCTCGGCCAATGCAAACGTAACTAATTCATATTCAGTCTGCAAATCAAGATGTTTACGAATCTGAACCAGGAAATCATGACAATACTCGCAATCCGTTGACCAAAAGACAACGATAGTGCTTCCCGCTGAAGATGAATACAGTTCGTAATCCTTACCGTCAATCGTGACACCTGTGAAATTTGGAGCTTTTGCTCCGACCTTCACCAGTTGGTAGGGCTCGGTGATACTATCCAATCGCAGTCCTTCATCTATTGAAACTTCTCCTTCAAATAACATTGGATAATTTAATAGATAATCAATAACTTGCGTTCTTCCAAGATTGGTATAACCATTCAACATAAACTCCAATATAAACTCGTAAACCCTCATGTTGACTTTGGCTTTGTCCAACAGGACTCCCACGCTCTGGATCGAAAGACTATCAAAACGAGCCAAGTCGTCGGTCATCGTGTTCAAGTACAGTTCATTCACCATCCGCACTCGAAAAGACTCAGAGTCAACCAAGGTTGTGTCGCTGAAATCCACATCATTCCACGTTTCCCTCACCACATTCTGAGCCTTCATCCATAGGCTAGAAAGTAGTAAAACGAGAGCCAATGTGATATGGATTATCTTTTTCATATTCTTGTTTTTAAGCTATCTTATCAAAAGTCTAACTTTAATTGAATAGCCATATTAAAAGTCATGCGATGCAGTGGCGTAGTGCCATGGTCGGCAATGGCTTGTTTATGCTCCTTCGTCGGATAGCCCTTGTTCTTTTTCCAATTGTAAACGGGATATTGCTCGCCATATTGTTCCATCATCATATCCCTAGTAGTCTTGGCCAAGATGGAAGCTGCCGCGATGGACTGGTACTTTGCGTCACCGCCCACGATGCAAACGTGCTTCAACTTCTTGTATGGATTGAATCTGTTGCCATCGATGAGCAGTAATTCAGGTTGAAGCGTCAGTTGATCTAAAGCCCTGTGCATCGCTAAGAATGAAGCATTTAGAATATTGATTTCGTCAATCTCTTGTGCCGTAACGATGCCCACGCCATAGCTCAGCGCCTCTTTCATGACCAGCTCTCGCAACTGCATCCTTTTCTTCTCCGTTAGCTGTTTTGAGTCATTGAGTTCAGGATAATCCACATCCTTCTTCAAAATCACGGCAGCAGCCACCACGGGACCCGCCAGACAACCTCGTCCGGCCTCGTCGCAGCCTGCCTCGATCAAATCCGAATAATGCGTCAGCAAACCCATGGCTTACAGCAGTTTGAAGTAATAATGGTTGGCAAAGACCAAGATAATGAAAAGTGTCAGGAACAAATTGGCCCACCCTGTATTGTTCATATAGGAGAACGTGTAAGAAACGAGGATGGAAAGCACGATGAAGAGTAAGCCATTCATCAACACGTTGGAGCCAAGGAACAAAGTCAACAAAGCAAAAATAGTGAGTATCAGCGACATGGATATCTTGGTACGCACAGCCACCGTCTTTTCCAAGCCTGAGTTCTTGCCACCGAAAAGCATGAGTGCTGTTGGAACGATCAGTAGAACTAACAGTATGATATTCCACAAGTCGAACCCTTCCACCGAGAAATGGAAGGCGGTGAAGTAGTCCTTATAACCAAGCAACAAGGCTTGAAAATCGCCAAAGAGGAAAATACAGACGAAATACACGAAGTAGACGAACAGGAAGCCGAAAATCGGAATCAATTCCAGGCGCAAGGAGCCTTTTTTGGCGACAGGAAGCACGATGATTACCCACAGAATCAGCAAGATGGCAGGGAAATAGCACAACGAAGCCAATGCGACAAAAGCTCCCGCCTTGAGCAGATTCATCTCGGGATTCGGCAACAAATAGGTGTCAAACAAGTTTCCGATGGTCAGTAAGATGAAAAGCGTCGAGAAAGCAAACGGATAGAAGTTGGTCTGCGTCACCGTGAGGCTCATTAGCAGGACGAAGACGAAGGTCCCCATCGTACTGACCTTGCCGACAATCTGGTGTTTCACCACGATGGCATTGAAAACCAAGGTCTCAAGCACCAACAACACGAAAGCCACGGCATGTTGGGCGATGGACGAAGAGCCAAGGAGCCTATCCATGAGGTTGAAGAGCGGAGTCACCGGCTCATCCAAACCCGTGGTTGCCTTGCCCGACAAGAAAGCAGGAATCCAGAGGGCAATCGCCATCAAGGCAATCACCACATACTGAATGGCATAGCTCTGTCTGAAAAACTTTATCATTGCATTCTCATCAAGTCAAGTCCAATGTCATGGCGGTAATTGACGCCTTCGAAACGGATCTTCTCCACCTCACGGTAGGCGATGCCCCTCGCCTCTTCAATCGAGTCGCCATGGGCAGTCACCGCAATGACGCGGCCACCAGCCGTGACTACATTCTTATTGGCATCAAAGGCTGTGCCAGCATGGAAAGCGACGACATCCTTCAGATTGTCCAATCCGCTCATCACCATGCCTTTCTTATAGGCCTCGGGATAGCCGCCCGATACCATCATCACCGTCACCGCAGTCTTTTCGCTCTTGGCATAATGTACTTCATTCAAGCGGCCGTCGGCGCAAGCAAAGAGCATGTCTGCAAAGTCACCCTCAATGCGGGTCATCACGGCCTCGGTCTCAGGATCGCCCATACGAACGTTGTACTCAATCACATACGGGTCGCCGCCATCGTTCATCAAACCCAAGAAAATGAAGCCTTTATAGTCGATGCTTTCGGCTTTCAAGCCCTTGAGCGTAGGCTTCACGATGCGTTCTTCCACCTTATTCAAGAAATCAGGTGTGCAGAAAGGCACTGGCGAGATAGCACCCATGCCACCTGTGTTCAGCCCTTGATCACCATCGCCGATACGCTTGTAGTCCTTGGCCTCGGGCAACAGCACATAATGCTCGCCGTCAGTCAAAACGAAGACCGACACCTCGATGCCTTTGAGGAACTCCTCGATGACCACTGTGGCCGATGCCGCACCAAACTTGCCGTCGAGCATCTTACCGAGTTCGTCTTTTGCCTCTTGTAAATCATTGAGAATCAACACGCCCTTACCTGCTGCTAGACCGTCGGCCTTCAGCACGTATGGGGCTTTCACGCTCTCAAGGAACTTGATTCCTTCACTGAGGTTGTCCTTGTTCACCTTGAAGCACTTTGCCGTAGGCACGCCATACTTTTCCATGAAATCCTTGGCGTAGGCTTTGCTGCCTTCGAGTTGTGCACCACGCTGGTCGGGACCGATGATCTTCACCCCTCTCAACTCGGCGTCACCCTTGAAGAAATCAACGATACCATCCACCAGAGGCTGCTCCGGACCGACCACAACAAGGTTAATCTCTTGCTTTAAGCAGAAGTCCTTTACAGCTTCAAAATCAGATGGTTTCACATCTACATTGACACCCACTTGGGCAGTGCCAGCATTGCCTGGTGCAATGAAGACATGGGCACCTTCGCCTTGGGCCAGCTTCCATGCCAAGGCATGTTCGCGACCACCCGAGCCGAGCACCAAAATGTTACGTTTGACAGCGGTGATATGTTGGCCTTGGACAGCTTTCCAATCCACGGCATCTTTTCTGGCTTCACCAGGATACATGATAATCTTAGCCATATTCTATTCTTTTATTGCTTTCATTAATGAGTTCCAAATGTCATCCGCAGCTTTGTCCCATGAGAAGTCTTTGGCGCGTTCCCTGCCCTTCTCAATTAGAGACTCACGTACGTTCTCGTCGAGCATCTCCGTCATGCCTTCGGCAATGGAGGCCTCACTGAATGGATCGACAAGCAAAGCCGCATCATCGGCCACCTCGGGCATGGAAGTCACATTGGAGGTAATGACGGGTGTGTCGCACCTGAACGCTTCCAAAATCGGAATTCCAAAGCCCTCGAAATAAGACACATAGACCGAAGCCAAGGCCGATGCCGTCACCAAATGCAGGTCTTCGGCACTCAATCGGCCAGCAAAGACCACCTCGTCCTTGAATCTCATCTGGCTGTAGGCCTGCTCGATAGGCTCCGACCACCAACGCTTCTCCCCTACAATCAGCAATTTGACATTAGAGGTTGTCTGCCCCTTGAACAAGTCGAAGGCCGTGAAAAGACGCGCCAAATTCTTGCGCGGATGCAGCGAGCCGACGAACATAAAGTAAGGATTACCATCGGTGTATTTGGCTCGAATAGCATCTTGTTCCTCCTCGGAAATAGGCGCAAACTTTTCATTCACACCGTTATAGGCAACATCTATCTTCTCGGGTTCAATGCCGTAACATTCCACGATATCCTGCTTCGAGAACTCCGACACCGTCACGATACGCTTGGCCTTACGGGCAAACTTCGGAAAAAACTTCTTGTAGTGCCACAAATGAATCTTCGGCATGTCCTTCGGGAAATGCTCGAAGTTAAGGTCGTGAAATTGAGCCACTTGCGGTACATCGGAGCGAAGGCTCAGATAGCCGTCGGGCGAGAAAAACAAGTCAGGTTGGAGCTTCTTCAATGCCTTCTTCACCGAGAACTCGAAGAACCAGATGAACAGGAAGGGATGCCTTGCCTGCGGGAACAACACTATGGGCTTCACATTGTCGCCAAAGACAAACATGGGGTCGGGCTCTCGGTCGAAGAGGAAATAAAACTCCACTTCGGGGTGGTCCTTCACCATGCGACGCAAGGTTTCGTAGGCCACCCAGCCGATGCCTTCCAGCTTGTCTTTCAGCAACAAGCGCGTATTTACCGCAATTCTCATGACAGGAGATCCATCAATAACGATAGATGTCCGACTTGTAAGGACCCTCAACAGGCACGCCGATGTAGTCGGCCTGCTTCTGCGTGAGCTTGGTGAGCTTCACGCCAATTTTCTCGAGGTGCAGACGAGCCACTTCCTCGTCCAAATACTTTGGCAGGCAGTACACACCAACCTTGTATTGTCCGCGTTTCTCCCAAAGATCCATCTGGGCCAAGGTCTGGTTGGTGAACGAATTACTCATCACGAAGCTGGCGTGACCCGTAGCGCAACCAAGGTTGACCAAACGGCCCGAAGCCAACAGGAAGATGCAGTGACCGTCGTCGAAGACGTACTTGTCGACTTGCGGCTTGATGTTAATCTTCTCCTTCAGATGCTCGGTCTTTTCGAGACGATCCACCTGGATTTCGTTGTCGAAGTGGCCAATGTTGCACACGATGGCCTGGTCTTTCATCTTGAGGATGTGTTCCAGCGTGATCACATCGCAGTTACCTGTCGTAGTGACAAAGATATTGCCTTCCTTGACGGCCTCTTCCATCGTGGTGACCTCGAAGCCTTCCATAGCGGCTTGCAGAGCGCAGATGGGGTCGATTTCGGTAACGAGCACACGAGCGCCATAGCTCTTCATGGAGTGCGAGCAGCCCTTACCCACTTCGCCATAGCCACACACCACGACCACCTTACCTGCGATCATCACGTCTGTGGCGCGCTTGATGCCGTCGGCCAAAGACTCGCGGCAGCCATAGAGGTTGTCGAATTTCGACTTAGTCACCGAGTCGTTCACGTTGATGGCGGGCACCAGCAACTCGCCGCGCTCGTGCATCTGATACAGACGGTGCACGCCTGTGGTGGTCTCTTCCGAAACGCCCTTCCATCCGGCCACAACCGTATGCCAGAAGGTAGGATTCTCTTTATAGGTGGCCTTGATGACACTCATCAATGCCCTTTCTTCCTCGCTGCCCGTAGGTGCATCAAGGAGTTTGGGGTCATTTTCGCAGGCATAGCCCTTGTGAATAAGCAAGGTGGCATCGCCGCCATCGTCCACGATGAGGTCCGGACCCGTGCCGTCGGGGAAGGTGATGGCGCGTTTGGTGCACCACCAATAGTCTTCCAGCGTCTCGCCTTTCCAAGCGAAGACGGCGGTACCCGTCTCGGCGATGGCCGCAGCGGCATGGTCTTGCGTAGAATAAATATTGCACGAGCACCAGCGCACCGTGGCACCCAACTTGACCAAAGTCTCAATCAGGCATGCCGTTTGGATGGTCATGTGCAGCGAGCCCATGATCTTGGCACCCTTCAGCGGCTTCGTGTCGCCGTATTTCTTGCGCAGCGACATCAGGCCGGGCATTTCGTGTTCCGATACTTCAATTTCCTTGCGTCCCCAAGCAGCCAGGTTCATGTCGGCCACCAAATAGGGCAATTTGTTGTCTAATAGTCTGTTATCCATTGATTTAGGTATTTTGTTTTCGTGATAGTATGAAAAGGCAAAGATAAACAATTTTCCGACACAAATTGAAAAAGGCCAAGATTTCAAATTATTGTGTACTTTTGCCCAACAAAATCAAGTCAAAACAAAACAGTCATGAATCAACCTTACACCAACATCAACATCAACCCCAACAAAAAGAAAATCGGACGTTACATCGTTTGGGGCATTGTGGGACTCTTCGCCATCCTAGTGTTCTTCTCCTCGTTCTACACCATCCGCTCGACGGAACGCGGCGTGCTCGCCACCTTCGGCAAGATGAGTGACGAGGTCATTGGGGACGGCCTTCACATGAAAATCCCATTCATCCAGACCATCAAACGCGTGAATGTGCAGCAGAAGAAGTTTGACGGCAAAGAAAACAGCTACACTAAGGACGTGCAGACCTCGGAGGTTGAATACACCATCAACTACGACCTGGTGCGCGAAAACGTCAGCAAGCTGATGAAAAACGTGGGCGACGACTACCACAACCGTATCGTAGTGCCCTTCATCCGCTCGGCCATGAAACAAAGCTTTGGTAATTTTGCCGCAACGGAAATCGTTGAAAACCGTGACGCCGTACGCCGCGAAATCGAGATTTCTCTCCGAGAGGTTCTTGACAGCAACTATTTCATGAATGTCCAATTCCAAATCACCAACATCGACTTCGACGACGACTTCGAGACTGCCATCAAGGAGAAGCAGGTGGCTGAGCAGAATGCCTTGAAAGCCAAGAACGTCACCATCCAAGTGGAAGAGCAGGCCAAGCAAACCAAAATCAAGGCCCAAGCCGAAGCCGAGGCCATGAGCATCAAGGCAGCTGCTTTGGAGAGCAACCCCAAGTTGGTGAACTATGAAGCCGTACAGAAATGGGATGGCAAGATGCCACAGTACATGCTGGGCAACTCAGTGCCTTTCATCGATTTGAAGTAAGCGTCAGAACTCCTCCTCGCGTTCCACGCCCATGACGCCGAAGAGGCAGAGCAGGAGATAGACAGGAAGCAATCCCACCAGGAAGGAGATGATCCCACCCTTCCAGGTGGGTTTGTTCATGATAGGACGTCCGGTAGCTTTGATTACCATGATGGCGATGATGACCAGGGCCACAAGTATCGATGCGATGATGATCCACATAATGCTCAATTGTTTTTGTTAGGTTTGCCTTTCTTCCTGCAACAATCGTACCACATTCAGAATATTGCGCAACAAACACGTTATCACCCACTTGGATCCAGCAGCTATGTCATCCGACGCTGGCTGATGTGCGGACGGGCATCTATGGCTGCGGCATTTTCAAAAATAGCAGCGCCACCCCTATTGCCCAAACAATCGTCCAAAGCGGGACAAGAATCTTAAAGCGAACATGCTTGGTCTTATGCCTGAAGAGCACCATGCCGAGCCAACAGCCCGCTCCCCCGCCTATGCGTGCCACCCAAAGCAAAGTCCGCTCAGGAATGCGGCCACCCTTGCGCTTCGCCTTCGCCTTGTCGAGGCCATAAAGGAAAAAGCCCACAAGGTTGATGAGGATGAGATATACGATAAGAATGTATTTAAATGCCATACTCTAAACTCTAAACTAAAACCTAAACTCCCCCATCACCTCAAAACTCCTCCCCGGCATGGCACGCCAAATGACGTTCTGGTAATCCTTGTCAGTGAGGTTGTTGCAGCGCAACTCGATGCGGAACTTCTTGAGCTGCTTGCCAAGGGCAACATGGTGCAACACATACGAAGGAAGGTCGTAGGCAAAGAACTCTTGTTCGTTGTAGGAGGTGCTGCGACGACCCGTCACTTCAACGGTGTAGCTTAGGTTCCATGTCTTCCACTGGGTGTTGAGAAACACGTTGGCATGGTGGCGCGGGATGTAGATGAGCTGTTTGCCATTGGTGCCTTGTTGGTGGGCTTTCTCGCTCTCGTCGGTGGTGACGGTGAAGACGTAGTTGCCCGACAATGTAACCTTCCAGTTGTCTTTAACAAAAGCGGCATCAATGTGGTTCTCTATACCGCGTGCATATACTTTGGACACGTTCTCCGGCACCCAAAAACGATATGAGGTCGGCATCCATTGGATCCAATTCTTCACGTTGGAGAAATAGCCACCAGTGCGCAGGTCGAACTTGAAAGGTCCTTTCTGCAAGCCATATTTCACAGCCAAGTCGACGGTGCGCCCAATCTCGGGCAAGAGGTCGGGATTACCTCCAGGATACCAATAGAGGTCGTTCAAGGAAGGATTGCGATAGTTATGGCTGTAGCCCAAGGTGAAACTCATGGCCTTGTAAAAAGGCAACTGGTAAGAGAAGGTAGCCGTCGGAAACAAGCCCATGGCCTTGCCGTCGGTCCAGTCGTAACGCGCCGTGAGGTTGAGTTGGGCACAGTCGAAAGGCTCGCCGTTGATAGCAGTGTAGGCCGACACCAGGTTGCGACGCTTCAACCCCTCATAATTGTTGCTCCTCACCTGCTCGTTGTCCCACTGCAATTTGGCCTTCAGGGTCCAGCTCTGGTAGAGGTGCTGCTCCAAGTTGGCTATCTGGTGCAGGATCAAGGCGTGGTTCTCAGAGTTGATAAAGGTGACCGAATCGTCGGTGACAGGATTACGCGTCAACAAAAAATAACGCTGGTTTTCCACGAAGGCCGCTGATTTCAGCTGAAGGCTGCCCGTCTCCCAAAAGGTCTTGAACGAGACGAAGTTGCGCGAAAAGTTGTCCTTCGTCCACTCCTCCGAGTTGACGTTGAACACGTTGGGCATGATGGGCGGCAGGTTGCGGTTGTTCCATTGGTTCCACGACGACACGGAGATGACATTTCTGCCCAGCAGTACGCTCATCTCAGGCATCACGCCGTAGTCGACGAAGTCGGCATTGCGCTGCTGCATCTTCTGATGCGGGATGGTGGCCAGGTTCTCGTATTCGAAATCGTTGTCCGACGAGTTGCGATAGGCTTTCACACGGAAGGAGAACTTCTTGCCATAGTTTCCCACTGTGACAAAACTTCCCAAAGTGTTGAAGCTGCCGTAGGTCTGCTTCAAATCGAGCAGAAAACCATCGCCAAAATGGTGGGTGTTATCGATGTTGACGGCACCGCCCAAGCCACCGCTGTTGTTAGAGGTACCGCTGCCCCAGTTGAGGCTGACGTCATCGGCTAGAAACACAGGGATGGTGCTAAAATCGACCTGTCCGAGACTCGGTGCATTGAGCTGAAATCCGTTCCAAAGCACAAGCGTATGGCTGGCCGTCGTGCCACGAAACGAAGCCGTGGAAGTACCGCCCGGCCCGTAAGTCTTGATGAAAACGGGACTATGCTGGATGAGTAAGTCGGAGAGGTTGGACGTGCTTTTGGATTGCAGCACCAAGGTATCCAGTTTCTTCGCCACCAAAGGCTTCAACGCCTCGATGTCGTTCTTCTCTGCTGTAATCTCAACGGATTGTAGCAAAATCGTATCTTGGGCATGAAGCCTTAAAGGCATCAAACCCATACACAAAAATAAGAGGATCTGGAAATTACGGTTCAACGCTTACTTCTTTCCAGCCTTCTCCTTTTCGGAGTTCTTGATATTCGGTTTCTCAGAGTAGGTCTTCTCCTTGCCAACGAGCTTTCCATTCTTGTAGGTGGCTTCTTTCTTGAGTGAGCCATCCTCATAGAAAGCCTGCTGGAGACCGTTGAACTGGCCGTCCTTATACTCGATGGTCATCTTCTTGATACCACTCTCGTAGAACCAAGTCGTCAAACCATTGCGATAGCCATTCTTGTATTCCGACACTTCCAAGTTACCGCCCTTTTCGTAGCAGAGCACCTGCTTTCCGTCCATTTTGCCATTTCTGTAGGTGTGCATCTTGGAGAGACGGCCACCACGATACCATTCGCTGTATTGTCCGTCGAGTTCGTCGTTCTTGTACTCGGCTTTCTTGGTAATCGATCCTGTCTTGTCAATCTCAATGTAGATGCCATTGCGCTTGCCGTTCATGTAATTCACAATCTTCTTGGGCAAATAGCTGTTGTTGTTGAGATACTCCACCCAGGTGCCTTCTTTCTTCCCGTTCACAACATTACCTTCTATGGTGTATTCACTTGTCTCAGTGGTGAATTTCCCATTAATGGCTTTTGAAACGTCGACGCTTTCAATCGTTTGTGCAAACATAGGCATGGCAAAGAAAGCCATTGCAATGATAATCAAAGTCTTACGCATTGTCTTATTCGTTTTATGATTGGACAAAATTATAAAATTCACGGCAAATGGGTGCAATTTTCGTGCAAAATCTTTCAAATTCGGTTTTTTTTCGGACTTTTGTAGGAGTAAATTGCTTCTGGCCTCTGGCTTTTGGCCTCTGGCTGTACTGCCAAATAAGCCAATAGCCAGCAGCCAGTAGCCAAACTAATTACCATGAAAAAAATCGAAGTCAAAAACTTTAAGCTCTACACCACTGCGGTCATCAGCATCGAGTGGAAGCAGGACCTGCTCAACGTCAACCTCGACCTCGCCATGATGCTTAAGATGATGCACATGGAAGGTCTCACCGAAGCCGACATCGAGCGTTACAGCAAAAACGGCCAACCCATCCCCTTCAAGAAAGTGACACTCATCCTCTTCCAAGACGACGACAAACCCGGACAATACTATACGGACGAGTCATTCTGCGAGGACGATGACCCGACGGTGTTTTATGTGGAGATAAAGGAATAGTTTGTATTGACTATGGCTTATGACAATGGCCTATGGCTTGCCTAACGATGGGACAGCCATAGGCCATAAGCCATGAGCCATTGTCAATCAATGCAGGCTCTTAATGTACTCATCAATCGCCTTGGCGGCCTTCTTGCCGGCACCCATGGCGAGGATGACCGTTGCGGCACCACTCACCGCATCGCCACCAGCGAAGATGCCAGGTCGCGAGGTCGTGCCCACCTCGTCGGCCACGATGCAACCTTTCTTGTTCAAGTCGAGGTTGCGCGTCGTGCTACCAATCAACGGGTTTGGCGAGGTACCGAGAGCCATGATGATCATGTCTACATCGAGGACAAACTCCGAGTCCTTGATCGGAACGGGGCTCCTACGGCCTGAGGCATCGGGCTCGCCCAGTTCGCATTTCACGCACTTGAAGCCTTTCACCCAGCCGTTTTCGTCGCCCAGCACCTCGACAGGAGCCGTCAACAGGTCGAAGATGACACCTTCTTCCTTGGCATGGTGCACCTCCTCCACTCTCGCAGGCAGCTCGGCCTCGGAACGACGGTAGACGATATGCACCTCGGCACCGAGACGCAAAGCGGTACGCGCGGCGTCCATGGCCACATTACCGCCACCGACAACGGCGACTTTCTTACCGACATAGTTCGGGGTCTGATAGCCTTCCTTATAGGCGAAGAGCAGGTTGTTACGGGTCAGGAACTCGTTGGCCGAAACCACACCGCAGAGGTTCTCGCCAGGCACGTTCAGCATCATCGGGAAGCCAGCACCCGAGCCGACAAACACAGCCTCAAAGCCTTCGCGTTTCATCAACTCGTCGATGGTGATGGTGCGACCGACGACCACGTCCTTCTCGAACTTGGCGCCCAACTTACGCACGCTCTCCACCTCTTTCTTCACGACGGTGTCCTTTGGCAGACGGAACGACGGAATGCCATACATCAACACGCCGCCTAACTCGTGCAAAGCCTCGAAGATGGTGACATCGTAACCCATCGAGAGCAGGTCCTTGGCGCAGGTCAAGCCTGATGGACCACTGCCGATAATAGCAACCTTGTGACCGTTCGGAATGCTTTGGCTGCTGAAGTGCAGGTCGTGTTCGATGGCGTAGTCACCTACGAAACGCTCCAGTTTACCGATGGCGATAGGCTCGAACTTCTTGCCCATCACGCAGGCACCTTCGCACTGGGTCTCCTGCGGGCATACACGGCCGCATACGGCAGGCAATGCCGATTCGCAGCTGATGACACCGGCAGCGCCTGCGAAGTCGCCTTGGGCCACGCGAGCGATGAAGTCCGGGATGTTGACGCTGACAGGGCAATGCTCCACACATTGCGGGTTCTTGCAATGCAGACAACGCTGGGCCTCCATGATGGCCATGTCGGCCGAATAGCCGAGGCACACCTCATCGAAGTTGTGGGCGCGAATCTCGGGCTTCTGCTCCGGCACGGGAACACGTTTTTTCTTGTCAAAGCTCTCTTCAGAGATGCCTCCGATATGGCACTTGTGGCCTTCGGCTTTCTCCTCGGCTTGAAGTTGCTTGCGCGTCACCACATTATTATACATAGCTTGACGCTTCATGGCCTCGTCGAAGTCGACGTCCTTACCCAGGAACTCGGGACCATCGATGCAGGTGAACTTGGTCTTTCCACCAATGCTCACACGGCAAGCACCGCACATACCTGTGCCATCGACCATGATCGAGTTGAGCGACACCGTGCAGCGGATACCCAGTTCCTCGCAGGTCTTGGTGGCAAACTTCATCATGATCATCGGGCCAATGGCCACAGCTTCGTCATATTGTTTGCCGCTGGCCACCAACTGACGCAACACATCGGTCACCAAGCCCTTGCGACCTGTAGAGCCGTCGTCGGAGGTGACATACAGGTTACTGACCTCGGCCAATTCCTTTTCGAAGATGAGCAGGTCCTTGGTACGGGCACCGATGATACAGTCGGCAGTGGCACCATGGTCGTTCAACCACTTCACCTGAGGATAGATCGGGGCTATACCCACACCACCGCCGATGAAGACAAACGAGCGCTTACGCAACTCCTCGGCGGTCATCGTGGCAAATTCAGAAGGCTTGCCCAAGGGACCGACGATGTCGGCAAAGCGGTCACCTTCCTTGTATTCAGCCATCTTCTTGGTCGACTCGCCGATGGCCTTGAAGACGATGGTCACCGTACCTCTGACACGATGGTAGTCGCTGATGGTCAACGGGATACGCTCCGAGTTCTCCTCCATTTTGATGATGAGAAACTGACCCGGCAGGGCCGAATGGGCGATACGCGGCGCATAGACATCCATGAGATAAGTCTCAGCCGCGAAGGTTTCTTTGTGTAAGATTTCGAACATAATGTATGGAATAAGAGTTAGTTTTTAATTCAGATTATTCTGCAAAGATAGTGTTTTTCATAAACAAAAGCGTTTTTTGCTTTACTAATCTTTCACCTCCATGATGTCCCCCGGCATTATACCCAAGGCCATGAGGGCGATCTTCAGTTGAGCCGCACTGCTGAACGTCATCATATTGAAATTTTCGTCTTCCATTCCAATGAAGATATTGTCGGCAACCTTGCCAGGATAGAAGCTGTTGCCAACTATGTTGTCCTTAATGGTATTCATCCCGACCATCTGTTTGCGCAAGGCGGTGTTGTCAATCCAAGCAGTTAGGCGACCCGGAAGATTCAAACGCTGGCCCACTGCATAAAGGCTATCGAGTCTTGCGGGATCGTACATCTCCTCTTCAAACAACTTGAAGAAGTCCTTGCCACATCTCAAGATGTAGGTCTTACAGTCAGGTTCGACCCTTGCGATGAACCCATCATTGCTCAGCATGCTACGTGTCGGCTGGATGGGTTTCCTCTCCTTGACCAGGACATTCAGTTCTTGAACCTCGGGATTCACCAAATCGGCACCCAAGGCGCTAATCAAGGCCAATGCCTCTTCGGTGCCATAGAATGGCATGGGATCGTAAAGGTTGTCGGCCAACGAGAAGACGATGTCGCCTGCGATGATACCGGGATAGAATTGTGCCGAAACAGCGTTGACAGGCAATCCTTTTCGTGGTGCCTCAAGGTCGGTCCATGCCGTGAGACGATCCGTCAAGCCTATCCTCTTCCCTATCTCATCCAAGCCATTCACTCGGATAGGAGCCAGACGTTTGGCGCCAATGAGGGCGGGCACACCGTTCCACTCGCTCTTCTCGACATGGCAGAGCAAGGCTTTGCCGTC
Organism: uncultured Bacteroidales bacterium; assembly: GCA_900318265.1. Lineage (GTDB taxonomy): Bacteria > Bacteroidota > Bacteroidia > Bacteroidales > F082 > Limimorpha. The sequence goes on along the minus strand of ONKA01000002.1, from coordinate 123,409 downwards.
CGCGTTGACAACGACCAGTGTTGAGACGGCGGGGTTATCGTCCTCTTGTTGAGTCATGGGAATATAGATTTTCTCGATTTCGTCAGCGCAGTCCTGCAACTTGCCTGCCCGATAGGCCTCCAACACCTTGTCCAGAAGGCTCAGGTTACCACGACGTAGTCCATTCAGTCGGCAGGTGGCGGCAAAGTCCTCGGGCAATCCTTGGGGACAGAAGCCCTCATCCACCATCTGGGCAAGACCACCATAGGCATAGCCATCCTCCAGATCTATGCCCTTGCAAAACCATTGCCAGGCCGCGTTGTTATCCTCGGCAAAGCCATATTTGCCATAGTAGTTGCAATAACCCAAATAGAAAGCCGCCCTGCCTTGGCCCAAATCCACGGCTTTCTCAAGGTCTTCCTTGATCTTCTCAGTGAGGACCTGTTGTTGGGCAGCGTCTTTCTTGTCATAGAAATGAATGCCTTCCAAGGCTCGGTACAAGAAACAGTTGGGGTCTTTCCCGTCGCAACCGAAGTCAAGGAAGAAGTTGAACATCTCCCTGTTGAACTCAGCGTTGGGACCACTGATCTTGTTCACAAACCTCGAAGCAGAAGCCTCGAAATAGCCCAAATCGACAGATTTCTCGTAACATTCGTCCGCCTTTGATTCGTTGCCCATTTCCTTATAGGCATCGCCCATCACGGCATAGAAATAAGGATAGGTCTTCTCGTTCATCTCACTGGTGTAGATCTTGTTTAGGATGGTGTCGATGGCTTTCTTTGGATTGGCCTTCATGCCATGCAGGCCGTAGACCATATCCAACAATTGCTTTCTGATAGCCATGCCGCTACCTCCTTCCAAAGCGCTACCCATCAAGTTATCGTAGTTCTCCTTGTTGACGGGGCCATAATAGCCATCTTCCACCATGGTAGCCAAAGCCCAAAAGGCATCGGCTATGCCATCGTCGGCAGCGGCTTTCAGGAGCTCGCCGGCATCACCTATGGTGCTTCCCTCTGGCCTCACCACTTGGTAATAGCGACCCAACACGTATTTGGCCAAAGGATAGCCTTTTTCGGCTGTCATCTTTACCAAATCAATCTGTTCCTCGGTCAGCCTGAACAAACGCGTGTCGATGCCAGGGATGACCAAAAAGATGTTTCTGGCAACCTCGTTACGCAGTGCAGACACATAGATGGTATCAAAAGCTTCCTCGATGTTTTTTGACTCCAAATCGAACCACACCGAATCAATATTATTTTCATCGTCAACTCCTTCAAACAACTCATCCTCTTCTTCCTCTTCCTCCTGCTCTTCTTCCTCTGCTTCGCCACCGCCGCCGTATTCCTCTTGAATCTGTTTAATCAAGTAATTGACGGCCTGCTCGCCATCGAAGCCATATAGCTCAGCAGCATCGGAAATATATTGGCGTTCGTTCTCGTCGATTTCGCCATCGATCATCATCAACAGGGTCATGTTCTTCAAGAAGGCAATCCTATCCTCTTCCGCCTCGGGCATCGATACCTTGAGGATGTCTTCGTCGGTTTCCTGCCATGTGGCCAAACAATGGTTGAACTCCTCATTCGTCAGGCCGAGGTTGTCGGAGATATTACAGATAAGGTTTTTTTCCTCTTCGGTAATGCTACCGTCGGCATAGGCAATCGACAACAGATTGATGATATGCCCCATAATCGTGTTTTTTGTCATGGTCTTTCTTTTTTGATTATGAGGGCAAAATTAGGAAACTATATTGAGTTTCCCAAACAAAAACAAAAAAAAGCCCCGAAAAACTTCGGGGCTCCTTTGTTACTTTAAGTCGGAACGAACTTATTCGCCCATCAAAGCCTTCACTTCTTCCATCATGTTCAGCTTCACATAGATGGACTTCAGCACGTTCTTCACGTCGTCAGAAGGTTGTGCGTCGTAGGCCTTCTTCAGGTAAGGCAGACCCGTACGCAACATCTCGTTAGCCTGCTCAATCAAGCCGTTGTACTGATCCTGTTCCTTCTTCGAGAAACCAGTGATTTCGTTGGCTTGCTCAATGTACTTGTTAGCCATGCCCATGTAGAGCACACCGATGTTGTAGGTGGCATCGTAGTAGTCCGGATTGACTGCAAGGGCGTCCTCATAGAACTTGCGGGCCTTTTCCACGTCATAGAGGTCCTTGTTGTTCTCATCGCCGTAGATAGTACCAAGAGCGAAGAGCAGCTGGGCATTGTTGGGATCAAGTTCGCGCAGCTTGTTGAGGTCGGCAACAGCTTCAGCAGCTCTGCCTTCCTTCATGTAGGCGTTGACTTTCTCAACGATGAGGCTGGCGTCGCTGGGGTCTTTCTCAAGACCTGCATTGATCATAGCCATGGCCTGCTCGGCATCGCCCAGACCGTTGTAGCAAGCGGCAAGGTGCTTGTAAACATCCACACCGTCGGCACCATTGTTCTTCACCTCGTTGAAATAGGTCAAAGCCGTGTTGTAATCCTGGGCTCTCAAGGCCGAAGTGGCAGCGAGGTTCAGCATCTCGTTGGCGTCCTGGCTACCCAGTGACTTGGCGATGTCGTATGCCTTCTTGAACAAGGGGGCTGCTTCCGCAAACTTACCGGTGTTGTAGTCATCGGCGGCTTTCGTATAGTAGTTGTTCATGACCGACATCACGCGGGAATAGATATCCTGTTTGTTGTCGTCAAGGAAGTCCTTGTTTTCCATGCACTTCATCAGCGATTCGTAGATAATTTCCAAAGCGTTAGGTGCCTGAGCCATCAGCGCCTCGTCACCCGATTGCAGAATGTTCTGGTAGATAGCGGCACGATACAACCAAGCTTGCGACTGATCGTTGGGCTTCATACCGAGGAATTGTTCGTGGTTGACGCACTTCTCGATGGACTTCATGGCCTTCTCGTATTGGCCGTTCTTGTTGTACATGAAAGCGTCGGTTCTGTCTTTCTTTTGGGCCATCATCACGTTAGCCGTGAGGGCGATGACCAGCAAAATCATTACTTTTTTCATTTTTTTCCAATTATTTAAAGTTTGACAATTTTTCGATTGGTTATTATCTTTCCTTACAATTATTGTTCCAAAGTAGTTTGAATTGCCTCCCATGTCATTCCTACGTAGGCATGTGCGTATGCTGGAATCTATGGGAGGCTATTCTTATTAGTTATTCTCTTCTTCAGTTTCGTTCAGCCCTTCGACTCCTTCGACAGAGTCATTATTTTCGATCGGCCCTTCGACGGGCTCAGGGGCCTCGGTTCCATCAGGGGTCGGCGTTTCGACAGGCTCAACGACCTCGGTTTCTTCTTCGTCCTCATGCTCGGTCTTGGTGACGGCAGCGATTTCGTCAGTGCCACGCAGGTCGATGAGCTTCACGCCTTGAGTGGCACGACCCATCACACGCAGCTTGCTGACTGCCATTCTAATCACGATACCCGACTTGTTGATAATCATCAGGTCTTCGTCGTCGGTCACGGCCTTGATGGCGATGAGGTCGCCGGTCTTGTCGGTGATGTTCAAGGTCTTCACGCCCTTGGCACCACGGTTGGTGATACGGTAGTCCTCGATGTCGGAACGCTTGCCGAAGCCCTTCTCGGAGACGACCAGGACGGTCTGTTGCGGGTCGTTGATGCACACCATGCCGATGACTTCGTCGTCGGGCGAGCCCAAGGTGATGGCTTTCACACCCGTAGCGGTACGGCCCATCGGACGGACGGTCTGCTCGTTGAAGCGGACGGCCTTGCCCGAACGCACAGCCATCAGCACCTCGTCGTTGCCGCTGGTGAGGCAAGCCTCAAGCAGTTGGTCGTCCTCGCGGATATTGACAGCGATAATGCCATTTTGGCGCACATTCTTATAGGCAGCCAAGTTGGTCTTCTTGATGATACCCTTCTTGGTGCAGAGGATGATGTAGTTGTTCTCAAGGTATTCCTCATCGGTCATGCTCTTCACGTTGAGGTAGGCCATCACCTTGTTGTCCTTGTCGAGCGGCAACAGGTTTTGGATGGCGCGCCCCTTGCTGTTCTTACCCTCTTCTGGAATTTCGAAGGCTCTGAGTTTGTAGCACTTGCCTTGCTCGGTGAAGAAGAGCAGGTGATTGTGGTTGGTGGCCGTGAAGATGTGTTCGATGAAGTCGGTGTCGCGGGTAGCGGAGCCCTTCGAGCCCTTGCCGCCACGGCTCTGTACGCGGTATTCGGTCAGCGGTGTGCGCTTGATGTAACCGAGGTGCGAGATGGTGATGACCACGGCGTCGTCGGCGATGATGTCCTCCATACGGAACTCACCGGCGGCGGGCACAATCTGGGTGCGGCGGGCATCGCCATATTTCTCTTTGATGACCAGCAGTTCGTCCTTGATGATCTGGAACTGCAATTCCTCATTCTGTAGAATTTCGTGGAAATGCTTGATGCGTTCGTGGATTTCGTCCAACTCGTCCATGATCTTCTTGATCTCGAGGCCAGCCAACTGACCGAGGCGGTAAGCCACGATAGCACTGGCTTGCGGGTCGTCGAAACCGAACTTGTCCATGATGGCTTGCTTGGCTTCAGGCGTGCCGCCCTTACAGGCACGGATGGTGGCGATGATCTCGTCGACGATGTCGATGGCGCGGGCCAGACCCTCCAAGATATGGGCACGGTCTTCGGCTTTCTTCAGCTCGAAGCGCGTACGACGCAGGATGATCTCGTGACGGTGGGCCACGAAATGCTCAATCAGCTGCTTGAGGTTCAAGGTATAGGGACGGCCGTTGACCAAGGCCACGTTGTTCACGTTGAACGAGCTCTGCAGCGGAGTCATCATGAACAGCTTGTTCAGGACGATGTCAGGATTGGCGTCGCGCTTCAACTCGTACACCACGCGAATACCTTTTCTGTCTGACTCGTCGCGGATGTCGGCCAGGCCTTCCAGCTTCTTCTCGTTGACGAGGTCGGCGGTCTTCTTGATCATCTCAGCCTTGTTGACCTGATAAGGAATCGATGTGGCGATGATGCGCTCATGACCATTGTGTTCCTCGAAGTGGGTCTCGCCACGGAGGACGATGCGTCCCCTACCCGTCTCAAACGCTTCGCGTACTCCTTCGTAGCCGTAGATGACGCCGGCGGTCGGGAAATCGGGAGCCTTGATGTATTGCATCAGCTCCTGCGTGGTGATTTCGCGGTTGTCGATATAGGCGATGATGCCGTCGACGCATTCGCTGAGGTTATGGGGTGCCATATTGGTGGCCATACCCACGGCGATACCATTGGTACCGTTCACTAATAAGGTAGGAATCTGGGTAGGCAGCACAGTAGGCTCTTGCAGCGAGTCGTCGAAGTTATTTTGGAAGTCGACGGTGTCCTTGTCAAGGTCGTCGAGCATCTCTTCTGCAATCTTCTGAAGACGTGCCTCGGTGTAACGCATGGCAGCAGGGCTGTCGCCGTCGACCGAGCCGAAGTTACCTTGGCCGTCGACCAAAGGATAGCGCAATGACCAGCTCTGGGCCATACGCACCATAGCGTCGTAGACCGACGAGTCGCCGTGCGGGTGGTACTTACCGAGCACCTCACCGACAATACGGGCCGACTTCTTGTAGCCACTGCGTGAGGTGACGCCCAATTCCTTCATGCCATAGAGCACACGACGGTGTACGGGTTTGAGGCCGTCGCGCACATCGGGCAAGGCACGCGAGATGATGACGGACATCGAATAGTCGATGTAAGCCGACTTCATCTGGTTCTCAAGGTTGACTTTGATAATTTTTTCTCTTGAGAGTTCTTCAGGCATTTCTTCCTGATTTTCAGGATTGTTGATATTGTTTTCGTCCATTTTCTGGTTCTAATTTTCGCTTTTACAAATAAGGGTGCAAAAATACGAAATAATCCGATAGGTTCGACAAAAATTGGGTAAAAACTTCCTATTAACACAAATCCCGTAGCGGAACCTTGCCACGGGATTCGAGATGTTTTATTTAGCAAAGTTTACAAGGCAAATACACTATTATTTTTTCTTGCCGCTCCAATTCTTTGATGGTTCGGCTTCGTTGTAGTCCCACTTGCCGGTAAAGGCCGAGAAGTCGGAGTTGAATTCCATTACAAGCCGCCCCTTGCCGTTTGACTGCGTCCAGCGTCCGGTGAGGGTATGTCCCGAGAGCGTTCCCTCAATGCGGCCGTCATGCCAATTGTAGGTGCCAGTTACCTTGTTGCCATTGACTTTCAAGGTCATTTCGTTGAAATCGGTGTTGTAAACACCGGCAGCGGATGGCGAATTAACTGGAGTGACAGTGCTGTTGTTATTGGTTGTAGAATTCTTTATTTTCCTTCCGCTCCAATTCTTTGATGGTTCGGCTTCGTTGTAGTCCCACTTGCCGGTAAAGGCCGAGAAGTCGGAGTTGAACTCCATTACAAGCCGCCCCTTGCCGTTTGACTGTGTCCAGCGTCCGATGAGGGTATGTCCTGAGAGCGTTCCCTCAATGCGGCCGTCATGCCAATTGTAGGTGCCAGTTACCTTGTTGCCGTTGACTTGCAAGGTCATTTCGTTGAAATCGGTGATGTAAACACCGGCGATTCCGTTTGAGTTGGTTTGGGTGGGTGCTTTCTCGATGATCCATTGTTGCTGGAATCCTTTGTGCGCTCTCCAAATTTGTATTGTATTATTGTTCTTGATAATGCCTTCATCTAGGTCGAGGCAGTAGTCCGAGTTACCTGCTGCCATCAACGCGTATGAGCCATTGCTCAGTAGTTCAGGAATCCAGAGTTGGTTGGTAGCACTACGATATTCATAGAGTTGGACTTGCGTATCATCGGCGTAGGTTGAGCCTTTCACGTCCAACACATACTTGTCGTTAACCATGCTATGGAAAACAACTTTGCCATTTGTGTGAGTCACCTTCCATTTTTGGGAATTGTCGTTTTGCCACTTCCAAAGATGGACAAGGTTGGAATTACTGGCCTTGCCATCCTTCAGCGTCAGCACGTAATCAGGATTCTTGGCGAACTTGATCACATATTCGCCGTCAGCAATAGTGGTATTTGTGGCTTGAACAGGTTTCGGCATTTTGGAGGCTTTCTCAAAGATCCATTGTTCTTGGAATCTATTATGAACATTCCAGAGTTCGATCTTGTTGTCGTTCTTGGCAACACCATCTTTCAAGTCAAGACAATAGTTTGGGTTGCCCGCCGTCTTCAGTATGTAGGAACCATTACTCGTGCGTTCAGCTGTCCATAGCTGATTGTCATTGCCATGATAAGTGTAGACATTGATTTGTGTACCATTGGCATACTTATAGCCCGTCACATCCAACACATAGTTGTTATCGACCATGCTTCGGATGACCATTTTGCCGTTCGTATGGGTCACCTTCCATTTTTGGGACTTGTCATTTCTCCACTTCCAAAGGTGGACAAGGTTACTATTGCTTGCCTTACCATTTTTCAAAGTCAACACGTAATCGGGACCCTGGGCGAATCTGATGACGTATTCGCCCTCTGGAATCAGCTGGGCAAAAGCAGTGGCAGTAAAAGCCAAAACGACCATTAAGGTTAAGAATAGTTTTTTCATAATGAATTGATTTAGTTTGAGTTATTTTTAAGATTGTGCAATTTGCTTTTTTTGTTTCGCGTGTTATTTTTTCAGCTATCACAAGGCAATAGTAAACATAAAGTATAGAATTTGCTTGTTTTCAAAAAAACCAAGGGACTTCAAATTATACTTGGTTTTCTTGGTTTTGGGTTATCAGGATGCCGAAGTCCTTTCAACCCGCTGCAAAGATATACATTTTATCCTATGTGACAATCTTTTATGACAATTTTTTGAGTTTGGTGCGTATGTATGTATGTATGTATGTATGTATAAGAGAGCTGTTGCGTATGCGCGCTGCAACACCATCTGCTTGAAAAAAAATCCTCCAAATTTGATTCTAAACAAATAAAAAATCCATGCTTTTATTGTTTTTACTCTGGCGCGGCGCGGTTTTTGTTTGTACCTTTGCACTCTGAATGAATCAGACAGAAGAAAAGCAGGGTATTTTATTAAAGTATTGATAACAAACGAATTAGAATAATATGGATGCAAAATTCTCTCCCCGCGTTCGTGCCATTTTGTCACTTAGCCATCAGGAGGCACAACGTCTAGGGAACGCATACGTCGGGTTGGAGCACCTTTTTTTGGGTATGTTGAAGGAAGGCGGTAGTGCTGCCATCCGCATTTTGGAGAACCTCAACCTGAACATTGAAGTATTCTCGAAGAAACTGGAAGCCTCAGTGCGCACAGCCAACAGCAACTCCAGCCAAGTGCTGGCCTTGCCGCTGACCAAGCAGGCCGAGCGCGTGTTGAAGTTCACCTATATCATCGCCAAGGAGTTCCATTCGGACATCGTCCGCTCCGAGCACCTCATGCTGGCTATCCTGCACGAGAAGAACAACATTATCTCGCAAAACCTCGAGTTTGAAGGCATCAACTACGATAACTTCAAGCAGGAACTGCTGCGCTTCACGGCCGAAAACAGCGACCCTCAAGAGTCGGCGCCCGAAGAGCAACAAGGCTACGCTTCCAACATCTTCAATGATGATGACGAGGAGGAAGAAGACGACCTGATGAACGAAATCCGGCCGCAGCAGGAGAAGCCCAAGAAGACTCCTGCAGCCAAGAGCAAGACGCCCGTCCTCGACAACTTCGGCCGCGACCTCACCAAGGCCGCCGAAGAGAACCGCCTCGACCCCATCGTAGGCCGTGAGCGCGAGCTGGAGCGCATTGCCCAAATCCTCAGCCGTCGCAAGAAGAACAACCCCATCCTCATCGGTGAGCCTGGTGTGGGCAAGTCGGCCATCGCCGAAGGCTTGGCCATACGCATCGTGCAGCATCGTGTGCCGCGCACCTTATTTAATAAACGCGTCGTCATGCTCGACATCGGCTCCATCGTGGCCGGCACCAAATACCGCGGCCAGTTTGAGGAACGCATCAAGGCCATCCTCAACGAGTTGGAGAACAACCGCGACATCATCCTCTTCGTCGATGAGATCCACACCCTCGTCGGCGCTGGCAATGCCAATGGCTCACTCGATGCCAGCAACATGTTCAAACCCGCCTTGGCGCGTGGCGAGTTGCAGTGCATCGGTTCCACCACCTTGGATGAATACCGCCAGTACATCGAGAAAGACGGTGCCTTGGAGCGCCGCTTCCAGAAGATCCTTGTCGAGCCCACCACGCCTGCCGAGACCATCGAGATTTTGAACAACATCAAACCGAGATACGAAGACCATCACTTGGTCACTTACACACCCGAGGCCATCGAAGCCTGCGTGAAACTCACCGACCGTTACCTCAGCGACCGTCACCTGCCCGACAAAGCCATCGACGCCTTGGACGAAGCTGGTGCGCGCGTACACATCAAGAACATCGACGTGCCGAGCGAGATCACCGAGTTGGAAAGCCGTCTCGACGCCGTGCGCAAGGACAAGAAAGCCGCCATCGCCGAGCAAAAGTTCGAAGAGGCGGGCATGTACCGCAACGAAGAGGTAAAGCTCATGGCACAGCTTGAAGACGTCAAGAAGGCTTGGGAGGACAACGCCGTTGCGCATCGCCAGCCTGTGACCGAGCAAAATGTTGCCGAGGTTGTCGCCATGATGACGGGCGTGCCCGTGCAGCGCATCGCCAAGAACGAAGGCGACCGCCTGATGCACATGGAGACCGAGTTGGCAGGCACCGTCATCGGCCAAGACGAAGCCATCAAGAAGGTGACCCGCGCCATCCGCCGCAACCGCGCCGGACTGAAAGACCCCAACAAGCCCATCGGCTCGTTCATCTTCCTCGGCCCCACGGGCGTCGGTAAGACCTACCTCGCCAAGGTGCTCGCCAAGTTCCTCTTCGACAGCGAAGACGCCCTTATCCGCATCGACATGAGCGAATACATGGAGAAGTTCGCCGTGTCGCGCCTCGTGGGAGCGCCTCCCGGATACGTGGGCTACGAAGAAGGCGGCCAACTCACCGAGAAAGTGCGCCGCAAGCCCTACTCCATCGTCTTGCTTGACGAGATTGAGAAGGCACACCCCGATGTGTTCAACCTGTTGCTCCAAGTCCTCGACGACGGCCAGCTGACCGACAGCCTCGGTCGCAAGGTCGATTTCAAGAACACCATCATCATCATGACCTCCAACATCGGATCGCGCCAGCTGAAGGACTTCGGCCAAGGCGTGGGCTTCGGCACACAAGCCAAGCTTAACTCAAAGAACGAGTACTCACAGAGCGTCATCGACAACGCCCTGAAGCGCACCTTCGCGCCCGAGTTCCTCAACCGCGTCGACGACGTGGTGATGTTCAACGCATTGGAGAAGAAAGACATCCAGAAGATTATTGGCATCGAGATCCGTCAGGTGGTGAAACGCGTCGAAGAGATGGGTTACAAGATCGAGATCACCGAGAAGGCCATGGACTTCCTTGCCGAGAAGGGCTGGGACGAACAGTATGGCGCCCGTCCGCTGAAGCGTGCCGTCCAGAAGTATGTGGAGGACGTGTTGGCCGAGTCCATCATCTCGTCCAACCTCCACATCGGCGACACCATCAGCATCGACTTGGCAGAAAACGGCGAAGAGACCATCGTCAACATCATCCCGAACGAGAAGAAAGTCCTTGAAGAAGCCAAAGTCTGATGAACTACGACTTCAAGAAACATATCAGTAGTAAGATCTTTAAGGTGATTGCCTACGCCAGTGCGGAGTTGGGCTATAAGACCTATGTCATAGGCGGCTACGTGCGCGACATCCTGTTGCGCCGCCCATCGAACGACATCGACGTGGTCACCGTGGGCAGCGGCATCACCCTGGCCAAGAAGGTCGCCTCCCTCCTACCTGGCCACAAGGAAGCCAAATACTATGGTGCCTTTGGCACAGCCATGATCCGCTTTGACGGTATGGAAGTCGAGTTTGTGGGCGCAAGGAAAGAGTCGTACGACCGCAACAGCCGCAAACCCGTGGTGGAGAACGGCACTTTGGAGGACGACATCAGCCGCCGCGACTTCACCATCAACGCCATGGCCATCAGCCTCAACGCCGAGGACTTCGGCACCCTCATCGACCGCTACAACGGCATGGGCGACATGGAAGAGTTGCTGCTCCGCACACCACTTGACCCCGACATAACCTATTCTGACGACCCTTTGCGCATGATGCGTGCCGTGCGCTTCGCCTCTCAACTGAAGTTTTACATCGAACCTGAATCGTTTGAGGCCATCAAGCGCAATGCCCACCGCATCAAGATTGTCTCGATGGAGCGCGTCACCGAGGAGCTGAACAAGATCATCCTCTCGCCGAAGCCTTCCATCGGTTTCAAGCTATTGGATGAGAGCGGGCTGTTGAAGCTCATCTTCCCACAACTCACACAGCTGAAAGGCGTCGAGGTGGTGCAAGGCAGAGGCCATAAGGACAACTTCCTGCACACTTTGCAGGTGCTCGACCAGGTGGCTGAGAAGAGCAACGACCTATGGCTGCGCTGGGCTGCCTTGCTGCACGACATCGCCAAGCCCCAGACCAAACGTTGGGAAGACGGCACTGGCTGGACATTCCACGGCCACGAGTTCAAAGGCTCCAAGATGGTGCCCAAGATCTTCGCCGCCATGAAGCTGCCCTTGAACGAGAAGATGAAATACGTGGAGAAGCTCGTGCTCCTTCACCTCCGCCCCATCGTGTTGGCCGAAGACATCGTCACCGATAGCGCCGTTAGAAGGCTCTTGTTTGACGCTGGCGACGACATCGACGACCTTATGTTGCTATGTCACGCCGACATCACCTCAAAGAACGAAGAGAAGGTGAAGAAGTTCCACCATAACTTTGAAATCGTTCAAGAGAAACTGAAAGAAATCGAGGCCAAGGACCACCTGCGCAACTGGCAGCCTCCCATCGACGGCATCGCCATCATGGAGACCTTCGGCATCCCTGAAGGACGTGAAGTCGGCGTCATCAAGAACACCATCCGCGAGGCCATCCTCGATGGCATCATCGGAAACAACTTCAGCGAGGCGTACGCCTTTATGAAGGAAGAAGGACAAAAGTTGGGACTGAATGTGGTGAAGGAAATCCAAGAACCTATTGTGGTGGCTAATAATGGGCCAGTGCCAAATAAAATGTGAAATGGATAATGGCATAAACCATATAAATCGGCCCTTCGACGAGCTCAGGGACCTTAGCCTTATGAAAAGCGAAGGGTCCCTGAGCCTGTCGAAGGGCCCGTACCCTACTAATAAGAAAACCTTAGTCGTCATCGCTGGCCCCACCGCCTCAGGTAAGACCGCTTTCGCCATTAAAGTGGCCAAGGCTTTGGGCACCGTCATCCTCTCCGCCGATAGCCGACAGTTCTATAAGGAGATGAGCATCGGTACGGCAGCACCCACCGAGGATGAACTGAGTCAAGCCAAGCATTATTTTGTGCATCACATCAGCATCGAGGACAAATACGACGTTGCCGACTATGAGCGCGACGCCTTACAATTGCTGGGCGAGCTGTTCAAAACCCATGACGCTGTTGTCATGACCGGCGGCTCTGGCCTCTTCATTGACGCGGTGTGCAACGGCATCGACGCCATGCCTGACGTTGAGCCTGAAATCAGGGAAAAAGTACAAAAACTGTTTGACGAAGGCGGCTTGAAAGCCCTGCAAGACGAAGTGCAGCGTCTCGACTCCGACTATTACGCCATCGTAGACCAACAGAACCCACGCCGTCTGCAACGTGCCTTGGAGGTTTGCTACCAAACTGAAAAGCCTTTTTCCTCTTTCCGCAGTGGCAACACCGTCAAACGCGACTTCGACATCAAGAAATACGCCATCTTGTGGGACCGCCAGCAACTTATCGAGCGCATCGACAAGCGTGTGGACATGATGATGGAACAAGGGCTACTCAACGAAGCCAAGGCGCTCTATCCCAAACGGGACTTGAACGCCTTGAACACTGTAGGTTACAAAGAATTATTTGCCTATTTCGACGGCAGTTGTTCCCTCGAAGATGCCATTGAACAAATCAAAATCCACACGCGCCAATATGCCAAGCGGCAGATGACGTGGTTAAGAAAAGACACAAGTTACCAATGGGTAACAACTGACGATTTGGAGGAAGTCATTCGTCAAACCAAACCATTCAAGAAGGCATAGTTTACCATTTCGGTGGTCGAATCACAACCCAACTTATTGAAAATCTTGTTTTTATGTGATTCCACCGTACGAGCACTGATAAAGAGCTCGTCTGCGATTTCCTTTGAGGTCTTGCCCAAGGCGCAGAGGCGGATAATGTCGAGTTCGCGTTGCGTGAGGCTTTCACTTTTCCTTGCACCTTCCGACGAGAGTTCCTCGGAGTCATGGCCAAAATAGTCCTTACCTGCAAAAACAGATGTGATGACCGTAGCAAGGCCTTGTGGGGTGACGTCCTTGCTGACAAAGCCATTGAGACCAGCTTGAATCATGGCATCGAGTTCGGGGTTGTTGTCCTCGCCCGACACCAGCAACACTTTGATTCTGGGAAAACGCTGTTTGGCCACTTTCAACACATCCATGCCGGTACCATCAGGCAAGAAATAGTCGAGCAGGATCAAGTCGACTTCGTCGGAGTGATGCTGAAGAAAATCCAAGGCCTGAGCTACGTTTTCGGCCTCTGACTTGAGCACACAGGCCAAGCCAGAATAGGACAAGGCCATGTGTAGGCCGACACGATAAAGCGGGTGGTCTTCCACCAATAGGATTCTGATTTTGTCTTTTTGTATCATGGCTTTGGCTTCTTTATGTTAAACCGTATTGTTGTTCCTTCGCCTTCGACGCTTTCGATGAGCAATTGTCCACCGTTTTTCACCATCAGCTGACGACTCACGAACAGGCCTATGCCCGTGCCTCGCTCGCCGTATGTGCCTTTAGTAGGCTTCACCGTTTCGTGCATCAACTCTTGCATGCGCTGTTGGCTGATGCCTACTCCACGGTCAACCACCTCGACCCAAACCTGCTTGTCTTCCTCAACAGCCCTCACCGTAATCTCGCCTCCCTCCTTGGAGAACTTGATGGCATTGGTGAGCAGGTTTTGGAAAACGATATTGAACACGTTGACCTTGTCATAGCATTGCAGGTTGGGCGCAATGTCGTTAACCACCACAAGGTTCTTGGATTTCAGCTCTTCGACATGAGGCCTCACACCCTCCTCCACGGTCTGCAGAAGGTTGAACAATGCAGGTGGATTGGCTTCCTTGCCCAACTCGCCATAGATCCAGTGAAGGATGGTATAAAGCTTGTCTTTCAACTCATCGGAGCCCTTCTTCAGTGCCACCATGTTCTCCTTCAACTCCTCGCGACTGAGGCTGTCGAAATGCTCATTGGCCAATTTCAACACCATGTTCTGCGCCAGCACCGAGTTCTTCACATCGTGAGAAGCCACCGAAAGAATTCGGTTTTGGGTGTCGTTGAGCCGCGCCAAAGTCTGATTCTGCTTTTTCCTGACACGAATCAAGCGAATCAAGATAACCATGATGACAATGAGCAGTCCGGCAAACACAAAAAGTATGATGATTTCGGCGGCTTGCGTCCGGTTGTTTTTCTCTTGGATCTCAAGTTGGTGCTCTTTCTCGGCCAGGTCATACCTCACTTGATAATCACGAATAAGGGCCAGCTGACTCTCATTGAAAATCGAGTCTTTAAGGGCTGTGCTTAACTCAAAATACTCCAAGGCTTTTTTAGCATCATATTTCCTCGATGCTTCACTTGCCCCCCTATAGGCATTGAGCAGGCATTCGTCGAATTGGCCTTCCTTTGAAAAGGCTATGGCTTTCTGGAAATGGGCTTCCGAATCCTTGTATTGTCCTTTGGTAAGACGAAAATGGCCGAACAAAATCTCAATCTCAGCTTGAAGGAAAATGTCTTCTTCTGACTCAGCCAAATGCAAAGCCTCCTCAAGCATCGAAAAGGCTTCATCTTCCCGACCAGCAGCAAAATAGGAGCGCGCAACCACCATCCTGCGCTGGACGACCTTATTAGGCGAGTCATTGTGATGCAGCGAATAATCCAAGGCCTGTTCCGAAAGGGCTATGGCCTTCTCAACCTTTTCCCTTCTACGCTGTCCTTCGATCCGTTCCGATTGCGAGAGATAAATGTCGGCAAGATTGTTCAGGTAGGTAGCCATATCCAGGTAGTCACGGTCTTCCTTCAACTCGCCCATCATGTTGATGCACTTGGAATTCATTTCCTCTGCCCTATCCAATTCTCCCATTGAGGAATAGATGGCCGCCATATTGTTGGTAGTGTAACGTATATTTCGTTCGTAAAACGGATTGGCTTCCTGTTCGTTGAGCTGCATCATAAGTTCATTACAACGGTTGTAGCTGTCAATAGCCTCTTCAAGTTGAGCCATGCGTTGGTAGGCCACTCCTAGAGTGTTGTAACAGCCCGCCATATTGAAAAGGTCATCTTTTTGGCTGTATTGCTCAATGGCTTTGTTGGCATAGCTTATGACTTCCACCATCTCAGTGCGGTCGAAATGCCAAAAAATCAGCGTCTTAAGCAATTTATCGTTCATTGCCTCCGACGGAGTATCATTGGTAAAGCCAGCCGAGTCGCCCGCCATAGTCACTATCTCGTTGGCTAAACGCACCGCATTTTCGCCACGGCTTGTGAGAAAAGCGTTATACAGGCTGTCGATCTCATGCGCCGCGACCGAAGCCGTCATCCAGAGGCATCCTATGAGTAAAATCAGTTTTTTCATCGCCACAAAGATATACATTTATTGGTAATATCGCACCAGCCCCTCGGCAGGAGACTTCAAAACCTTGCCCAACGTGAGGCCATAATCGGCCAGCGTCTCTTCCAGCACATCGCTGAAATAATAAGCCACCGACCCTACGAAACCCACCTTCAGCGAACGGCATTCACCGAAGCGGAGAATAAAGGCTTCGACAAAGGCCTTGAAGCAACCTTTCACCAACCCTCGAATATAAGGATGCGCCTTATGCTCGCCCGCAAATTCGGCAAACGAGGCCAAGTATTTGGAAGGTTGTTCCTCATGATACAAATGCTGGATGAACTCTTTCAACTCCAGAGGATACTTAGCTTCGAATTGCCGCCTCAAATCCTCAGGCATGAAACCATAGAAATAAGCCCTCACCACTTCCTTGCCAATGTGCATGCCGCTACCTTCGTCGCCGACGAGATATCCAAGGGAAACAGCCTTATCAATCACCTTCTCCCCATCATAAACACAGGCATTCGACCCCGTTCCCAAAATACAGGCGATGCCTTTTTCGTGACCCAAAACAGCGTGGCAGGCAGCCATCAGATCATGGGTAACGTTAATTTCCGCATTAGGAAAACGGTATTGGAACACCTCTTTGATCATTTGGCAATTCTGGGGATTGCCGCAACCCGTGCCATAATAATGAATCGAATGGATTTCGTTGGGTAGAGACGCGCCATGGCACGTCTCTACAAGGCATTGCCTGTCGGAATAATTGGGGTTGAATCCCTCGGTCATGAAACGCGATTTCAGCTCGTTTCCTTCCATCAGGATCCATTCCATTTTGGTCGATCCGGCGTCGATAATGAGCCTCATAGATGTTTAATTTTGCGCAAAAATAAGGAAAACTGCAATAAAACGAATATTTTTAATAGTTTTGCAGCCCATTTGATAATGAATACGGCCCTTCGACCCTTCGACAGGCTCAGGGCTCAGGGACCTCAACTTGTTGAACAAACCAATTAGAAAAAACAAAGCGAAATGAGAAAATGGCGCATCGAAGACTCCGAAGACCTTTACAACGTAAAAGGTTGGGGAGGTAGTTATTTTTCCATCAACGAAAAAGGCCACATGGTCGTGACACCCAAGGAAGGCTGTGCCTCTGTCGACCTGCCGGAACTGGTTGACGAGTTGTCGCTCCGCGATGTCTCGGCTCCCATGCTGTTGCGTTTCCCCGACATCCTTGACGACCGCATCAACAAGATCGACTCCTGCTTCAAGGAGGCCGCCAAGGAATACGAGTTCCACGGCCAAAACTTCGTGGTGATGCCCATCAAGGTGAACCAGATGCGCCCCGTGGTCGAAGAGATCGTCAGCCACGGCAAGAAGTGCAACATCGGTCTGGAGGCCGGCTCCAAGCCCGAGCTCCACGCCATCATCGCCCTTGGCACCGACTCCGACTCACTCATCGTCTGCAATGGTTATAAGGACGAGGAATTCATCGAGCTCGCCTTACTTGCCCAGAAGATGGGCCGTAAGATCATCATCGTCATCGAGAAACTCAATGAGCTGAAGATTACGGCAAAAATCGCCCGACGTCTGAAGGTCACGCCTAACCTGGGTGTACGCATCAAGTTAGCCAGCTCTGGAGCAGGCAAATGGGAAGAATCGGGCGGCGACGGCAGCAAATTCGGCCTCACCTCCTCCGAACTCCTCGAAGCCCTTGACTTCCTCGAGGAACACGACATGAAAGACTGCCTGAAGCTGGTACACTACCACATCGGCAGCCAAGTCAGCAAGATCAAGAAAATCAATGTAGCCTTGCGTGAGGCGGCACAGTTCTATGTGCAACTCTACAAGATGGGCTACCATATCGAATATGTCGACATGGGCGGCGGCCTCGGCGTCGACTACGACGGCACCAGCTCAAGCAGTGCCAGCTCGGTCAACTACAGCATCCAGGAATACGCCAACAACGCCATCTACACCATCGTCGACGCCTGCGACAAGAACGAACTACCCCACCCCAACGTCATCTGCGAGTCGGGTCGTGCCTTGACGGCGCACCACTCCGTGCTCATCTTCGAGGTGCTGGAAAAGACCTCGCTGCCCGAATGGGACGACAATGAAGAACCCGAAGAGAACGACCACGAACTCATCAAAGAGCTTTACGATTCTTGGGACGAACTCACCAAGAGCTCATCCTTGGAAATCTGGCACGATGCCCAAGAGATCCGTGAAGAAGCCCTCAACCTGTTCAGCCTCGGCCTGCTCGACCTCAAGTCGCGCGCCAAGATTGAAAGATTGTTCTGGAGTATCGCCCGCGAAGTGAACCACATCGCCAACAGCCTAAAGCGTGTGCCCGAGGACTTCACCTCACTACCCAAGCTGCTTGCCGACAAATACTTCTGCAACTTCTCGTTGTTCCAGTCGTTGCCCGACCTCTGGGCCATCGACCAACTTTTCCCCATCATCCCCATCCAAAGACTTGACGAGAATCCGACCCACCTCGCCACCCTGCAAGACATCACCTGCGACAGCGATGGCAAAATCACCAACTTTGTCGCCAAGTCGACGCAACACACCATCCCGTTGCACTCGTTCAGCGACAAGGAGCATTATTATATCGGCGTCTTCCTCGTAGGTGCCTATCAAGAGATTTTGGGCGACTTGCACAACCTATTTGGCGACACCAATGCCGTACACGTCTCTGTGGACGAAAAAGGCTACTACATCGACCAAGTCATCGATGGCGAGACCGTGGCCGACGTGCTCGAATACGTGCAATACAGCCCGAAGAAACTCGTCCGCACGGTGGAGACCTGGGTCACCAAGTGCGTCAAGGAAGGAAAGATTTCGGTGGAAGAAGGCAAAGAGTTCCTTTCCAACTATCGTTCCGGGTTGTACGGATATACTTATTTGGAGTAGTCTTCTTGACTATGGCTTATGACAATGGCCTATGGCTGTCCCAACGTGGGCGAGCCATAGGCCATTTGCCATAAGCCATAGTGGCTTTATTCCTTCACGAAGCGTAAACTTGCATTGCCACAGCGCACCATGTATAGTCCTGACGCCAGTTCTGTGATGTCGATTTCGCTGTTGGCATCCACCTTGACGGTCTTTACCAACTCGCCCACGACGTTGAAGAGTTGCACCTCGCTGTCGGCCTCAAGACCTTCGATGCGGATGCGGTCGTTGGCATGGTTGGGATAGACAGTCAAGCTACCAATTCCGTTCTCCTCCACACCAGTTTTCTCCACCACCTCAATATTGTCGAGAAGCCAACCATACTCGCCGTTGCCTTCATAGACAAATCCAAACTGCACTGAGTGACCAGAAAACGGCGTAAGGTCATAGGTAACAGTCTCAAACTCATTAATACTCGCGACAGGGATCTTCCTCCAAATCTCATTGAAATCATCCAAATCACCAAGGCCATTACCGTCCACTCCCATCCAAACACTAAATTCCACTGGTGCAATCGATTCTCCCTTTGTAGGTATTAGGGCACGATAATCGAAGTTCAGTTGATAGGCATTACCTGTCGGAAGCGTGACACTCGGTGTCAATAAGGCGCCTCCTTGGTTACTGCCTCCACCATTCGGGTGGAGTGCAGCTTGATACCCGAGATGCCATTCCCAGCAACTTCCATCATGGTCGGTTTCAAACACATACATACACTCACCCAAACCCGTATCGAAATGCTCAGCATAAGGTGCAGTGACGGGCGGACAAGGTTGGAAATCGGAGGTAATCATGATATCGTCGATGTACCAGCTGTGGGCGTTTAAGCCATTGTATCTGAAATCAATTTCAACATCTTTTCCTTGATAGGCAGAGAGATCTATGGTGACCGTCTTCCATTCGTCCAAAGGTTCGGTTTGTGTCCATACCTCATCGCCCAACACTTTATGTCCGCCTTCAACCACCCATACGCCCTCATAACCATAGTCGCTGGAATACCGTTCATAGGTCTTGAATGACATCGTGACACTGCCGCCTGCAGGAATGCTGATGAGCGGAGTGGTTAGCCAACCATCTTGATTATAGTCGCTGTTGAATCTATGCACGGCGCAATAGTCATCTGCAGCTGGACTAACGGCGCCATCCTGACCCATCCTTTGCCAATAGGAAGCATAGCCACCATTTTGGTGGTCGAAATCCATTTGAGCCCAACATTCCCAATCCGTTGTTCCAGTCTCGAAACTCTCATAATAAGGCAGGTTACGAGCGGTATAGTTCTTACAATCAACATCGACGAACATGGCACTGTTAAATTTGCAGACATATTGGCCGTGGCCGTCTTTATATGTCGAATGGCTTGTCAAATAATAAACACCTTGACTATTGGACACAATATCAACAGGATAATCATTCAGTTCCGGATGCGAATATAAAACTTGATCGTTTTTCCACACTGTGTGAACATTGTGGTCATCCCCATAGATATAAAGATCACCCGCGTCCATGCTAAGGGCATAGGCTCCTCCATAATCCGTCAATTCGTAAAACTCGTAGGAATCGCAATACACCGATGCCTTCCAATCGTCTGATCTTTGGTTGACTATAGTATAAACACTGCCATTGTACACAGTAATGTCATCGGCGTAGTTACGTTCGCCAAAGTTAAAAAGTTCTCCATTGTCTGAATCCCACACAACGCCTTCGTAGCCATTGCCGTTAAACTTCTGCCCACAGGCGTAGACAATACCATCAACAATGAGCGCCTTCTCTATCTCGCCTTCGTTGCCTCCAGTGTCGAATAGGATGAATGGAGTAGATGAAGAGCCCTTCCAGACTGCAGGTGTTTTGACCGTGTTGACGATCTTATAACCAGCGGCATAGACATCAGTGCCATCGGTAAACAATGCATAGACGCATGTCCCATCTTCATTCACCAGATAAGAATTGGCATTTTTGTAGACATTGCCGTGTTCTTCACCCGTATTCGTATTGTAATAATAATCCACCCAATACACATTGCCATCCAGACAAAGCACGTCATAGGAAATGTGATAAAAAGAGGGGTCATCGCCTTGAGAATAAAGCAGTTCTCCGTTCTTGAAGACTGTGGAGTTCTCAGTACTTACTTCGTTATAATTAAAACCAGCAGTGTACACATCTTGGGCCACACTTATGCCTGTGAAGGCCATCACCGACATGATGAATAGTACTATTTTTTTCATAATGATTTAATTTTTGTTTGACATATAATGTTCATAAACTGTTGAATAGATGAACACTATTCAACGAGGCAAATATAAGGTAAAAATACGAATTGTCTATCCGTAAAATTACCTATTTTTAGTTTTTCGTATTTAATAACAATTTTATAAACGACTATGGCCGCTCCAACACGAGGTTGAAGCGGCCATTTGTTCTTGAACAGAGACGGTGTCACACCGTCTCTACAATATTATTCGAACATCTTATCGATGACGTCCTTGTACTTAGCGATGAGGACCTTGCGTTTCACTTTAAGCGTGGGCGTCAGCAAGCCATTGCCAATGCTCCACTCGTCGGCGAGCAGCACTTGTTTCTTAATCTTCTCGGTCTCGCCCAAGCCCTTGTTCAGCTCGTTGACTTCCTTCGCAAAGCGCTTGAGCACCTCGGGATTCTGGATCATCTCCTCGTTGGTCGTATAGGGGATTTTCTCTTCAGCACACCATGACTTGAGGTCACTGAAGCTCGGGATGATGAGGGCGCCAGCGAACTTTTGGTTCTCACCTACCACAAGGATGTTTTCTATCAGTTTGGAAGCGCAGAACTTGGCTTCGATGACATCAGGGTTGATGTATTTGCCGCCCGAGGTCTTGAAGAGGCTCTTGATACGGCCTGTGATACGTAAGCGGTTGTATTGGTCAATCTCGCCCATATCGCCCGTGTGGAACCAGCCTTCCTCATCGATGACCTCCTTGGTGAGTTCGGGGTGTTTGTAGTAGCCCATCATCACATTGTGGCCACGGCAGCAAATCTCACCGTTGTCCGCAATCTTCACCTCAGTGCCAGGCAAGGGTTGACCCACATAGCCCACTTCGCGACCATGAGGGCTGCGGTTGCTGACGGCGATGACAGGAGATGTCTCCGTCAAACCATAGCCTTCAAACACAGGCATCTTGATGGCGGAGAAGAATCCGGCAATCTTTTGCGAGATGGCGGCGGCACCCGACACGATGATGTCGAAGTTGTCGGCGCCGATACCTTCCCTGATTTTGGCGTAAACCAGCTTGTCGGCGATACCCAGCTTCCAATCATAGAACCAGTGACGGCTGACTGCATCAATCTTATAACGCTCGCCAAGGCGCACGGCCCAGAAGAAGATGCGTTTCTTAATGCCCTTCTGTTTCTTACCCGATTGCAGGATGGCGTCATAGAAGCGTTCCAAGACGCGCGGCACAGCGCACATCATCGTTGGATGCACCTCACGCATGTCAGAGGCTATGGTACCCAAACTCTCGGCATAATAGATGGACATGCCACGATATTGATAGCAATAGTTCAGCGCACGCTCGTAAGCATGGCACACAGGCAGGAAGCTGAAGGCCTTGTTAGAGGTGTCGCTAATAGTGTAATGGAAGTTCGGGAACTGGTTCATCAGGTTGTGGTGCGAAAGCATCACGCCCTTGGGTGTACCTGTGGTGCCAGAAGTGTAGATGATGGTCGCGCACTCCATCTCATCGACAGCGGCCTTGCGGGCAGCCAACTCTTCGACGTGCGGATGATCCTTTCCAAGTTGCAGCAGTTGGTCGAAATAAGGATATTTCTCACGGTCAACCATGGTGTAGACCAACTTCACGTTGGGTGCATCAGGCAGGATGTTGGTCACTTTGTTCATCACGCTGAGGCCGTCGATGATGACCATCTTGGCATCGCAGTCGTGAAGGATATAACGATAGTCGTCCTCACTGATGGTAGGATAGACGGGCACCGTGATGGCACCCACCTGGCTGATGGCCATGTCGAGCATGTTCCATTCAGGGCGGTTGGTAAGGATCATGGCCACCTTGTCACCTTTCTCAATGCCCAACTCAATGAGGGCATAACTCAGCGTATCGGAGTGTTCTTTGTATGAAGTTGAGCTGTAATTCACCCATTGGCCGTTTTTCTTACCGGCCAGGGCTACTTTTTGGTTGGGGTACTTCTCGACATAATTGTCAAGCAAGTCAAATACTCTTTTTATTTCCATATTGTTCTCGTTTCAATAATCTGCAAATATAGAAAATTTCTATATATCCTATTATTTTTTCAACGAAAAAGCATAATTTTCACAGAATCGCGTCATGCCTTAATGCACAGGCACACCAGCGCCGCCAACACCATCAGCAAAGGAATGATCTTGCTGCGGATGTTCTTCTCCTTAAAGCCGAAGATGCCGTAGATGAACGACACGACGAGGCGCACACCATAGAGGATGAGCGGGATGAGCACCACCACGGCGGCATCCTGCTTCAAGCCAGTGAGATAGATGACATCGGCCACGGTGACGAAGACCGCCATGGCCACGATGCCCCAACGCCACTCGAAAGGCTGTTCCTTTCGCTTGGGCAGCCAAATGAGGAGAAACATCAAGGCCATCATGAGGAAGTCGTAAATGGTGTACCATGCTTGGATGGTAGACGGTGAAATATTCTCCTTGCTGAGCAGGAATTTGTCGTAAACGCCACTCAAGGCGACCAAAATCGCCGAGCCCAACAACATATACACCCATTTGTTCGACTTGAAGTGTATGCCCTCCAACTTACCGGAACGGTTCATCAGATAGAACGACACGATGGCCAACACCACGCCAGTCCATTGCAACCAAGTCAGTTTCTCTTGGAAGATCAAGAACAGCAAGATGACTGAGATGGCGGGACGCAACTGGTTGACAGGACCCACCACAGTGATAGGCAGATGTTTCATGGCCGAATAGCTGAACATCCACGAAGCCAAGATGAGCGCCGTCTTGCCCATGATGAGCAAATGCTGCCGCAACGTCAACGGCTCGATGAAAAGCTTCTGCATGAAGTCGCCCTCAAAGATATAGGGTTTGAATTGCGACAGTAGGACAAAAGGCAAAAACATGAGTCCGCTGACCAAGGTGCTATAAAACAGTACGGGAATGATGGCATTGTTGACGACGGTCTGTTTCTTGAAGATGTCGTAGAAGCCCAACAATACGGCTGAAATCAAAGATAAGACTACCCACATGATGTGATGCTTTGAAATCGTAAGATCGGCGGCAAAAGTACGCAATTATTCCTTTGGATACTGCAATTCCAATGTTTTTCTGTAAATTTGCGCCAAAATCACGAGTCATGAACTGGAACGACCTACTTTCCAACAAACGCTATGCGCAGCCGCACAAGAGCCCCGACATCCGCAGCTCTTTCCAGCGCGACTATGACCGCATCATCTTCAGCAGTCCCTTCCGCCGCTTGGAGAACAAGACCCAAGTGTTTCCGCTACCTGGCGCGCAGATGGTCCACAATCGTCTCACGCATAGCCTCGAAGTGGCCAGTGTGGGCCGTTCCATCGCCTGCCGCACTGTGGAACGGCTGGCCAAGAAGCACCCCGAGCTGAAGGAACGCCAATCCGACATTGAGACCATCGTGGCATCGGCCTGTCTGGCCCACGATCTCGGCAACCCTCCTTTTGGCCATTCGGGAGAAGACACCATCAGCAGCTTCTTCCGCGACGGCAAAGGCAAGGAACTGCAAAGCCAAGTACTGCCCGAGCAATGGAGCGACCTCATCGCCTTCGAAGGTAATGCCAACGCCTTCCGTCAGCTGACGCATCAGTTCACAGGCCGACGCGCGGGCGGCTTCTCGCTGACCTCAGCCACCTTGGCCACCTTGTTGAAGTACCCCTACCCTTCCTACGACAAAGGCAGCCGCAAGAAATACAACGTCTTCTACTCCGAAATTGAAGCATTTAAGGAAGTCGTGGAAGAATGCGGCATGCCTCGCTTGGATACCAATCATCTCGTGTATGCCCGCCATCCTCTTTCATATTTGATGGAGGCCGCCGACGACATCTGCTACCTCGTCCTCGACATGGAAGACGCCCATAAGCGCGGCATCATCGGCACCGAGGCCATCGAAAACTGCTTCGTGTCGTTCTTCGAACCCGGCAAAGACAAAGACTTTTTCAAGCACCGCGACGATGCCTACCGCGACGTGACCGACACCAACGAGCGGATGGCTTTCCTCCGCGCCATGCTCATCAACAAGTTGGTGAACCTGGCCAGCGACATCTTCATCATGAATTACGACGCCATCATGGAAGGCCGCTTCGAGAAGAGCCTCATCGCCCATCTGCCCGAGTTTGAGAAGAACGCCCTCGACCGCTGTCGCGACACCTCCGTGAAACACATCTACCGCCATCCCTCTGTGGTCAAGATCGAGCTGACCGGCTTCAACGTCATCGGCACGCTATTGGAACAATTCACCGACGCCGTGCTAAACCCCGACACACCTTATAATATAAAGCTGATCTCCCTCATCCCCGAACAATTCAAGGTGGCCACCAACGACACTTACACCAAACTGCAGTCTGTCGTGGACTTCATCTCCAACATGACCGACCTTTACGCCGTACAACTTTACAAAGACTTAAGAGGAATCGACTGATGAAGAGGATCTTAGCCATCATTTGCTTGTTGCTTTGCACGATGATCGCCTTCGCGCAAGAACCACTCGTTCCGAGAAGCACAAAATCCTATCTGATTGCCAATGGCAACCCGAAAGATGCTGCATATTTGAAAGACAAAGCCCATCAAGCCGGTCTTGACCTAGGACTCATCGTGCTAGCCAACCGCATCCCTACCGACAGTAAACTCGTCGGACCAAAGCCCTCGAAACACCTCTTGAAACAAGGCCTCCTGCACCTGCAACTTCCCATCGACGACAAGCAAAACGAGTTTGCCGTCTACCACTCCGAGCTCTTCGACATCCCCTCCACCATCAACGTGCTGCAAATCGACGATGAGCTTGTCACCTACCGCAGTGTGGAAAAAGTGGGCAACATCCACTTGTTCTACCATTGTGTCCGCGGCGCCTTTGGCACCAGAAGAGTGGCTCATGGCAAGAACGCTGTCGTCTACAAACTCTGGGACACGCCCGAGCGTACCCTCCTACCCGACCTGGAGACGCAAGACCAAATGGCGCAATCCGAGGCCAAAAAAATAGCCAACACCGACTATCCACTATTGATTTTCAACGACTTGAAGAGCTATGCCTACAACGACCAAGGCGACTTGTCCATCGGTCATTTCCTCGACACGATGCACAAATACAATCCCGACAAACTCTTGCAGGCCGACCTGCTCACCCCAGCCGCATGGCCCTATCTGAGCCGCGTCAACGAAAACCAGCTTTGGAACGAGACCATGCGAAGCACCATGGTGGAGACGTTGGCCGAGAAACAGGAGTTCTATCGCAAAACACAGATGCCTTGGATGATTGGCAACTTCAAGATCCATCTGGCCGACAAGAACCGAAAATCGACCTCGATGGAGGAACTGGAGTGGTTCCTCTCCAAAGCCGCCGCCTTTGATGCTGGTTTCGGCCTCGACTTCAGCACGGAAACCATGCGAAAACATGGCCTGACCCATATCATGCTGAACACCATTCGTACATGGGAATACCTTCGCTTATCCCATGCCTTCAGCGACAAAATGAAGGAAGCACTTAAAGACCCCTATAGCGACTGGCACATCAAGAAAGACGAGGATTCAACCTTTCTTCTTTATCCACAACACAACTCACGCCGTTATTTCTGTAATTTCACTGATGACCAATGGGAATGGAACTCTCCTTACACGAGCCGCTTCGCACTCAGCATCTGCGTGGAAGGCAAAGGAAGCATCAATAACCTGACCTTCATGACGCCCAACGGAATGCTCTATTTCCCTTGTTCCATCAAAGCCGGACAATACCTCATCTATGACTTCGAAGGCAACGCCTGTATCACCGATTTGAACTACAACAAGGTTACCGACGTGACCGCACAAGGCGAGTCGGTCTTGAATGAAGGTACCTCACCAGTGTCGTTCAATTGCGAGGTCAAAACGGAAGAGAGAAAAAAACCGGAGGTAACCATACGGTACTACACGCACGGCGAAGCTGAAAGGCTGAAAAAGAAGGCCAAATAACAAAGGATTCTCTTTCTCCTCATCACAAATGATGAGCTTTATTGACAAAAAGTATTATTAATAAGGATAAAAGCGTACGGATTGTCTTTGTATTTTTGCAGCATCAAACAAAAGCATCCAATGACAACCTTAGATAAACTCGAAATAGGTCAGTCCGCACGCATCAAGGCCGTGGGAGGTGAAGGCCAACGCCGCCAGCACTTCCTTGACATGGGCCTCATCCCCGATGCCGTCATCAAAATCGTGAAATATGCGCCCCTTGGCGACCCGATGGAGGTGATGATCCATGGCTACGCACTCACCCTGCGCAATGCCGATGCCGCCCTTATCGAAACCGAGCCCTGCGACGACACCCAAACCGAAGCCGACACCAAAAACTTCAACCCCGACCGTCTCTATATCACCTCCCTCCCCGACCACAACGCCCACCCAGGCTTGGGTGAGGAAGGCATCTACCACGACAAGACACACGAAACCCCGCTACCCAAAGGTACCAAACTCACTTTCGCCCTCGCTGGACAACAGAACTGTGGCAAGACCACGCTCTTCAACCAGCTGACGGGCGCCAACCAACATGTGGGCAACTTCCCCGGCGTCACCGTCGACCGCAAGGACGGCACCATCAAAGGACATCCCGACACCTCTGTCACCGACCTGCCAGGCATTTACTCGCTGTCGCCCTACACCTCCGAGGAAATCGTCTCGCGCGAGTTCATCATGAAGGAGAAACCCAAAGGCATTATCAACATCGTGGATGCCAATAACATCGAACGCAACCTCTACCTCACCATGCAACTCATGGAATTGGGCAAGCCCATGGTTTTGGCCCTCAATATGATGGATGAGGTGCGCAACAACGGAGGTAGCATCTTGGTGAACGAGATGGAACAAATCCTTGGTTTACCTGTGGTGCCCATCTCAGCGGCCAAAAACGAAGGTATCAACGAGCTTGTCGACCACGCCATCCACATCGCGAAGTATCAGGAAGCGCCCGTGCGCCAGGACTTCTGCGACAAGGACGACCACGGCGGCGCCGTGCACCGCTGCCTTCATAGCATCATGCACCTCATCGAGGACCACGCCCAAAGGGCTGACATCCCCGTACGCTTTGCCGCTTCCAAACTCGTCGAAGGCGACGCCATCGTCATGGATGCGCTGCAGCTCTCACAAAACGAAAAAGAGACCCTTGAGCACCTCATCGTACAGATGGAAGAGGAACGCGGCCTTGACCGCGCCGCGGCCATGGCAGAGATGCGTTTCACCTTCATCAAAAGGCTCTGCGACAAGACCGTGGTCAAACCCAAGGAAAGCAAAGAATACCAGCGCAGCCGTCGCATCGACCGCATCCTGACAGGCAAGTGGACTGCCATCCCCATCTTCATCCTCGTCATGATGGGCATCATCTGGCTCAGCATCGACGCCATCGGTGCGCCCTTGCAGGACTGGCTCGACCAAGGCATCTCATGGCTCGCCGGAGTGACGGGTAACGCTTTGGCTAACTGGAACGTCAGTCCCGCCATACAGTCACTCGTCGTCGACGGCATCTTCGGAGGCGTGGGTAGCGTGTTGAGTTTCGTGCCTATCATCATCTTGTTGTTCTTCTTCCTCAGCCTGTTGGAGGACAGCGGCTATATGGCACGCGTGGCTTTCGTCAGCGACAGTTTCTTGCGTAAGCTCGGCCTCACTGGCCACAGCATCGTGCCTATGCTCATCGGCTTTGGCTGCACCGTGCCCGCTGTGATGGCCACACGTACCCTACACTCCACCCACGACCGTTGGCGCACCATCCTACTGACACCTTTCATGAGCTGTTCGGCCAAGATCCCGATCTATGCCTTCTTCACCAGCATGTTCTTCCCCCATCATGGCGGACTGGTGCTGATAGGTTTGTACCTCTTAGGCATCATCGTCGGCATCATCACTGCTTTGTTCACCAAGTGGTTCGGCGACAAAGGCGATGTGGCTCCCTTTGTCATGGAACTGCCCAACTATCGTCTGCCGAGCCTCAAAAACGTGGCGCATCTGCTCTGGGACAAGACCAAGGACTTCCTGCAGCGGGCCTTCACCGTCATCTTCATCGCCTCTTTGGTGATTTGGCTCCTGCAGACCTTTGATTTCCACTTCCAGATGGTCGAAAACGGCGAAGGCAGCATGCTGGCCAGCGTTGCTGGCTGGATTGCCCCCATATTCCGTCCTTTGGGCTTAGGCGAATGGCAGATCGTCACTGCCTTGGTGAGTGGCTTCATGGCCAAGGAAAGCGTTGTGGCCACCCTCGAAGTCTTGAACGCCATGCCGTTGTTCACCACCGTCACGAGCATTTCCATGCTGGTCTTTTGCCTGCTCTACACGCCTTGCGTGGCTGCCATGGCCGCCGTCCGCCGTGAATTGGGCAGTAAATGGATGCTCTTCATCATCCTGTTCCAATGTGTAGTGGCTTGGCTCTGTGCCTGGTTCGCCTATCTCATCGCCAACGCCATCATCGCATGAACCTCGCTTCCGTCATAGTGCTGTTGGTCGTCCTTGCGATGGTCGTCCTTGCCATCCGCGCCATGCGGATGGGCAAGAGCCAATGCTCATGCGGCGAAAACGGCAAAAAGGCAGAAAACGGAGGGAAATGCGCCTCTTGCTCGGTGGATTGTCCGTTTAAACGATAATGGACATCCTTGGTTTTCTCAACACAAAACTTGGTTCCCATAAACAAGAAAATCCCAGCCGAAGCCAGGATTTTCAAGAACCAAAAACCAAAATTTATGAAACCTTTTACTTGCAGCCATTTGCATGGCCACAGGTCTTAATGATAAGAACCGCTGCAAAAATACTACTTTTTGATTTTTTGCAAGTACTGTTATTGAAAAAACGTCCATTTTGGAAAAACTTTCCACTCCCTTTGTCTTTTTGATAGTGTTTCGGGGCTATAAAACAACCGTTTTTCAAATAATCTGAACTTTTTATTCCTTTTCCCCTTGACAAAACGGTATTCTCTTCTTATTTTTGCATCCTAAAACTCAAAAAAACGCATACTATGGAAAAATTCATGGACAAACTTACCGAGGCCATCATCAAGAACGACGGTCTCTCCGAAACCGAAGCCAAAGCCAAGCTCAACCTGATCTATATCAAGATGGGGCAATCCGAAGTCAAGGATTTCGTGGATGAATACATTGAGTGGCTTATGACCGAAAAGAAGCTGAACTACAAGGCTATCCTACAAACGCCCGACCATCAGGTACACGACATGTACCTCTTTGAGTTCAAGCATTGATTTTTTACGACCAAAAAAAACACGTCCATGAATGACATGGACGTGTTTTTTGTTTATAGCAGTCTCTATTCGATACGCTTGATTGGGAAATGGCGCATTTCGTACAACTCGTCAAGATGCTTCTTGAGCCTGCGCGCCATGGGGCGGAAAGTGTAGTAGGTGATGGTGGCCGATATAGGCGCGCCCACCAGAGGTATCACCTTGCCCACACCCTTGGCAAATCCCTCCTTCGTCATGTTGATGCCAATCCATTGGGCAATCTTGATGGCATATTTTGCCATGACGGTCTCCGATATCTTGAGACTCGCCGTCTTAGAGACCTGCGCCACGACCTTGCCTATGGCCTCCACAGCCAACTTGTTGCCCATCGCCACGCCCACAAACAGGGTCAAGATGTTGAGCGACTCGTCGTCCAACTGGTTCTTGGCATCGGTCAACGCCGGCCAGCCATAGAGATAGAGGAGCTTCTGCATCATCGAAAGGATATGGCCGTAGAACTGCGCCAAGTCGGTGGGGATAGTGCCTGCCATCCACCAGCCGCCAGGGATGCCCATCAGCGCGGAAGTGCCACTCACCATGGTCAGGTGATAGCTGATGCATTGGTTGGCTAGCTTGTCGATCTCTTTTTTGGTCAAGACATTCAGCGGACTCTCGTTGATGGCGGTCATCACCTCCAAAGGAGTGCAGAATTTCGACAGTTCCTTGTTGAGGAACTCGTCACGGTCAACCTTCACAAAAGGCATCTTCACGCTGGTGGCCAGCACCCTGTTCCACAGGGTTAGGCGGGTGTTGTTTTCGTTGGTTGTTTCACTCATTGTTTTTTGTTTTTTACGGTTTGCGGCTGCCACAGTGTGACAGCCCTACAACTCTAATCTCTAAACACTAAACTCTAAACTAATACCCATATTTCTCCTTCCACTTCTCTCTCAGGTTCTTGCGCAATTCGCGCTCACGAGGGTTATCTTGAGGTACATACAAAACCGTGCCAGAAATTTCATTTGGCAAAAATTCTTGCTCAACAAAGTTACCTTCGTATGCATGGGCATACTTGTAACCGTCATGATAGCCAAGGTCTTTCATCAATTTCGTCGGGGCGTTGCGCAGGTGCAAAGGCACGGGCAAGTCACCCGTCTCGCGCACCAAGGCCTGTGCCGCGTCGATGGCGGCCACGGCGGCGTTGCTCTTGGGCGATGAGGCCAGGTAGGTAACCGTCTGCGAAAGAATGATGCGGCTTTCGGGCCAACCGATCTTGTTGACGGCATCGAAGCAAGCGTTTGCCAGCAACAAGGCATTGGGGTTGGCGTTGCCGATGTCCTCCGAAGCGAGAATGAGCATCCTTCGGGCGATAAAAAGTGGGTCCTCCCCTGCCTCAATCATGCGGGCGAGATAATACAAGGCCGCGTTAGGGTCGCTGCCGCGCATCGACTTGATGAAAGCCGAAATAATGTCGTAATGCATCTCGCCTTGTTTGTCGTATTTCACAAGGTTGCTCTGGATGCAATCGGTCGTGAAGTCGTTGGTGATGACCAACTCTTCGGCTGTCATGTCCAAATC
This sequence comes from uncultured Bacteroidales bacterium, assembly GCA_900318265.1. Taxonomy (GTDB): domain Bacteria; phylum Bacteroidota; class Bacteroidia; order Bacteroidales; family F082; genus Limimorpha. Next base: position 91,838 of record ONKA01000002.1, on the reverse strand, counting down.
ATTCAGTGAAGTGATAACCAACTCAATGGCATTCAACAGCTTGCGGCCGTCGCCACCACTGATTTTCATCAGCGCCTCTGGTTCCTTGACAGTTATTTTCTTGCCGAAATCGTACTCCAACGCCTTCACGGCCTTCGCCAAAAGGATCTCCAAATCCTCTTTCTCCAACGACTTGAGCACATACACCTGACAACGTGACAGCAAGGGCGAGATGACCTCAAACGAGGGATTCTCTGTCGTGGCGCCAATCAAGGTGACCAAACCGCGCTCCACGGCACCAAGCAGCGAGTCCTGTTGCGACTTACTGAAACGATGGATTTCATCTATAAATAATATAGGTGCCTCAGGGGCCATGCGCGCGCGGTCGATGACCTCGCGCACTTCCTTCACACCGCTGCTGACAGCGCTCAACTGAAAGAACTGCCGCTTGACCTGCTTGGAGATGATATAGGCCAAAGTGGTCTTGCCCACGCCAGGCGGTCCCCAGAAAATCATGGACGGCACACGCCCGCTTTCGATAGCACGGCGTAACACGGCGTTCTCTCCGATGATATGCTTCTGCCCGATATAGTCATCAAGTGTCGTGGGCCGAAGGCGTTCCGCTAATGGGATGGTGGATTGCATTGACATTATTTTTGCGCAAAAATAGCATTTTTTTCTTACTTTTGCACAAATGTTACATTCATTATGAAAACCATCAAACACTTCATCTTAATCATCCTCCTTGCCGCATTCAACGTGGCAGAAGCCTGCACCAACTTCTTGATCACCAAAGGCGCCAGCGTCGACGGCTCCAACTTCATCAGCTACTGCGCTGACTCGCATATTCGTTATGGTGAACTCTACTTCACTCCTGCCGCCGATTGGCCAGCGGGCAGCATGCGCGTGTGCTACGACCGTGGCACCAACGCGCCGCGTGGCAGCGTGCCTCAACCCGCTCACACTTACCAGGTGGTCGGTTACATCAACGAGAACCAAGTGGCCCTCGGCGAGACCACTTTCGGTGGCCGCGAGGAACTCATGGACCCGACTGGCATCGTGGATTACGGCAGCCTCATGTTCATCGCCTTAGAACGCAGCACCTCGGCTCGCGAAGCCATCAAGGTCATGGCAGACTTGGTGGATGCATACGGCTACGGCTCCGACGGTGAGTCGTTCAGCATCAGCGACGCCAACGAGGTATGGTATATGGAAATCATGCCCAAGGGCTACACGCCTCAAGTGACCAAGACTGGCGACACCATCAACGCCGACCGTGGTGCCGTGTGGGTGGCCATCCGCATCCCCGACGGCTACGTGAGCGGTCACGCCAACGCAGCGCGCATCACCACCTTCCCCTTGCGCAATGGCAAGACCTCCATCACCGACAAGGACTGGAAAAAACTCTACAACAAGGATGTTGAGGTGATATATAAACACGACATCATCGACTTCGCCCGTCGCAAGGGCTACTTCACCGGTAAGGACAAAGACTTCGACTTTTCAGCCGCATACGCCCCCGTCGATTTCAGCGCCGCTCGCGTTTGCGACCTCCGCGTTTGGACCATGTTCAACAAGGTCTGCGACGGCATGGACGAGTATTGGGACTATGTCACCGGAAAGGACTTGACGCATCGTATGCCGCTTTATGTCAAACCCAACCGCAAGATCAGCCTATCCGACATGATGGCCTTCCAGCGCGACCACTTCCAAGGCACTGAGCTGGACAAGACCCAAGACGTGGGCGGAGGCCCTTTCGGCTCGCCCTTCCGCTTCAACCCTTTGTATTGGGAATACGACGACAAGCCTTACCTCAACGAGCGCAGCATCGAAGTCGTTCAAACAGGATTCTCTTTCATCGCCCAAAGCCGTTCCTGGCTGCCCAACCCCATCGGAGGCATCATCTGGTTTGGCGTCGACGACACCAACTCGACGGTCTACACGCCTTTCTACTGCTCCATCAGCGAGGTGCCAATCGAATACCGTGTGGGCAACGGCGACATGCTGACCTACAGCGACAATGCCGCTTTCTGGGTCTTCAACCGCCTTGCACATTTCAAATACCTGTTCTATAACCGCGTCATCGGCGACATCCAAGCCGTGCAGAACGAGCTGGAAAGCGGGTATCAGGAGCAGGTCAACTATGTCGACAACCAAGCTTTGAGCCTCTATGCAAATGACCCACAGCAAGCCATTGCCTACCTCACCGACTTCTCCAATCAAGCGGGGCACAACACCGTGGCCACATGGAAGGAATTGGACAATTACCTATTGGTAAAGTATCTGGACAGCAACGTGAAGCAAGAAGAGAACGGCCAATTCAAGCGCAACGGCTATGGCTATCCCGCCAAGCCAAAACAACCAGGATATCCAGATTCATGGAAAAAGGCTGTGATTGAGCAGACTGGAGAACGTTTCAGAAGACCTGAATGATTGTTTGAATCTATGCTTGAAGGGCTGCCATACCATGGCAGCCCTTCAAGCATGTTAGTCGATCAAGAATTAATCCAACAGCCTTGCCCCAAGCCTTTCCAACGGCTCATCAGGCAGGTCGGTCCATGTTTCAGTGGGTTTCACCGTTTCGTCAAAGACATTCCTAGTCGTGGTCAGTTGTTTTTTGGTGAGATAATTGCAGCTCACTTTTTTCCCTTCGCCCGAGTAACGTGAAAAACCATCTTTTTCAGTGCCAATTAGATAGAAATCGTCATCTTGGAAATAAAAGAAATAATCGTTTTGATCCGTTTCTGAGCCACCCGCCGAACTAAAAAACTCAACACCGAACCTCAAAACACCTTCCTCTGTGATATATGAATCCACCGTAACAAAGGTAAACTCATCCTCTGCTCCAGGTATGGTGTTTGGGTATTCCTTGAAAAGTGTATACGTCTCGTCGTCTTTGCCGAAATAAATGGCCAAAACAGGCTCGTTGAAGTTGTATTCATAGCCGTCGGAACGAGTCATCATATTCTCTGGGTTGCGGGGCGTTGCCACAAGTACCAGATCCAGAAAATCGTCGTCGTTGAGGTAACCCTGTAGATAGCAAATCGTGTCACAATCCTTAGGAAACACATCTTTTGCGGTGCCTTCATGCTTGAACAGTATCGCATCACTCAAGTTTTCCACTGGAATAGCAGCAGCTTGTTCGATTTGTTGTGGGGCCGATTCCCCATTGTTTTTGTAGTTACCGTTTCCGCACGAATACAATGCAAAAGCAACAATAAGTAGAATGAATAGTTTTTTCATAATTATCTGTTTTGGATTATACTTCAATATCTTTTGATTTCCAGAGTGTTATTCCATGATTATTTGATTGATGCGGCAAAGATAAAACAAGAACATTTTTTATCCAAACTTTATTTGGGAAATCCCTCAATCGAAGGCCTGAGCAAAAAACGACTTGATTTCCTCCTCTTTCATATTGCGGAAGCCGTACTCACGAATAACAATTCCATCTTCCATGAGAACGACAACGGGGAAGTTGCCATTAACCACTTTCACAAGGCGCGACACATCGGGATAGAGCAAATCGCGGTACCGTGCCGACTCTGACTGCTCATAAAACCCAGCAACACCTTCTTCATTTCCCATAAAAAGATAAGTGATCCGTTCTGGCGGGAAGCCATGAAACTGCTGCATCAACGAGAGTTTGCGCGCCGCCGTCTGGCAGTATTCGCAACTTGTCGAGAAGAAACAGACCACCTGCTTGCCTTCGCGAAGGTTTAGGCTGTCTAAAGGTGCGTCGTCAAGCATCGTGTCGAAGAGTTCCGCTTGCAGATTGTGGTCGGGATCGTAGTTCGAGGTATAGTTGTCGGGCGGAGAGGCCACAAAAACGCCGATGGTCGAAGCCATGACAGCTAGGATGAATATCAGCCAACGGAAGGGCGTCTTCCAGCTTTCCATCCGAAAGATTGGAAAGAAAAGTGCCATAAGCACTCCGTTTTTGATGAGGCTCTGCTTGGGATCGAGCTGCAGAAAATCACCGAAACAGTGGCAACTGTCGGTGCGACCGAGCCTCAGCGCATATATTAATAATAAGGAGTAGCCGACCAGCATGGCCATGCTCCCCCACCACATCAGTTTGTGAAGACAATGCGAAATCAAGCCTATCCCCAAGACCAACTCAAGGATGATGGCAAGGCGTGCAACAATGAATGAAAAATTCAGGCTAAAGAAATGATAGCTGTAGACGTAAATCTCGAAGCGGTCCATGTCGAAGACCTTCAGGACGGCGGAGACGATGAACACGAGGCCCAAAAGGACCTTCAAGGCCGATTTGCCGAAGGAATTGACCAAACCTATTGTTTCGGTTTGAAATTATTGATCAGGTTCTCCCACCAACTGGGATTCTCACCCGTCACCTCATATTCCGACACTTCGTAGCAGATGACCTGGCCCCAACCTTCTATTTCCTTCGACTTGTCGGAGCAGGAAGAGCCGTCCTCGATAGTGTAATACTCCTCTCCCAGGTTCACAACTTCCTCGTTCTGGATGGTGGTGCAGCGACAATAGCGTGTCTTTTTGCACGAAGGCAAGACTAAAACCGCCAAGGCGAGTGCAATGATCACAAACTTTTTCATCTTCATCGATTTTTCAGCGCAAAAGTACAATTTTTTGCCTTATCATTGATAAAACGCGAAAAAATAAGTAATATTGCAGGGTTATTTTGAAGCCAGCTTTTACAGCCATATAACTACAACTAAAAATAATCAACATGAAAAAAGCCTTACTTATCACCATCATCATGGCAGCGATGGGCAACCTCTTTGCCCAACATCGCGCCGTTAAGACCACGACCATACCCAACAAGGGTACCGTCGTTGAGTACGGAGTCAGCGACCCAACAGCCGACAGGGCCATGACCGACGAACCCACCATCCTCTGGCAGAAATACGAAAATGGTGCCACGCCCGACGACGTCTTCTACATCGAAGCCACAGGCGACTACCTCGTGTATTACGGCCTAAACGACAAACGCCTCAGCCTCTTCGACTCACAAGGCGCCGTGAAATGGGAGAAGCCCATCTCATCAGGTGGACGTGCCGCCATCTCACTAATGGGCAACACCATCGCCTATTCCGACGACAACGAGCTCTATGTGGTTAATCTAGAAGGCACGGAGGTCTTCCACGAAACCTTCACTTACCCCGTTTCCCATTTCAAGCTCACCTCCGAAGGCACAAAAATCTACGTCTCCTATGGCCGCTACGAAGACAGCTACTACGCCATTGCTTGCTACAACATTGCCAACAACAAGAGCGACCCTGAGTGGCTCATCGGCGACCTCACCGTCAACCCTGTGGGCATCAGCCTCTCGAAAGACAATGCCCGCCTCGTGGTCGCCTTCGCGCAAGGCTACAAACAGATCTGGGTCATCGACCCACTGACGGGCGACATCCTGCAAGACGACTTGTACTACTACGACAACTCCCCCAGCCAAGACCCCGCCTTGAGTGCCAACGGCGACTACCTTGCCTACGCCGACTTCAGCGGCATGGCCTATCTCTACCACTGGAACGGCGAGCGCTACGAAAGCGTGTGGACCGCTAGCATTGCCGGCCCTGGCGCCACCTCCACCTGGGGCTGCGCCAACGCCATCTCCGACGACGGCAGCCTCATCGCCATCGGCACCCTCGACTTCGTCAACACCAGCTATGGCTACGACGGCTGCTGCTATCTCTTCAACAACTACTCCAATGAACCTATCTGGACCTATACGGGCTGCGGCGACGAGGTGACCCAAGCCGCCATGAGCGACGACGGCAGCACCATCGGCTTCATCACCTGGGGTCCCATCGACCACTCCACGCCCGACTTCTTCCTCTTCCGCAAACAGAGCAACGTGCCCATCGCCGAGCTCAATACCCCTGGCTCGATGGAACACATCGACATATCCTCCACGGGTGGCCGATGCATCGTGGCCGGCAAGGCCGTCCACTGCCGTGAGATGGGCAGCGGCAGCCGCACTTATGCCATCGAAACCTATTCCGGCGAGATCGGCTCACTGAATGGCATGGTCCACTTGGGCGCCAGCGCCAACAACGGCGGCGTCAATATCAACATTAACGAACTCGAGGACTACTTCGAGACCACCAATGAAACCGGTGCCTTCACCTTCCGCTTCGTCCCGGCAGGCGACTACACCGTCACGGCAAGCATCCCTGGTTACCTCCCCGAGACCCAAGAAGTCAGCATCAGCCAAGGCATGATAACCTCTGTCGAATTCGAATTGGAGGCTGTTGGCACGCCCATCAACGACCTCTATGCCTCGCAAGGCGCTTACGACTATGTGGAACTCACCTGGACCGAAGATGAGGCCGCCCTAGGTTACAATATCTACCGCAAAAACGCCCCTAATGCACCTTTCGGCGAGCCTATGGCCACCATCGGCACCGGCGAAGGCTACTTTGAGGATCACACCGCCATCCCGACGCAACAATACTATTATACCGTCACGGCACAACTCGACGAGGAGTTGCAGACACCCTACTCCAACATCTGCCTCGGCTATGCCACCACGGCCTACATCACCCACACTATCGACGTCTATGACGGCGCCGCCCCCACAATCGACGGCATCATGAGCGAGGGTGAATGGAACGACGCCTTCCGCGTCGAGGTGAGCAACTACCTCCTGCCCGTCGAGATGGGCAGCGTCACCCTGCACCTCAAGATGGATGACAACTACCTCTACGTCTGCTCCGAGAACCGCATGGACACCGAATGGACCAACAACGACGGCGTGGCCCTCTACATCGACGACAACAACGACGGCACCTACCCACCACAAGGCGACGACAGCGAGGGCAACTACTGGATGTACTACGGCACACCCAACACCGTGCGCTACCGTCCCATCTACGATAACGGCGGCGTGGGCACCGTCATCAACCTGCCCGAGGAGATCATCGCCTGCGACATGAGCCAAGGCTATGAGACCATCGAGTTCGCCCTGCCCTTGGGCAACGACGAGACCTGGAAGCTGAACACCGACAACGGCAGCAGCGGCCTCTACCTCTTCGTGCGCGACGCCGCCACGGCCACCATGTTCGGCAAGTGGCCCGCCGAGAACAACGAGACCTTCGCTCCGACCTACTACGGTGTGATGAACTACCACGTAGAGAATGCCGTGCCCGAGCCACCCACCAACCTCCGCATCGACGAGGCGGTGAACGCGCAAGGCGTCTACACGCCCATCTTATGGGACATGCCCGAGATGAACGACTTCGACCACTTCAACCTCTATTTCGTGGACTATCCGGACCAACATGAGGAAGTCTATGGCACGCAATGGATCTTTGAAGTTGACGACGAGGAGGAAGTGAGCATCTACGTCACCACCGTCGACCAGGCGGGACAAGAGTCCGTGCCTTCGGAGACCCTGACCTTCCGTCCCGGCACCGAGAACGTGTACGAATACGGAAAGGCCATGCTCAGCCTCTACCCCATCCCGACCCACAACGTGCTCAACCTCAATGCCGACCTGCAAGGCCGCACCGAGGTGATGGTCCTCGACATGAACGGCAGGACCGTGAAGCACTTCGTCATCAACGGGCTCAACGAGATGCGCCTCAATGTGAGCGACTTGCAGAGCGGGGTGTATTTCATCCGTGTGAGCAATGAGACGACGAATGCCGTAGGCAAGTTCGTCGTTGAATAAACCATCTGGGTTTGTAGAGACGCGATTAATCGCGTCTCCACCAGCCGATACCGCGCAACAGCACCGTCAAACTTTGGCGGTGCTTTTTGTATTACATCGATTTTTTCTATCTTTGCAAGCGTGAAAACAAAGAGTTTGGTCATAGGAATAGTGATGGGCATAGCCTTTGCTGCCTGCTCACCCTCGGTTAAGGTCCCTGAGACCGTCGAAGGGCCGTCCCTTGAATTGTCTGCCATCGACAGCCTAATGTGGCGCCAACCCGACAGTGCCTTGGCACAGTTGCAGAGGTTTGCGATAAGCCCAGCAGCCGACAGCCTCGATGCGTTTAACGGGCATTACTGCCAACTGCTTATCTCAGAATTGCTGTATAAGAACGATTGGAAGCAAAGCAACCGTGGGGAGCTGCTGAAGGCGGTGGGGTATTTCGATTCGATTGTGGATTTGCATGGAGCGAACGCACAGAAAAGGCATGCATTTTTAGACGCCCGCGGCCATTATATTAATGGTGTAGGCTTTTACGAGCAGGGTGACGTGGTAAATGCCTGCGCGGAATACTTAAAGACCTTGGACGTGATGGAAGCCCATTTTGAGGAAAAGGAATTGGTGGAGCATAAGGCTCGATTCATGGCCTATACCTACAACCGGCTTATGGAACTCTTTTCAGAACAGTTTATGATGGATCCCGCCATTGAATGTGGAGAAAAAGCTTTGATGTTCTGTAAGATCAAGCCAACTTCTCCTGAAGGTATTTCTAGTATTCTTTATCAATTGGGAAAACAATACGATAAAATGCATGAAATAGATAAAGCAAGACAATATTATGAACAAGCATTAGAAAATATATCAAACACAGACAATCAAGTATTTAGAGATATTGTTTCAAGCAAGGCTCTTTGTGACTATAAATCTGGTGCTACAACAGAATCATCTTTAGATGAACTATATCTTGTCCTTAAGTGTTCAGATACTGAAAAAGAACGGTTAAATCGCTATCTGACTATTGGGGGTGTTTTTTTCTACGAAGGTAATTACGACTCTGCATTATTCTATTTGGAACCTGTGTTTGAAGATAATGAAGCGGGGCTACAAGCCCAAGCAGCAGGTTATTTGCGCATCATTTATGACAGTATAGGGAACAAGGGGCAATCCGATGCATATATGCGGTTTCTGACTAACAATAAGAAACCTGAGGGAGAAAACAAGGCCTTGGTCTCGAAACTCGAGGATATATATAAGAACTATTCGAACCAAAAATTAGAGAAGCAGGCTAAAGCTGAACAAAAAACAGCCGAGAAGCGGGTGATGAATACTATTATCCCCATAGCTATTGCGGTTGCTTTAATTATTATCTGCGTGTTGATATGGAGGAGCAGAAGACTGCTGAAGAATCAGCAAGAAGAAGCGGACAGGGTGCTTGGAGAGGCAGAGCAAGAGCACGAAAAGGAACTGAGGCTATGGCAGGCTGAGGCCGACAAGACGTTGGAAGAAATGGAGAAGAAATATGAGGAAGAGCTAGAACAGTTGAAAGCTGAGACAAAACAACGCTTAGATGAGGCGGAAAAGAAACACCTGCAATGGATGGCGGATGCAGAGGAACGACATTCGAAAGAATTAAGAGTGCAGAAAGATCAGTCGGAAAAGGAGATAGATAAGACGAAGACCCGGCATAAAGAGGAATTGGAGGCGGAGCGGTTGGCATACGAGAAGGAACAAGACGCCTTAAGACAGAACCTAATGGAAAGAGTGGCGCAAGTGCGTGCATTAGAAGAAGCATTGAACATACAGCGCGAAGAGGCCAAGCTGCGACGCATGGCCTTTCTGAAAGAGCCAATATGCCAATCCATACGAAACAAGTTGAGTGGCAAGAACATCACTACCCGAGAAAATGCATACGAGCTTGGCATTGCCCTCAAGGACGAAGACTTCGAACAACTCAGAGAGGCTGTGGAAAAGCATTATAATGGTTTTGACCATGTGCTGCTGAGCCAATACCCGGGATTGAAGCATGGGCATTTGGCGTTATGCCATTTGCACCTGTTGGGAATCAACGAAAGCGAGATTGCTGTGTTAAAGAACGTGTCGTATTCGGCCATCAAGAAGCAAAACGAGAGCCTTCAGGAAAAGCTTGGGGTGGAAGAAAGCGTGGCGAAGTATGTGATGAGGGTGGCAGAAGGGCTTGTCGGACATGCTCATAATGAATTGAAACTGGATTTACTGCATGGAAGTCAAGGATCTTCACAGAAAAGTTCACAGAAAAATTCACAGAAAATTGTGAATTTGATTAAGGAGAGGCCAGAAATAACCACCGCTGAAATGGCAGAGATTATTGGCATCACGAGACGGTCTATTGTAAACATCACCAATAGGTTACAGGAAGATGGTGTTATACGCCGTGTTGGGCCTGACAAGGGCGGGCATTGGGAAGTGATAGATTGATTTCCTTTTCTTTGGACATAATTTTAGAGTAGTGATGAAAAAAGCTGGAGGAAATTGGTAGTTTCCTCCTTTATTTATTTTGTAAATTGTTGATTATCAAGTCTTACAACTCCATGCAGATTATTTCCAGAATTACTCCAGCAAAGTAGCGAACCGTCAATCATGCAATAACCTACTTTTGCTGGCGAAAGCTTAAGCAGATATTATCAACACTATTAACTTCAAAAAATTAAAAATGCCATGTTCAAATTTAAAGAAATGATTCTGATGCTCTGCTTTATCCTTTCGGGAGCGTTCTGCTATGCCAATAATGCAATTGGAAAAGGAATTGAGAAAGATGGACGTCCTGTGTCTATAGAATTAACACAAAGTACCGGTGTAAGTAGTTTAGACAAAAGCAGTACGATTATTCCTTTTATTAATGGACACGTGCTTACTGTGTCATTCAGTGAAAATCTTGGGCAAGTCTCTATTGAGGTTGCCACCACTGGTGGCGCCACGGTCGAATATACTTCTGTACTTACCCCGAATGGCTTGCAGATTTACATCACAAATGCGGGGAATTACATTGTCACCTTTACGCTCTCCAACGGGGACGTGTATGCTGGTGAGTTTACGGTATCGGATTAATGAGAAAACCTATATGCCATGAAAGGGAAGAACAAATTCATCAGGTGAAACCTCCATAGAGGGGCTATAAATAAAATAAGGTGCTTGGAGACACTGCTTTTGTGGAAGATTGCCTTATCTCACAAGCACCCGAAGCAAAACGAGAAAACCTGAACGCGTAGGGCTTACGCCCTTGGCGTGTCTTTATACCCGTTTTTGCGTGGCAAAAATAGAGATTTCTACGAAACAACACAAAACCAATAATTTAAATAAAAACACCATGAAAAGAATACATAAAATATCAGCAATCATCATCGCTTTGCTTGGCATAAGTTTGCATTGCCAAGCCCAACAAACTGGGACAGTGTCTTTTGGCTATGATGACAACGGGAACCGGACATCACAGTCATACGCGTCAAAACAAGGAGGGAAAGTCCGGCAAGAAGAACCCACCAAGACGACATCAACCATCCTTGATTTCCATGGCGACATGCGGGTGAGCCTTTACCCAAATCCAGCGAAGGACAAGTTGACTTTAACCATACAGAACAAGCCCGAAGAACTTTCATTATTCTTCAAGGTCACTACGGTTTCTGGAGTTGTCTTGTATGAGAAGGTGTTAAACAGCGACACCGAATCTTTCGATATGTCGGTTTTGTCTCCCGGGATATATATGTTCCAACTGATTGGAGGAGACAGAAAACATATTTGGAAAGTAATAAAAGAATAAGCATAGTATAATGAGAAAAATGCAAGCCAGTAAAAATGGAAACACTATTCAGAATTTTGGCTACAGTTACGATATTTTTGGTAATTTAGCCGCACGAACGGAAGACAAATTCGCCATGCCAATCACCGAGACCTTCACATACGACTACCTGAATCGCTTGACGACCGTCACCCTGAACGGATCGGTAAGTAGCGACATAGCCTATGACGCTTTTGGACGAATCCTTTCGAAAGAGGCCGATGGACAGACGGTGTTCAGCGGTGCGCAATACAACACCTACGACCAACACGGCAACCTGAAGCCCCATGCCGTTAGCTCGGCAACCATGGCCGGGAACCCGTTTGCCTCTCCGTCGTTGGACATTGCCTACACGATGTTCGACAAGGTGAAGACGCTGAGCCAATACGACGAGAACGAGAACCTGGTTGGCCAAGTGGCCTACCAATACGGCTACGACCACGAGCGCATCCAAATGGCCCATGGCAACTCATACGAGAAGCTGTATGTGGGCAACTGCGAGCTGATTACCCAAAACGGCAATTCGCAGTGGAACACCTTCATCAGCGGCCCCATGGGGGTGTTTGCTGCCGTGACGAGTAACGGCACTACCGAATCCCTGCGTTATATCTACAAGGACCACCTCGGCTCATGGACGACTCTCACCGACGATCAGGGCACCGTGCTTCAGGAGTTGAGCTTCGACGCCTGGGGCAACCTGCGTGCCTCCGCCTCGTGGAGCGGACAATACAACGGCGTGCTGCTCTACGACCGCGGCTTCACAGGTCATGAGCATCTTTTCAGCTTCGGCTTGATCAACATGAACGGAAGAATGTACGACCCTGTGATGAGTTCGTTCCTCTCCGTGGACAACTATGTGCAGCGCCCCGACTTCTCGCAGAGCTTCAATAGGTATGCGTATTGCTTGAACAACCCATTGAGGTATACCGACCCTGATGGGGGATGGGTACAATATGTGATTGGAGGGCTGTTGGGCGCATGGAATGGATACAGTATTGGTAGAGCGGCAGGGTTGGAAGGCTGGGATTTGGTGTGGTCGACCGTTGGCGGAGCAGCGGTAGGCGCAATCAGTGGAGGAATAGGCACCTATGTATCTAGCGTTTCAACTGCGGCAGTCGGAGGGTTGTGTGGCGGAGCGATAAGCGGAGCAGGCAATGGTTTGATTCAAGGCTTAGCAACAGATAGCAAAACTCTTGGTGCTGATGTGTTAAACGGCTTATGGAAAGGTGGATTAAGCGGTATGGCTGGAGGATATGTTGGAGGCGACATTGGTATATATGGCGGTAAAGGCGCTTTCTTGGGAGGAATAACAGGCTCTTTGACATCTGAATTATTCAATGCCGCAACTATCGATGGTTATAAAGTGAATTGGCTGAACGTTGGCATGGGTGGAGTGATGTCTTATGGAATCTACCATGCCCAAGTATTTGCCGGGTATATGGCTGGAGGGTTTAGAGATAAGATGGATTATTCTGATTTTTGTGATATGATGAGTATTTCACAGAAATCAATGAGGGAATGGAAAGAATGTAAATTCATTTCTTACAATGATGGCAAAAAGCCATATATGTCAATGGGAGAAGATCATAGTGTATCTACGGAAGGAAAGTATTACGAAAATGCGAACTTCGACTACCACACGCACCCCGAATGGCCTAGTCATCTTGCAGACTATGATTTGATGTCCACAGTTGAAGGAGCGAAAATGGAGGGCTATCCGATAAATCATTGTGACGAGGCTGCGAGAGTTGCTTTGACAAGACTTGGATGTGAACATATGTATCAAGGGTCTAGAAATGGTCATATGGTGTATATGACGAATGAAGTCAATACAGAATCAAACGTCCTCAATCATTTTATGCAATACCGAGTTCCATACAATTACTATTCGGTGTTTCATTATTATCAGCATCAAATGATTATCAACTTAAAAATTAGATAAAAGATGAACAAGAATTGGATAATTGTATTAGCCATTGCAATCGCTCTTTTTCGGGCGAATATGGCGTTGGGGCAGTTTGATGGACTTCAAATCAACCTTGAAAAGAAGAGCAAGGTAATTGGTGAAAGCCAAAGGATTAGCCTTTTTTGCTCTTTCGATGGCAAGCATTATTATGTGGGCAGCAAAGCCGCTCCAAAGATGGATTTCTCGAATCCCGATTCATGGTTTAAACGGGATGCCGACACTTTGATGGAAATAACAAAGCAAGAGTTCAATGTCGTTTCGGAAATGGTATTGGGACTATCCTCGATTAATCTGATTGGTGGATTGGATGCCAATAGTTTCAAGATTGTACATGACCCCACAATAATCGAATTGGAGCTTTCAATGAATGGACAGACTATATCTTACCGACTATTTTTACCATTGTGTCATAATACTCATTTCAAGCAGTTTGAGGAAGTTTGTGAAGCCATTATATTGCTTGCCAAAGGAGACCCTGATGCGTTTTTGGAAAGGGCAGCGAAGAAAAGGTATGAACGGTAACTGTTTTCGTGGCGGCGGTTTCCGCCGCCAGGGTTGTATATTCCCGGGCCAATGGTAGGGTTCACAGATGGTTTTAGCTCAAGTTATTGCTTTTAAAATGTATTGGTCATGGTTAAAAAGGTTCTATGGTTTTTGATTTTGCCGTGTTTTCTTTTTTCGGCGAAGGTTGTCATGTCACAAAACAAGACAGGATATAGGATCCGTCTAGAAATAAACGACACTATTCATTATGGGGAACTGATCCAGGTGAAAGCAGTCCTAGAGACAGAAAAACTGTTTCCTATAATGGTTAAGATGCATAAATACATTGCGCCCACCAAACTCTCGTATTCTTATGTCAATCATTGTGTATATCTTGAAGTCGTCCATAATGGCACAAAATACGAGGAAGGTAATCCGACATTGCTTTTTCACACAACAATTGAACCTGAAAAGACATGGTTCTCAAGATGGTTCCCATGTGATGACATTCATGGGGTGTTCTATTTTTGCAATTTACTCCCAGAAAACATTATTTTGACACATAGCAAGGAAGAGTTATTCGATGTTAAGAACATGGACTTTGGAGAGTATCAGATCCGAGCAGTTTTTGTAAATATGGATAACGATACTATCTATTCAAACCCTGTGACAATTCACTATTTGGAAAAATGATTCCTGAAACAGCGAACTAACGCCATGAAAGACTCAATAAACGACCACTACATACTAAAATAATAAACAAACAGATGAAACACTTATTGTTTATGACATTTTCAGTCCTTATTATTATGGGAAGCTGTAATAAATGGGGAAACAAAAAGATGACAATTGTCAAACAACCTTACAACGGTAGTGAACTTAGACTTGACGGGTATTATTACGACATGGAAGATGGAAAGATTTGGAGCACGTATTTCTTTTATAGAAATGGAATTCTGCATTGCGGCATAGCATCCGATACTTTGGGCAACAACCTTAACATGTATGATACTTGGTTTGCTTCAGATTTTTATTTGCAACGTCTAAGAACGGACAGAAGAAGATGGGGCTTGTTTGAAATACATGACGATAGTATTGTTTTTGAAAGATGGGGCATTCTGGAAGGAGGAGATCCCGTGCTACGTTTTTCTGGCCGCATTCTCAATGATACTACATTTATCATCACAAGATGCGAGAATCCGCATTCTGGCGATGTTTGTCAAGAACAAGATCTATTTCATTTCCGCCACTTCTCCCCCAAGCCCGACAGCACCAACATGTTCATCCCATGACAGGAACCACAAATGGTCACGAATTATAATTATTCTCATCTGTTTCATAGTTATCAATACAATTTTATCCTTAAATATTAATTCTCAAATTGTATTATTATGAAAGCAAAACATCTTATTTTGTTTTTTATGACACTCTGTCTATGCATTCCAATGCAGGCACAATATGAAGGGTTAGTTGTCAAGATAGATTATTTTGACCCCGCATCTCCAAAGTACAGACAGCATATAGAAATGATGTACGACATATTCACGCATGGTTATTGGCTGACTGTCTCCACAGAGAAAACCTTGTTTAGCAAAGGTTCGACCAAAGTCCGAGATCATGTCACCAATACAAGTCACTATTATCGTTCGAAAACCATTACCGATACAATTATCAACCTTACCAAAGAAGATTTCAATAAACTGGCTGGTGAATGTTATCAGATAGCTTCAACAATAATATCGGAAAAGATGAAGACATCTGCTTATTGGATTATTGCCGGACCAGAACCAACTATTAATCTTTCGATTACAAACGGGCCTATAACTACTGAGTTCTTATTCAAATGCCCAATATGTCCCAAGGATAATTACTATGAGGAACAATTTCGGGATATTCTTGCAAAGATTCTTTCTCAAGGAGGTCTTGATAGCGAAAAAATTCTGGGAATGTGCGAATAGTAGAAAAAGGAACGCTGCGGCGTTCCTTTTTTCATTATTCTTTGGCAAACTCGGGATGTAGCTGAAGGAACTTCCTGTCGTATTGCCGAATGCGGTTCAACGAGCGTCGCGTCCAAACGAGCCGCAAGGCATTGCGCTCCGCCTCGGTGAGGTGCCAATCAATGTCAGTCGTGGCATGGAGACGGTTGGTCAGCGAATAGAGCAGCAAAGCCGCCGAAACGCTGATGTTGTAGCTCTCCGTGAAGCCATACATCGGAATGCGCACGTGCATGTCGGCATGCTCGACAGCATAGTCAGAGAGGCCCAGCTTCTCCGTGCCGAAGACCAAAGCGATAGGTTGGTCCAAAGGAAGTGTTTCGGGCGTGAAGTCGTCGCGATGCGGACAGGTGGCCACGATCTTGTAGCCCCTCTCGTGCAAGCGTTCGTAAGCCACAGACGTGTTGAACTCCTTTTCCTCGTAATGATACAGGTTGAGCCACTTCGTGCTGCCCATCACCACCTCGGGATTCACGTCGTAATGGTTCATGTTCTCCACGATGTGGACATCCTGGATGCCGCGCAACTCACAACTGCGCAACACCGCACTGGCGTTGTGCGGCTGAAAAATATCCTCCAAAACGACGGTGATATGCCGTGTGCGATAGTCGAGAATCTCTTCAAAACGCTGCCTTCGCTCGTCGGTGATGAACTGCGTCAGGAACTCCAACATGGCGGCATCGCGGGCGGTATCCTGCTGCAATTCAATGTCCTGAGTCTCTCTTCCGTCGTATACTATAGACTTCTTCATGAAGATTGTATTAAGGAACTGTTCAAAACTAAACTTCAATATCATTTGACGCGGGACACGGGACTTTTTACCCTGACCGCTGACCCAAACCCTGACCACCCCACCTTGGGTGAAACGGGTCATGGTCATGGTCAGTGGTCATGGTCAAATAATAGTCTCGCGTCAATATGCAAGCCAAATATGCTCATTTACTTATTATAACGGAGTGCAAAAATACGAAAAAAGAAAAAATTGCAAAAAAATGGACGAGGGTATGCCGAAAAAGCGTACTTTTGCAGCCAAATTTTGAAACGCTATGGCAAAACAGAACACAAAACAAGGAGACGAAAGACTTGAAAACGTCGAAGAAGCTTTAAGTAAAACCGAACTTTGGATTGAAAATAACCAGAAGACCCTGTGGATCATCCTCATCGCCCTGCTGATCGTTGCATTCGCCATCTATGGCATCAGCAGATATAGGACCAAAAGGAATGAAACCGCCAAGAACCTGAGTTTCCCGAGCGAAATCAGCTTCGAGGAGAAAGCCACACAGGCCATCGACTTCGCCTCGTATTACATGCAAAACGAGAACTATGCCACCGCTCTGAACGGTGACGGCGAAAAGGTCGGTTTCCTGGATATCGTCAAGGACTACGGTTCGACTAAGGCTGGCAATCTCGCCGCCTACTATGCCGGTATCTGCTACCTGAAGCAAGGCGACTACAACAACGCCATCGAGTACCTCAAGAAATACAACAACAACGACCAGGTGTTTGCTCCTCTGGCTTTAGGCCTCATCGCCGACTGCTATCTCGAGCTTGGCGACCAACAAAACGCCATCAGCTACTACGAGAAAGCCGCCAACAAGAGCTCCAACGACTTCACGTCGCCGATGCACCTCGTCAAGTTGGGCATGACCTACGAGATCATGGGTAACTACAGCAAGGCCTTGGAAACCTACAAGACCTTGAAGGAAAAGTACCCGAACAGCAACGAGGCTTTCGAGATCAGCAAGACCATCGCCTACCTCGAAGAGAAGATGAAATAATCCAAGGGTTATTATTATAACAATGCCTGGCCTCATAAGGTCAGGCATTTTTTTGACAGTCTATGGAGAAGAACATCAAAATCGCCTATTTCGGCACGCCCGAATTCGCCGCATCACAGCTGGAGGCCATCCTCCAAGCGGGTTATGAGGTGGCCGTCGTCGTCACCATGCCCGACAAACCTGCCGGTCGCGGACGCAAGATCCAATACTCCGACGTGAAGAAGACCGCCTTGGAGCACGGCCTGCCCCTTCTTCAACCTGAAAAGTTGAAAGACCCGGCTTTTTTGGAGCAGTTGGCTGCCTATCAAGCCAACCTCTTCATCGTGGTGGCCTTCAGGATGCTGCCGGCTGTGGTATGGCAGATGCCTGAGTTGGGCACCTTCAACCTCCACGCCTCGCTCCTGCCCCAATACCGTGGCGCAGCACCCATCAACTTCGCCATCATCAATGGGGAGACCGAGACAGGGCTGACCACCTTCTTCCTCAACGAGGAAATCGACAAAGGTGCTGTCATCATGCGCGAACACGTAGCCATCCGTCCCGACGAGACCGCTGGCGAGCTCCACGACGAACTGATGCTGTTGGGCAACCGAGTCGTCGTCGACACCATCAAGAAGATCGAAAGCGGCGACGTCCAGGCCTTGCCCCAAGAACAACTGTTGGAGAGCCAACCCTTAAAACCCGCCCCTAAGATCTCAAAAGAGTTTTGTAACATTGATTGGAGCAGCGACTGCCAGACCGTCTACAACCACATCCGTGGTCTCTCGCCCTATCCTGCCGCCCACACTCAATTGCAGTCCGAAAGCGGTGAGCTCATTGATTTGAAGATCTATGCTGCCGAAATGGAGACTTGCACACCCAATATCGTTACTGGCACTGTGGCTACCGACAACAAGAAATACCTGAAAATCGCCCTTCGTGACGGTTTCATCCACTTGACACACGTACAACAAGCCGGGAAAAAAGCCATGCCCATTTCCGATTTTTTGAGGGGAACACAGCTCAATGGTGCATGGAAAACAGCCACTAAATGAGAAAAATAGGCCATTTTTACCTTTTTTTTCAATTTTTTTGCAAAAAATAGCACATTTTTTTCAAAAAAAGCTTGCATTATTCAAAAATGCATTATTTTTGTCGGGTAAAAGTTTAACCACTAATCTTTAACTAATATGAATAAAGTAGAATTAATCAATGCTGTTGCTGAAAAAGCCGGCATGACCAAAGTCGATGCAAGAAAGGCCATCGATGCCATCATGGATGTCACTAAAGCTGAACTCAAGAAGGACGGTAAGATCGCTCTCGTTGGTTTCGGAACCATGAGCGTGACCAAGCGCCCCGCCAGACAAGGCCGTAACCCCAGAACGGGTAAGACCATCAAGATCGCTGCAAAGAAGGTTGTGAAGTTCAAACCCGCTGCAAACATCCTGAAGAAATAAGTTCTATTCAAGTAAAGGAAAAAGCCGTCATTACTGACGGCTTTTTTTGTTGTCCTTTCGGCTCACAAAGCCATCCTTTTCCACTTGCAGAACCTCGTTGTCAACCAAGAAACGGATGGCGTCAAGCACCTGCGACTCTTCAAAGTCGCTGCATTGGGAGAGGATTTCATCCATCGGCATCATCTCTTCACTCAGCACACTCCGCACCCGATTCTCTATGGCATCGTAGGGAACACGATGCTGTTGCTTCAGACACACGTCACAACGGCCACAAGTCTTACGGGTTTTCTCGTTGAAATAGCGCAATAGCTGCACACTACGGCATTCCTCATCGTTGTTCACAAAATCGACGACCGCTTTCACGCGTTCCTCAGCATCTTTCTTGCGGTCGTAATAGTTTTCCTTTGACAAGCCGAAATGCTTGGCATCGACAAATTCAGAAAGGAAGAGAATTTGGGGCTTGTCGTTGCGTGGCGCGTATGAAAGGAAATTATAGGCCTCCAGCTTCTTCAACTGTTCGATGACCTTTTCAACTGGTATCCCGATTTTCTTGGCCATCATCTCTTCGTTGACCTTCACGAAATCCGACATGACACCAGGCAAGCTTCTAAGCATATACTTGACCAACTCGCTATATTGTGGATTGTTGACTTGGAAACCATAAATGTCGTCCCGCGAGGCCTTGATCATGACTTTGGAAGGCTCGTCGAAGCTATCGGAAAGCACGAGGAAACCTTCTTTCTCGAGAATCTTCAAGGTGTGAAACACCTCAATGATGGAAAAACCATAGCGATTGGCAAAATCACTGATAACGAAAGGATACGACACATTCTCCCCTGCCCCGACTGGAATACTGAAATAATTCCCCAATGCATTATAAATCAACTTGATGCGATCCAACTCAGGAAACGATTGGGTCAGGTTCTCCTGCAACTTCTTGATGTCAGCAGGTGACACCAACAGAAAGGCCTCGGAAGGTTTCAGGTCACGGCCTGCACGACCTGCCTCTTGAAAGTAGGCCTCAATGCTGTCGGGCAAATCCATGTGGATGACAAGGCGCACATCGGGTTTGTCGATACCCATACCGAAGGCATTAGTGGCCACAATGACCTTCACCTTACCTTTCATCCAAAGATCTTGGCGCTCGTCACGGGTCTTGGCATCCAAGCCAGCATGATAAAAGGTGGAACTGATGCCCACCGAGTTGAGCCAATCGGCAATGACCTGCGTGCGTTTGCGGTTGCGCACATACACGATGGCGCTGCCTTCTTTCATGGCCTCGAGCTTGCGGCGCAAAACGCCATATTTGTCAGCCTCGTGATACACGTTGTAGGTCACGTTCTTGCGCTCGAAGCTGCTTTGGAAGACGTTTTTCTGCTTGAAGCCGAGACGGAATTGTATGTCGTCGACCACCTTTGCTGTAGCAGTGGCTGTCAAAGCCAAGATGGGGGTCTTTGGCATATAGGGTCGAATGTCTGCAATTTTCAGATAAGGAGGACGGAAGTCATAGCCCCATTGTGAGATACAGTGCGACTCGTCGACGGCCAGCAGGCAGACTTTCATCTTCCGTAATGCCTCAATGAAAGCATTGGTTTGGAGGCGTTCAGGCGAGACATAGAGAAACTTCAGCCGGCCGTATGCTGCCTGGTTGTAGGCCAACTCCAAGGCATCGGGGTGCATGCCCGAATAGATGGCCGCCGCGGGGATGCCTTTGTCCACAAGGTGTGCCACCTGGTCCTTCATCAGCGCGATGAGGGGTGTGATGACGAGGCATAAGCCCTCCATCGCCATGGCTGGCACCTGAAAGCAGATGCTCTTGCCACCACCCGTAGGCAGCAGTGCAAGCGTGTCCCTCCCTGCCATTACCGAGTCGACAATGTCTTCCTGGAGCGGACGGAAACTGGGATAGCCCCAATACTGTTGTAATATGGCTCTGGTGGCGGCGGACATGGTTATTGCATCTTCTCAATCTCAATCTGCAACTGGAGCATTTCATCCCTGAACTTGGCTGCTGCCAGGAAATCCATTTCTTTGACAGCTTTCTCCATATTTTTCTTGGCCTGTTGGATGGCTCTCTGGAGTTGCTCCCTCGACATATAAATGGCTTGGTCTTCGGCAGCCATCGTTGCATCACCCGACTGCGAATAAGACACTGGTGCAGGCTGTCCTTTCAAGGTGCCCAGTGAGTTGTCGATAGCCTTTACGATGGTCTTCGGCACAATGCCATGGGCTTCGTTGTAGGCCATTTGCTTGGCGCGACGGCGAGCCGTCTCGTCAATGGTTTTACGCATGGAATCAGTAATCGTGTCAGCATACATGATGACCTTGCTCTCGGCGTTACGGGCGGCACGGCCTGCCGTCTGCACCAAGGAACGCTCCGAACGAAGGAAGCCCTCTTTGTCGGCATCAAGGATAGCAACAAGGCTCACTTCAGGCAAATCCAAACCTTCGCGCAAGAGGTTCACGCCGACCAACACATCGAAGTCACCCATTCGCAAGCCCTGCAAAATCTCCACACGCTCCATGGTGTCCACATCGGAATGGATATAGCGTGTCTTGATCTTCAAACCATTGAGATAGGTATTCAACTCCTCTGCCATGCGCTTCGTCAAAGTGGTGACCAATACACGCTGGTTTTTCTCTGTCACCTTATGGATCTCATCAATGAGGTCATCGACTTGATTCAGGCTAGGCCGAACCTCAATCACGGGGTCGAGCAGGCCCGTAGGACGAATCAGTTGCTCGACATACACGCCTTCACTCTGCTGCAACTCGAAGTCGGCAGGCGTGGCGCTGACGTAGATGGTTTGCCCTGTAAGTGCCTCAAACTCATCGAACTGCAAGGGACGGTTGTCCAAGGCTGAGGGCAAGCGGAAGCCGTATTCCACCAAGGTCTGCTTGCGTGAGCGGTCGCCGCCATGCATGCCACGGATTTGTGGAATAGTGACATGGCTTTCATCGATGATCGTGATGAAATCGTCAGGGAAATAGTCGAGCAGGCAGAAAGGCCTCGTCCCTGGGCTACGTCCGTCGAAATAACGTGAATAGTTCTCTATGCCTGAGCAATAGCCCAGCTCCTTCATCATCTCAATATCGTAGTTCACACGATCTTCCAAGCGCTTGGCTTCCAGGTTTTTCCCAATCTCACGAAAATATTCCGCCTGCTTGAACATATCATCTTGAATCTCCGCCACAGCAGAGTTCAACTTGGATTGCGAAGTGACAAAGATGTTGGCGGGAAAGATGGTCAGCTCAGAGAGTTCTTCCATCTTCCTACCCGTCACAGGATTAAGCATCTCCAGGCTGTCGATTTCGTCATCCCAAAACACGATGCGATAGGCATAGTCGGCGTAGGCAGGAAACACGTCCATCGTTTCCCCTTTCACCCGGAACTTGCCTTGCGTGAATTCTATCTCGTTGCGCACATACAAAGCGCCCACCAAGGCCTTGGCCACCTCATCGCGGCTGATTTTCATGCCACGCTCCAGATAGATGATGTTCTTGCCGAAGTCATCTGGATTGCCAATACCATAAAGGCACGACACCGAAGAAACAACAATGATATCGCGCCGACCCGAAAGCAAAGCCGAAGTCGTCGCCAAACGCATCTTGTCGATGTCCATGTTGATGGCCAAGTCCTTTTCAATATAGGTATTGGTGGCAGGAATGAAGGCTTCAGGCTGATAATAGTCGTAATAAGAGACGAAATAATTCACCGCGTTCTCAGGAAAAAACTGCTTGAACTCACCATAAAGCTGTGCAGCTAGAGTCTTGTTATGGCTCAACACTAAGGCGGGACGATTCACCTGCGCCAACACATTGGCGATGGTGAAAGTCTTGCCCGAACCTGTCACCCCGAGCAACGTTTGGGCATGGTCACCACGTTTCAATCCGTCCACCAACTGCTTGATGGCTTCGGGCTGGTCACCAGTAGGCTGAAAATCAGAAACTAATTTGAAATCCACAATCGATATCGTTTTGCAAAGTCTGCAAAGATACACATATTTTTCGTAATTTTGCGGCCTAAAACAACAAGGTATGATTCAAGCGACAGGCATCCATAAATCCTACGGCAACCTCGAAGTGCTCAAAGGCATCGACCTCCACATCAACAAGAAGGAAATCGTGAGCATCGTCGGAGCTTCGGGTGCGGGCAAGTCCACCCTACTCCACATCATCGGTACCTTGGACAAGGCCGACCGTGGACAACTCATCATCGACGGCACTGAAGTGGGCAAGCTGAACGACACACAATTGGCTGCTTTCCGCAACCAAAAGATTGGTTTCGTATTCCAATTCCACCATCTCTTGCCTGAGTTTACTGCCATTGAGAACATCTGCATTCCAGCCTACATAGGCGGCATGGGCAAGAAAGAAGCCATCGAAAGAGCTGAGAGACTGCTTGAATACCTGAACCTTACCGACAGGAAGACCCACAAGCCTTCCGAGCTTTCGGGCGGTGAACAACAGCGTATCGCTGTGGCGCGTGCTCTCATCAACCAACCTGCAGTGGTGCTGGCCGACGAGCCTTCGGGCAACCTCGACTCCAAATCGGCTGAAGAACTGCACAAGCTCTTCTTCCGCCTCCGCGACGAGATGAACCAGACCTTCGTCATCGTCACACACAACCCGACATTGGCTGCCATGTCGGATCGCACTATTACTATCAAAGACGGTAGGATTTAGTTTAGAGTTTAGAGTTGGAAGTTAAATCGATTCAAGGAGACACAATATTAATACAAGTTGTGCGTTAGGAAATGATAAAAATGAGTTCTATGCAAAAAAAATACATATTCACAGTATTGTTTGGTGCAGTTCTCCTATTTAGTGCCAATGTGGTCCAAGCCCAAAACGCCGAATCATACGAGTCGTTGATGAGGAAAGGCAATGAGAAATACAACGCCAAGGACTTCATCAGTGCCAAAACCTACTATGAGATGGCATTGAAACAAAAGGCCAACGACCCCACCGCCAAGCAAAAGCTGACCGAGACCGTGAAGAAAATCCAGGAAGACGGTGCCCGTCAGGAAGTGTTCTATGCCCATCTGGATGCCGGTGACCAATACTATGGCCAACAGAAATACGAGGAAGCCCTTGCCGAATACGAGCAAGCCTTAAAGGTCTTCCCCGAGGACAAATATGTTGGTGGTCAGGCCGATGCCGTCCGCGCCATCCTCAAGGAGCGCCAAGACAAACAGGATGCCTTCGACACCGCCATGAGCCAAGGCGAGAGCCTGCTGGCCGAAGACAACTTCGATGCCGCCATCGTGCAGTTTGAAACGGCAAGCGAGATCTTCCCCAAGGACAAATTGCCCAAGGAGAAACTAGCCGAGGCCCGACAGAAGAAACAACTCTACAACGAGAAAGTCGCCCGTTTCGACAAACTGATGGAAGATGCCCGTCAGTTCGGGCTGCGCAAGAACTACGAAGCCGCCATTGACAAACTTAACCAAGCCCTTGAACTCTTCCCCAACGACATAGAAGCCAACAACAAACGCAACGAATACCAAGCAGCCAAGGGCGTGACCGACCAATACAACGGCATCATTGCCGCTGCCGACCAACTATACGAAAACAAAGCTTACAGAGAAGCCAAGGCACAGTATCAGAGTGCCCTTGCCGTCGTCGCGGGCGACGCCTACGCAACGGACATGATCGGTCGCCTCGACCAGCTCATTGCCGAACAGGATGCAGAAGAGGCTGCAAGAATTGCCGCTGAGCAGGAAGCAGCACGCTTGGCTGCTGAGGCCGAAGCAGCACGCTTGGCTGCTGAAGCCGAGGCCGCACGTATTGCCGCAGAGCAAGAGGCCGCAAGGTTGGCTGCAGAGGCTGAAGCTGCTCGTATCGCCGCAGAGCAAGAAGCAGCTCGTATTGCCGCCGAGCAGGAAGCTGCACGCTTAGCTGCAGAAGAGGCTGCACGTATCGCTGCAGAACAAGAAGCCGCACGTCTGGCTGCCGAAGCCGAGGCCGCGCGTATCGCCGCCGAAGAGGAAGCCGCCCGACAGGCCGCACTGGCAGCTGCCGAGGCTGAACGTCAAGCCACCATCAAGACCATGCTCGATGCTGCCGACGCTTTGTTCAACCAACAGGAATATGCCAACGCCAAGGTGAAATACCAAGAAGTAGTGGCTTTCGATGAGGGTAACGCAGCCGCCACCGCCAAGATCCAGGAAATCGATGGCATCTTTGCCCAGATGGCAGCTGAGTTGGAAGCCAACTACAACAAGGCCATGAGTGCTGGCAACAGCGCCATGACCGCAGAGAACTTCGCCGAAGCCATTGCTCAATATCAGACAGCCTTGGCATACAAGCCTGAAGACCCGACGGCCACGGCACAATTGGCCATTGCCCAGAAGTCGGAAAGCGACCGTATCGCCGCCTTGCGCAGCCAATACGAGAAGTTCGTCAAGGAAGGCGACGCCAACTTCAAGACCAACACCTTCGACAAAGCCATCGAGGCTTACACCAAGGCAGAGGAACTTGGTTTGGAGACCTACCCCACCGAGATGATTGCCCGCATCAGCGAGATCATCGAGCAGAACAAACTGTATGAGCTGAACAGCGAGCCCATGCTGTTGGCCGCTGGCGAAGCCAAGCGCTTTGAATTCAACAAGATTGATGTGGCCGTGCGCCGTTCCAACTACATCATCATCAAGGTGCGTAACCCGCATCCTGAGAAGACCTTCCCGATGATTGTCTCCTTCGGCGGTGCCGGTGGCAAGAACGGCGGCTTCGTGCTACCCATCGCAGCCACTGAAGAGGAAAAGACCTTCATCTTCCGCATCGGCTCGCAATACAAGTGGTTCAGCGAAGACAACACCTGGATTGAAATCATCTCCGAGAACAACGAAGTGGAAATCGGGAAACTGGAGGTTTCACGAAGCAATTAAACCTCTCTTTGTTTCTTTTGGTAATAGTCGCAGAAAGCCGTGATGCCGCACTCCTGGCATTTCGGCTTTCTTGCCATACAAACATAGCGTCCATGTAATATAAGCCAATGATGCGCCTTCGAAATCACCTCTTGAGGCAGATGGGCTACCAAGGTCTTTTCGGTTTCCAGTACATTCTTCGAGTTTTTGGTCAAGCCGATGCGGTTCGAGACACGAAACACATGCGTGTCGACCGGCATAGCAGGCTTGTCGAAGGCCACGGCCATCATCACATTGGCAGTCTTGCGGCCCACACCAGGCAGTTTCTGCATGTCTTCTAGATTGTTGGGGACGATGCCCTTGAAGTCGCGCACCAAAGTCTGAGCCATGCCCAACAGGTTCTTGGCCTTGTTGTTGGGATAAGAAATGCTTTTGATATAGGTGTAAATCTCTTCCACCGTAGAATCCGCCATGTCTTGAGCCGTTGGGAAACGCTGAAACAAGGCAGGTGTGGTCATGTTGACGCGCTTGTCGGTACACTGCGCCGAGAGGATAACAGCAACAAGCAACTGATACGGGTCTTTGTATTCCAACTCCGTTTCAGCCACTGGCATGTGTTCCTCGAAATAGCTTACAAAAGCGTCGTATTTCTGTTGGATCTTGGTTTTCATCAAATGATGTCTCCTTGTTCGTCGACAAGCACGCCCCAGCTCACAGCGCTGATTTTGTCGCCCTCAAAGAAGAAGTCGATCATGGCATCCTCGAAGGAAACACGCAGTTCGCCGTCTTCGGTCTCTTCCTCCATCTCCTTGAAGCCGTTGTCTTTCATCAACTTGACGACTTCATCCTTTTTGAGGTCAAACACCTTCTTACCGTACAAAGTAGCCGCCTCGTTTTCGGTTTCGAAGCAGGCCACCACCGACTTGGTGACGCCTTCAAAATAGATGTTCGTCTGGATGGCATCGTATTCGTAATAGATGGAGCGGTTGCCCGTCTCTTCCATGTCGCTCAACTCCTCATAGAAGTCAGGCATGTTCAACAGTTTGACGGTATCGTCAAGGGTCATTCCGAAAGGTATCTCGCCGTAGCCTTTCAGCGGCACAATGGTAAAGTCTTTCATAGCTTAGTTGATTCGGCCGCTAAGATAGGCAAATTATTGGAACGCCAAGCAAAAAACACGTTTTTTTCGCTTATTCAAATCGAATCGACTTTGTGGGACTGATGCGGTTGATGACCGAAGTCGGAATCAAAAGCATCAGCACCCAGAGCAGGAATGTACCCAAATTGATGAAAACCACAGTGCTGAGATGCAACTCAATAGGTACAGCAGAGAGATAATAGGTGGCTGCATCCAGCTTGATAAACCCAGTGTATTGCTGCAAGAAACAGAATCCCAACCCAATGACATTGCCTATGAGCATGCCTATGAGTAGGATGCGCAGCGAGCGGCGCAAGAACACCTCACGGACAAACTTGTTGCTCGCCCCCATGGCCTTCAACAAGCCTATGGTGGAAGTGCGTTCGATGATGATAATCAACAACATGCTGATGACCGTGATGCCTGCCACAAGCAGCATCAAGGCCATGATGAGCCAAACGTTGGTGTCAAGCAAATCGAGCCAGTCGAAGATTTGTGGGTTGCTCTCGCGGGCAGTATAGGAAGCCAATTCTGAAGGCAAGGCATAGTAAAGCTTTTCGTTGACTTGGTCGACATCAGCACCATTTTTCAGAGCAATCTCCAGCAGTCCTGCCTCATCGTCCTCCCAACCATTCAACTTCCGGATTTGGTTGAGGTCGGCGAAGACATAACGCGCATCAAACTCAGCGAGTCCAGTCTCAAAGATGCCTGAAACTGAAAACTTCCTGCCTCTCGCCTGCATGTCCTTGTCGATGAACCACACACGGACATCGTCGCCCACATTGAGCAACATCTTGTCGGCAATTGCCTTGGAGACCAGCACCTCGGTTGAGCGTTCGCCGGCGGTGTATTTCGGTGTCTTTCCCTCAAGGAGATAGCTGTCGAAATACGTCCAGTCGTAGTTCTCATCCACACCTTTCAAAACCACACCCTGAATCTCGTCGTCGGTCTTGATCATACCCGCCTTGTTGGCCACTTGTTGGTAATGGCTGATGCCCTCAACGGTACTCAATCTACTGATTAACAATGAATCCAATACAAAAGGAGTCTCCTCCACCGACTCGTTCTTGTCCAAAGCCTGCACATGAATCGGCGCTACGAAACCAATGACCTTATCGCGGATCTGGTTCTTGAAACCCACCACGACCGCCCATGCAATGAGCATCACAACGATGGCCAAAGCCACACTCGCGACAGCCAAACGCATTACCGTCGAAGAAAGATTTTCCTTCGAAAGCGAAAAAATTCGGTCTGCTATGAATTTTGGGCCCGACATTTGCAGGTTTTTCAATAATTTTGCAAAAGTAAAAAATAAAAACGAAATGAAACGACAATTCTTTGCCATCGCCTTGCTCTTTTGCGCCCTTCTTCCCCAATGCCATGCCCAAGGCCAAAAGGTGAATACTGAAATCACTGAAACCATAGTCGAAGAAGACACTTCCCTTGCTTTTATCGACAAGGACCACTATGTCAGTGCTGCCTTGCGACTCAACGACTACCTGCCTTTGATAGAAGGCAAGCGTGTGGGCATTGTAGGCAACCAAACCAGCATCATAGGCAAGACACATCTCGTGGATTCCTTGCTCTCGCTGGGTATCGAAGTGAAGAAAATCTACACACCCGAACATGGCTTCCGTGGCACAGCTGATGCTGGAGCCAGGATCAACAATGGCAAAGACGAGAAAACGGGACTACCAATAATTTCACTTTTCGGAAAAAACAAAAAGCCCACGCCCGAAATGCTGCAAGGCATCGACATCATCCTTTTTGATTTACAGGATGTTGGCGTACGTTTCTACACTTATATCTCCACCATGACCTACGTGATGGAGGCCGCAGCCGAAAACCATCTCCCCGTCGTCGTCCTCGACCGTCCCAATCCCAATTGTTTCTATGTGGACGGCCCTGTGCTCAAAACTGAGAACAACTCGTTTGTTGGTATGCATCAAGTGCCCATCGTCTACGGCATGACCATTGGAGAATACGCCAAGATGGTGAACGGCGAAGGCTGGCTGAAGAACGGCGTCACTTGCAACCTCACCGTCATCCCCATCAAAGGCTATAATCGCAACGCCATTTACGAACTGCCCGTGAAGCCTTCGCCCAACCTACCCAACTGGGAGTCGGTGTACCTCTATCCCACGCTCTGTCTCTTCGAAGGAACGAATGTCAGCGTGGGACGCGGCACTGAGACACCTTTCCAAATCTATGGCCATCCCGACATGCGCGGCAGCTATACCTTCACGCCCAAAAGCACCAGCGGTGCCTCCAAACCCCTGTTGGAAGGTCAACGTTGCCGTGGCGAAAACCTTGTTGAATATGCCCACGACTACGCCCTCAACGACAATCAACTCCAACTGGAATGGATCATCGAAGCCTATATGCAGTTGAAAGAAAAAGGCTTCTTCAAGGATTATTTCCGTTTGCTCTCGGGCGACAAGCAGATGCAGCGCGACATAGAGAACGGGAAAAGCGCAGATGAGATCCGTGCTTCTTGGAAAGACGACCTTGAGTCGTTCAAGGTCGTTAGGGCAAAATATTTATTGTATTGATTAACCGAAAACCTTTTCAAGCAGCCTGACAAACTCCTGATAAGGAAGCGTCTCTGACAGTACCGCCATGGCGTCGGCTAATGAACGATAGTACCATTCCACATCGGGTTTGCCATTCGGGGCATGGAAAAGGCTCCATACCTCGTCGCCGACCTGACGGTAATCCAAGGCGATGCCACGCATGTTGGAGAGTTTGTCGCCAAGGGCGACCACCTTGCTGTCGTATGGCGCATCACACAATTGTTTGACCTGAATGGCCTTGCGCTCACGCCATGTCAAGCTTTCATCCATAGGTGCCGTCTCATGCTGGACGAGTTCAGCCACCCTATCGCCAAACTGTTCCCGAATCTGCTCGATGGTCACATCAGTGTCTTCGACAGTATCGTGCAAGATGGCCGCAGCCAGCATTTCCTGGTCATTGGTTATCGTAGCCACGATGCTGGCGGCCTCCATGGGATGGATGATATAGGGATAGCCTTTGCCGCGCCTCTCTGTTCCACTATGGGCTTCGGTGGCAAACTTCACAGCTTTGTCGAAGAAAGTAGTTTCTAATGGGTTGTTCATGGTTACTAGATCAGATTGATTTTTTGGGCCTGCTCAACGATGCGTTTGGCACGTTGCTTATGGTATTCGTTTTCGCCATAAAGCGCATCAAACAGCCTCATCAATCCGGCCTCACCGTAGCCTTTCTTGAGGATGGTGACGATGCAGAGGTTTTGAAGTGCCACCGAATAGGCCACAATATCCAAACCAGTGCCAGCCAACTGGAGCAGTGCCAACTGGTAGGCGCTTTCTTTGTTTTCGTTGATCATTCTGACAATGTCGCCGATTGTCTTCATCTCCATGTGAAGCAGCACGTTGTAATATGGCATGAGACTGTCCTCGTAGACCTCTCCTTGGTTGATGGCCGCAATCTTGTCGACAAGATTACGGAAAGGATTGAGTTTAAGGAAGCTACGGAATGTATCACCGTTGAGCGGCACCTCGTCGAAGTTGCCCGAAGCCACCATCGACTGCACATTGCGACGGTAATTGTTGACATCCTTGCGGATACGGTTAAACTGCTCGTCAGCCAACTCCAAAATTCCGGCGAGACGGCTCATATTGCGCTGATATTCAATGGGAATTTCCACATCACTCTTATAACCGATGTAGTGGTACATGTTGGCCCATACGTGCTGCAAGGTGCTTCGCATCTGTAGCTCGAAGTGCATTTGGTTAAGTTGAGGCAGTTCAGGGTCTTTGTACAGAGTCTCGGGGATACGGCAGATATAGTGCAGCGACATATAGCCGAAACGGTCAATCTCCAACATCTTGCGCTTGTCGACGGAGTTAGCCCAGTCGATTTCAAACATCTTTTCGGCCAAGGCGGAAATGATGTCAACTTCATCGCTGTAGTAGGTAATGATGCGTGCGCCAAGGATATCGGTAATATCTTCCAACGTATGATATTTGTTGCCTTTCAGCTCCAGCTTCCCAATCAGGCTTTGCTCCGACTTGACACGGGCTTCAAGACCCGAAACAAGGATGTTGTTCTTGTCGAGGCAGTTACGCAACAAATCGAGAACCACGGTTTTCATCTTCTCATAAATGGGAAGTTTCTCGTGATACTCGCTGAGAAGCATCTCACAGTGCATATCGAGTTTCATAATACCCTATATTAGATTATGGTGATGATATTGGAGAATCCAGTGATGTCAAAGACCTCCTTCACACGTGGATTCATGTTGCGCAACACCATCTTGCCATCGCGAGCCATGACGCTTTTCTGCAAGAGCAGGAACACACGGAGACCTTGCGACGAGGTATAGGTCATGTTCGTGCAATCGATGTCGATGTCGGGCTTTTCACCTTCCATCAATGAGGCGATGTCTTGTTGGAACTGGTCGGCGTTGGTGCTGTCGATGCGCCCGTCAAGCACAACAAGGGTCTTTTCGTTTTGTTTGTTTATTGTTACCTTCATATTTTATTATTGTTTTTCATCGCTACTAAATCGGCTGTCACATTGTGGAAGCCCTATGACGCTAAACTCTCTTACTCATAACCAGAACATTATTCCCATCTTCATACCGATAGCTAATGCTATCCATCATGCTCTTACAAATATAAATACCCAGTCCCCCGACGGGACGTTCACCGGCTGAAAGCGTGATGTCGGGGTCGTCTTTCTCAAGGGGGTTGAAGGGCATACCTGCATCTCGCAATTCTATCGTGAGAATCAACGACTTGTCATCCAGACTAGTGCCTGCCTCAAGCCAGCCGATACCGCCTTCGTAGGCATATTGAACCACGTTTTCGACGGCTTCCTCAATGGAAAGCTCAATCTTGAAACGCAGGTCTTCATCCTTGGGCATGTCGGGCGAGGCCATCAGGAAGGCGACAATCTCGCTGCTTCGGTCCGTTATTGGATTAAAACGTTTCTTCATCATGTTTTCTTCTTTTTCAAATGACGGCTGCCGCACTGCGACATCCCTACAACTCATAACTTCAAACTGACTATGGTTAAATCGTCATTCTGCGGATTGCCTTCCACAAAGGCTTGCACTGAATCGTATAGATTATCCACGACGTCTTTTTCCTGTGCAGTCGTTTCGGGGAACGTCTCTACGATACTTTTTGCCCATGCCATCAGCCGTTCTTCCCCATATTGACTTTGATCCGCCTTTTCAGCCTCGGTCACGCCATCAGTATAGGCGATGATGCGGGTGCCTCGTTTCAATTCGATTTGCTCCGCTTCATATTGAAAACCAGACATCACCCCGACTGCAACATTAGCTTTACTGTGAAGAAAATAAGGCTCGCTGTCAGGAGGAATGATTAGGATTTGGTTGTGTCCGGCATTGCAATAGTCCATGTGTCCTGTCTTCAGGTCGAGGCGGGCCACAAACAGCGTCACGAACATACCCGTTTCGTTGGCTTCACTAAAGCTGTTATTAATACGAAGCAAGGTCTCGTCCAAAGGCAGGCCCATTCCCACCACAAAACGAAGCAACACTCTCGTGATAGCCATCACAATGGAAGCAGCCACGCCCTTGCCCGACACATCGCCAATGGCAAAATAGAGTTGGTCGCCCTTCAAGGTGAAGTCGTACAAGTCGCCTCCTACCCTCTTGGCAGGATGAAGCATCGCATACAGGAAAGGAGGGAACTTTTTAAGGAGCATCCCACTCTGGATCTTACGGGCCAACTCAATGTCCGACTGGATGCGCTCATTGGCAGCGGTAGTGGTCTTCAGTTCTTCGATATATTCAAGGAGCGAACTTTGCATGGTTTGGAAACTGTCGTGCAGTCGCCGCATCTCATCTTCGCTCTTGATTTCGGGCAACACGGCTTTCAGATTGCCATTGGCCATCTTGAGCACGGCCTTTGAAAGCTCGGAAACAGGACGCGTCATGTAATTGATGACGGCACGACAGGCAAAAAAGATGGCAGCGAGGCTGGCCAACCCAATGGCAAGCATGACCAGGTGCATCATAGGGGTATCCTGCAACCACTTAAAGGTAAGAAACACCGCTATTTGGGCGATGATGGAGATAACCGACACAATGCCGATGATTCTCCAACTCAACCTGCCCGAAAACGTCTTGCCTCTCATTTTTCCTTTTCTTATTCGCAGCAAAATTACAAAATCTTGACTAGTCAAACAATTTCCAATTCTTTTTTCTAATTTTGGCGCATAATTCATCTCCCAAGTCAATGGAAGCCATCAAGATCTCATTGGATGACTATGTTCTTTCCGGCGGTGGTGCCAACGGCGAAAGCTATGACCACAAGACCGACCCTTCGGTCATGCTCAAGCTCTATTTTCCAGGGAAAATACAGCAGCCGTTGGACGAGATGAGGTTGGCACGAAAGGTCTATCAGATGGGTATCCCAACGCCAGAGCCAGGCGAGTATGTGGTGACCGACGACAACCGCTACGGCATCCGTTTCCACCGGATCCCCGACAAAACCTCTTATTCACGAGCAACAGCCGACCATCCCGAAAAGGTGCAGCAATATGCCGAAGAGTTCGCTGAAATGTGTCACCAACTCCACTCCACACATGTCGACTCCACACAGTTTGAAAGCGTGAAAGACCGTTATTATCGTCTCTTGGAGCAGAACCCCTTCTTCACTACAGCCGAAAAAGACAAAATCGCAAAATTCATCGCCGACGTTCCCGACACCGATACAGCAATCCATGGCGACTTGCAGTTCTCTAACGCCATCTTCACCATCAACCAACGCTATTTCATCGATCTCGGCGACTTCTGTTACGGCAACCCGCTTTTTGACGTAGGCATGGTTTATTTGTGCTGTTGCCTCAGCGACGAGGCCTTCATCAAAGAAGTCTTCCACATGGACAAGGCCACCTCGACCCAATTTTGGAAATGCTTCGCTCCTGCCTATTTCGGCAGCGACCGCACTATCAAGGATATCGAAGAAGAGATCAGGCCTTTCTCCGGACTAAAAACACTCATTGTCGAGCGCGACACCCAATGCCCCATGCCGCAATTCCGTGCTGCGTTGTCGAGAGTCTTGCATTGATGGACAAAAAAATGGGGCTGCCATGTTATGGCAGCCCCATACATATTTTCAGATGATTACTTTCTCAATCTACCAGGATACACCCTCAAAGCTTCCTCAAGGCACTTGATGGCCGCCTTCAGGTCGTCGATGCAGATGCAATAGGTGATACGGGCCTGATGACGTCCCTTCTCGGGATCCGCATAGAAGCCCGTGGCGGGAGCCAGCATCACCGTGGCACCGTTGTAGCTGAAGTCGGTGAGCAGCCACTGGCAGAACTTGTCGCTATCGTCCACTGGCAAATCAATCACCGTATAGAAAGCGCCTTTAGGCATCGGGCAGAAGCAGCCCGGAATCTTGTTGACGCCCTCGACGATGACATTACGGCGAGCGATGTATTCGTTATACACACCGTCAAAGTAGGACTGCGGAGTCTCGACGGCAGCCTCGGCGAAGATTTGACCAAAGCTCGGTGGCGACAAACGGGCCTGAGCCAAACGCATTGCGATAGCATAGACCTCACTGTTGCGGGTCACCATGCAACCCACACGGGCACCGCAAGCGCTATAGCGCTTCGAGACCGAGTCGAACAGGATGGTGTTGCGTTCCAATCCCTCAAGCTGCATCACGCTGAAGTGCTTGTGACCATCGTAGCAGAATTCACGGTACACCTCATCGGCGAAGAGATAAAGGTCATACTTCTTGACCAAACCAGCCACCTTCAACAGTTCCTCATGGGTGTAAAGATAACCTGTGGGGTTGTTGGGGTTACAAATCATGATAGCCCTGGTACGCGGTGTGATGACTTTTTCGAATTCCTCGATGGGCGGCAAGGCAAAGCCTGTCCTGATATCGCTGGGAATGGTAACGATCTTGGCATCGCACAGCTTGGCGAAAGTGTTATAGTTGGTGTAATATGGTTCCGGGATGATGATTTCGTCGCCAGGATTGAGGCACACTGTGAAGGCCATTTGCAAGGCCTCGCTGCCACCTGTAGTGACGATAATCTGGTTGGGAGTCACATCGATGCCGTGACGGTGGTAGTAGTTGCAGAGTGCACGACGATAGGATGGAATACCAGCCGAATGGCTATACTCCAACACACCGTGGCTGGCTGGGAGCTCCAGAGCCGTCTCTGACAAAGCCTTCAAAGCTCCCTTAGGGGTCTCGATGTCAGGCTGACCGATGTTGAGGTGATACACATGAATACCGCGTTCTTTAGCGGCATCAGCGAAAGGAACCAATTTACGGATTGCCGACTGCGGCAATTCCATACCTTTATTGGAAATCTGTGGCATAAGGTTTTGTTTTTGTATAAAAAGCCATCTAACGAAAACATTAGACGGCTTTTATGATAATAACATGATTAAATTCATTAACGGTTGTTGACAGGTGAGCCACTTCCGAAATCGTTCTTTTTCTCCGGCATGGCTTCGGCAGCCTGTTCAAGCACGCGGCCTTTGATACGCAACACCACGGTCGAATTCTTGAGCGCGTTCGAGGTGACAGTTACGGTCTTGTTAATATTGCCTGCACGGTTGGTCCTATAGGTCACCTTGATGACATCCGACTCACCGGGGAGGATGGGCTCGTTAGGCCATGAAGGGATGGTGCAGCCGCAGCTCGACTTGGGCTTCTGAATCAGCAGAGGCTCGTTGCCCGTATTGGTGAAACGGAACTCACATTCGCCATTGCCGTTGAAAGGCACATCACCGTAGTCGTGGACGACTTTCTCAAATTCAATCTCGGGGCCAATGGAGGCCTTGCTGTCTTGCGCTTTGGCCACGCCAGCCATAAGGAGCATGATGCCAAGCAGGTAAATCACTTTCTTCATTGCTTATGATTTTAAAATTGTTGCAAAATTAGTAATTATTGTTGTATGTTGTTCAATTATGCCACTTTTTCCAACAATTTTTCTCTTTGTCAAAAACCGTACCAAAACAAAAACAATCCCCCAAGAAAAAATCTCGAGGGATTGTTTATCGGAATAATACCGACCTCTCTGCCCTTACAGCAGGTGGCAGGTGACCGTCAAACCGGCCATCACAATGCTCACCATGCTCATCAGCTTGATGAGGATGTTCAGCGAAGGACCTGACGTATCCTTGAACGGGTCACCGACGGTGTCGCCAACGACGGTAGCCTTGTGGTTTTCAGAACCCTTGCCACCGAAGTTGCCTTCTTCGACATACTTCTTGGCATTGTCCCAAGCACCGCCCGAATTGGCCATAAACACAGCCAGCACGAAGCCTGTGGCCAGACCGCCAATCAACAGACCGAGGACGCCAGGCACACCGAGGATGACACCCGTCAAGATCGGGACGAGGATGGCGAGGATGGAAGGCACCAGCATCTCGTGTTGGGCACCCTTCGTGGAGATGGCCACGCAGCGCTCGTAGTCAGGTTCGGCCTTACCTTCAAGGATTCCCTTAATGGTGCTGAACTGACGGCGGACTTCCTCCACCATCTTCTGGGCGGCACGACCCACGGCATTCATCGTCATGCCGCAGAACACAAAGGCCATCATGGCACCGATGAAGACACCAACGAGAACGACGGGGTTCATCAGGTTGACATTGTAGGCTTCCATAAAGTCAACCAAAGTGGCTTTGGCGGCTTCCACGCCGTTAGGCAGGTCTTGTCCGATACGGATCAAGGCAATCTTGATTTCCTCAACGTATGAAGCCAACAGGGCGAGAGCCGTCAGAGCGGCCGAGCCGATGGCGAAGCCCTTACCGGTGGCAGCAGTGGTGTTGCCCAGGGCGTCGAGAGCATCGGTGCGTTTGCGCACTTCAGGTTCCAGACCGCTCATCTCGGCGTTACCGCCAGCATTGTCGGCGATAGGACCGTAAGCGTCGGTGGCCAGGGTGATGCCCAAGGTGGACAGCATACCCACGGCAGCGATACCGATACCGTAAAGACCTCTCGAAAGGTTAGCGGCAGTAAACTCAATATTGAAGCCATTGGCGCAGAGATAGGCCAACACGATGGCCACACCCACGGTGACGACGGGGATGGCCGTAGAAAGCATACCCAAGCCCAAGCCAGAGATGATGACCGTGGCAGGACCTGTCTTCGAGCTCTCGGCCACCTTTTGCGTGGGTTTGTAGCTCTGTGAGGTGTAGTATTCAGTAGCTTTACCAATGATCACGCCAGCCAGCAAGCCGACCACCACGGAGAGTGAAGTCTGCCACCACATGTTGGCATATTCGCCCGTCTCTTTTCCAAAGAGGAAATACATGATGCCGAAGGTAGCGGCAGCAATCAAGACGGCGGCCGTATTGGTACCGCGGCTCAAAGCGCCAAGAAGTTCCTTCATGCCAGCGTTTTCCTTGGTGCGCACCAAGAAGATACCAATCAAGGAAAGCAACACACCGACAGCGGCGATGAGCATAGGAGCAAGCACGGCCTTAAACTGCATGCCTTCAACGGCAGCAGTGGCGAAAGCAGAAGCACCCAGTGCCATGGTAGCCAAGATGGAGCCAGCGTATGACTCGTAAAGGTCGGCACCCATGCCAGCCACGTCACCTACATTGTCGCCCACATTGTCGGCGATGGTGGCGGGGTTACGCGGGTCATCCTCAGGGATGTTGTACTCGGTCTTACCCACAAGGTCGGCACCGACGTCAGCGGCCTTGGTGTAGATACCGCCACCCACACGGGCAAACAGAGCCTGAGTAGAGGCACCCATACCGAAGGTCAGCATGGTTGTGGTGATGGTGATGAGGTCGTTTTCGGCTCCAACAGCCTTAAGCAGACCCGTGCCATTCAAGACGAGGAACCACACGGACACATCGAGGAGGGCGAGACCCACCACGACGAGACCCATGACAGCACCCGAACGGAAGGCCACCTTCAGGCCGCTATTCAACGAGTTGCGAGCGGCGTTGGCTGTACGAGCCGAGGCGTATGTGGCCGTCTTCATGCCAAAGAAGCCCGCCAAGCCCGAGAAGAAACCGCCCGTGAGGAATGCGAACCACACAATGCCGTTCTGCAACTTGAAGTAGGCCATGATACCGAAAATGGCTGCCAAGATGATGAACACAATGATCACCACCTTGTACTGCTGCTTCAGGTAAGCCATGGCTCCCTTGCGGACGTGTGCAGCGATTTTCTTCATCAGGTCAGTACCTTCGTCTTGTTTCATCATCTGTTTGTAGAAGATGAAAGCAAATGCCAGGGCCAAGATGGAGGCCACCAGCACAATGTAAATAATACTGTTGCTAATCATAAGATTGTTATTTAGTTAAACTTGCTTTGATTCAAAAATAACAGTTCTTTTAGCTGTTTTCAGTCGCTTTGAGGGGACAAAAATAAGGACAAATTATATTGAAATGAAAATTTTTTGCAGAGTTTTTTTCGTAAAAACAACTTTTTTTGCTCGTTTCCAAAAAAGTCCCTACTTTTGACGAATGAAGGAAAAAGGTGTTGTCTTGGAATAGAAACTTAAAAATCAGTTTTTTAGCAAAGCCGCCACCCTCATCCTTACAAAATTGAGCAGTTATGAACAAGGTCAATTTGGAAATTGTAGGCCTGACCTATAGCGAATCTTCGACTGGAGCGTATGTCTTAATCCTAGGCGACAAGAACTCGCAGCGCCGTCTGCCCATCGTCATCGGAAGTGCCGAGGCCGAATCGATCGCGGTAGGTATGGAAAAGCACAAGAACGGCCGTCCACACACCCACGACCTCTTTCTGAGGTTCGCCCATGAATTTGGCATCGAAATCATGGAGGCCGTCATCTGCCGCTTCCGCGACGGAGTGTTCTATGCCATCCTGATTTGCAAACAGGGTGACGAGCTAACGATGATTGATGCCCGCCCCTCTGACGCCATCGCCATCGCTGTGCGGGCAGGATGCGAGATCTATGCCTACGAAACCGTCATGGACGAAGCCGGCATCATCATGGATGACATGGAGAAGCCTTCGGTCGACGATAACGACGACGAACCCATTAATATAGGAGTAGACAAGAGCAACCTGGATTTGCTCACCATTGAGGAGTTGGAAGAGCTGCTTCAAGAAGCCATCGACAATGAGGACTACCAGAAGGCGGCGGAGATAAGGGATGAGATTAACAGGAGGAAATAAACAATTAAAACTACAAATATGAAAGCAATCAAATTCAGACTGATCGTGATGAACTTCCTCATCTTTGCGGTGTGGGGAGCTTATCTTTGCTCGTTGGGCATCTACCTGGGCCGTATCGGCATGGGAGCCAACATCGGTAAATTCTTCGCCATCCAAGGCATCGTCTCTCTCTTCATGCCCGCCTTGATGGGCATCGTGGCCGACCGTTGGATTCCCGCACAAAAACTCTTGGGCATTTGCCACTTCTTGGCCGCTGTCTTCATGGCCTTGGCTGGCTATATGGGCATGAAATATGGCGTAGATGTCACCTTTGGACAGCTATTCCCATTCTATGCCATCAGCGTGGCTTTCTTTATGCCGACCATCGCCTTGGGTAACTCGGTGTCATACAATGCCTTGAACCAAGCTGGCCTCGACACGGTGAAGGCCTTCCCTCCCATCCGTGTGTTCGGCACCATCGGCTTCATCCTCTCCATGTGGATTGTCAACTTCACAGGCTATAAGAACGGCTACGAGCAATTGTTTGTATCCGCCGCATGGGGCATCATCTTGGCTATTTATGCCTTCACCTTGCCGAACTGCCCCGTCAACAAGAATGTGGAGAGCAAGTCGTTCGTCGACACCTTCGGTCTGCGTGCCTTTGCCTTGTTCAAGGACGCACGCATGGCCGTGTTCTTCATCTTCTCATTCCTCTTGGGCATGTGCCTGCAGGTGACCAACGGCTTCGCCACGCCTTTCTTGGATGCTTTCGGCCAGTCGCCGGAATATGCCAATGCCTTCGCAGTGAAGAACAATGTTTTCCTTTCGTCCATCTCGCAAGTCTCTGAAACGCTTTGCATCTTGCTCATCCCCTTCTTCCTGAAGAAATTCGGTATCAAGAAGGTGATGCTCATCGCCTTTGGCGCTTGGGCCTTGCGTTTCTTCTTCCTTGGCGCTGGCAGCCCAACGGGCTTCGGTCTCGTACTCTTTATCCTCTCGATGATCGTCTACGGCGTAGCCTTCGACTTCTTCAACATCAGCGGTTCGCTCTTCGTCGACCAAAACACCGACGAGAAGATCCGCAGCAGTGCCCAAGGCGTGTTCATGATGATGACCAACGGACTCGGTGCCACCATCGGTTCGTTCTGCGCCCAAGCTATCGTCAACCACTTCACCCTAGGCAAAGCAGACTTCAACGAACTGATGACGGGCTGGTCGAACGCATGGTATGTGTTTGCCGCCTTCGCTCTTGTGGTAGGTATCCTGTTCGCCATCTTGTTCAAGTACAAGCACGAGCCTGAAAAGAAATGAAGCAATACCTAGACCTACTCCAATATATCCTCGACCACGGCCATCAGAAAGGCGACCGTACGGGAACCGGCACCATCAGCGTGTTCGGCTACCAGATGCGTTTCGACCTCTCTGAAGGCTTCCCCTTGGTCACGACGAAGAAGGTGCACCTGAAGAGCATCATCCATGAGTTGTTGTGGCTGTTGAGCGGCGACACCAACATCAAGTATTTGCACGACAACAAGGTCAGCATCTGGGACGAATGGGCCGACCCCAACGGCGACCTGGGTCCCGTCTACGGTGCCCAATGGCGTAACTGGAACAACGAGGGCATCGACCAGATTGCCGAAGTGGTGAAGAGCATCAAGGAGAACCCGAACAGCCGTCGGCATATCGTCACGGCATGGAATCCGAGCGTGCTGCCCGATGAGCACGAGAAGAACTTCGCCGCAAACGTGGCGGCTGGCAAGGCGGCCCTCCCACCCTGCCATGCCTTCTTCCAGTTCTATGTGGCCGACGGCAAACTGTCGTGCCAACTCTACCAACGCAGCGCCGATGTGTTTCTCGGCGTACCTTTCAACATCGCCTCATACGCCCTCCTCACCATGATGATGGCACAGGTGTGTGGGCTTCAGCCCGGCGACTTTGTCCACACCTTTGGTGATGTGCATATCTACAACAACCTCATCGAGCAGGTGAAGACGCAACTGCAACGCACACCGCGTCCCCTGCCCACGATGAAAATAAATCCAGAGGTGAAAGACATCTTTGGCTTCAAATTTGATGACTTCACATTAGAGAACTATGACCCGTGGCCTGCCATCAAGGGCGAGGTGTCGGTGTGAGAATCCGACCAGCCGTCAGGAGATTGCGGGTCAAGCCCGCAATGACGGCTTCCGGCTAAAACAACATAACTGAACAACTGACAACTGAACAACTGACAACTAATATGACAATATCCATCATCGTCGCCATGGCCGCCAACCGCGCCATCGGCATCAACAACCAGCTCATCTGGCACAACAGCAACGACCTGAAACACTTCAAGAAGGTGACTTCGGGACATTGTGTCATCATGGGCCACAACACATGGCTATCGTTGCCGGGACAGAAGGCTTTGCCTAACCGTCGCAACATCGTCATCTCCGATCGTTTGGACGAAGCCCCCGAAGGCTACGAACTCGCCACCTCCATCCCACAAGCCTTGGAGATGGCCGCAAACGAAGACGAGGTCTTCATCATGGGTGGTGGCAGCATCTACGAGCAGTTCCTGCCCAAGGCCGACCGTCTCTACCTGACCCGCCTCGACAAAGAGTTTGAGGCCGACACGTTCTTCCCTTACATCAACTTCGACGAATGGAATCTCGTCGACCTTGAGGTGGTCGACGACGACCCGCAAGTGGACTATTCCTACCGCTTCGAGGTCTGGGAGCGCGCTGAACAATAATTACGTATCCACAAACAAAAAAAGGTTGCCTCTTTCCTGAGGCAACCTTTTTTGATGCATTGTCATCAACATCACTTGATCATGGTGATGCGCTTGGTAGTCGTACCATTCTCCGTCACGACGCGCACAAGATACACACCCGATTCGTTCTGGTTCATATTGACGATCTGGCTGTCGGCATGGCAATCGCTGTCGTAAACAGTCTGACCCAGCGTGTTATAAACCGTCACATGAGTCAAGCCTTGACCTTCAACCGTAAATTGGCTCTTGGCGGGATTGGGGAACACAGCCACGCTGCTGATCTCACTCTCCTCAACGCCAGTGGGTGAATAATAGACGTGCAGATAGAACTGGTTATGGTCATTAATCCATGCGGCAGGTGCCGAGAAGCAATCCATGCTCTGATAATAGGCATAGATCGTATAGTAATAATGGCCTTCTTCGATGAGTGAATTGTCAGTGTAGTTGGTGGAATTGGCACTTGCCAGCTTAATTCTTTGGTAGGTACCATCTTCGCCAGCCTTTCTGTAGATGTAATAGCCGGAGAGACCCTCAGAAGGATCGGGCTTCTGCCACATCAACTTAATCTTGTAATTGTTGGCATACTCAAAGGTAAATCCAGTCGGAGCGTAGCATGCACCTGAAGTGGCGCACGACTCATTCGAGTACTGACCGTTTTCGCCGCCATCGTAGAAATAGCTGACAACATAGCAGTGACCGCCTAACTCAGCATTCTCATCGACGAACGAAGTGCCACTAGGAATCAAGCGATGCAGCATGCCGTCACGATACACCGAATAGCCATATCCTTCGGCACCAGGAACAGGATCCCAAGAGACATGGATGTCATACGGATTCACCTCGTCGACGACTGCCACAAGGTTGGTGGGGCAACCGTCTCCAACCTGATTGCCGCAGCTGTTGTTGCCATCGTAGAAGATGCCTTCAGCCATATTAGCCGACGCACCAGAATAGGTATAAACGGTATGGTTTTCCGAATCCTTGATCGAGAAGCCCATGTTGAAGGAATCGCCATAGGTTTGGGCACTCCAGCCGAAGGAGACGTGACCCAGAGGCACATCAACCGGGATGGACTGCACTGTGGAATTGGTGGCGGTCACTACACTGATTTCCTTACCAGAAGCATTGTAGACGTGGATAGCAGCACCGCGGAAGCCGTTCATGGCAGCTTGGGTGATATTAATCGTCCAACTGCAGGTAGGACCAAAGCTGACATTGTCGGCAAAGGCAAGCTTACCATGTCTGTCGTTGTTGACGGCATAAACTTCATAATTGAAGACATCGAAACGAGGCACTTCATTATCCATCACGGTCA
The DNA here is from genome assembly GCA_900318265.1 of uncultured Bacteroidales bacterium. Classification (GTDB taxonomy): domain Bacteria; phylum Bacteroidota; class Bacteroidia; order Bacteroidales; family F082; genus Limimorpha. The sequence goes on along the minus strand of ONKA01000002.1, from coordinate 48,541 downwards.
TGGTAGCGCCAGGAGTGACGTTGTTCTCGGTGTAGATGATACGGCCATCGCGAACGACCACGATTTGGTCAATAGCGGTAAGGTTAGTATTGTTCAAGGTCTTCGAGGGGTTGGTCCACGTCAGTGTGGCTTTCAGTTCGTTGTTGGCAGCAGGAGTCACCGTGAAGTTGGTGGGAGCCTGAGGTGTGGCATTATAAACGTCAACAGGGACGAAATTGATTACACATGCATCGTAGGAAGCTGAGTATTCAATATTATCAAAATCGATGAAGTTGTCACCAGAGCCGCTCCAACCGAAGTTCCAGTGCATCAAACCAGCATCGTCATAGCCATCGCACACGAAAGCATGGCAGCCTGGAGTAGGTGTGCCGGCATCGCAGCCTGAATAATACACTGGCCAACCCATATCGATCTGTTCCTTCAGCATCTTAAACCAATCGGCATAGGAGAAGTTGCCTCTGTCGCGACGCACCGACTGGTTGGTATACTTGAAATAGTTACTGATGGCGCCAGGCACATCTTGTGAATTGGCACCGCTGCCATCGGGAGCATATTTCATATGGACGGAAACGCCGCAATGGTACATCAACGTTGCCACTGCCTCTTTCTGCTCTTGAGGCGAAGAGTTAGTCAAACTGACAGGCATGTTATCCCAGTCATACGTAGTCTCGCCAAAGTTGGCGGAGAGGTTCGGAAAAGTAGGATAGCCAGGACCACTCGAAGTATAGGTCACAGAGCCAACACCCTGCAAAGGATGATTCCAATACTTCATGATTTGGCTCATGGCCGTAGCCACACAGCCTGCATAGCAACGGCCGCCAGGGCCACCAGGATATTCAGGGCAGAACAAATTGTAAGGTGAGTCTTGGTTCCATTTGGTGCTCAACAAGAAAGTACCTGCTCTGTTGCCGTATCTTGAAATCATGCGGCCGGTGTTGGTAACCAGTTGCCATTCAGCTGCCACTTGAGGTGAACCGACTCCGGTACGACCAGCACGGCTGTCGATGATGGCGTTGAGGATGTATCTTAAGCCATCCGGCATATTGTCGACCGGGAACACACCTTCCTTGGAGTAACCCAAAATAGGACGGAAATAGTCGTCAGCCGAGATCATGACATGGCCGTTGTCACCAACATTAAATACATAGAAGCAAGCCTCTCCACGGGAAGAAGTACCCGTGTAGACCAGGGTAAGGTCGTCGCTCTGACGCGACAACTCAAAATTGGCTTGGACAAATTGTTGTCCCACGTACTTGGCCTGGCTCAAGCTGACAGGATTGGCATGAACCATCCCGATACCGAGAGCCAAAGCGAATAAACTCATTAAATACTTTTTCATTGTGTTGGATTTAAATTAGATTCTAAATTAAGACTGCAAATATAGATATTTTTCCAAAACCCGCCATATTGCGGGGGCATATTGTCAAAAAACTCCACTTAGTGAACGATGGTAACGCGGCGCGAGACAATGCCTTCAGCGGTCTGCACCTTCATCAAATATACACCTTCACTCCATCCCGACACATTGACACTCAACACATTGCTTTCGCATGCAGAGGCATAGACCTGTTGACCTAGCATATTGTACACCGAGACCTGCGTCATGCCTTCTGCTTCAATCTTCAGGCTTTGATCAGCAGGATTGGGAAACACGTTGATAGCAACCGCTTCCCTTTCAGCAACGTCGGTAGGCGAATAATACACTTTCAGGTAGTATTTGTTCGGGTCGTTTTTCGTCGTGGCAGGCGCCGACATGCAGTCGATTTCACGATAGTAGGCGTAGAGTCGATAGTAATACATACCTTCCTGATTGGCTGAGTTATCGGTATAGTTGGTGGCCGAAGCACCCAGCAACTTGATTCTTTGGTAGGTGCCGTCTTCCCCATCCTTGCGATACAAGTAATAGCCCGAAAGGCCTTCGCTAGCTTCAGGACGGTCCCATTTCAACTTGATTTTATAAAGGCTACCGACATATTCATAGTCTAAGTTGTAGGCTGCCATGCAATCGCCCGCAGAGGCACAGGTCTCATTGGAAGGTTCCGACTCGCCTCCCTGTCCGACAGACATCACAAAATAGCAATGTCCGTTCACAAAATCGTTATCGACGAAGGAACGCTCCGACGGGTTGTTGACCATAGCATAAAGTTGTTCATCACGATAGATGTTGTAGCCAAATTCCGGATCATCACCTGCCACTTCCCAATGCAGGGTGACAGCCTCATCGCCCGCTTCGGCACTCACATTATATGGCGGCAACACCGGCTCATTCCCGCATCCATTGTTAACTTCCAGAAAAATGCCCTCTTCCATGTCTGCCGAAGAACCCGTATAAGCATACATCGTATTGCCTTCGGCGTCCTTGATGACCAACGAGAGGTTGCTGACATTGGCGCGAGGAGCTTTCCAGCCGAAGCTGACTCGGCCCACGGGAACGGGAAAATCCAACGACTGAGGCGTAGAGCTGTTAAGGGTCAGCATGCTGATTTCATTTCCCGTCACGCTATACATGACGACGCCTCCCCCTCTCCAGCCTTGGAACGAGTTAGACTGCATAATGATCTTCCAATCGCAGGTGGGGCCCACATACACCTTGTCGGCCTTGATGGAGGCTCCACGACGGCCATTGTTGACGGCATACACCGCATAAGCAAAGGCATCGAAATAAGGTACCGACTCGTCCACGATGCTCATCTCAGCACCAGGCGTCACATTATCTTCGGAATATACCACCTGTCCGTTGCGTTCCACTACGATTTGGTCGATGGTTGCAAGCGTTTCCCCAGTCAAGGTGACGGTGGGGTTTTTCCAAGTTAGGGCAGCCGTCAACGAATTGTCGTTGGAAGGCACCACGTTGATGTCGGTGGGAGCTGCAGGTGTAGCAGCATAGACTTCAGCGGGCACGTAGTTGTAGATCACGCTCTCGCCATCGGTGTAGCCATGGTCATCAACATTGAACCAGCCATCGCTGCTGCCACTCCAGCCCCAGTTGAAGTGTACCATGTCTTCGTCGTTGTAACCGTCCAAAACGTAGGCGTGACCTCCACCGCGGTGCACCATAGGCCAATTCATATCAATGGCATTGATGATCAGCTCCATATACTCTTCATGAGTGTAATCCTCACGATACAGGTTGGCCATGTGGTTGGTATAGAAGAAATAGGCGGGCATCGTCTCACAGAGCCTACCTGTAACGGCGCCACTGCTCGTAGGACGGTAGTTCATATCCACGCTGACACCGGCATGATAGATCAGCTGTGCCACGGCTTCAATCTCCTGCTGTGGCGAGTTCTGGTTGATTGACACGGGCATGTGTTCCCAATCATAAGTGGCCTCGCCAAAGTTAACGGTCAGGGGGCCATATTCCGGATGGTCTTCAGGATAATAGGTATGACTGCCTTGGCCTTGCAGGGGATGGTTCCAATAACGCATTTGCTGGGCAGCAGCCGTAGCCACACAACCGGCATAGCAGTGGCCACCAGGGCCACCGGCGCCTTCAGGGCAAAAATAGTTGTAAGGATAGTTTTGGTTCCATTTGGTCTCAACGAGGTATTCGTCTTCGCGGCCTCCGTGGCGCGACACCATGCGACCCGTCTTTTCCAACATGGCCCAGTCGGCCGCCACGGAAGGCTCGACAGGGGCTTGAGCGGCCACCATCACGCCGTGGCGAACGCTTTCAAGATAATCGGCCAAAGCGGGAGCCATATCGTTGACGTCGAAGTTGCCCTCGTCGGAATAACCGACGATGGGACGATAGTGGTCGTCGGCAGCCATGATGACAAAACCTGTATTTTCCACATTGAAGATGTAATAGCAGGCTTCTCCCCTCTCGGAGAACTCAGTTTTCACAAGATGCAAGTCGGCTTTGTGCTCGAATTTGGACGCCACAAACGACTGCCCTAAACGTCTGGCTGTCTCTTGGTCGACCGGACCGGCATGCACAGCGAGACTTGTCAAGGCTAACGCCAATAGTGTAATGAGATAGTTTTTCATATTCAATGGTGTTTGCTGTTAAACTAAGCTGCAAAGATATAAAAAAAAGGGAACACGACCGTGTTCCCTTTTCATTTTCAAATTGTTTTTGGCATCAATGGATAACGGAGAAGCGTTTCGTCATGGTGCCCTGTGAGGTCTTCACGCTGATGGTATAGATGCCTGAGGCCAGGTCGGCAGTATTGACGACCACGCCGTCTTCGGTGCAACGTTGGGTTTTCACCACCTGCCCCATCACATTGCAGATGGTCACTTGTTGCAAACCTTCGGCCTCAACGCTCATCAAAGCGTTGGCGGGGTTGGGATACACACTGAGACTGGCATCGCCGTTCTCGCTGACCGAGGTCACCTCAACGTGGATATAGTCCGTTTCGTCGTCAACCCATGCAGGCGTGGATTCACAATAGCTGCGGAAGGCCGTCACTTGGTAGTAATAGTCGCCGGCATCCACCAAGTCGAGGTATTCGCGCAAGCTCTTGTCGACCGTGGCAACTACTTCATAATTGACACCGTCCTCGCTACGGTAGACCTTGAACGACTGTGGCTCACCATCGTAATTCCATTCAAGCTGAGTGCCAAAGCCCTCGGATGTCCATCTGTATTCGCCAGTGAGTCCAGTTGGAGGCTGGCAACCTGCGCAGTCGTTGTTGCCCGTATAGAGCGTGGCAGGGATTTGGTTGGAGTTGCCCGAGTAGGAATACACAGAGCTATTAGACGAATCCTTGATATTGATGGTCACACTAGTGACAGGCGAACTAGGAGCCACCCAACTGAAAGTGACATTGCCCTCAGGCATGGCAATCTGCTGGCTGAGAGGCGTCGAACTAGTTAGAGTGACTTCTTGCAGGATCGTTCCAAAACTGTTCTTCACTTGGATCTTACCACCGTTCCAGCCTTGGAAGTTGGTGGTTTGTCCAACGACCTTCCAAGTGCAAGTGGGACCATACTGATACCTGAAGTCGGCGAGACGTCCCTTTGCTCCATTGGACATAAAGTAAAGCGTATAGGTGTAGCAATCGTAGTTCGGCACATTGTCCTCAAACGACATGACCTCACCAGGCGTCACGTTGGCCTGGCTGAAGATCTGTTGGTCGTTGCGCATCAAGACCACGTGATCGATGGTCTCCAAAGTCGTTCCGTCAAGAGTAGTCGTAGGATTGGTCCACGTGACAATACCTTTCTTCGAGTGGGCATTATCGGAGGTCACATTAAGATCGGAGGCAGCAGGAATCAAGGCATTGTAGACATAGTCGGGAATCATGTCAAAGATGGCGCCCTGGTTCAGGTTGAAGTTGCCAGAATAAGTATTCAAGGCATCGATGGCGAAGTAGTTGTTGTTGAATCCGCTCCAGCCCCAGTTGAAGTAGAACTTGCGGTCGCTCTCACGGTATCCACAGCAAACGAAGGCATGACCACCGTCAGTGTCGGCACCCGAATAATACAGCGGGAAACCTTCCCTCAAGTTGGCGATAAGCATCTCTTCCCACTCAAGTTTGGTGTAAAGATCGCGTTCCAAACGATAGACGTGATCAGTGTAACGGAAGTAATTGACAAGGGCATCGGGAACGTCAACCGAATAGGCACCCGAACCGCCAGGACCATATTGCATATCAACGGCCACACCACAGTGGTACATCAAAAGGGCAACAGCCTGATAGTTGCTGTTGTTGACGTTGTTAGGCATATTGCTCCACTCATAATAGGTATTCTCAAAATCGGCCGACTGCATGGGATAACCCGAAGGTGTATAGCTGTGCGATCCTTGGCCGTGGTCGGGCCAGTCCCATTTCTTCATCACCATCGACATGGCGGTGGCAACGCAACCAGCGTAGGCACGACCACCAGGGCCGCCTTGACCCGTAGGACAATAGTAGTTAAAGGGATTGTCCTGATTCCAGTTGGTGGCAATCAAAGGAGCCACGTCGCCATAGGTGGCACGTTCGCCTTTGATGGCACCAGAACGGCTGAGCTGTTCCCATTGCTCGGCAACGTCGGGAGCAGCAGTCATGTGGTTATCAACGGCATACTCGATCTGGCGAGCATAGAAACGGAGATAATAGGCCAGACCGTCAGCGATGTTGTCAGCATCGAAGTTGCCTTCCTCGCCATAGGCAAGGATGGGTTGGGCCACGTCGTCGGCAGCCACGATGATGTAGCCGCCATCGAAGTTGAAGACATAGAGAGCGTTGGCGCCACGCTCTGTCGTTTGGGTATAGGCCAAGTTAAGCTCAGCCATTTGCTTGGTGGCATTGCCTTGCACATACTTCAAACCCAGCTGACGGGCAGTGCTCACGTCGACGGGCGAAGCGATGAGTTGGCCCACAAACAAGGCCAACATCAGCATGATAGATAATGATTTTCTCATCGTAGTTATTATTAATTTATTGATTTTAAATTATTTACATTTTAACAACACGCTGTACTGCAGCACCTTGGGAAGCTTTCACCTTGACAAAGTAGACGCCATTGGGCAACTGACTCATGTCAAGGGAAGCACGACCGTCGTTGGCATTCATTTGCATCACGCATTGGCCCACAAGGTCATAAACGCTAACCATAGTCATTCCTTCCGCCTCAACGCTCAGCAGTCCCGAAGTGGGATTGGGATAGAGTTTCACATCGGAAAGCGGATTCTCATCAACTGACACATTGGTGATACGGATGGCATCCTCACCATTGGCAGCCAAGGCAAATTCGGATTCACATTCGGGATAAATGGCTTTAACCTTGTATGATTTATCCATTACATCAGTGACAAGGACTTGTTCAAAGAAGAGATCGGTTATACCAGAAACCTCTGTTGTGTCATTTAACAAGTGATCGATGACGACAACGGTATAACTATCCGGAGTACGCTCCTCAGGGGCATCCCATGCAATATGAGCCACAGTCATAGGATCCTCTCTCCTGAGATTCGTCGGTGCCGAGCAAGGCAAGACAGGAGGTACTGGGGGCTCGGGCATGGTGACACAAGCCTCGTTGGAATTGGTATCAAACCCATCGCCATGGGCAATGATTTGATAGCAATAGGTCTCACCTAATTCAACAGCAGCATCTTCGAATGTCATACCTGTGGCTTCTCCGACTTTCTCTCCGTTGCGCATGATGTCGTATGAAGCGGCTTGGTAAGCGGGTTTCCAGCGCAGGTTCACCAAAGAATCCTCTTCATTATACCATACTTGCAAATCCTTAGGTGTGTTTGACCAGTCCACGTTGACGAAGAACTTGTCTGGATCAAAGAGGTCGTTGGCATAGGCAGAAGTGCAACCCGTGGCACTATAGTAAGCCTCAACCACATATTGATACTCCGTACCAGGCATGGCACTTTGGTCCCTGAAGCTGGTGACATTGGCCGAGGTCAGTTTGACACGCTTGTACGGAGTATCGGCAGTCTTACGATAGACCAGATAACCCGAAACGGCTGTATTGCCCGTACGCGACCAATTCAGTTGCAGTTTGTTGTCGGCAGTGAAATCGTAATAGAAGTCCAGCGGAGGTTCGCAATCGGAGCCTGAGGTGATACAATACTCGTTGGAGCTTTCGGTCTCGCCGCCATTGCATAAGGCAGTGATATAGTAACGATGGCCTCCAATGTCGGTGTTTTCGTCGACATAAGAGAGTTCATGTGACATATTGAAGAGGAAGCCGTCACGATAGATGCAATAGCCAAACTCAGGCGTATGGTCCGAATCCCAAGTGAGCAGGATGGTCTGATTGTTATTCGGGTCGACCGTGGCCCTCAGGTTATACGGGGCCTCGCATGTATTCTCGTTGCCGCAGGAGTTGTTCAGGGTGCGCAGCAAACCGGCATCCAATCCCGATGAGGGACCGCTGTATTCATAAACGACTTGATTCTGCGAGTCTTTCACTTTGAAGGAAAGGTTGGTGATGGCTGTGCTGGGCTCAGTCCAATAAAGGTTATTATTACCCAGTGCCATAGGGAACCTTTGCATGGTGGCAGCCGACGTGTTTGTGGTCAGGAAGTCGATATAGGAACCTGCGGCGTTTTGCACCGTGATGCCACCGCCGTTCCACCCATGGAAATCGGAGGAGGTCATGATGACCGTCCACTCGCAATAGGGGCCAAAGACAGCCTTAGTATGGGCAGTGCGTCCATACGATTCACCATTCACCGCCATCACTGCATAGTCGTATTGGTCGAAAAAAGGCACCTCGTCATCGTAGGTCATGGCCTGTCCAGGCTCAACGTTCTCTATTTCTTTGACGATGAAGCCGTTACGTAAAACAACAACCTTATCGAGGTGGGTCAACGGAGCGCCCGTCTCAGTGTGGGTGGGATTGGTCCACGACAAATGACCAGTAAGAGAGACGTCATTATCAATGCTCACCTCAAGATTATCAGGTGCTTGAGGCATGGCATCAAAGACGTAATTGGGAACAAAATCCGCAACGACGGCTTGGCTACCCGAATACTCGAAGTTTTCTCCATCGATCAGGAGGAAGTTGTTGGATGCACCGCCCCAACCAAAATTGAAATGGAACAAGCCATCGGCATCGTAGCCGTCGCAGAGGAAAGCGTGACCGCCATCGGCACTCTGTCCCGAGTAATACAAAGGAATACGTTGGTCGATACACGACTTCAAAAGGGCAATCCATTCGTCGTAGTTGCCGCCTTTCGAGATATGCGTAGCACTCTCGGAATAGGAGAAATAGGTGCTGATGGCACCAGGCACATCCACCGAATAGGCGCCACTGCCGCCGTGTTCGTAGTTCATGTCGACCGACACGCCACAATGGTACATCAAAACGGCAACGGCTTCTCTCTGTTCAGGAGTAGCACCGCTGCCATAGTATTCAATCATGTTGGCCCAGTCGTAGGTGGTAGCTCCGAAATTGGCGTATTGTTCGCCATACAGCGGGGCATAGTAGCTATGCTCGCCAGTACCTGTCACAGGCCACTCCCAATATTTCATGATCTCAGCCATGGCCGTGGCCACACAACCTGTCGGACAGCCATCGGGAACATACATATTGAAAGGTGCCATCTGGTCCCAACGTTGCTGCACCAATGGTCCAACAACGACGAGGCCCTTGTCGGCATGCAGATATCCGTATGCCTCGAGATTCTTCCAACGGGAAACAATGTCACTAGAGACAGGGCGACCTTGTTCCACCACCGTGGCGATGCCTCTCGAAATCTCATCCAGCATGAAACGCAGTCCGTCGGGAGCGCTTGCATAGTCGAATTGGCCTTGGTCCGAATAGCCAAGGATGGGCGACGAACTGTCGTCGGCCGACACGATGACGTAGCCGCCGTTGAAGTTGAAGACATACATGGTCGCCATGCCGTTATCGGCGTGGTGGATGTAAGCCAATTGCAAGTCTTGCACTGCTTTCTTGGCAAAC
>ONKA01000002.1:0-39169 GCA_900318265.1 uncultured Bacteroidales bacterium | reverse complement strand
CGGGCTTGGCTTGAAGTGTGGTGAAGCCCAGCAACAAGGCAAGGATGACGAGTAGATTTCTTCTCATAGTCTATGATTTTAGCGTTTTACTTTTCTGTTTTTAAAGCGGCAAATATAAACATTTTCAGGTTTTCTGTTCTTTTTTCTTTGCTGCGGGGAACAAAATATTGTTCAAAATGAGGCGATAACCCGGTGAATTGGGGTGCATGTCGAGCTCGGTGGGCGGGTCGCCGACGATGTGCTGGTAATCCTCGGGGTCGTGGCCGCCGAGGAAGGTCCAGAAGCCGTTGCCGAAGTTGCCGTGGATGTAACGGTCCTCGTTCAAGGCGCCGTTGTCGCCCAAGACCACCACCGACGGCTTGACCGTCGCCTTGTTGAAGGCCGTGGTCTGCCCCATGAAGCCTTTCACCAGGCGTTCGTGGCATTGGGTGAGCATGGTCGGCACGGGGTCCCACTTGGCGGAAAAGTCAAAGAGCAGGAAATAGTCGTTCTGCTCATTCACCAAGCGCGAACGGCCTTGGGTGACGTCGATGTTAGAGACTTCATATTCCTGCGGGTTGGTCGACACCTTGAAGTCGGTGAAGGCGAAGCAGTTGTCGTAGTTGAGGCGTTGCGGGTCGCCGCTGCGGATGGGGTCGCCGTCGAACATGTAGTCGCAGATGTCGAGACCATCGGCAGCAAGGGCAATGTCGAAGCTGTCGGGCGCGGAGCACATGGAGAACATGTAGCCGCCGCCTGCCACGAACTCACGGATCTTCTTCACCACGGCGAGTTTCAGCTGCGACACCTTGGTAAAACCCCAGCGTTGTGCCGTGGCTTCCTGCATACGCACATCCTCCTGATACCAAGGATAGTTGCGGTAGCGTGCCCAGAACTTGCCATATTGTCCCGTGAAGTCCTCGTGATGCAGGTGGAGCCAATCGTAGGTGGGCAGCACGCCCTGCAGCACCTCGTCGTCATAGATGACGTCATAGGGGATCTCGGCGTAGGTCAGCACGAGGGTGACGGCATCGTCCCAAGGCAGGTTGTTTTTTGGCGCATAGACTGCGATGCGTGGCACCTTTTGCAGTTTCATCTCATCCATATTGACGCCTGGATCGGCGATTTCGGCGAGGATGGCATCAGCTTGCGCGTCGGCGATGACATTATACGACACATTGCGCATCTTGCATTCGCGCTCAAACATCTCGTGGTAAGGAATGAGGTAGCTCCCTCCCCTATAGTTGAGCAGCCAGCTGATCTCCACTTCGCGTTGCAGCACCCAATAGGCCACGCCGTAGGCTTTCAGGTGATTCGTCTGGGTGTTGTCCATGGGGATAAGCAGGTAGGCCGCCCGTGAAGGCAGAGCCAAGACCAGAAGGAGAAGAATGAGATATAGTTTGCGCATGGCGGGATTACCTTATTAATAGGGCGCAAAAATAACAAAAAACAAAAAAAACAGCGCGAAAAAGCCATACTTTTCAGATAATGTTGTCTAATTTGCGCAAAAGCAAAGGTTTTTGCGCAAGATCCTGAACATTATGAAACGTTACACGGCTGGGAAATCACTATTCCTTCACCCATTTCCCTGTTTCCGCGAGGGTCGTTGAGCCTGAGGTCGCTGAGCCTTGTCGAAGCGTCGAAACGCCCGCATACACCTTCCAAACATAAGTCCCCGAAGACCAGTTTTCCACATTTATCGAAGTGATGTTGTCGGTGATTTGTTGATTGTGAACAAGCCTCCCATTCATATCATACACCTCCACCCGCGCATTCTTCAATCCCGTCCTGATGTTCAGCACATCCTTCCCAGGATTGGGATAAGCCATTGCCACAGCGAAACCTGCATTATGTGCTTCTTCAATACCAACAAATACCTCATCCTTGATGCGATAAATACAATTTTCCCTTTCTTGTGTCCTCCTGTTCATTCCCGCGCAACACACCAAACAACCTTCGGGATAGGCGCACACACTGTATGGAGTAAGTGCCCTTTGCTCATCGTGGTAATAGATTTCGCCAAATTGGTTCAAATTCTCGTCAAAATGCGTGATGTATATATTGTTGATGCTGCCATAATCCATATATCCACACATATAGACGCTGCCATCACTGCCGTAGTCAATGGCCTTGCGTAAGGCGCGTTCATCATTGAGGTCGGTGACAGGCCCAAGACAATATGCCAGTTGATTGAACTTGTCATCAAACGCGGTCATAAAGATGTCCTGCTTGATGGCAGGATTCCCACCAAAAGCAGGCATATTGAACGAACCAATTCCGTATGATCTGTTGTTATGAGGATTAAGCGAAACATACATATAACCCATAAGCATCTTCGGGTATGAAAGTGAGTTGATATGTTCTTTGACAAAAGCAATGTTGAGATCTTCATCAAGGACATGGCAATCCTCTTCAAGCGGTGGGTTAGGATTGGGCATGATGATGCAGCATCCCAATGAGTCGGGCGAAGAAAACACGGGATAGGCATCCTGCATGGGAGCGGCATCAAAAAGCCTTTCTGCAACCATATTGCCCTCTGTGTCAAATTTCAAGATACGGATGCCCTGGGTCAATGCCGAAAACAAGGTGTCCACCGAATATGAGAAGATGACGCTCCCGTCCTTACAGCAGACGGCCATCGGCTCAAACAGGGCATCATACCTGCGCACATCAAGTCCCGTCCAGTTGAATGCCAACACACCGAGCCAAGTACCTCACCTTCGTCATCGAATTTCACGAGATACTGCCTATACGGTTCCGGGCCATAGCCTTTGGCAAGGAACCCGCCGTTAATACGATGAAGGTATTGGATGGTCAGAGTGTCACTGACAAAGATTTCATTCATTTCTTGCGCCTGCATCGTCACCCCTCCCGCCATCATCAGGAGCGCAAGCAGGGCGTATAGTCTAATATTTCTCATCGTTTCGTGATTTTGTTAGTGTAAACTTTTCCTTCAGCATCCATAATGCGCAGCATAAAAACCCCTTGCGGCAAGTCTGCAACGGGGATTTCATTCGTCCCCCGCACGGTCTTCACCACCCGTCCAAGGGTGTTGTAAACTTGTATCTCAACAGCTTCAATGCCTTCAATTACAACTCTATCCCTTGCTGGATTGGGATAAACTGCGACCACCTGCGAAACGTTTTCTCCTGTGCCCATAAGCGTGAATTGGCGGCTTTTAAGGACATTTCCTCCGGCACACGAAATGTAGAAAGTGGTGTCGGTTCCGTCAATGTCATAAAGCCTGTATGTGGGAAGACCATATCCAGAATAAAAAGTCCATGACAAGCCGTCGTCTTCAGTATATGCGACACTTCTGCCGACTCCTGGCATATCTTCCTCCCATAGCATGGATACTCCCCACCCGTTCTCGGTGAACTTGGCTCTTATGTATTCTTCATAGAATTGGAAATATCCAGAGGTTTCACCACCTACCGTTTCAAAGGAGTCAAAACCGTCATAAGTATCCAATATGCCATAGTAGTCGTACTCGGAGAATTGAAATTCGCCAAACAATCTTATGTGATTCTTGTCGTAAAAATGGGCATAACTTATCCCCTCTGTAATGTCCGTGACATTTTCCTTCAAAACCCATGTCTCACCAAAGTCTTCCGTTTTCGCCACCCCGGCACATCTTTCTTCTGGAAACAGGAAATCATCATTTCCATAATCCCATAGCAGATACCCAACATTGTCCTCAAAAAAAATCCCTCTTGTCTCATTGATGGTGAAATCAACGTCCAGTTTTCTCATGGTAGCACCACCATCGGTGCTTTTGTAGATGCCATCGAATGAGACAGCTACCACCAAATTATCAGTATCATTCAAAAACAATTCAGCACGGACAAATTGCCTGATTAATGTGGTGTAGCTATCAACCCATGAGAGAATGGGCTCGCCCACTTCATTCCAAGTTTCGCCTCCATCATAGGTCTTTACCAAAAACCACTGATGGACTTCCGTGTAAATGTCTAATATGGAATCACATACCGCATAGCCATTATTCGCGTCTGCAAAGCATATTTCTGTCATTTGACAACCCGTTCTGCGATACTTCTCCGCCCAGTGCGCACCACTGTCGGTTGATTTGAGTATCACCCCGTTCTGTCCACACACAAAAATCGTATTGTCATCGATGCAGCAGACATTGTAAAGGTCTTCAGCAACTCCAGTTTGGAGATACTTCCATTGTTGTGCCTTTGTCGCCCCTCCCGCCATCAGCAGGAGCGCAAGCAGGGTGTAAATTTTCGTTGCTTTCATTGGGGTTCGGTTTTGATATTTTCGCAAAGTTAATGATAAAGATTACTTGTCAAGAGCTTTTCACGGGCAACTCCTGCCTTGTCCATACTTTTTCTTGTTGCCAACTCTTCAAAATATTGTTTTTCAATGATTTGAAAAATAGCAGTAAAACGGCTTGTCCCTATTTTTTTGACAACACGCAATCTGTTTTCATCCCTCCAAAGGTATTTTCATTCCTTAATCCACTTCCCAACTTCCGTTTCCTTCCCATCTACAATTACCTTCCAAACATAAACGCCCTCAGCCCAATCCGTCGTATTGATGGCGGTGACATTCTCCGTAATCTCCTGCCTATAAGCCATCCTTCCATTCATATCATACACCTCCACCCGCGCATTCTTCAATCCAGTCCTGATATTTAGCACATCCTTTCCGGGATTGGGATAAGCGATGGCGACTTTCAGGCCATTGTCGTGGGCCTCGTCGATGCCTACGAAAGCCTCGGCGGGAAATTTGGTGACACAACTCCAACGTTGGTCTGTCTGGTCAAGGTTCTTGGCATTATAAACAATCATGCAGCCGCCGTCGCGAGTGGCGGTGATGGCCGACATAAAGCTGCGGCAACGTGGGATCTTGAGGTCATAATACATCGTGCTGATGGTGTCGAAATGGGCATACAGGTGCTCTATCATCATCCACGAGTCGCTGCTGGCAGTAACGGCATTCAAGGTATAGCCGAAATACAGCGTCCAGTCCGTGGGGCAGATGTCGACACCTTTCTGCGGCGTGAAGTCCATACGGTTGAACTGATATCTATGCACGTGGTTCAGCATATTCAAATAACTCAACTTGCCGTCGCCGTCGTCATATTCGTATAGGGCACAACTCGAAATCCCCGATGACGACTGGTTTTCATCAAAGAACTCGGTGGCGATGTAGGTGGTGCCATAATGGCTGCGAATGACCGACATATCATAGAACCGGTTGCTGTAGTGATTGTTGTAATGACAGAACGCCTTGGCGTTCACGCAGTTGAAATCGTGGTCAAGGTATAATGCGAAACCTTCGTTGTCGTAATCGTTGTTTTCAGCTTTACCAGATATAGTACTATTGTTGGACAAGTCGTAGAAGATGAAGCCGCTGCCATTCTTGACAAGATGGTGCCTTCGCAAGAAGAAAGTACGCGACAGACTGGTGTTGTCGCTTTTCATCGGGTAGCTCACTTGATGGATGATGTCGCCTTGATAATTCATGCGGAAGAAGAACAGACTGTCGTGCACCAAGTCGTGACCAAGGCTGCGCCGCTTAACGTATGCGCCCACGATAGCATCATCCTCTTGCAAAGCCGAGAAAAGGAACAGGCTGCCGCTGTAGTCGTTGGGCAGACTCTGCCAGTTGCCGTTGTTGCGCAGTTCGAAGGTATCAATAGCTATTGTGGTTTCGTAGCTTTCTGCAATGTCAAGGTGGTCATCAAGGCGGTAGAGACCAAGATAGGCTTTGTCGGATTGCTCCTCATAGTTTTTGAAGTAGTTGAAATAGGTGAAATCGTGGTCGGGCGTGTAGGTGGCAAGGAGATAGAGCGTGCCGTCTTTCTCAAAGACATACGGAATGTTGCTGGTATAATAGCCAGGCTTGAAATAAGACTGATGTATGCTGCGACGACCGTTTTCAGGCTCAATGACAGCGACAGCAGGTTGCAGCGAGTAGAAGTCGCCCACACCGCTTTTGTAAGCCATGTAGGACTCGACAGCGATATTGCCATTGGCCATTTCTTTGGCCTCATAGTAGTTGAAAATGCAAGTGTCGGAATAGGCGTATTCGTGCGCGATTTCCCATTCCTGGGCAACGGCCTTGCCTCCGAAAACCAAAGCGAGAACAATTACGGCCAATAGTTTAATGATACATTTCATACTCTGTTGATTTTTAATCGTTTATTTCACAATAAATTTCACCGTCGTGCCGTCGATGGTGAGAAGATACATGCCGGCAGGCAAGGCCGACACGTCCAATTGTTGACGGTCGCTCGCGATGCGGCCTGATTGCAGGGTTTGGCCCATGAGGTTGGTGATGCGGTATTCTGTTGCCTTTTGTAGAGACGTGGCGCGCCGCGTCTCTACAAACAAGATGCCGTTGGTCGGATTGGGATAGACCTGGAATGGGCTCTCCACGATTTCATCAACGCGATTTGGATCCAAGAGGCCGAAGATGGGATAGCCGGCATTCTCGCCATCCACATCTTCCACCCATGTGCATTGGCCCATGGCGCCGGCGTTCAATGCCTCAACCAAGTCGGTGGTGCCATATTGCGCCTCGTCGAGCACCCATGTAGTTGGCGTTGCACCTGGACCGAAAACCGACGAGCCAGGAAGGAGCGTCCAGTTGCTGACCCCAATGTTGTAAACATACGGCGTAAACGATTCGTTACCAATCCAATAGCAATTGCTGATCAACGTGTCGCTAAATATGGCTGGAAGAACATGCCCGTACCATGAATTCGGGATGTCTGGATTCGATGGCTTGATGATTGCGCCTGCGTTATATACGTTTCGAATTTGTTCATCGTGAAGTGGAGTGCTTGTTATGCCTCCCATTTGGATCAAAAGAGGATCTTCTGTGAAAACAGCGGTCAAATCACCGCGGTTGAAGCAGTTATAAATGGTGCCGTCGGCTCCTGAGATGCCTCCAACCATGATTTCGTCATCATTGACTCCTGTAATGAGTGCCGCGTTACCACAGCATGACATGACGGTTTTTATCGCTGTGCCAATAATGCCTCCTGTATTCATGCCGCCCGTGATTACGCCCGACTCATGATTGAAACAATAGGTGATCAAACAGTTTAGCCCTCCTTGTCCCGCCATACCTCCTGCGGTACCTTCCGAAACGATTTCGCCAAAGTTGTGGCAGTTTTTGATGATAAAATCGCCATTGCCAACCATACCTCCTGAAAAAGTCCAACCCTTAATATAGCCATTATTGGCACAATTGTCTATAACAAGATGCCCGTTATTGACAATCGTCTTTCCGACCACACCTCCAGTGCATTCGTTCCAGGTAACACTGGCATAGTTTACACAGTTTTTAATGAAGACCGTATCGTTGACGTCAACTTCGCATTGTCCAACCAAACCTCCGCTTGGTTTAGCACTAAAAATCTCAATCCAGCCTTCCACCGAGCAATCCAAGATATGGGTGTTTTTCGCCTTGCCGACGAGAATACCACCGATGGCAATATATACAAAAGCCTGATCATATTCCATGACGGTGGCTTTTTCAATCCTGACGTTTTTTATCGTGGCGTTTTCCGTATATCCAAACAAACCAGACAGTTTAAACCCGTTTTCGTACATACCACTGATGGAGTGTTGGTCGCCGTCAAAAACACCCCTAAATGTACCCGTCAGACCAATAGGTGTCCAATAGAGGGTATCGCCTTCATTGAGACAAATGTCATTGGTAAGCACATAACAGGCATCACCTCCAGTGCCATCTTCGGTTTGTTGGGCCAACAACGCCAGTTGTTCAGCCGTCGCAATCTGGTAAGGGTTTTCAGGCGTGCCGTCGCCGCCGTCGTAGGCTTCGGCGACCGTGCCGTTCCAAGGGGTCTGTGCCGCAACCGTCATCCCGACTGCGAGCAGCATTGAGAGAATAAAATGCTTTTTCATGGTCGTAACTTTTATGTTTCCGCAAAATTATATGAAAATATCGCCAAAAAAGCCAATTCCATGGCCTAATCCATATTTTTTCCAAGACTTGATATTGATAATCAACCAATTAATAAAAATTTTTCCATAAAAAAGATGGAAAAATCCCTGCAAAATCAGTCGACAAACGGTGCCCAGAGGCTTTCAAAGTTCTCGGTTTGCGTCTTTTTCTTGATGGCGGTGCGGTATTTCGACACGGTGTTTTCACGCAGGTCGAGGATGTCTGCGATTTCCTTCATGCGGAAAGGGAAATAGGAAAGCACGCAGACGTCGAGCTCGGTGTCGTTCAAGTCGGGATGAGCGGCTTTAAGTTGCGACAAGGCATCGGGATAGGCCGTGTTGAACACTTCAAGGATGCGTTTGGCCTTATTGTTGTGTCGGGAATTATAGATGGCTTCCGCCTTAAGGAATAATGTCTCCAACTCCTTGGCTTCCAAGGTGCCACGGGCTTTCTGCAAGTCACGACTGATGGCCTCTTGTTGTTCCACCACCTTTTTCTTGTAATTCCTATGATAGACAATAAAAGCCAAGCCAGCCAACAACAGTAGTGCCGCAACCACGCAAACGATTCTCAACCCTTTCACCTTTCGCGCCTGTTGCAGTTCACGCAAGGCGGACAATCGGGCATCACGCTCGGCCTTGTAATTCTCGTATTGCTTTACGGCGAGCATCCCATCGCTCACCCTATCCGATTCAGCTTTTACATAGGTCTTGTTGAAGCTATGACAAAATGCAGCGCTATCCGGATTTCCCTTCTCTTCATAGATTTGTTCAAGCAGCGACATGATGGCACTCCGTTCCAAGTCACCCGTTTGCATATCCAACACTTTCAGCAGATATGGTTTCGCTTCGAGGCGATAAGGCGAGTGATACATACAGATGCCGAGACTGACAGAGTCATTTGTGGCGTTCATCCCACGTCGTGTCTTGAAAGCGATTGTGTTGTGTTGCACCATGAAGCAGGAGTCAAACTGGTGCCGGTCATAATACAAGTCTGACAACACAAGTTGGGCAGTAAAATAGTCGTTCAAATCACCAGAAACCGTGTCCAGATATGGCGTCACGAAATCGTGATAGTAGCGCGCGGAATCTGTTTCCTTAATAGTCGAAAACGCGCTGGCCAATTCCAAACTGGATCTCACCATCCAAGTCGTGTCTTGAACCATACGCTGGTACGCCAATGCCCATCGCAAGGCATCGATTTCAGCGTTGTTGGCCATCTTTCGCCGAAACACGTATGCCATTTGGTAATAGGCACGCGAGGCAAGCAACTTCTCTTCATTGGTCATGTCTTCAGGCAGATACTCCAGTTTTTTGGCCACTTGAATAAAATACGGGAAAGCCCCCATCATGCTGTCCTGTTGAAGGAGGACAAAACCGCTATCATAATGGGCTTGGGCCTCTTGCAGGTCATCGGACGAGGCGTGTTGGTGCACATTCCCACATGCCACCACGAAAAGCAGAAGCATCAAAAACCCTATGGACAAGACGCGTTTCATGGCGGCAAAGATAAGAAATCTTCCAGTTTTGTGCTGACAAGGCATCAATTCTTTTCCTCCTGCCCTGCGGCTTCATCTGCTTTTACAGCTCCCACATAGCCTTTCAGCACGTCACCGACCTCCTCGATGCCTGTCTTGCTCCTGATGTAGGCGCTGTATTTCGAGACCGTGTTCTCCATGTTTTTTGGGTTTAGGAGACCATCAAATGCGATATTCTTTACTTATTTCACGCTCCAAAAAACCTCTAATACTTCACATACTGTTCCAAAAGTGGGTTCACCTCCCCTTCTTCCTTGATCAGTTCCTCCAACTGCGCCCAGTTCTTGATCATGCCGCGCTTCTCGCGTTGGTTGACGATGCGCTTCACCTGCTCGTAGTTGAGGTAAGGATGATGCACCAAGGTCTTGAAGTCGGCACGGTTGACGTCGACTTTCCGAATCTCAACCGCAGCTAGGTTGATATAGGGTTGAATGGCAGCAAAACGCGCATCGTCCATGCCCTTCACGTCGCGGAGCTGCTCCTTGTCGATGAAGCCGCCCAACTTCTCGCGGAACTCGATGATGCGCACCGCCGTGTAAGGCCCAATCTGCGGCAACTCCACCAAAGTGGTCGAGTCCACGGTGTTCAAGTCTACGATGGGAATGGCTTTCTTTTCCGGCTTGGCTTTCTCTTCAAAAGACGGTTTTTCCTGCTTTTTGGATGACGTTTTGCCACTAGCACCCCGCGCCACCTCCGGCAACACAATGAATGGCTCCAATTGTGCAAACTCCTCCTCGCTGATAGTGTAAAGCTTACCCAAATCGTTTTTCGAGTAGAACTTACCGCCTTTGGCCTTGTAGTTCATGATGTTGCGCACTTGACGGTCGGTGAGGCCCATTTGCAGCCATTCTTCTTCCGTGAGGGTATTGGGATTGAAGGGAAAAGGATGCAACTCTGCCACCTCTTGAGGCTTCTCTGCTTGTTGCTGCTGTTGCAGCTCGATGGCCGCCTGACGCAAAGCCAACAAGGAGTCCAGATTGTGCAAAGATTCATCAGTCAGCGACTTGCGCGACGGACGAAACACGCAGGCCAGGATCAAAAGCAGTATCAATGCCAAAATCGTGATGATGGCAACGCGCTCGCCTTTGCTGAAGGAAAACCATTTGCGCAAGGAATCCATATTCTTTGGTTTCGGGCCCTTCGACAGGCTCAGGGACCCTCGGCCGTTGAGCCCGTCGGAACGCCGACTATTATTTAATCAATCCTCTGATAAACACAATCGTAATGGCAATGGGCGCCAGATATCGAATGATAAAGAAGATAACCTTTTTCAACGATGCCTTGATGGTACCCTCGTTGGTCACCTCCTCGAAGAACTTGGCCTTGCCCAATCGCCAACCCACGAAGATGACGATCAACACGCCGCCAAGAGGCAAGAGGATATTGGATGAGACGAAGTCCATGAGGTCGAAGACCGTCCTGCCACCAATGGCAAAGGGCGTGTTTTCCATCAGACTCAAGGAGGCAAAACTACCAATGAATAACGTGGCAACACTAGCCCACACCGTCGACCACTTGCGGTTGATGTGCAGCTCCTCGGAGAGGTAGGCCACCACGACCTCAAGCAGCGAAATGGTGGAAGTCAACGCGGCGATGGCCAACAGCACGAAGAAGATGATGCAGAAGACATAGCCTCCCGCCATCTGGTTGAAGATCATCGGTATCGTATTGAACACCAATCCCATACCTGCCGTCGGACGGATGCCAAACGAGAACGCCGCCGGGAAGATGACGAGACCCGCCAACAGCGCGATCAAGGTGTCGGCAAGCACCACTGAAAAGGCGGTGGAAGTCAGGTTGTCTTTTTTCTTGATATATGAACCGTATGTGATGAGTGCTCCCATGCCGAGACTCAACGAGAAGAAACCTTGGCCCAAAGCACTGATGAGGACATTGCCATCGATTTTGGAGAAATCCGGACGGAACAGGAACAACAATCCTTCTTTGGCCCCTGGGAGCGTCACGGAGCGTATGCCCAGCACGATTAGGATGACCAAGAGCAGCGGCATGAGGATTTTGGCATATCTCTCAATACCGTTTTGCACCCCTTTGAAGACCACAAAACCTGTCAGGAAAATGAAGATGGCCTGCCACATCACATTGCGCCAACCCATATTATGGAAGTCGGTAAAGTCTTGCTCCATGGCAGCCAAGTCCTTGCCTTGGAATGAATTGCTCACCGCTTTGATGATATATTCCAACGTCCAGCCTGATACGGTGGAATAGAAGGCAAAGATGATGAATCCACACAACACGCCCATATAGCCCACAATCGGCCATGCTGACTTGGGCGCGAGTTTCTTGAATGCCCCGACGGCATTGCTCTGCGAGCGGCGACCGATGACCAACTCCGACAGCATCACGGGGATGCCCAAGAAAATGACCACAGCGAGATAAACCAACAGGAAGGCCGCACCGCCGTTGTTGCCCAACTCACATGGGAAACGGTAAATATTGCCCAATCCGATGGCCGAGCCCGCAGCAGCGGCAATGATGCCTATCTTCGAGCCAAAGCCATCGCGTTTCTTTTTTTCTTCAGCCATGACTTAACGCTTTTCACCATACGCAAGGTCACCCACATCGCCGATGCCCGGAACGACGTATGCGCGAGCCGTCAGTTCCTCGTCGATGCTGCCCACCCAGATGGTGACGGGCAGGCGCGACATAGTACGCTCCACATAGTCGAGACCGTCCTGCGAAGCTACGGCAACAGCAATATGTACCTCTTTGGGCATCATATCCTCCATCAAACCATTCAGGGTCTTCACGATGGACTCGCCGGTGGCCAACAGCGGGTCACAAAGGATGAGGATGCGATCCTCGATGTCGGGCGAAGAGAAGTATTCCACACGGATTTCGGAATCTTCCTCGTTCTTGTCGTATTTTCGGTAGGCAGCAATAAACGCGCTGTCGGCCTGGTCGAACATGCTAAGCATGCCATTGTGGAACGGCAGACCAGCACGCAAGATGGTGGCGATGACAGGTTGCTCGTGCATCGTCCGGATTTGCTTGATGCCCAACGGTGTGGTCACCTCTTCATCATCATATTCGAAGCTCTTGCTGATTTCGTAGGCCATGACTTCGCCGATACGTTCGAGGTTGCGGCGAAAGCGCATGCGGTCCTGCTGGATGACGGCATCACGAAGTTCAGCCATGTATTGGTTGAAGACGCTATCCGTTCTTTCAAGGTTGTTAATCTTAATCATAGTGTTGGTGGTATTTGCCACAAAAATAGGCAAAAGAAACCAATCTTATACAAAACCACCATTATTTTTTCCAAAAAACTTCACGCTTCACAAATAATTTCTACTTTTGCATTGTTGATATGACAACATAACACATCATTAAAATACGAAAGGACAAACACTATGGCAGACGATTTGAAAGAAAACTGGAAGAAAGTAGGTAAAGACTGGGCTTCGTTAGGCACTGATTTGGGCAAGTCGCTCTTGAAAACGGTCAAGACTGGAGTGAAAGAGGCCACCAGATGGGCCGATGACGAGCCTAAAGAGAAAGAAGACGAAGCCAAGACCGAAGAGCCCAAGGCTGAAGAATCAAAAGCAGAAGAGCCCAAGGACGAGAAATAAGGCTAACGCTTTTTCCAGAGCTTCAATAAGGCCTTGCCTAATGGCGAGAGTCTGTTGAAGCAATACGAAGGATATTTCGTCTCCTTACCGCCGAAGCCGAGGTAGAACCGCGCCAGATTGTCGTCGTCCGACCCCTCAAAGTCAAAGGTTATCGGTTGGTGGGCGTGTTGTTGTATGACCTGATCCAAGAGATAGGTCATGGCTTGGCGTTGCTTGCCCTCCTCGGTGAGACCCGAAAACAAGAAGGTGATGCGATCCTTGGTTTTCATGAAGATGGCGGCACAAATCAACCGCCCAACCCCTTTCTCGCTCACGCCCAACATGAAGGCGGCATTACGTTTCTGGGCCACCTTCGCCAGATGGGTCAGCACATTGTACTCGGCATCGCCCCACTTGTCGAGCAAGGCCCCACGGTTGTCGCGGAACAAGGCCACCACATGATAGGGAATCACCGTTTCGACCAACTGCAGATTGTTGCTCTCCGCCTTGGCCAGATTGCGTTTTGTGTTCTGGTGGTAATTGGCGCGAATGGCATTATACTCTTGGTTCAAGTCAAGCAATACATTCCGATGATATTCAACACCTTGTATGTCTTCCGCAAAGGCATTGCCTTCGTTTAATCTAATCTCGGCAAAACGGTATCTTGAAGGGATGGCTTTTAGGAAAGACTCTGTCATCTCAGCTGTCATAGGCGACTTGGAGAACACACCTAACTGCTGAACAAAATAGGGCTGAAACAGATAGTTCACGCCAAACTTCTTCCCGCCCGTCAAAGGCATCACCGACTGGTAGTCGTCCTCCACAAGGGCTTCCCAACCCGGATGTACGATGTCAAGATACCAGGAATAGGCGTATATGTTGCCGCACTCAGCGATAAGGGCGTCCCATTTCGCTTTGTCTATGGCGTTATGTTCGAGATAGTTAATCATTGTACAATATCTTCCAACAATCGACGATACATCTCAGGCCAGCCGACCCAGCGTTTCTCGCCACCAAGGGTTTCGTTGTGGGTGAGATAGATAAACGTTCCTCCGACAGCTTTCACTTCGTCGACCAGTTGCTTGGCAAGGTCGAGCGAGGCCTCCACGTCAAGGTTGAGGTAGTCGCGCATGGTGCCGTCCATCAAGGCGAAGGGATGCACAAGCAGATTAGTGACCATGTCGTTCTCAAGGTCATAGAAGCGGAACGTGTCGGCAACACCCGCGCGAAATCCTGCCTGCGAGGCAAAGCCCATGGTGTAGTCGTCGCTGATGTCCAATTCAATGAGTTTCTGATAGCTACGCGGCAGGTTCATCCTCAAGAAATGCTGGCGACTCTTGGTGATTGGGCGGTGCAGCACTTCCGAAAGACGTTCGATTTCCATCCTCAACTTGTCAATGTCCAGATAGGAGGAGAAAGAGGGATGAATGCCCACATCGGCATAGTCGCCCAAGCGCTTGATCAAAGACTGGAAAGGAGCCTTGCGGATGGAGATGTTCTTGTCGTTGGTATCGTATTCGCCACAAAGGATGAAGTATATCGGCTTGAGCTTGAACTCTTTCTGAAGCTCAAATTGGAAATCAAAAGAGTCGAAGGGGTCTTTGCGCTTGCCGCGCAACACCTGATGACGTTCACGGATTCGTTCGCGGTCACCCGAAGCAAGGTCCTTCACAAACCCGCCCACCGTGCGATACAGACCTTTGCTCTTGTAGGCCCAAGCGGCATCCACATCGTAGGTCGGGACAAACTCAAATTTCTTTCGTTTGATTGGCAAGTCGGGATATAGCTTTTGCAAACACTTCCCTAATGCCAAAGTCCAAATGTTGACCAAAGGCTTCTGCAACAAGCCGTTCTCGAACATCCACGACGACTCGGCACGAAAACGTCCGTACTGATCGCGCACCTGCGAGAGGTATTCCTCATAGCGCGAAACCAAGAAAAACGAGGCGGAAAAGACATCGAAAGGCATGAGATTGCCCTGTCCGTATACCGCGTAAGGCGCTATCGTGCCTTCAAAGGCCACCGTGCGGAACGACTGCTCGTGGATATGGCGTTCAAAGAGAAGGTCAACGGCCTTCACAAAAGGCTCGTCACCATGACGTTGCGGCCCATAGTGAAGTTTAGGTCCCTCAAAAGCCATGAACTGTTCGACATCGACAGTCAGATCGTATTCAACACCCAACAACTGACTGAGCATCAAATCGAATGTATACATCACACGACCTGTGACTTTGGGAACCAAGACCAACATTTTCATAGGCACAAAGATAGGAGGTTTTTCTTTACGTGTGTATAAATAGGTGAAAAATAATGCCATTTTGCAAAGGTTAAGCCGAAAAGTTGTAATTTTGTCGGTTTAAAACCAAGGCTTACCCGATATGGAAAATTTCGTCGTATCCGCTAGAAAATACAGGCCAATGACCTTCGACACCGTCGTGGGTCAAGGCTCCATCACCAACACGTTGAAGAACGCCATCCGCAACAACACTTTGGCACAGGCCTTCCTGTTTTGCGGTCCGCGCGGTGTGGGCAAGACCACCTGCGCCCGTATCATGGCTAAGACCATCAACTGCCTCCACCCTACCGAGAACCTTGAGGCCTGCAACGAATGTGAGTCGTGCCGCGCCTTCAACAACAACGCCTCGTTCAACATCTACGAGTTGGACGCTGCCTCCAACAACTCGGTGGAAGACATCCGCAGCTTGGTCGACCAAGTGAGGATCCCACCACAAATCGGACAGTACAAAGTCTACATCATCGACGAGGTCCACATGCTGTCGGCAGCGGCTTTCAACGCCTTCCTGAAGACTTTGGAAGAGCCGCCGGCGTACGCCAAATTCATCCTCGCCACGACGGAAAAACATAAAATCATCCCGACCATCCTCTCTCGTTGCCAAATTTTTGACTTCAAGCGGATTACGGTTGATGACATCGCTAAACATTTGGCCTTTGTGGCCCAAAGCGAAGGCGTCAGCGCCGAACCCGAAGCCTTGAACATCATCGCCCAGAAAGCCGACGGTGCCTTGCGCGACGCCCTTTCCATCTTCGACCAAATGGTGAGCTTCTCGGGCAAGAACATCACTTACAAGGACGTCATCGACAACCTCAACGTACTCGACTACGACTATTATTTCCAAATCGTCGACCACATCCTTCACGGCAACACGAGCGACATTCTGCTCATCCTCAACGACATCATCAGCAAAGGCTTTGAGCCCCAGCATTTCATTAACGGTCTGGGCAACCACTTGAGGAGCCTCATGGTATGCAAAGACCCGATCACGGTGCAACTCTTGGAGGTCAGCGAACAACTGCGGCAACGTTATCTGGCACAGTCGCAGGCTTGCCCCATGCCCTTCCTGATCCGCGCTTTGGAAATCAACAACAAGTGTGACATCGACTACCGCGCCGCCAACAACAAACGGTTGCATCTGGAGATTGCCTTGCTGAAGATGTGCGCCTTGTGCAGTCAAGCCTTAAATATGCCTACGGCGCAGGCACAACCCGTGCAGATGCCGCAAAACAGACCAGCGCAAACCGCAAACCCTACCGTACCTAGTGGCGTCTCCATGGGCTCAACGTCCGCTACAACAAAGGTCCCTGAGCCCGTCGAAGGGCCGACCACGGCACAACAGCCTCAACAATCTCAACCCAACAATTCAACAACTCAACAATCAACAATTCAACAACAAACCGCTCCCGTTTCGACAGGCTCAACGTCCGCACAGCAGCCAGTAGTCCGACCCCGTGGCACCACCAGTAGCATCAGCATCAATAAGGCCATGCAGCAGGCAGGACAAAAAGCCGAAGAGAAGGAAGAGACATGGGACACTCCTTTCACCCAAGAGCAGCTCACAGCAGCATGGGCCGATTTTGTCAACCGGTACAAAAACGTGTCGCCCAACTTCGCTGCGGCATTGGGCAAATACACTCCTAAATTAATGGGCAGCGCCGAGATCCACTTCAGCGTCGACAACCTGCTCTTTGAGCACGACACAGAAGGCATGTCTGCCTTGAAACACCATTTGAAGAACAGTCTGCACAACAACCAATACCAACTCAAGCCTGAGGTGATGGAACGTCCCGCCGAAATCGATGCCTATACCGACAAGGACAAGTTTGAGAAGATGGTGGAAGAGAGGCCGTATTTGAGGACTTTGCAGACGGAACTTAAACTGGAAGGAGATCTTTAATTTAGAGTTTAGTGTTTAGAGTTTAGAGTTGAAGGAACCATACAAAAGAAATCTTGAATTACAATCCAATAAACAATGAAGAAAAAACACATTATCGCCATGATGACATTATGTACAATGGCAGCAGGCTGCGCTGAGAAGGCAGTCGAGACACCCGAACCCCAAAAAGAAAAAGAAGTTGTTCCGGCCATCGAGCTGAGCAACATGGACACCACCGTCAACCCTGCGGACGACTTCTTCCGCTACGCCAACAACAACTGGATCAAGAATAACCCCATCCCTGAAGAGTATTCCACCTACGGCGCCTTCACCGAGATTGACCAGCACAACGAGATCCTACTGCAGGACATCATCAAAGAAGTGTCGCAAGACACCAGCGCCACACAAGGCAGCGTGGCCCAAAAGATCCGCGATTTCTACAATGCGGGCATGGACACCGTGGCCATTGAAGAACGCGGTTACAGCGAACTGCAACCTTATTTCGACATGATCGACGGCCTCAACGACAAGACCGACCTAGCCGAGCTGATGGGCAAGCTCCACAGCGACGGCATCGGCGGTTTCTTCAACGCCGGAGGTAACTCCGACCCGAAGAATGCCGAGATGGTCATCATGCACCTCTACCAAGGCGGTTTGAGCCTCACCGACCGTGACGATTACCTCACGAAAGAGTCGCAGGAGATGCGCGACAAGTATGTCGAGCATGTGACCAAGATGTTCCAACTCACCGGCACCGACTCCATCGAGGCCGCCAAGAAAGCCAAGGCCATCCTCACTTTGGAGACCGAGTTGGCCAAAAAATCGTTGAGCCGCGTAGAGATGCGTGACCCCGACCGCTTGTACAACAAGCGCACCCGCGCCGAGTTGCAGAAATCGACCCCTGTTTTCAACTGGGACAACTATTTCAAAGCCGCTGGCGCTCCTGAATTCGACAGCCTCAACGTGGGCATGCCCGACTTCATCGCCAACCTCAACAAGGTCATCCTCAACACCGACCTCAACACCATCAAGGACTACCTACGCTGGAAAGTCATCCACGGCAGCGCCTCCATGTTGAGCAGCGACCTCGACGCCGAGAATTTCAGCTTCTACGGCAACTACCTCTATGGCCAAGAAGTGCAGCAGCCCCGCTGGCGCCGCATCCTCGATGCCACTTCAGGTTGCCTTGGTGAAGCCTTGGGCCAACTCTATGTCGAGAAGCACTTCCCGGCAGAAGCCAAAGAGCGCATGCTCAACCTCGTCGGCAACCTGCGCACTGCCTTGGGCGAACGCATCAAGAACCTCGAATGGATGAGCGACGAGACCAAAGCCAAGGCCCTCCACAAACTTGATTGCTTCAACGTGAAGATCGGTTACCCCGACAAGTGGAAGGACTACAGCAAGTATGAAGTCACACCCGAGTCGTACTTCCAGAACGTACACCGCGCCATCCGCTTCGAGAACGAAAGAGACATGGCGAAGATCGGCAAGCCAGTCGACAAGCAAGAATGGTTCATGACACCTCAGACCGTCAATGCCTACTACAGCCCCGAGATGAACGAAATCGTGTTCCCCGCCGCCATCCTTCAGCCCCCGTTCTTCAACATGGATGCTGACGACGCCGTCAACTATGGTGGCATCGGCGTGGTAATCGGCCACGAGATGACCCATGGTTTCGACGACCAAGGCTGCAAGTACGACGAAAACGGCAACCTCAACAACTGGTGGACAGAGGAAGATTCCAAAAAGTTCAACGAACGCACCGCCCAACTCGCCAAGTTGTTTGATGCATTCCAAGTGAGAGGCTATCAAATCAACGGCCAACTCACCCTTGGAGAGAACATCGCCGACCTCGGTGGCTTGAATGTGGCTTGGGACGCTTACCAAATGACCGAAGAGGCAAAGGCCAACCAAAGCATCGACGGCTTCACGCCTGCTCAGCGCTTCTTCATCAGTTACGGCACCATCTGGCGCAACAACTCGCGCGACAAATACATCGAACGCCAAGTGAAGACCGACGTTCACTCACCTGCCGAAGCCCGCGTCAACCGCACTCTCGGCTCAATGCCGCATTTCTACGAGGCCTTCGACATCCAGCCCGAAAATGGCATGTATATCGCCCCTGAAGAACGTGCTAACATTTGGTAATCAACAACAAATTGTAGAGACGTGCCATGGCGCGTCTCTACATTGTTCCATCAAAAATGGGATTTAAACAATTCATAGGCAAAACGAGGCTCAAGCTCGGCGGCTGGAAGATGGTCAACACCTACCCTGACCTCGGCAACGCTGTCTGCATCGTGGCGCCTCACACCGCCATCAAAGACTTCTTCATCGGCTTGGCCTTCTATTGGGCACAAGGCATCAATTTCAAGGCCATGATGAAAGTCGAGTTCTTCCAATACTGCGGCGGCATCTTGAGTCGTCCGTTGAAGAAACTCGGTGCCATCCCCGTCGACCGTGGCCGCCAAAACCACCTTGTGGAACAGATGGTCGAGATGTTCAGCCAATGCGAAAACACCCATCTGGTCATCTGCCCCGAAGGCACGCGCAAGAAGGTAAAACATTGGAAAAAAGGCTTCTATGTCATTGCAGAAGGAGCTCATCTGCCCATCGCCGTTGGCTTCATCGACTATAAGAAGAAACTCTGTTCGCTTGAGAAAGTCATTTATCCTTCAGGCGATTACGACATAGACCTGGCCGAGATTTGGGACTACTACCGTTCCCGAAAAGTCATGGGAAAACATCCCGAGCAGTTCAACCTTTACGATGAATACGAAAAAGACTAACTAAACTATGATAGACCTGAGTACAAAAATCCACGACAAGTTCACCTTGGAATTCAAGGTGGGATTCAACACGGAGCAAGCCACAAAACCCATGAAATACCGTGACTACGTGATGAATACGTGGATTTTTGTGCCCAATAGTCTCGACATCAACGCGGCCAAGTACAGCAAGGATGACTTCTACCGCGACCTCAAGTCGGGCGTCAGACTCATCACCCCTTCGTATGGAATGCATGAATTGGCCACAGACGACACCTTACTGCCCAGTCAGGCACTCACAACCAACTTCAATGACCTGCATGCCGCACCCGACGACACGCTCGACCTCACCCATACCATCAAGATGTATTGCGCCATCGCCAAGAGTGCCTTCCGCGACGCATGTTTCTCGGCCTCTCAACAGCCCGATGCCGCTACAAGGAAAGAAGCGTGCCTGCAATTCCTCGATGACGGACGCAAGATCCTGGAACGGTTCCGCGGCCTCTTCAATCAGCTGAACGACGACAATGCCACCGACCGCACAAGGCAGGTCTTTTCATACGGCGACGAGTTCTTGAGCAATGTGTTGGAAAAATACACCTACCGCCTGCGCGACGCCATCCGCATCCATCATCCCGAGGTATATCCATCTGTCGAAGCACAATTTAAAGAATTGCTGTTCAGCGAGAGAAACTATCGCGAGCAAAAAGGTTACCTCTGCGTGAAGATTGACGACGAAAAAGGCAACGAAGACTTCGTCTTCCGCGCCAGCTTGCTCAAGAAATTCAGCGAAAGTGACCTATACCTCAACGCCACCAAACGCAAGAACACCTTCCTCGTGGAGCAGATCCTCTACAGCCTTGCCGCCGGTGCCGCCATGGTGGTGGCCACCTTGTCATCGTTCTTCTTCCAACAAAGATATGGCAACTTCACCTTGCCCTTCCTCATCGCGTTGGTCATCAGCTACATGTTTAAGGACAGACTGAAAGACTGGCTGCGACTCATTTTTGCCCGTCGTGTCAGTAGCAAGGTCTTCGACACTCGGACGGATTTTCGTGTCAAGGGAAGATACATCGGCTGGAGCAAGGACAGTGTCGACTTCATCGACAGCGACAAGATCATCCCCGAAGTCATCCATCTTCGCAGCCGTAACGCCCTCTTCGCCGAGGTGAGCGGCAAAGACGAGAAGGTATTGCTTTACCGCAAAAAAGTACAGCTCTGGCCAAGCGAATTGGCCAAGGCGAGCCCTTATCCACTCCGTGGCATCAATGACATCCTGCGCTATAACCTCACGGAATACACCCGCAAGATGGACAACCCGAGCTTCCCGCTTTCAGGCACATGGGAAGACAACGAATACAAACCCATTGAAGGAAAGAAGGTCTACCATATCACCTTCGTCATCCAATGTGTCTATGAGGGCAAGACCGAGTACAAGCGCATCGTGGTGCGTTGCGATAGGAACGGCATCGTTAACGTAAAGGTTAGTTAATCCTTGTAGAGACGCGATTTATCGCGTATCCATTAATCGCATCAGAACAACCGCCTACCATGATGGTGAAATCGCCGGGCTCCACATACCAGCCTTTCTCCTTGGAATACACCGATAGATCACGTGGAAGGAGATAGAAAGACACCTCGGCCGTTTCTCCTTTATTAATATGCACACGCTGGAAACCTTTCAGTAGCTTGGAGGCTGGAGCGACACAGGCCACTTCGTCGCGAACATAGAGTTGGACGACTTCGTCACCATCACATGGACCGATATTTTTCACATTGAAGGTGACAATACAGAGAGTGTCGGCCATAGATTCCCGCTCTCGCACATCCCCATGCAGGAATGACATGGCCTTAACTTGCTCAATATGTAAATCGCTGTATTCGAATTGGGTATAACTTAATCCATAGCCAAATGGATAAAGCGGCTTGGCGGTTTCCTCAACATAATCGCCCGTTTGAGGTTGGGAATAATAGACAGGTATTTGTCCCACCGAGCGCGGAATTGAGATAGGCAGTCTGCCTGCAGGGTTATAGTCGCCCCAAAGGATGTCGGCCAAGGCAGAACCGCCTTCCATGCCAGGATACCACAACGTCAGCAAGGCATTGGATTTTTCGGCAGCAAGGTTCATGTCCAAAGGACGGCCTTGGATGTAGACCGTTACGACAGGCTTACCCGTGGAGTAGATGCGCTCCATCAGTTCCTCTTGCTTACCCAAGAGCTTCAAAGTGGAACGGTCGTAACCCTCGCCACAATCCATGTCTGAAATGGATTCATTGACAAGGGCAGCGCCTGTGTCTTCATAATTCGTTTTGAAGTCGCGGGCAGAAGAACCGCCTACCACCAAGACAACCACATCGGCGGATTTGGCGATTCTCACCGCCTCGTCAATATTGGCGTCGTTCTCATCGCGCACGGCACAACCCTTGGCGTAGGTTACCTCTGCCCTGCCCTTTTCGCGGATGCCTTTGAGCATGGTCACGATGCGGTCGGGGTCCTGCGGTGCGGTGTAGTCGCCCAATTGGTTGTACATATTGTCGGCATTTGGTCCAATGACGGCCACCTTTTTTATGCTCTCGCCAAAAGGCAAAATGCCATCGTTTTTCAGCAGCACAGCGGATTCCAAAGCCACTTGCTTGGCCAATTGGGCGCTTTCTTTGGTGCCCACTTCTGCCTCGGCCAAAGCCTCGTCAATGTAAGGATTTTCAAAAAGTCCAAGGTCGAATTTCAGTTGCAAAACATGCCGCACAGCACGGTCGATGTCGGCTTCGGTGACGAGACTGCGTTGCAAAGCCTTTTTCAAGAAACCGCCGTAGTTGAATCCACCCAAGTCGATGTCGACACCAGCTTTCAAAGCCATGGCTGCGGCTTCGACGGGGTCAGCGGCCACATGTTGTGTAGCATAGATGGCGTTGACGGCATTCAAATCGGAGAAAACCACACCTTTGAAGTCCCATGAGTTGCGCAGGATGTCTTGCAAAAGCCATGTATTAGCCGAGCAAGGCACGCCGTCGATGGTATTGTAGGAAGTCATCACTGTCTTGGCACCGCCTTCGCAAATGGCTTTTTCAAACGACGGCAAATAATCTGTCATCAGCCGATTGGGACCGACATCTGCAGTGGCGGCATTGTGTCCACCTTGCGGAATGCCGTAGGCAGCCAAATGCTTCAAGGTGGCGCAAACATTTTTCTGCATTCCTTGCACGATTGCTGCACCCAAAACGCCCGAAAGATACGGGTCTTCGCCCATGGTCTCTTCCACCCTTGACCATCGCGGGTCGCGGGCAATGTCGAGGACGGGACCATAGCCAATTTGCGCGCCTTGCATGCGCACTTCGCGCCCCATTACCTCTCCCATCTGTTCAAGTAATCCACGATCCCATGTGCTGGCTTGACCGATGCCCGTCGGAAAAACGGTCGTGCCTACCGCCATGTGGCCATGAGGTGTTTCTTCGCAAAACAGCAAAGGGATGCCAAGTCGCGTGTTTTCCACTGCATGGCGTTGCATCATGTTCAGCAGCCTTGCCGACTCACGAGGCTTCAAGCCTGTTTCCACCGTCTTCCTTGACCAAGGGTCGGCACGGAGCACTGCCCAGCAGGAACCGAGTGGAAGCGTGTCCATCATGCCTATGAAGTCGTCGGCTAGCCAAAGCGAATCGCCGTCCTTACCATAGAAATTGAATCCTATGGGGCAAGTCAACTGGCCGCATTTCTCCTCGAGAGTCATCTGCGACAGCAATGATTCCACTTTATCTTGCTTTTTGGTACAGGAAGACAACACTAAACACACAACCACAAAGAGGGCAAATAGTACACCCTTTACCGTCATGGCGGACAAGGATCCGCCATCTCCTGAAATAGAAGGATTGCCTTTATATTCAGGAGATCGCGGATCGAGTCCGCGATGACATCGGGGCAATCGCAGTTCTGTGCCCGCGATGACGGTTTGTGGTTGGGTTTTGTGATGCTGTGCCATTGTTTAATACTTGGACTATACCAAATGCCCGATCAATTCCTCGCGGTCGCCAGGGAGCATGTCGATGACGGGTATCTCCACCATCGTATAGCAACCCGGTTGCAGGCGCATCGTGGCGCGGGCCACGTTGACCAGCACCTGTCCCGTCAAGGCAGGGTTATTGATGCTCATGTTGAACTCCATGCGCTGGTTGGCGGTCTTGCCAGAGACGCCCTTGCGCACGAGGTTCACACCATGCCCCATGTCGCGAACTGCATCCACGCTGTCGACAGCAAATACATGGGTCTCGTCGTTGGCGAAATACGGATCAGCCTTGATGTCTTTGGCCACCTGTTCAAGCGTGGCACCGTCTTCCAGCTCCACATACACCATGCGGCGGTGGATGCCTTCACCCAAAGGGATGGTCACCGAGAGGGCGTTCTTCACACCTTTCTTGGAACGCACACAAACGCTGTGGCCCATCGACATGCCAGGACCGAAGTTAGTGTACGACAAGCCTTTAGGTGCAAGGCTTTGCATCAAGGTGCGAACGATGGAATCCGAGCCTGGGTCCCAACCAGCGGCGATGACACTGACGGTCTTCGTTTCCTTATTAATTGGCATCATCTCACGGCGGTAGTCCACGATGGAAGTATGTATATCGAAAGAATCCACGGTGTTGATGCCCAAGGGCAGGATTTGTTTGGCGTACTCGGGACAGCTGCGTGTGGGACAGGCCAAAATAGCCACATCCACATCTTTCAGTTCCCTGATGTCTTTAACCACATCATAGTTAGAGAGTTCAATAGTCTTGTTAGCATTGCGGCGGACGACGCCTGCCACTTCGAAATCGGGGGCGGCTTCCAAGGCTTCGAGTGCGAAGCGGCCCACATTGCCGTATCCTACTACGGCGGCTCTGATAGTTTTCATTTTTTGTAGAATTAAAGGGCAAAAGTAGAAAAAAAACGAAAGAATACGGCAGTTTTTTTTATTTTTGCGCCCAAATTTACTCATTGAAAATGAAAAAGCTACAACTAGTCCTAGCACTTTTGGCCTCCGCCCTTTTTGCGCAGGCCCAAACCATTGAACAAACCTATCATTTCAACCAGCCGATCGTTAGCGAGCGCGACGGCTACCAACAAATCGGATTCAAAGACTGCTTACCTATCGGTCAAGTGGGCGAACCCACACTGCCCTGGCAGAGCGTCAGCCTGATGCTTCCCCAAGGCCAGGAAGCGGTCTCTATCGACGTCGAGTTCTCTGATTTTGTGGAGCTTGAAGGCATCTTCAACCTCTATCCTTATCAAAAGCCCCGTCCCATCTCCAACGAAGAAGAGATCCCCTTCGCCAAAAACGAGGTACTATACCGCTCGGGAAATGTCTATCCGACACAAAGCTTCAGCAGTGTCAGCACGCATTACCTCAACGGAGTGGCCTTCGCCTTCAGCGGTTTCACGCCGATGCAATACGTGCCCGCCACGGGTAAGGTCAGCTATGCCCAGACCGTGAAGGTCAGCATCGAGACCAGCATGAGCCGCGATGACCACAGCCCCAAACTCTGGCTCACGCCCGAGAACGAGGCCTCTATTAAGCGCTTGGCCCAAAACGAGAACGTCTTGAGCACCTACACCCAGCGTGGACGCTCCATCGGTGGCTACGACATGTTGGTCATCACATCCGAGGAATGGATTCCACGTTTCGGCGAATACCTCAACCTATACAATGACAAAGGCATCCGCACCCGCATTGTTTCCTTGGAAGAGATTTATGCCACCATGGACGGTCGCGATGAGCCGGAACAAATCCGCAACTACATCATCCAAGAATACGAAAACAACGGCATTTCCATAGTGAACCTCGGCGGCGATGTCAGCATCGTGCCGTTCCGTTTCCTATACTGCTGGGCACAAGAAGGCGACGAGGACCAACTGCCTTCCGACATGTACTATGCTTGCCTCGATGGCACCCTCAATGATGACAACGACGACCGCTGGGGCGAAGTTGGCGAAGACGACCTGCTGCCCGAGCTGAGTATCGGCCGCCTGCCTTTCAACAACGAGACCCAGTTTGAGAACATCATGCACAAGACCTTCAGCTACCTGCAGACGCCGGTCTTGGGTGAGTTCACCAGCCCTATCCTTGGCGCCGAGCATCTGGGTGACGGCTATTATGGCAGTACCGACATGGAACGCCTTATCGGCACTAACACCGACTATGACTATACCACTACGGGCTATCCCGAAGACTACAACATCAAGCGTTATTATGCCACACCTCGCGTCAATTGGAGTGGCGGTGATTTCAGAAGACTCATCGGCACCGGCGGACAATACGTGCATCATGTAGGCCACGCCAACACCGACATCGTTGCTGGTTGGGAGGGTTCTTCCATGAACAACGATTTCTTTGCTGGCAACGACGGCGTCAACCATAACTATATGCTCTTCCATTCGCATGGCTGCATCTGCGGCAACTTCCCGGCAAGCTGCATCTTGGAGAAGATGGTTACGATTGAGACTGGATTCGTGGTCACCACGGGTAACTCACGCTACGGTTGGTATGTGCCGTGGGGCGACGGCATGGCTGCCCACATCCACCGCGAATTTGTGGATGCCTATTGCAACGACCATATTGCCACCGTCGGCATGGCCTTGCGCGAAGCTAAAATCGCCACTGCGCCTTGGGTCACCATGTACGGTGAAGAAAACGGCTGCCTGCGTTGGAACATCTACTGCCTCAACGTATTAGGCGACGGCGCTTTGTCTCCATGGTTTGAGGAGCCTTTCACACCCAATGTCACCTTCGAGACAGGTATGAAGGTGGGCACTACCAGCACCACTGTTCATGTAGACCAATGCGGCACTCCTCTCGACAATTTCCGCGTCAGCTTGTTCGATGGCGACGACCTGCTTGGCTTCGGCATTACCGACGCCAATGGCGATGCAGTCCTTACCTTCGACCCTGCCTTGGATAAGGTGGGCGCGCTGAAACTCATCGTCACCGGACAGAGTGCCTGGCCACAAATCCTCGAAGTGACTGGAATCGACGGCAACGAACCATTTGTTTACGGTGACATTTACAGCTTTGAAGGAGAACCGCAATTTGGCTCGCAGGGCCTTTGGGTTGACGGCGATTTGTACAACAAAGGCGACGTGACAGCCTACAACGTCCACGGTGCAGTGACTTCCGACTGTGAATACATCAACCCGCTCGATGGCAACTTTACCATCGACGAGTTTGCGCCTAACAGCACCATGCAAGACCATCGTCTTGGCGCGATTGATATCGCCGACAACATCCCTGACCAGACCATCTTCACCTTGAACTTCACCACATACGTTGGCGATGTCACACACACCACACAAAAGTCCTTCCTTGCCTTGGCTCCCAACCTGCAATTCGTCGAAGTTGAGTTGGAGGAAATCCAAGGCGATGGCAACGGATTCATCGACCCGGGCGAGCAAGCCATAATCCACATATCGGTCAAGAACATGGGACACGCCTTGGCTCCTGATGCCTACATGACTGTCAACTATGAGGGCCAAGGGATTCATCTCGATGCCACCACCTTCCCGATGGGCGACATCGACAGAGACAACGATTTCTCTGTTGACGTCAACATCGACACCGACAACGACATCATCAGTGGAACCACCTTCCATCTTGACCTATGTGCCCACACTGGCGCCTACGCCACCCATTACGACTATTCGTTCTCGGTTGGCGTGGCCACCGAGACCTTTGAAAGCGGTGACTTCAACTTCGTGGAATGGGAACACGCTGGCGACCGTCACTGGTTCATCACCGACGAAGAATCACATAACGGCACCTTCAGCGCTCGTTCAGGCGAAATAGGCGACGGGGAGGCTTCCTACCTTTTGATTTATGCCGACATCCTCCTCGACGGAGAGATCAGCTTCTGGTTCAAGACCTCGACCGAATATCACAAAGATTTGTTTGCCTTCTTCATCGACGGCAGGAAAAAAGACTGGTGGTCGGGCGAAAACGATTGGACCTTCGTAAGTTACGAGTTTGAAGCCGGCAGCCATGTGTTTGAATGGATCTATGACAAGAACAAGAGTGGAAATGCCGGCAGCGACTGCGCCTGGATCGACGACATCACCTTCCCGCGCACCTGCTATATCACCAAGGTGGAAGAAATCGTGACAACCCAAGCCAATGCCATCTATCCCAACCCCACCCATGGTAGCTTCACCATTCAGCTGGCTGAAGAGAGCAACGTCAATATTTACAATGTGTTAGGACAAACCGTCACATGCTTAGACAAGGTCTCCGGAATCCAGTCTATCGACTTAAGCCATGCTCAAAAAGGTCTTTATTTTGTCAAGATTCAGAGCGGGAACAACATCGAAACCCAAAAGCTAATCGTAGACTAACCTAAGCCATGAAAAGACTGAGTCTCTCCCTATTATTAATGCTTGCCGTTAGCATCATTGCCTCGGCGCAAAGCATTACACACACTTATCATTTCAGCAAGCCTACCGTTCAACAAGTCGGCGAATACCAGACGCTCTCGTTTGAGCGATCCATCCAAAACGGCACCGTCGGCGAGCCACAACTGCCATGGCAAAGCATCAGCCTGATGCTGCCGCAAAACACTGAAGCCACCGCCATCCATGTGACGTTGGGTGACTTCGCTGAACTGGACGGCCAATACAACCTCTTGCCTGCGCAAAAACCTCGCCCCATCTCGGATGATAGTCCCTTTGTCTTCGAGAAGAATGAAGCGCTTTACCGCTCCAACGAGGCCTATCCCAACAAGACCTTCAACACGGTCAGTACACAGGTGCTCAACGGTGTCTCGTTTGCCTTCGGTGGCTTCACTCCCGTGAAATACAAACCCGCATCGGGTCAAGTCAGCTATGCCCAAACCGTGACGGTCATCGTGGAATACCAAGCCTCTCGTGCCGACCACAACCGTAAACTCTGGCTGCGTCCCGAGACGAAAAACAGCATCAGCAAATTGGCACAGAACGCCGAGATGCTCGACAGCTACACCCGCCGCGACGGTGCCTTGCCGGAATACGAAATGCTCATCATCACGACGCAAAACTATGCGGAGAGCTTTGGAGATTACATAGCACTCTATGCTGGTCGCGGCATCCGCGTCCGCATCGCTACCACTCAAGACATTTACGCAGCCATGACGGGTCGCGACAACAAGGAGAGGATCCGCAACTACATCATTGATGAATATGAGAAACACGGCATCTCTATGGTGCTTCTCGGTGGTGATGTCAACTTGGTTCCCTATCGCAACCTGTGGTGCCATGCCCAAGAAGGCTATGACGACAACGTGCCATCCGACAGCTATTATGCCTGCCTCGACGGCACCCTCAACGACGACGACGACAACAAATGGGGCGAAATCGGCGAGGATGACCTCTTGCCCGAGCTATCCATCGCTCGTCTGCCTTTCACCAATGCCAACCAACTGGAGACCATACTCTCCAAGTCCTTCAGCTATATGACTTCACCCGTCTTGGGTGAGTTCCGTCAACCTGTTTTGGCCGGCGAGCACCTCGGTGACGGCGTGTATGCCAGCACCGACCTCGAACGCCTCATCGGTGAGTGCAACTACAACGGCTATACGACCTACGGCTATCCCGAAGACTATGATTTTGTGCGTATCTATGAAACGCCTACCCACAGTTGGAATCCTGACGAGCTTGCCGCCGCCATCAACGATGGCATACAATTCGTGAACCACTTCGGCCATGCCAACAC
Organism: uncultured Bacteroidales bacterium; assembly: GCA_900318265.1. Classification (GTDB taxonomy): domain Bacteria; phylum Bacteroidota; class Bacteroidia; order Bacteroidales; family F082; genus Limimorpha. Next base: position 9,502 of record ONKA01000002.1, on the reverse strand, counting down.
GAGCTATGTGTCGGGCTGGAGTAACTGGGACATCACGCCTAGCCTATTCTATGGCGCCAATGGCACTGACCACAACTACTTCATCTTCAAGAGCCAAGGATGCATCTGCGGCGACTTCGCCGACGACTGCATCTTGGAACGTATGGTCGTAAATGAAACCGGCGCCGTGGCTGCCATCGGCAACTCGCGCTATGGCTGGTACAACCAGATGGGCGACGGCCCTTCAAACCATTACCATCGCGAGCTCATTGATGCTTACAATCACGAGCGTTTGGCAGGCCTCGGTGCTGCTTTAAAAGAAAGTAAGATTCAGACCTCGCCTTTCATCACCATGGATGGCGAAATCGGCGTGCTGCGCTGGTCATTTTATGCCCTTAATGCTTTAGGTGATGTGGGCCTTTGCGCCTGGTTCGACGAACCCTTTACACCTGAAATCGAATGCGCCACCACCCTTCCCGTGGGCACCAACCGCATTCCCGTCACCGTGAATGACGAAGAAGGTTACGGTATGTACAACTTCGAATGCCGTCTGTTCAAAGGGGATGAACTGATTGCTTTGGCTTCCACCGATTCCAACGGCGACGCAGAGCTCTGTTTTGCCGCCGTCAACAACACCGATGTCCTCGACCTCTATGTCACGGGCATGAACGGCTGGCCCCAGCATCTTGAACTCGGCTTCGACAACGCCAACTGTGCCCATGTGCTCTTTGACAGCTACGCCCTCAACGACCCCGATTGGCAGGTCGACTTCGGAGAGGACCAAAACCTCAACATTGGCTTCCGCAATGTAGGCAACCTTACGGCCAACAATGTAACTGCCACCTTGAGTTGTAATGCAACATATTTCACTATTACGCAAGGCTCTGCCACCGTTGGAACCGTAGACTCCCATGCTACCGTCAGCCTTGACAACGCCTTCGCTTTCACCGTCAGCGATGATGTGCCCGACCAGACCGTGGTTACCTTCACTTTGACTTGTACCGATGGAAACGAGACGTGGGAGAGCCAATTCGACATGACCCTCAACGCCCCCAACTTCGGGCGGATTGCCACCGTCTTGGAAGAAGTGGATGGCAACGGTAACGGCCATGCCGACAGCGGCGAGACCCTCACCCTGCACTTCACGGGCAAGAACACTGGTCATAGCCTCTCGCCTAATACCGTCTTCGGCGTCTACTGCTCTGCACCCGAAATCCTCTTCGACCAGAACCAATTCAGCGTTGGTGACTTGGCCGTCGACGACACTTTCACAGTAGACTTCACAATGAGCATCACCGATGCCAGAAACGCCCAAGCCTTCGAACTCATTTTAGCTACTTATTCTGGGAACTACATTGTCTACGACTCCTATTTCGTCAATGTGAACAGCGAGATGGAAGACTTCGAGACAGGGGACTTCAGCAAGTTCGACTGGCAGTTTGAAGGCCAAGGCGGCTGGGAGATTGTAAGCCATGGTCCATACGAAGGCCTATATTGCGCCCACACCACGTCGATGGGTCACAACAGCCACGCCGACATGAGTCTCGACTATGACTTCGCCTGCGACAATGAGATCAGCTTCTACGTGAGGACCTCCACCGAGACCGGCTACGACTTCCTCGTGTTTTATGTCGATGGCGAACGCAAAGGCCGTTGGGCGGGCGAAACCAGCTGGACTTACATCAACTTCATGATCCCAGAAGGAACGCACCACCTCACTTGGAGCTACGAGAAAGACGGTGGAGCCACTGGCGGACAGGACTGCGTGTGGGTGGACAATATCGTGCTGCCGCCCATGGAGGTCGTCCTCGATGTGGAGGAAGACGGCCCTTCGACTCCTTCGACAGGTTCAGGAAGCGCAGGGACCTTCGCCTTCTATAACGATGGCAACTTCATCATCAACAATCCCGCGACAGGCTCAAGATCTGCCACTTTGCAAATCATTGACATGAACGGTCGTATTTTGAAGAGCGAAAGCATCAACGGCTGCGCAAGTATCAGTGTGGACGCCGCTCCTGGCATCTACATGCTCCGCCTCATCAACGGCAATGAGGTGAAAGTGCAGAAAATCGTGGTGAAGTAATCCCCATAGACACAAACAAATGAACAGCCCGCTTGAAGGAATTCAGGCGGGCTGATAGTTTAGCTGATTATACCCGATATGACTTTTAGTGCCCAACCTTTATCAATTCTCACAACAAAATAGTTTTTCGCTGACATACCGTAGTCAATACGAAATACTAATGCATTAGGTATGTCATCCACTTTGAATAGAGGAGAAATAGTTGTTTTTGGTAAATCTTCATCAAATGGTTCTTTCAAGAACTCATATTCTTCCTCCGTTAAAATGATTATCCTATGCGATTTTGGCTGAATGCTTTGAATATCAGGACTGTTGGAAACAATCATCACAGTTTCGGTAGTATCTGTGGCGTAATTCGGCCCTGGAATTTGTAAATCCGACAGCGTATCTGCATAGATGTTTATATTATAATCCTCAATAACCGCTTCCATTATTATCGTTTTTTCTGTCCGTGGCAACGCAAATCGAGGATTTAGATCCAAATTGTCTGGGATGCCGTCGCCATCGGTATCCGCTTTTTGGGGGTCAGTACGAAATCTTGCCTCAACAATGTCAGTCAAACCATCGCCATCAGAATCTTTACGCAAAGTCACTAAATCCAAGGTCAAGAGTAATCCGTCTTTTGGCACATTAAATTTTGGAGAACCAAACGGCAATATGTATGATGACATCTGCCTTAACAAACAAGCTTCTATCTGCAAGTCACCTTCAGCATTAAACAGCGGCAGTTTTGAATACCATTTGACAAAAATCGGTTGCCTTTGTACAATACCCGTATAATAGTACTCCCATGACTCACCTCCATCCGAAGAATAGGCGACCCAAAGTTCAGGCTCTGCAGAAAATTTCCTCACATACTTCGAATCCTCGTATACAAATGCTTCTATTCTACCTTGTTTCTCATATCTTAAAATTCTGTATCTATCTATTCCACCAATAAATTGCCGTAAAGAATCATGCCAAAAATAATATCGGCAATGTTTCTCTATTGAGTCTTGAAACGGGGTATAAGACAGTGTATCACAATAAGGAGCATAGTTATCTATCTCCTCAAATCCAAAGAAATCATCTTTATAATTCGAAAAAACTTCTTTACTCAAAGGCTCAAACGGCTTGTAATGCCTGTTCTGGTAATACGCATCTTCTTCCTTGCTGGTGTATTTAAATCCTTCTTTTTCCTGCCCAAACGAAAACGCAGGGAGCAGAAGAAGCAGCAACATAGTCAAATAGTTTTTCATGTCATCATTGTGTTTGTTGTATGTTTCAATAGTACGGATTATATGCAAAAACCAAATTCTCAAAAAATCCCGCTAGAGATCACACCCAATTTCCATCCCTTGTCTGTTTTCTTTACCAAACAATCCCAGAAACCTGAACGAGCCGAAACGGAAACAAGATAAGTTTCCTCTTCGTCATCGACCTTAAACATAGGAGACAAATGATAGCTGTCCATCGGCACAAAATACTTACTAGAGTTTTCATAATCCTCTTCTGAGAGGACGATTACGCGCATTGTTCTTGGTTGAACAGCTTGAAGTTCTGGACAATCAGTTACAATTCTCACCGTTCTAGTCTTTTCGTTGGCATAACACAACTCTGAAATGGTCAACGGAATAGTATCCGCAAAACAAAACTGAATCAAGTATTCATAAACGGCCGTCTTGTCCGAACGAGGCACCGACATTCTCGGATTCAGGTCCAAACCGTCGGCAATTCCATCACCATCGGTATCGCTATTGAAAGGATCGGTCATAAACCTTGCCTCTTCAATATCCGTCAATCCATCCCCGTCAGAGTCTTTGCGCAATGTCTCCATGTCAATGGTCAACAGCAGACCGTCTTTGACCAATTCATAATCTGACACATGGCCCAGCCAAAAAGAAGAAATCTGGCGAAGCAGGCATGCCTCCAACTGCAAATCGCCTTGCTTGTTGAACAAAGGCATCTTGGATCGCGGCTTGAAACAAAGTGGCTGGCAATGCGTTATCCCAGTATAATAAAAAGTCCATGACCGTCCTTGGTCTTCTGAATAGGCCACATATATACTCGGTTCAGATGCCATAAAATACTCATAACTCTTATACACGATGGCTTCCATCGAGTCTCTCTTTTCGTATCTCATGACCTGTCGCTTGTCAATCTTGGCAGCAAGTTCAGGACAATCATCAAACCTAGGTTTTAGGCTCTCATAGTAATATCTTTGGTGATCCTCTCCTTCTTGAAATGGCGTAAAATTCTTAATCTCCTCCAACGCAAAATAGGCATTTTCGTATGCCATGATTTCGTTTTCATCCAAAGGTTTCCAAGGCTTATAGTTTTTTCCCCATTCTTGATAATAAGCGTCTTTTTCCTTGCTCGGATAATTCGATATGTCGTCTATTTCTTCTTCCTCCTGCGCGAACGCAATGGCGGAAATCAAAAGAATCAGCAATAAACTCAAATATTTTTTCATATTCCTTAATTTAAGTGTTCAACTTCAATTATTCAATTGTTATCGAGGTAAATCTGATGTCCCAGCCACGGTTCCGCTTTTTTGCGACATAAGCATTGTGCCAATTCATTGAACTAACTGAAAAAATATAGGTGTCTTTACGATGGTCTACTTTGCAGAGGGGAGTCACGAAATAGCGTTTCATGCCATCGTCAAACTTGCCGAAAAAAGCCTCATTTTCTTCTTTCGTGACAAAAACAAGTCGTAATGAAGAATTTGGACGGACTCCATAAAGATTTTCATCGTCGGTAACAACCATATAAGTATCGGTGGTCTCATTAACATAATAGTTCCCTTGCTCTTCTGTCATGGGTATGATTGCGCCATGCGGATCATATTCAAAACAAATCCTTCGATCTTTGTTAATTGCAGCCTCCAAAGCCAAAGTCTTCTCTGTCCTTGGTGCTGAAACACGAGGTGTCAAATCCAAATTGTCGGGGATACCATCGTTATCGGTATCAGGGTTATTCAAATCCGTATGAAGTCGAGTCTCTACGATGTCCGTCAATCCATCGCCATCGGTATCTCTACGAAGTGTTGCCAAATCAAGCATCAAAAACAATCCATCCTTGACCAAAGTATCTGCAACATGACGTATGTCTGGTTCCTCTGCATCATCAAACTGCCTCAACAAACAGGCTTCAATTCCAATGTTTCCATTCGCATCAATAAGTGGATACTTTGAATACCACTTGACATATAGCGGTTTGCCTTGGGTAATGCCGGTATAGTAGTATTCCCATGAATTACCATTGTCGACCGAAAAAGCCAAACTAATACCATTATAGCCAAAATCGCGATATCTATATAAAATGGCCAGTGTGTCTCCTCTACTTCCTTGCTTCCAAATATCTGTTTTGGAAATACCGCCTATGCTTCCTGTTTCAAAATCATGGTTTTTCAAAACATAACACTCGTAATAAAAAGTATCCTCACTAGGCGGAGAAATGGCATTGCTCCTGTATGGTTCAAAATCGTAAATTTCCTTAAAGTCAAAGAAATCGTTTTTATAATTCAACACTTCCTCTTCCTTCGGAAGTTCAAATAACACATATTCATTATCAAATTCATAGGCTTCGAGCTCGCTACTGGGATACTTGCAATCAGATTGGTTACAAGACCATAACAAGAGCAAAAGAATCAGCAAGACCAAACACTTTTTCATGTCATTATAGTTTTGTTTGTTGTGCAAAGATAGTTCTTTTCCTTGAAAACGAAAATTTTACGCCATTATTTCGCCAGTTTTTGCAGAAATATGTACTTTTGCCGATTACATTTTGCATAATCATCAACATAGATACAATGAAAAAACTAAGCCTAACCCTTATCCTTTCCCTGATGGTCACCCTGTTCGCCACGGCGCAGACCATCGAGAAGACCTATTATTTCAATCAACCGAGCATTAGCCAAATTCAAGGCTACGAGCAGATCCAATTCACGGACTGCATGCAGAGCGCCCTTGCAGGTCAGCCGTCGCTGCCCTGGCAGAGCGTCAGCCTCATGCTGCCCCAAGGCACGGAAGCCGTCAGCATCGAAGTGGAACTCTCCGACTTCCAGACGATGGAAGGCAGCCACAACCTCTTCCCTTACCAGTCGGCACGCACCTACTCTGACCCCGTGCGCCGTCAGTTTGAGAAGGACGAGGCCCTCTATGCCTCGAAGAGCAACTACCCTGCCCAAGCCTACGGCAAGCTCAGCACACAATACCTGAACGGCATCGGTTACGCTTTCTCAGCCTTCACGCCTGTGCAGTATGTGCCTGGCACCGGTGAAGTGCGTTATGCCACCAAGGCCACCGTTCGCATCACGACAGCAGCTGCCAAAGCTGACCAATGTCGCAAACTTTGGCTCAACGGCGACAATGCCGAGCGTGCCAAACGTCTGGCCCAAAATCCAGAGATGCTACAGACTTACAACGACAGAGGTCGCACCATGGGTGGCTACGACCTCCTCGTGGTCACCAAGCAACAGTATGTCGCCTCGTTTGACGACTACGTCAGCTTCTATCTGGCTCGTGGCCTCCGCACCCAGGTCGTCGACCTCGAGACCATCCTCAACACGATGAGCGGACAAGACAATGCAGAGAAACTGCGTAACTACATCATCCAAGAATACGAAGACAACGGCATCATGATGGTGAACCTTGGCGGCGACGTGCCCGACATCCCCTATCGTGGTTTCTACTGCGACGTGTTGAGTGGCGGCAGCCATCAGACCGACAGCGACATCCCCGCCGACCTCTATTACGCCGCTTTGGACGGCACCTGGAACGATGACAACGACAACCGCTGGGGCGAGATTGGTGAAGACGACCTGCTGCCCGAGATTGGCATAGGACGTATGTGCTTCAGCAACCAAAGCGAGCTTGACAACATGCTCCACAAGGCCATGACCTATCAAGCCGAACCTGTCCTGGGCGAGTTCCACGACGTCATCATGGCTGGTGAGCACCTCTACGACGACCCGGAAAGCAACGGCAGCCAATACCTTGAACTGCTCATCGGCACGCACGACGACAACGGCTACACCACCACGGGCATCCCAGAAGATTACAACTTCACACGCCTTTATGAGGAAGAAGGCAACTGGAGCGGTTCTCTGCTTCGCAACGCCATCAACCAAGGCACACAATACGTCCACCACGACGGCCATGCCAACACCAACTATGTGGCTGGATGGACCAACGGCGATATCACCAACAACAACTTCAGTGCAGTGAACGGTGTCGACCACAACTACACCTTCTTCCACACCTCGGGCTGCATCTGCGGCGACTTCAGCAGCGACTGCATCTTGGAACGCATGACCAAGATCGCCAACTTCGCCGTGGCCACCTTCGGCAACTCACGCTACGGATGGTTCAACGAAGGCCAGACCGAAGGCCCCGCTATCCACCTAGCTCGCGAGACAGAAGACGCCTACTACAACGACCGCATCCCCTATGGTGGCATGGCCTTAAGAGAAAGTAAGATTGAGACAGCACCTTGGGTCAATGCCCCGGGACAATGGGAAGAAGGCGCCCTGCGCTGGAACTTCTACGACCTCAACCTGATGGGCGATGTAGCCGTCAGTCCTTGGCATGATGAGCCTTTAACACCCCAAGTCAATTATGCCACCGAAATCCTGATCGGCATGACCACGATGGATGTCACCGTAACCAACGACAACGGCCAAGGCTTGAAGAACTTCCGTTGCGCCTTGTTCCATGGAGAAGACATGATTGGCGTAGGCTATACTGATGAAGACGGCAATGGCACCATCGAGTTTGCCGAGCCCATCGACTTCGTCGGCGAGATGAGCCTCGTCGTCACGGGCTGCGATGCTTGGCCGCAATCCCTGCCATTGATCAGCATCCCTGGCAACTGCGCCTATGTCGTTTATGACAATTATGCCATCAGCGGTGGCGCCCAGCCCGACTTCGGTACCAGCATCGCACTCGACTTGCAAATCAAAAATGTGGGTACCCTGACCGCCAACAACGTCACTGCCACCCTCAACACCGACTGTGACTATATCACCCTCACCGATGCCACAGAGACCATTCCCAGCCTCGATGGTGGTGCAACAGCTACACTTGCCGAAGCCTTTGCCATGGACATCGCCGACAACGTGCCCAATATGACCAAAGCCGACTTCACCTTAACTTGCACCGATGGCACCGACACCTGGGAGAGCAAGTTCGACATTCGTCTCTATGCTCCAGAGTTTGCCGTGCTTGGCACCGTCATCGATGACAATGACGGCAATGGCCATGTCGACCCGGGTGAGACCGTCACCGCTCACATCACCGTGAAGAACGCTGGCATGGCAGCTGCACCAGAAACCATGCTCAACATCATCTGCGACCTGCCAGAGATCACCTTCGAACAGGGCAGTTTCCCGCAAGGCACCGTGAATGCTGACGGAGAGTTCACTGCCGACTTCGTCTTCACACTCTCCGAGGCAGTTGAGTTGGGTACGGCCTACGAAATCGGCTTCAACGTCACCTCAGGCGCCTATTCCACTAATGGTAGCTTCGTCTTCACCGTAGGCAATGTCATCGAAGACTGGGAGAGCGGCGACTTCAGCAATTTCGACTGGGAGAACGACCCCACGAGACCTTGGACGATCTTCACCGACGACCCATACGAAGGCACCTATTGCGTCAAATCGGGCAGCATCGGCAGCAATGCGAGCACCTCGCTGAAAATCACCCTTGACGTGCCCAACGCGGGCGAAATCAGCTTCTTCAAGAAAGTGTCGTCGGAAAGCGGCTACGACATGCTCTACTTCTTCATCGACGACATCGAGCAAGGCAACTGGTCAGGCGAGGTCGCTTGGAGTGAAGAGCATTTTGCCCTCACGGCTGGACAGCATGAGTTGAGATGGACTTACAGCAAGGACAACTACGTCAACAACGGTAGCGACTGTGCCTGGCTCGACTACATCGTCTTCCCGCCCACCAACACCATCACCGTCACGCAAGAGACCGTGATGAACGGCGTGGCCATCTATCCCAACCCGAACCACGGCCAGTTCAGCATCAACCTGCCCGAAGAGGAGTGCGAAATCATGGTCTTCAATGCCATGGGACAGCAAGTCTATCAGCAGAGCAATGCCAAGGGCATGACCACCCTCAACCTTGAAGGTTTGAACAACGGCATGTACTTCGTCACCGTGAAGTCGGCAAGTGCCATAAATACATTGAAGTTCGTGAAGGAATAACGCCATAAAAACACTGAAATAAAAAGCCTCGGAGCGCCATGCTCTGAGGCTTTTTTCATGGTACTTAAAAAAAATCCAATCTCATTATTGCATATTTTCTACCAAATCCCTATTTTTGCACCTTAATTTTTGAACGAAAGAAAAGAAGTTAAATCACTAATAATCAATTAAAACAATGACAAAGTACGTTTACACCTTTGGCGGAAAGACCGCTGAAGGCAATGCTTCGATGAAGAACGAGCTGG
>ONKA01000048.1 GCA_900318265.1 uncultured Bacteroidales bacterium | reverse complement strand
GCCCACCAGGTTGGTGATACGATACGTTTGGTCTGGTAGAGACGGTGTGCACACCGTCTCTACAAACAAAATGCCGTTGGTAGGATTAGGATAAACCGCAAAGGTCCCTGCGGTTCCTGAGCCTGTCGAAGGAGTCGAAGGGCCGTCCTCTTCAATCCCATGCAATTCATCATAAATGGCGTCGCAGTCCTCATCGCCGTATTTGAACACCAATTTGCTATCACTCCAATAGCAACGCATACCTTCTACGCGGATGCCATCGCCGTTGTCCATCAGCCTTTCGGGGAAGAAACTCGTTAGGTGACCAATGCCGCACACGATATTGCCGCTGAAAAGGTCATTGGGATCGCTCACAGTGAGCATCCTATAGGTTTGGCTCTTGTAGGTGACCATTTGCACAACATCCACATGCATCACAAGGCTTTCCGTACCCACCTTGATTTCCCATTCATCGCCTTCTTCAGCTTCGTAATCATACAGTACAGTGAACTCTCCAAGAGTCTTGTTCCACCAATACACCTTGCCATCGCGCACATAGACATACTCGTGCGTCACCTCATCATGCAGGCCTTTGTCATAAAGTGTGTTGATTTTCACGAGGATATGCGCTGTGTCATTGTTGATTATGGTGTCGCCGGCCTGATACATGTATTGATAGGTGATGCTACCGTTCTCGTTCTGGATTTCGTAGTACCATTCTTGGCGGATAATATCCTCGATAAAGTTTTGGAAGTATTCCCAATTAGGAGCAGTTTCATAAGCCTCCTTACAGCCAATCGGCACATGGATGGGAATTTCGGGGTCATAGAAATAAACAGAGGCATAGCCATTGAAAGCTTGTTCTTCCAATTCTGGAGGGATGGGATTGTACGAATAGATTTCGGTGAAACGCGTATTTCTGAAGGCATGGTTTTCGATACGGGTGACTGAAGCCGGAATCCGCAGAATTCCCGTAAAATTCTCACAACCCGAGAAGGCTGCTCCGCCAATAAAAGTCAGATTCTCGCTTAAGACAAGGTCGGAGAAATGACAGTCGTAAAAAGCCGAATTACTGAGGGAAGTCACCGAATTGGGTATGACCAAAACGCCAGTAAAACCTGAGCCATAAAACGTAGTATGTTGGATTTCTGTCAACGACTCGGATAGCTTGAGTTCACCCGTAAGGTTCAGGCAATGGTCAAAAGCCCTCAATCCTACCGAAGTCACGGTGTTAGGCATTATCAATGAGCCCGAAAACTCACTGTTAGCGAAAGCAAAAATACCTATTGTGCTCAACGAATCGGAAAGCGTGATCGTACCCGAGAAATGGCATGATTGGAAAGCGTAGTCGCCAATGGATCTGACGGAATTAGGAATCACAAGGTCGCCACCATTGCCGGCACCGTTAAAGGCATTTTCGCCGATAGCCACGATATCGTCGGGGATGACCGTGTTTTTACAACCCAAAAACAGCGTCTTGTCATCCCTTTTGATAATGGCGTTGTTTTCAGAATAGAAAAGCGGATGGCTTTCGTCAACCGTAATGCTTTCCAAGGCAGAGTCGTTGGTAAAGACGGATGGGTAAACGGTGGTCACGGATGCCGGGAGATGCAATGACGTCAATGACGAGCAACTGCTGAAGGCATTATGGAAAATAGAGGTAAGGGTATTGGGGAAGCTTATTGAGGTTATGCCGCTGCAAGAGGTAAAGGCGTTGTGCCAAATGGTGGTTACACCTTCTTGCAATTCAACGACATTCAATCCTGTACAAGCGTAAAAAGCATACGTGTTGATGTCGGTGATACTTCCTGGGACGACCAGTGTTCCCGTTAAGCCTTCACATTCGTAAAATGCAGAAGCGTCGATAGAGGTCACGGTGTAAGTCTCACCTTCGTAGGTCACCGTTGAGGGCAAGGTCATGCTGCCTTGAGGCTTTTCGTAACCTTCCCAATAGTTACTCTCCCAAGGGTTTTCCGGCTCATGGGGAAAAGTCAATTTTACGGTTTTTTGTTCCTCGTCGGTAATGATGTAATAAAGCGTCTGACCTGTTTCGCATACGGCTGAGAAATCGAAGCGCTCCGTGCTTAGGCATTCAAGGCTACCTGTTCCTCCTCCTATTGTAAAGGTGAGGTCGCCAGGCAGATTAGCATAATTAGTAACGACCATCACATAGTATTCACCCGTTTGGGCTTCGCTTGGAATGGTGCAGGTTGCCGGCTCGGGGTTGTAAGAACAGTCGACCACTTTGTCTTGCGTCAGTGCTACGGAGCTTTCGGGAAGCGTATTAAAAGGACCCCAACAGCAGAAATCCACATCATAAAAATCATTGCTTTCCACATTGATATTGATGATGACATCGCCCGGTTCGGCCATTTTGACGAAGAACCAAGAAGGATTAGACTGAATGAGAAGACAGTTGTAATCAGGGCCTGTTTCTGCATTCTCAAGGCCGACAGGGAGTGGAAAATGCGAAACACCGTCGGCACAAATTTGAATGGCATCAGCATAGTGAGAGTTGTCTTGTGTTTCCACAATCTCACCTGGAATATCGATGTCATCAATGCAAATGGCAGATTGTGATACCTCAAACCCTTCCCAAAAGAAATGACGAATAGCAATATAGACATCCTGACCAGCATACAGGCTCAAATCAACGCAGTATTGTGTCCATTCGCCAGGATGAAAGGGATTGAAAGTAAGTGTCCATTCTTGCAATGTGGTAAAAGCCAACGGGTCGTCGTTTACCGTAGTGGAAACGCATATAGCCCAATGCTCAGCGGGACGGGACTCGTCCAAAGGAAGCGCCCAAAGACAGAATTCACTACCTCCTTGGGGTAATCTCACACGGGGAGACACAATAAAATTGTTTGGTGCTAAGGAGTCACCAGTGACAGGGTCTTTGGAATACGACAGCACCATACCGTCGGAACCGTTATGTCCTATTCCATCAGTATTGGGTTGCCAGTTGTGTCCGTCGCCATCGCCATCGAGTGTGGTCCAACCTTGAAGGGTGCCGTCTTCAAAGTCGTAATGGAGGCTCTGCGCAATGCCACCAAGGACGAAGCCTGCCAAAATCGCTATAGTTAATACTAATCTTCTCATAGTTGTATGTTTTTGATTGTTATCCTTTACCACGATTAACGCACCACAAATTTCCGCGTCATGTCGCCAACAGTGACGAAATACATGCCTTGGGGCGCCCACCAGGTTGGTGATACGATACGTTTGGTCTGGTAGAGACGGTGTGCACACCGTCTCTACAAACAAAATGCCGTTGGTAGGATTAGGATAAACCGCCAATCCTGTCGAAGGGGTCGAAGGTCCGTCCTCCACAATGCCATGCAGTTCGCTAATGACTGCGTCGCAGTCCTCGTCGCCGTATTTGAACACCAGTTCGCCTTCATTCCAATAGCAACGCATACCTTCCACGCGCACGCCGTCCCCTTTGTCCATCAGCCTTTCGGGGAAGAAACTGGTGAGGTGGCCGATGCCGCATACGATATTGCCGCTGAAGAGGTCTTCGGGATCGCTCACACGAAGCATCCGATAGATCCTACCCTCGTATTCGATTTCTTCAACTGCGTCCACATGCATGGTAAGGATTTCCGTGCCGACAAAAATGTTCCAACTGTCGCCCACTTCGGCTTCATAGTCATACAGCACGGTGAATAACCCCAAGCGCTTGTTCCACCAATACAACTTGCCGTTGAGTTCAAAGACATACTCATGCGTCACCTCTTCACGCAATCCCTTGTCGTAAAGCGTGTTGATTTTCACAAGGATATGCGTCGGCTCATCGTTGATAATGGTGTCTCCTGCCTGATACATATATTGGTAGGTGATGGTGCCATTCTCATTCAGGATTTCATAGTACCATTCAGGATGGCTCGGAGGTGTGATAGTAGTCTCATCGCAATCATATCCCCCTTCATGATAAAGCATCTCGCCTTCATTAACATAACAACGAAGGTATTCTATCTCACTTGCATCAAACATTTCCAATCCATCACAAACATAAATGCTGGGGAACAATCCTTTCTCATAACCGATTCCCTCGATGATTTTCCCACTATAGTATTGAACATCCTCGTTAAACCTAACCCACTGCGTACGGTAATTGTGTCCGTTCCAAGTCACGCTGCCAACGCTATCGACAGTCGCCAAATGAGTACAGTCACCTACTTCGTAGTACCACGATTCGCCTGCTTCGGCATCAAAGTCATACAAAATCGAGAAGGCGTTTGTGGTCGGGTTGAACCAATACACCTTGTTGTCTTCCTCGTACACAAATTCTCCCCCTTCATGCCCAGTGTCAACAAAATGCTGCGTGATGATGCTGCACTGATGGCCTTGGATAATCGTGTCGCCATCCACGAAAAACCTCTGATATTCAGGATGCGTGCCCCATGGGTTGAACACATCGAAATACCACTCCGCGTCTTGGGGAGCAAATGATGCAAGCGTACCATCGCTATTCATCACACAGTCGTCAAACGCCTCGTTGTCCCAAACCAGGTTGCCGTTTTCGTGGTAGCACAAAAGATGGACAAACGAGCCGACAATGTCTTCATAACCGCTGTTCAGAAAGCCGTAGGAGCTACCCACGCCTTCAATCCAATACTCATCAGGGCCAAAAATCAATTTCCGCCTCATAGTTCCATTGATTTCCACTTCGGATTCTTCAAGCACCATCAGTTGTTGGCCCATCCAGTTCACCGTAACAGTGTCACCTACCGAAAGATTAAAGTCATATAGCAGGACTTCGTCTTGATAGTTTTGTTCTATTTTTCTGCGGAAATACACCCTCTTGTCCTCTTCACGAACCGCACCTGCAATTCTTTTGGAATCATACACATCTTCCTTCCAAACAAGTTTATAGTCCACTCCATCCAAGGTAATGTTATCTCTAATACTTTGGGTTTCAGTAAAGTAATCATTAGGATAGTTCATAGAAGCCATGTAAACCACGTTCCATTTCTGGCGGTTGTTTGCCTCTTGGACCAAAGGATAATAAGGAGTTGGAGCGTGAGGAATGATTTCGTCGGCATTAAAAACACTCTTCCAATACTCCCCGCCGCCGTCGAAATACAGATGGTTGTCATACCCTTTGAAAAGGCGAGGATTTTCGCCGCCTGGAGCTATATCAACAAGGGGAAGATGCTCTCCTATCTCGGTGAAATGCTCGCCATGGTCGATGGAATAGGAAAGAACAGCCTGAAGTCCCATGAAGTGAGGCGTGTACACAATTCCATCATCGCTGATGGCCAAACTCGTCCCATCGAACAAATAAAAGCCTGGAATATGCTGGAAACCAACACTACTTCCATCGGCATTATAGCCACAAGCCACCACATTTCCCTCAAGGTCGAAGGCCATATCCTTAATGCTAATGCCTTCAAAGGCAACAAGTTCCCAATTTTGTATGCCTGACAAAGTAGAATGATAAATGCCGACGATATTCATAATATAATAGTCGACGCTGACATACACATCGCCGTTTTCATTGACCAAAAGATCGCTGACGGATTCAGAGTTTTCGAGAAAATCAAGGATCCACCCATCCCATGTCTCGCCACCGTCAAGGGTATAGGAGATTTCTCCGTTTGCAGCCCAAACCACCATAATGTCGTTGGTTGGAGCACATATACCTGCTTTCGTCGGCATCCCACACAAAGAAAGCACCGTGGTTTGCTGCCACGTGTCGCCGTTATCGTCGGAATACACTACAGTCTGCTGGTTATCATTAAAGACACAGATTCTTCCTTCAGGGCTAACCGCAAAGCATGACGAATTAATATGACCAGTAAAACCTGTTTCCTGACCTAATACAATCTGCCACGACTCGCCATCGTCTTGTGAACGCGACAATGTGCCATATTCACCATAGGCAAAGATGCTTCCATCGGGACTGGCACCCAATATTCCTGTGCCATTGATGGGCTTCCAAATGTTCTGCGCCATGCCTCCAAGGGCAAAGACAACCATAATCGCTAATGTTAATACTAATCTTTTCATAGGTCTAATTATTTGATTGTTAATTATTTGATTTCGACTTCATTTAACTACAGATTTTACAGATTGTACCGATTTCTTCCCGTAGAATTTATGGGTCGCAGGCTCCCGATTGATACAGATCTGTAATAATTGGACGCTTGCGTCCTGCAAATTTCTCGTCGTATATCTGTCAAATCTGTGTAATCTGTAGTTTCTCATAAGATATTATTTGTTTTGTGCTTAAACTGCATTCACTATCTCCTCAAAAGTGCGGTTATCATCCCCGAGGTCCATTTTCATCTGTTTTATGCGGGTTTTGCGTTTGTAGTAAGAGTCGGTCTGGGTGTCCAACAGGATGGAAATCACTTGATTGGAGAATCCGTTCTTGGAGAGGCAGCAGATGCGCACGTCCCACTTGCTGAGTTTGGGGTAGAGTTGCAACAGCCGCTGCGAGAAGCCGTCGAAGACCAAGTCCGTCAGGCTGATGAAGTCGTTCCAGTCGTTGTCGGTCAACTCGAAATTGAGCGAGTCGTTGTTCACTTCTTCCGTGAGAGCTTGCGCGGTAGTCATGATCTTGTTTCGCGTCAAGATTTTCTGGATCGACATCAAATCCTTCGGCGGAAGGGTCTGCTGGTAGCGGCGTAGTTCGTCGTTGGTGCGGATGAGGTTCTCCATGTCGCTCACCAACTCGTGGATGCGGTTCTGGTCGCGCTCCACCTGCCGCCCGAAGTGCTCCATCTCCAGTTTGTGGTCGCTGATTTTCTTCCTCACAATCAGGAGGATGACGAGCAAGGCGATCACTGCCAAGGCGATAATCAGATAGAGTTTCAGGTCGCGGGTACGATGCAGGCTCTCCAACTCGCTCTGCTGGGCTTTCAACTCATATTCTGCCTTGATTCTTTGCATGGTCTCGCTGGAGTGCTCCGCGTCGGCTTGCACCAAGTTATCAGAAAAAAGCGTGTGGTATTTCACCGCCTGCTGATAGTCACCCTCGCCGTAGGCGATGGCGTAAAGCGTTTGATACACAGACATCTTCAGTCCGGCACGCTCGCTGCGGAGGGCTTGGTTCAAGTAGGACTTTGCCTTCTCGTTTTCGCGCGTGTAATAATAAAGGATGCCCAAGGTCATGTGGGCGATGTCGGTGTCGTTGTCGCTGAGGCCGATTTCCAAGGCTTGGTTGACGCTCTCGATGCCTTTGGCGAAGTTGCCCGTCTCCATGTAGTAGTCGCGGCCCATCTCGAGATATAGGTCAGCAAGCATAGCTTGGTCGTTGATGAAAGTGGCAACGCGGAAAGCCGAGTCATAGTATTGCTTGGCTTGTGTGTATTGCTCTTGTGCCCGCATTGCCCGACCGCTGTTGCGGTAGGCGTTCATCATGCCAGTGGAGTCGGCGGTCTGTTTAAAACAATTCAGTGCCTGTTGGTGTTGCTTGAAGGCATCCTCGAAAAGGCCGTGTTTGAGGTACATGGCACCGAGGTTGTCGCAGAGCTGGCCTTCCAATTGGAGGGTCTCGGTAGTCTTGTCCGAACGCTGCACGAGTGCCAGCCCTTGCAGGAACTTCTCGGCGGCCTCTTCGGAGCGGCGTTGCTCGCGCAGTTGTATGCCTTCATTATATAAGGTTTGGGCTTGCTCAAGGCGCTTGGTTGGGCTGTCGCAGGAAGCCAGTGCGAGGCAAGTGATGGCTGTTAAGAACAAAGAATGTAAAAACGTCTTCATGACTTTTTCGTTTTTGTCATCGCAAAAATATACAGAAAAAACGTTTGTCAAGAGGCATGAGGCTCCCCAGGGGGCTATGTCCCTACTTTTTTGGATTGTCCTTATCGTATTATACTGAAAATCAATAATATAATAGTCAACCTCAAAAACTAATGTCCTTACTTTTTTTGGCAATCATTGAGCGAAAATGAGGTCAAACAAAGAAAAAACCCCTGCCATAAGCAGAGGCTTTTTCACTATCTAATAATGTTAATTGGAGAGCTAAAGGGTCCTTGAGCTTGTCGAAATCGCAGATTCAACGAAGTTAAAGGCCCTTCTTGTTTGAACCGGCCCTTCGACAGGCTCAGGGACCTTAGTCTTTTAGAAATAAAGGTCTCTCTCACCCTTCTTGATGCGCTCTATGCGGCTCTTCAGCTCGTCCAAGAACTTCGGGTCGACGTTCTTGAAGTTGTTCTCGATACACTTCCAGCCCTTGGCCGCGACTTCGGGGGTGGCGTAGTCGACCAAGTATTCACTCAAAGTAAGGATGGCATTCGGCGTGCAGTAGCGCTTGATGAAGCCCGGCACACTGAATTCCATGAAGTGCTCACCCGTGCGACCCAGACGGTAGCAGGCCGTGCAGAAACTCGGGATGAAGTCGTGGTCGAGGAGTTTGTCGATGATGTCGCCCAACGAACGGTCGTCACCGATCTTGAATTGCTCGCGGTGCAGGTTTTGGTCTTCCTGCTTGTCGCTGTTCTTTTCCTCTTCTTCGTGGTGGTATTTGTAGTCGCCAATCTGCAGGTTGGTGCCACCATCGATTTGCGAAATGCCATATTCGATAGCCTTGGCGCGGAAGGCGGCGTCCTCACGGGCGGTCAGAATCATGCCAGTGTAAGGCACAGCCAAGCGGAAGATGGCAATGATCTTCTCGAAGGTGTCATCGTCGACGAAATACTTCTTGTCGATGTTCAGGCCCGAAGCGTCCTTGATGCGCGGGAACGAGATGGTGTGGGGACCCACGTTGAAGCAAGCCTCCAAGTGGTTGGTGTGACGGATCATGGCCAGCACCTCATAACGCCAGTCGTACAAGCCGAAGAGGATACCGAGACCGTTGTCATCGATACCGGCCTGCTGGGCACGGTCCATCGAGGTCAAGCGGTAGTTGTAGTCGCCCTTCTTGGTGTTGGCGGGGTGGTATTCGTTGTAGATCTCAGGGCAGTAGGTCTCCTGGAAGATTTGGTAGGTGCCGATGCCTGCCTCTTTCACGATGCGGAAGCCTTCCACATCCAAAGGAGCGGCGTTGATGTTGACGCGGCGGATGCTGCCCTTGCCTTTCTTGGTGGCGTAGGTCACCTTCACGGTGTGGGCAATGTACTCAGGCGAGTATTTCGGCGACTCGCCATAGACGAGGATAAGGCGTTTCTGGCCGTCGTCTTCCAGAGCTTCCACGTTGCGGATGAGCTCTTCATCGGTCAAAGTGGTGCGGATTTGTTCCTTGTTCGAGGAACGGAAGCCGCAATACACGCAATTGTTGACGCAGTAGTTGCCCACATACAGCGGGGCAAACAACACAATGCGGTTGCCGTAGATGCGGCGTTTCAGCTCGCGGGCGCCTTCCTTGATCTCTTCCACCAACTCGGGGTCGGTGGTGTTGACGAGGACAGCGGTCTCCTCCATCGTCAGGCGGTTCTTATCCAACGACTTCTGGATGATTTCGCGCACACGCTCAGGGGTGCTCTTCGTGTTGTTGATGTAGTCCCAAATCTCTTCCGAGGAGATAAACGGGCGGTTGGGCTCGTCGGGGATACGACATTTTT
>ONKA01000001.1 GCA_900318265.1 uncultured Bacteroidales bacterium | reverse complement strand
AATGTGGGAGCAAGGATGCCATTACAACGAACTCTGCCCCACCTTTTCAAAAGTCCCGTGTGGCCATGCCGAAGTGGGTTGTGTAGCCGTGGCCATGGGTCAGATCATGCACTATTGGCGCTATCCAGAAACTGGCTGGGGTTCGCACTCTTACAACAATGCAGGCCTCACACTTTCTGCTGACTTCGGTAACACCGTCTACGACTGGGATCACATGCCCGATTCGCTGACCGACGACTCCAGCGACATTGAAGTTGAGGTAGTGGCAACCTTGCTGTTCCATTGCGGCGTTGCTGTTGACATGCAATATACCACCAATGGTTCTGGTGCCGATTCAGGAGATGTGCCCGATGCATTGATACGCTACTTCAATTATTCAAGACGGCTCCATTTAGAAAAGCGAAGTGATTTCAGTGACGAAGAATGGATTTCGATGCTGAAAGCCTGTCTTGACTTGCAACGACCCGTATTCTATGGAGGTAAAGGCAGCCAAGGCAGCCATGCCTTCGTGTGTGATGGTTACGACGGCAACGACTTGCTGCACTTCAATTGGGGATGGGGCCGCGCCAATGGTTATTTCGCCTTGGGGCATCTGAATCCTATTGGATACAGCTTTAACGAAAGCAACTTTGCCATCCTCGACATCAAGCCGGAATATGAACCGTGGATTGTGCAAGCCACGGTTTATCCACCCACGGCTGGCACCATTGAAGGAACAGGAGAGTACCACATTGGCGAGCAATGCACACTCACTGCGGTTCCCAACGAAAACGGCACATTCAGCTATTGGAAAAAAGGCGGAACAATAGTATCCTATGACCCGTCATACTCATTTTTGGTCAGCAAAGATGTAGACGACATTGAAGCTTTCTTTTCCTATATGCCCTTGAAGGAAATCCAGGCTTATCACGCGCCCGACACGAATGACGTGAACAGTCCTTACGTCAACCTGTCATGGATCTTTGACGACAACAAAGAATGGCCCTTGTTGAAACAATTTGAAATCAACGGGGAGAGCATGGTGACCACTGACGGCGAATATATCTATACCGCATACAGTTACTGGAGTGATCATCCTTATACATTTGGCAAATACACCATGGACGGCGAATTGGTTGAGTTCTTTACAATAGACGGGGCAAGACCCGATGGTTTGACCTGCGACGGAAGCTATTTTTATTGTAGCAAAAACACCACATCTTATGACATATGCCGTTTGTATTGTTATGATTTCACCAATAAAACGCTTGTCGACAGCACTTACATGAACTTTCAATTTGGCAAATGCGCATACGATATCGACAATGACGGTTTTTGGCTTTTACAATATGTTCAAACAACAAAGATATTACTTGTCAATCGTCAAGGGCAAACGATTTACAACTTCACAATACCATCAGCACTTTCATACTTTATCGAGGGATGTGGAAAGTACACCGCTGAAGACGGAAATTCGCACTTGTTGTTGTTTAGTAATGGCATATACGATTACGACTTATTAAACAGCAGTCTCAACGATCATTCAATAGCTTATATAAATAATACTGGACGAGAGATAGATTTCTGCATAGGAAAATACGATGGCAAGGATGCGGTGTTTATTGTCTCTGAAAACACTTACCTCGGCACCTCCAACATTGACATTTTTGAAATCAAATGCCATTTAGCATCTATTAAGCACTACCGATTATACCGCACAGACAGTGAAGGAAACACCGTGTTACTGGCAGACGAAGTGACTGAATCCTCATACATTGACTCAACTTGGAATGAGGCTAGTGCTGGCAACTACCGTTTCGGCATCAGCGAGGTTTACTTCAACGGCGCCGAATCAGAAATCATTTGGTCCGACACCATCATAAAGACAGACTTCGGCATTGATGAAAACGGCAACCAAGAAGACTCTGAGCCTTCTGTTCAGAAAGTGATTGAAGACGGGAAGATCGTCATCATCAAGGACGGAAAACGATACAATGTGTCGGGACAGCATTTGAATTGAAAACGATTTGTTATTTTTGCAGCGCTGTTGCAATAAAAACACCATAAATCAGTTAATCCTAGAAATCGAGAAACAAATGAAGAGATTCAGAATAGTTACCTTGTTATTAGCCTTTTTGTTGGCCGCTCCCGCCCTGCTCCATGCCCAAATCGTCAAAGGCGAGTTGATCTTGGGCGGCAACATCTGCCAAGTTGACGGCGACGAATGCTACCATTACCGTAAGCCAGGCGTCCATGTCGGTGCCGGTGCCTTAATCCCCATCACCAGTTGGATGGACGTTGGCCTCGAAGTGCTCTTCAACCAAAAAGGAGCCTACAAGGGCGACTCCATCAACCAGCATCTCGGTCTCTACACTGGAACCTACAAGCTGAATCTCAACTATGCAGAAATACCGGTGATGATCTACCTGACCGACAAGGACCGCTATAGCCTTGGCGTAGGCGTCTCCTACGGACGCATCGTAGGTCTCCAGGAATATGTCAACGGACAAAGCACAGGCATCCGCTTGGGCGATGGACAGATTCATTGGCGTGAGGACAGAGAGGGACTCCCCGACCTCACCCAAGCCACCGACCTCAAGCAGTTGTCGAAGCTCCTCATAGCCGCTGGCTATCCGCAAGACGTGGCCATCGAAGAACTCGTCCCTCAGACCATCGCCAATTCCGACAGCTACCGTGCCCACGACTTCAACATCTGCGCCGACGTTAGGGTACGCATCTGGGAAGGCATACACGCTGAATTGCGCTACCAATACTCATTGGCACCCATCCGCAGCCGTCTGTTCTACAAAGACACCAACGAAACCATCCTAAAGACCGATGATTCCAGAGTACAGCCCTTGCAACGCCAGTACAACAACAGCATCACGTTGAGGGTGGTTTATCTCTTCAACGAACACAGGGCTAAGGCGAACAAGGAGGCATCGAAGAAGGGACAATAGTTTAGTGTAGAGTTTAGAGTGTAGAGTTTAGAGAGGGTTATAGCCCTAAATAATAATCCTTCAGAAATTCATTGTATTGCGCCGTGAAATGCTTGTCCGCATCACGGATGACGAAGGTTTCCTCAAACACATTATTGCTTTTTTCGAAGCCCAATTCCAGATTGACACGGTTGGGTTCCTTGCCTGCTATCGGGATGATGGTCATCCTTTTGTGAAGATATAGGCCGTTACGCTTCGCGGTATCCAGAAACTCCATCGACACATCGGCGGGCAGCACCAAGGCGAAACGTCCATCTGGCTGCATCAAGCGGACCACTTCACGACATATTTTGGCATAGGTCAGTCCAGCGTCGTTGTGCCGCGCCCGGCTCTTGCGCTCCGAGTCGCATTTCGAGAAACGGTTGAAATAAGGAGGATTGGAGACTATGAGGTCGTATTTCTTTTCCGTTTTGTAATCAACAATGTCAACGCAAAAGGCCTTAAGATGTTCGCGCCACTGCGATGCTTCGAAATTGACCGTAGCCTCTTCGATGGAGGCCTTGTCAATGTCAACGGCATCCACCTGCGCCACTCCCTTTTGCGAGAGCATCAGCGGCAGCAGGCCGCATCCTGTGCCAATATCCAGCACAACATCTGTCGGCTTGACATCAGTCCAGCGCCCCAGCAAAATGGCATCGGTGCCCACCTTCATCGTCGAGCGATGATGGTAGAGGCTGAAATGCTTGAAGTGGAAGGGGCGCGCGTCGGTCATTGCAAGTACATGTCGATCAAGCCTTCGGGGGCAGTGATAGTGAGGACTTTCTTGTCGCGGTCGACATTTTGGATCACTTGTTCCAAAATCGGGATGAGGACCTCCTTCTTGTCCTTCATCACCTGAAGGATGGCCTGTGTGGGATATTCCAGCACCTCGGTGACAGGACCCAACTCTCCCTTCTCCGTGTCGACCACTGTGAAGCCCACAATCTCATGGTAATAGAACTGCTTGCCACTCAACTTGGGCAGCATTTCCAAAGGTAAGTACACGGATTTCCCCACCAGATTCTGTGCCTGTTCGACAGTCTTGATGTCCTGCACTTGGACAAAGAACTTATCGCCGTTAGGGGTTATCTTCTCCACAAAGAAAGGCGTCAGCACCTTATTGATTTCGAGGAAGAAATGCTTCATTTCGAGGTATGCTGAAGGGTCATCGGCATCCAGTTTAATGGTCACCTCCCCTTTCAGGCCATGGGTCTTGGCAATCTTGCCGAGGTAAAAACAATCTTCTTTTTTCATTGTTTTGGATTTTGCTGCAAAGATAAAACTTTTTATTTTTGCGGCTCATTTTTCGACCCATGCACGAGTTTTTGCATTTGTTTTTGGATGTGCTGAGAAACAGCGTCTTAATCACTGGCCTGGTGATTATTATGATGCTGATGATCGAGTATGTCAACATCCATTCGCACGGGAAATGGTTCACGCGGCTGCGCCATAACCGCTTCGGACAAGTGGTTTTGGGTGCGGGTTTGGGTATCATCCCGGGCTGCATGGGTGGTTTCGCCGCTGTGTCGATGTATTCGCACAAACTGTTGAGCTTCGGCGCCTTGATCGCCATGATGATTGCCTCGTCGGGCGACGAAGCCTTTGTCATGCTCGCCATGATTCCCAAGGAGGCCCTATTGCTGATGTTGGTCTTGTTCGCCATCGCCATCCTTGTGGGTTGGCTGGTGGACAGGTTTTCAAAGCAGAACGTCAAAGTCCAACACGAAGGCTGCGAAGACGGCTACCAAATCCACGACGAAGACCACCATGACAAGACACACCAACCCGAGAAAGCATCGTTCCGCAACATGCGCCACGCCAGCGCGGAGCGTATCGCCCTGCTGCTTGGCGTCATCTTGTTCATCGCAGCCCTCGCCTTCGGAATGCTGGAGCATGAACATGAGGAAGCCGTCCACACCCAGCTGAACATCTTCGACGAGTATTGGATGAACCTCATCTTCGCCGTCGTGAGCCTCTTCGTGGTGTGGTTCATCGCCACGGCGCCCGAGCATGTCGTCAAGGAGCACCTTTGGGAGCACATCATCCGCAAGCATTTCTTGAGCATCTTCCTCTGGACCTTCGGTGCCTTGTTTGTCATCCAGGTCGGACTGCATTACTTTGACATTGAAACCCTTATCAGCAACAACATCCCGTGGATGATCCTGTTGGCCGTCTTGGTGGGCATCATCCCCGAATCGGGACCGCATTTGCTGTTCGTCACCTTGTTTGCCACGGGCACGGTGCCTTTCTCGGTGCTGTTGGCCAGCAGCATCTCGCAGGACGGCCATGCCTCATTGCCGTTACTTGCCGAGAGCAAAAGGAGTTTCTTGAAAGCAAAGATAGTTAATGCTATTGTTGCAGCATTGTTCGGGTATTTATGTTATCTAATAGGTTTTTGATCAACTCCTTGTAATTATCGTAATGTCGTTATTCCGTCATTACGATATTACGAAAAAAACTACCGGAATTGTCAAACGCTCCTTGTTCCATCACATTCAGGATAGCTTGAGCAACTCCAAAAGGCATTCCCAGCGTTTTTACCCTTTTTTGCCATACGCTTTATCATCGGCTTACCGCATTTTGGACAAATGGGCGCATCGTTTTGAGCACTTTGCTCCGCCCTGCGGGCTAGCCTTTCAGCTGACAATGCTTCAGCAAAGCCCCCTTCTTTTTTGAATGCCTCAAGTTGGTTCTCAATTTGTTTGCCCAGCATCATAATGAGGCGATTGCAAAGGACAAGCAAACAGTTGGCTTCTGTAATTGAGTTTTTGGAGCAAAGCCATGCATCAAACTTGTGCTTCTGCTTCAGGATGTGAATGCTGCTAAGGTGTTGCACATCATCTTTATAAGTGGGACGGTCGAGGGGGATGTTGCTTACATTTTGGTGTTCTTCTGAATTCACCGACCACGGGATCTCCTCATGTCGCATGAGCCAATTCACATAGTCGTTGGCTAGTTCTGCCAAACTTGCGCGAGCCACATCCGTGAGACGCATTTCGGTTTCTTTTGAAGTTGAATGTCGCGAATTGCCTTCAGCAATGTTGGCGGGAACCGATCTTGCCGCCTGTGTCATTTGGTCATACTGCCGCCCGCAAGGGTCGTTGATGTGGTTGAGATTGCGGGCGCAAAAGTCTTGCGTAGCCAGTTGTATGACATTGGCCATCACCCATGTATCCAGCCAATAATATCCAAACCTATTAATCTGCATCTCGTGTGCCTTTGTTTTGTCAGCAAAAATAACACTTTTTTATCAGCGTTCCGAAAAAAGCTGTATTTTTGCCGCCGATACCAATAGGGGTGCCTTATCCGCTTGCGGATTGAAAGACAGGCTGAGATCAAACCCTTTGCACCTGATACGGATAATGCCGAGACAGGGAATCGAGTTCCTCATCATTCCTCTATTGATTTATTGAATTATTAATCTTTAAATCAACGAGTTATGCTCAAAAAACACATCATTTTTCTTGCTTTCGCCACTTTCGTGACGATGGGTCTTCATGCACAAAACCAAGACACCACTAATGTTCAGAACCTGGATGAGGTGATAATCAACGGCGTGCGCCTCCAAAAGAACGCACCCTTCTCCGTCACCAACATCGAGAAAGTGGAACTCAGCGACTTTTCGAAGACCGGCCAGGAGCTCCCCTTTCTGTTCGCCAAGACACCTGGTATCATCGCATGGGGTGAGAACGGCATTGGCTCCGGCACCTCTTACATGCGAATCCGCGGCGCCGGCGACTCGCGCATCAACGTCACCCTCGACGGCGTGTCGCTCAACTCGCCCGAAGACCAGTGCGTGTTTTGGGCCAACATGAACAGCTACGGCTCGCTGCTCAGCTCTGTGCAAATCCAACGCGGCGTAGGTAGCTCCACCAACGGCGACGGCGCTTTCGGCGGCACGATATCGCTGACATCGGCCAAGCCTTCCTTCGTGCCGAGTGCCGAAATCACAGGCTCATACGGTTCCTTCAACACCCTCAACTTCGGTGCCAAGGCCTCTACGGGCTTGCTGTGGAACCACCTCATCGTCGACGGAGCCTACCACGAGACCCACACCGACGGCTTCATCCACGGCACCAAGGGCCGCAGCGGAAGCTACTACGGCGGCCTCACCTGGATGGGCAAGAACTTCATCCTCCGCTACAAGAACATCGGTAACTTCGAGATGACCGGCCAAGCCTGGAACGGCGTGACAGCTGGCAACAACGACCTCAGCCTTATGGACGGCACCTATGGTGAGCACACGGGCATCAAGACCTACGCCGATATGTATAAGGTGGGCTTGGGACAGTTCAACTCACTCTACGAATACCTCGTCACCGACGAGGACGGCAACTTTGTCCAGGACGAGAACGGCCACTACATGACCCAACGCTACCAGATGAACGACGGCACCTTCTGGGACCGCACCACCGACAACTTCTGGCAAGACCACAACCTGCTCTCCGCCGCTTGGGAGATCAATGAGCACTGGGCCACCACGATGACACTGCACTACACCTACGGCTACGGCTATTACGAGGAGTTCCGTCCCAACAACAAACTCTCGAAGTTCGGCATGACCTATTACGACGCTGAAGGTAACCAAGTGAAGAAGACCGACTTCGTCCGCAAGAAAGGACTGCGTCAGGACACCTACGGCCTCGTGTGGTTCACACGTTACAAGAACGCAAACTGGAACGTCATCGGCGGCATCTCAGCCCAAAACTTTCAAGGCAACCACTTCGGTTATGTGACTTATATCGCCAACCCAGGCGTGGCAAACAAATACCTTGCTGATGGCGACTACAAATACTACGACTCCGACGCACAGAAGCTCGACGGCAACGTCTTCGTCAAGGCGGCCTACACCTTCGCCGACCACTGGACCGTCTTCGGCGACATGCAGTTCCGCTATGTGGACTACAAGACCAACGGCATCAACGACAAGTTCTACGACGACGCAAGCGGCTACTACAACCAGGAACTCAACATCCACGAGAAGTACCCCTTCTTCAACCCCAAGGGCGGCATCTCCTTCGACACGGACAGCCACCACGCCTACGCCTCCGTGGCCATGAGCCACCGCGAGCCCGAGCGTAACAACTTCACCGACAACGGTTCCTATCCATTCCCCAAGCCCGAGCAGCTCCTCGACTATGAGTTGGGCTACAACTACAACGGACGCATCTGGCAGGCAGGCGCCAACCTCTATTATATGGACTACAACAACCAGTTCGTTCAGACCGGCGAGGTCAGCGACATCGGCGAGGCCCTCACCACCAATATCAAGGACTCGTACCGCATGGGCGTCGAGTTGCAGGCAGGCGTGAGCCCCACCAAATGGTTGACCATCGAGGCCAACGCCGCCTTGAGCCAAAACAAGATCAAGGACTTCGACGAAGTCGTGGAGAACTGGGACGACTGGGAAGGCAACACCGATGCCAACGGCCAGGCCTACGATGGTGACGGCTACGATGTCATCCACTACGACAACTCTACCCTGGCCTTCTCGCCTTCGGCCATCCTGAACGGCTTCGTCACCTTCCACCACAAGGGTTTCGAAGCCACCTGGTACACGAACTACGTCTCACGCATGTATCTCGACAACACCGAGAACATCGACCGTTCGTTGCCGGCCTACAGCACTTCCAACGTCAGCCTCGGCTACACGCTGAAGCCCAAGAAAGTCGTCAAGGAAGCCATCGTGAAGGTGAACTTCAACAACATCTTCAACAAGCGTTACGCTGCCAGCGGCTGGGTCTATTCTGCCATCTGCGACAGCTACGGTCACCCCAACGACAACCGCTACTACCAAATCGGTTTCATCCCGATGGCAGGTTTCCATGTCATGGGCAATCTGACATTGAGGTTCTGATCGAACGAATCGGTTATATATAAAGAATCCCGCTCCCATGGGGGCGGGATTCTTTTGTGTTATTTATCCTTCTTTGCAATGCGTTTCACCACGCCGATGGCGCCTGTGGGACAGACGAGTCGGCAGAGATGGCAGCCCACGCAACGCTTCCCATCAAGATGCGGCTGACGCAGGTCGGCATCGAAGGTGATGGCCTGATGGCCGCCGTCTTGGCAGGAGGTGTAGCAACGGCCGCAGCCGATGCATTGCTCACGGTCGAAG
Source organism: uncultured Bacteroidales bacterium (assembly GCA_900318265.1). Classification (GTDB taxonomy): domain Bacteria; phylum Bacteroidota; class Bacteroidia; order Bacteroidales; family F082; genus Limimorpha. The sequence continues at coordinate 168,076 of ONKA01000001.1, read as the reverse complement.
GTGGGATACACGATGGTGTCGCGGTCGAGGTTGGTTGGCGTGTCGAAATTGGGCAGCTCCTCTCCTACCAGATCCGACAGATGCTCGACGCCGCGTTCTGCCATATAGTTTTGCAGTCCCAGAACGAGGTCGTCGATGATGCGGTAGCCGTACTGCATCACGGCGGTGCACACCTGCACGTTGCTGCAGCCCAGCTGGATGAACTCCAGCGCATCGCGCCAGGTCTCGATGCCACCGATGCCACTCAGTTCAATGCGTTTGCCATTGTTGGTGGCGGCGAAAATGGGGTTCTTCGCCATCTCGAGGATATGGCGCAAGGCGATGGGTTTCACGGCGCGGCCTGAGAGTCCGGAGACGGTCTTCTTATCGGCCACGGCACCGCGACTGTTCATGGTCACGCTTTTGATGGTGTTGATGGCCGACACCGCATCGGCGCTAGCGAAGTGAGCCGCCATGGCAGGTTGGTTGATTTGAGTGATGTTGGGCGTCATCTTGGGGATGACCGGGATCTTGACGTTATGCTTCACGTAGGCCGTGTAGAACAGCACCAGCTCCGAGTTCTGTCCCACATCGCTGCCCATGCCAGCCAACTTCATCTGCGGGCAGGAGAAATTCAGCTCCACGGCGTCGACGCCAGCCTCTTCGGCCATTTTCGCCAGCGTGATCCACTCCGTCTCGGCATTGCCCATGATGGAGGCCACAACGATTTTCGAGGGATAGTCCTGTTTCAGCCTGCGCAGGATGTCGAAGTCCACCTCGACAGGGTTCTCGCTCAGCTGTTCCATGTTACGGAAGCCGAAGAAATCGGAGCGGCCCGGCTCGCTGACGGCATCGAAGCGCGGCGACACCTCGCGGATGTCCTCCATGCAGATGGTCTTGTAGAACACGCCCGCCCATCCCGCTTCGAAGGCCCGCGCCACCATCTCGTAGTTGGTGCAGATGGCCGACGAGGCGAGGAAGAAGGGATTCTCGCAAGGGATGCCGCAGAAGTCGATGGCGAGGCTGGGCAAGTCTTTTTGTGGCTTCGTGCTTTTGACGGCTTCCGCCAGCTCCCTGATGCGGATCGGTCTATCGTAGTGGATGCAGGCCGCCTCGGCGGCTTGCAGCTCGGCGTCGCTACATGGGTCGAGCCACAGTCCGGCGACGGCTTCGTTGTCGAACCGTAAGGCGCGTATGGCACGTGCCGGGTCGCCATTCTTGCAGGCCTTGCTGCACGGCGCGTCGGCGCAGAGCAGACATCTTGCGGCTTCTTCTTGGAGGTGCATAGTTTTATTCATAGCGTCAGTGTTAGGATGATTAGTGGGGACAAAAATAATGGTTTTCTGCATTTACGATGATTTTAGGAGGAAAAATGTATATGCACACACATTTTAGCCCTAATTATGGGCGTAAATTTCAAAACAAAAAATAGACACGATAAAGCAGCAAATAGGTTCGATATGCTTATTCTTACTATTCATTGTTTCCCAAGAAGGAAATACGTTTCAGTGGCAACATGTTTTTGTCGTCATCGCTCATCTTGTCGTAATAGTTCTGCCACATTTCAATGAATTCATCACCGTCAATCAAGCGAATGAATTCACGCGAGTTCGCTGCCGTATTCTTCGCGTCAGGTGAATATGTTCCTGATGTGACAAATAAAGCAATGTCGCCCGAACGGAGAATACCTAATAATGCACGGATGTCAGAAGCACCAATAACTGCATCGGGTCTATGTTTTACCTGCACTTTGATGCGTGGAGTTTGAGCACCCAATGGATCTACATAGGCAACTACATCAACACCGCCGTCTTTGCCTTTCGGAGCCACTGACTGTATGTAGTAACCCATTGCTTTGAGAAGAGCTGCCACCATGTCCTGGAATTCGTATGGATTTTTTGAAACTATATAGCGTTTAATACCTTCACGGGCATCCGATTCCAACAAATCAAGATTCATGGAATTATCTGATTCAGCAGTAGTGTCAGTAGGTTCTTCCTCATGAACATCCTCTATGTCTCGAGCCTTCTTCCATTCTTTATAAGCAGCCCTTGCCAAATTCAAAACCTCTTCAGGCGATTTCTTAAGTGCCTCCTCTCCTTCTGGTGTAATATACCAATATCCTTTCTTTTTGATAATAAACCCAGCCTTCTGATAATCAATAGAATAAAACTGGAAACTATTAGTCCATCGTATATACTGCATTTTCCCAGCAGGTTCACGTTCCCAATCAGTAAGCTCCACATTCTCATTGACAAAAGGATAAATATCTTTTGCAGGAATGCTACCGCCTCGACGGCTAATCTCTTTCATTACTGCGTATAAAGTCTTACTAGCGCAGGCTTGTGTCCTATTCAATTTGTCTTTTGCCATAGGTATTTAGTATTCCGAATAAAAGCAAACGCTTGTTAAACGAGCTCGGATTTGGCTTCGCCGAATGCAAAGCATTTCTCCCCGAACTCGGTGCAAAGATACAAAAAAGGATATATAACGAAATTGCAGTGATTATTTTCTTATTTTTGTCACAAAGAAACAAACGAACGCCGTTTTTGTCTTCCTTTGCGGCCAATAATCCGCAAAATCTGCGGATAATTAACCGCAAAATTTGCGGATTATTAAAATAATGTGTATTTTTGCAGCCGAAATATTCGATTAACTATGACATCCTACATCCATCAGAGCAAACAATGGCCGCATTTCACTTGGGACAAGAATCTTGTCGCAGACAGATTGGCTTCCGTCAACAAAACCTCGGGATTCCTTATGGGCAGACTCGACGCCATAGGGTTCGACGCCCGCCTGTCGGCCAATGCCGAGATGCTCTCCAACGACATCATCAACTCCTCGGAGATTGAAGGCATTGCCTTGAACGCCAAACAAGTGCGTTCTTCCATCGCCAGAAAGTTAGGCATCCCTTCTGATGCCGAAGAACCCGCCAGCCACTATGTGGAAGGCGTTGTGGAGATGATGCTTGATGCCGTGAGCCATTACCGCCAACCCCTCACCCATGACCGGCTTTTCGGCTGGCACAACTGCCTGTTTCCTTCGGGCAGAAGCGGTTATTCGAAAATCGACGTAGCACAATACCGCAAAGGCGAGATGAAAGTGGTTTCGGGCAATTACGGTCGCGAAAAAGTACATTATGAAGCCGTTCCCGCACAAGACGTGCAGAAGGAAATGGATGTTTTCTTGGATTGGTTCAATACCGACATCGACTCGCCCACTTACCTGAAATCTGCCATTGCCCACTTTTGGTTTGTCTGCATCCACCCGTTCGACGACGGCAACGGGCGCATCGGTCGCGCCATCGCCGACATGGCACTCTCGCAAGCCGACGACTCTGCCATGCGCTTCTTCAGCATGTCGCGACAAATCAACAAAGACAAGAAATCGTATTACGATGTGCTGGAGCGCGTCAGCCGACAAACGGATGCTGACATCACGGAATGGCTCGTCTGGTATCTCGACTGCATGGCACGCGCCATCAACGCATCCGACGAAGTGCTTTCACGCATCCTCCAAAAATCCGCATTTTGGCAAAGCCACGCTCACATCGCATTCTCGGAGCGACAAAACAAAGTGCTGAACATCTACCTTGACGGTTATGTAGGCAAATTGACAGTGAAAAACTGGGCCAAGCATTGCAAAGTCTCGGTCGACACGGCCTCTCGCGACATCAAAGACCTTGTAGAAAAAGGTGTTCTCGAACCGCAGCAAGGCCGCATGAGAGATGTGTATTACGGCATCCGCTGCGACGATACGACACTGCTTGTCCCCGGTCCGAAAGATGATGACGACGATTGATAGTCAAACCAATCAAATTAAACCCTATCTTTGCAACGCAAAACAACCCAGAAATGGCATCCGACACCGATAATACCCTCCGCCGCAAAACGCCACCCATCGCGCTGGTCTCCATCGCGATCCTGGCCGTCGGCATCGTGCTGTTCGTCCTGAACCTGCGCTACGGCTCGGTGTCGATTCCGTGGAATGAATTCTGGGACACGCTGCTGCATGGCGACACTTCGACCTACCGCACCATCATCCTCGACTACCGCCTGCCACAAGCCATCACGGCGCTGCTGGCGGGCATAGGTCTATCGGTGTCGGGCCTCCTGATGCAGACCCTCTTCCGTAACCCCCTCGCCGACCCTTCCCTGCTGGGCATCAGCAGCGGTGCGAGCCTCGGCGTGGCCTTCGTGGTCTTGCTCGGCACCGCCACGGGCCTGTCGGTCAGCACACTGTCGCTGTGGTCGACCTTCGGCGTCACCATAGCGGCTTTCCTGGGCGCCTTCGCAGTATTGTTACTTATCCTCGCCCTTAGCTCGAGACTCCGCAGCATGGTCAGCCTGGTGCTGGTGGGCATCATGATCGCCTACATCGCTGGTTCGGTCACCGACATCCTGAAATTCTTCAGCCAGAAGGAAGGACTGCACTCCTTCGTCATCTGGGGCTTGGGCAGCTTCTCCAACGTGAGCAAGGCCCAGCTGCCCTTCTTCGCCATCGCGGTGGCGGTCGGCACCATAGGTTCGTTCCTGCTCTTCAAGACATTGAACCTCTTGCTGCTCGGCGAGCGTTATGCCGAGAACCTCGGTGTCAACATCCGTCGGAGCAGCATGCTCATCATCCTGGCTTCGGGATTCCTCACCGCCCTCATCACGGCGTTCTGTGGTCCCATCGCCTTCTTGGGCTTGGCCGTGCCCCACATCGCCCGATTCCTGTTCCGCAGCAGCGACCACAAGCTGCTCATCCCCGCCACGGCCTTCCTCGGCATGGACCTGGCTTTGTTCTGCAACCTCATCGCACGCCTGCCCTCCTTCGAAGGCAACCTGCCCATCAACTCGGTCACGGCACTGATTGGTGCGCCCATCGTGCTTTGGGTGATCTTCCACCGACAAAAAGTCAGTCATATACAATGGTGATATTAAACTACAGATTACACAGATTGTACAGAAAGACGCTACATAATTATAAGGACGCAAGCGTCCAAATGACACAGATTTCTACCCGCACCAAGCCATCTGTAATAATTGGATGCTTGCATCTCAAAAATTATCAGACTAGGAATCGGTTTAATCTGTCAAATCTGTAGTTAATAAACAATCCCTGTCCATGAGCGAAGTCCTTCATACATATCAACTGTCCATCGGCTACAAAGGCCAAGCGCTGATGCCCGCCATCGACGTGAGCCTCAGCGAAGGCGACATCGTGGCCTTGGCGGGTCCCAACGGCTCGGGCAAGACGACGCTATTCAAGACGCTGTCGGCCAGCCTCAAGCCCGTCGGCGGCGAGGTCAAGTTGTTTGGGAAAGACCTGCGCGACTACTCCCCCACCGAGCGCAGCTCACTCTTCAGCCTCGTGCTCACCGAGAAACCCGATGACCTCTTCCTGAAGGTCTTCGACATTGTGGCCGCCGGTCGTTATCCCCATCTCGGCCTCTTAGCCAAATTAAAGGCTGAAGACGAGCAAATCATCTACGACAGCCTTGAAACCGTAGGCATAAGCCATTTGGTCAACCGCAACTTTGTCTCGTTAAGCGACGGTGAACAACAAAAGGTAATGATTGCCAAGGCCTTGGTGCAGGACACGCCCCTCATCTTCATGGACGAGCCCGCCGCCTTCCTCGACTATCCGAGCAAGATCGAGTTGGTGAACATCATGCACAAGCTCTCGCGCGAGAAAAAGAAAACCATCCTCTTCAGCAGCCACGACCTTGACCTTTTGCTCCGCCATGCCGACGTGATGTGGGTCGTCGCCCCGCAGCAGCCTTTGTGCCAAGGCACGCCGAAAGAGCTTGTCGACCAGGGGGTTATTGATGATTATTTTAAGCCGATTGTGACGAAAGAAGAGTTTTTCTGGATGAATCTGGAACAATAATCTGCATTTTTTTTGTAATTTTGCGGCTTCAAATCTTTCAGCAATTTTTACTAAAATGCAGAATATCAGAAATATAGCAATCATTGCCCACGTTGACCATGGTAAGACCACGCTTGTGGACCGTATCCTTTACCAATCCCAACTCTTCAAGGAATCGGACGAAGCCCCTGGCCAACTCATTCTCGACAACAATGACCTCGAACGTGAACGCGGCATCACCATCCTTTCGAAGAACGTCTCGGTGCGTTACAAGGACGTGAAGATCAACATCATCGACACCCCTGGCCACGCCGACTTCGGAGGCGAGGTGGAACGCGTTTTGAATATGGCCGATGGCGTGCTGCTGCTCGTCGACGCTTTCGAAGGCCCCATGCCGCAGACCCGTTTCGTGCTACAAAAAGCCATCGAGCTTGGACTGAAGCCCATTGTGGTCATCAACAAGGTGGACAAGCCCAACTGCCGTCCCGACGAGGTGCAAGAGGCCGTCTTCGACCTGATGTTCAACCTCGGTGCTACCGAAGACCAACTCGACTTCCCCACCGTCTACGGCTCCTCGAAACAAGGCTGGATGTCGGACCACTGGGAGAACGTCACCGACAACGTCTCTTACCTGTTGGATGTCATCATCGACACCATTCCACCCGCGAAGTTCGAGGAAGGCACACCCCAAATGCTCATCACCTCGTTGGACTACAGCTCCTATGTGGGCCGTATCGCCGTGGGCCGTCTGAAACGCGGTACCTTACAGGCCGGACAGAACGTCTCGTTGGTAAAACGCGACGGCTCCGTCACCCGTTCCACCATCAAAGAACTCTATACCTTTGAAGGTCTGGGCAAGGAACGCACCAAGAAGCCCGTCGAGGCCGGCGATATCATCGCTCTGATGGGTATCGACGATTTCGAGATCGGCGACACCGTGGCCGACTACGAAAACCCCGAGCCCTTGCCGCCCATCCACGTGGACGAGCCCACGATGAGCATGCTGTTCACCATCAACAACTCACCCTTCTTCGGCAAGGAAGGCAAATACGTCACCTCGCGTCACCTGCGCGAACGCCTCTACAAGGAAACCGAGAAGAACCTCGCCCTGAAGGTTGAGGACACCGATTCACCTGATTCCCTGATGGTCTACGGCCGTGGTATCCTGCACCTCAGCATCCTCGTTGAGACCATGCGCCGTGAAGGTTACGAATTCCAACTCGGCCAGCCCAAGGTCATCATCAAATACATTGACGACGTGAAATGCGAGCCTATCGAATGCCTCACCGTGCTGGTGCCGGAAGACTTTGCAGGCCGTGTCATCGAACAGGTCAGCGCCCGCAAGGGTGAGATGACCCAGATGGAGCCCAAGGGCGACCGCATGTGCCTCGATTTCGACATCCCGTCGCGCGGTCTCATCGGCTTGAGAAACACCCTGTTGACCGTCACCGAAGGCGAGGCCATCGTCTCGCACCGCTTCAAGGACTACGAGCCCTGGAAGGGCGAGATGCCGACACGCAACACCGGCGCCCTGATCTCGATGGAGACGGGACAAGCCATCCCCTATGCCATCTGGAAGCTTCAGGATCGTGGCATCTTCTTCGTCAACCCCAATGAGGATGTGTATGCCGGCGAGGTCATCGGCGAGAACACACGTTCGAACGATATCGTCATCAACGTTTGCAAGACCAAGCACCTCACCAATGTGCGTGCCTCAGGTAGCGACGAGGCCATCCGCCTCATCCCGCCAGTACGTTTCTCGCTGGAGGAATACATGGAGTACATCCGCGACGACGAGTACCTCGAGGTGACGCCCAAGAGCCTGCGTCTGCGCAAGATCATCCTCGACGAGCTGGAGCGCAAACGCGCCTCGCGTCGTGGAGAGGAATGATCCTGAAAATTAATTCCTAAAAGTCGGGCAACATGTCCGACTTTTTTTGTATTATTGCACGTTTGTAGAGCCTATAACGAGCAGGCTCGGTTAAATCTTTTATTTCTTTTTTCAAAAATTTGAAAATCAAAACTATAAGCAATATGTCAACATTCAAGAAAACCCTTATCATCCTGTTCGTCACGATGGGACTGGCCTCGTGCGATGTGCTTACCCAAGTGGCCCAGATGGCCAACTTCGCCAACTGCAAATTCAACTTCAACAGTGTCGACCAAATTGAGATGCTCGGCGTCAACCTGAGCAAAGGCATGTCAAAGAGCGACCTCAACGCCGCACAACTGCTTTCGTTAGCCAATGCCATCGCCACCAGGAGATTGCCTGTGACCTTCAACGTCAACGTAGGTGTCAACAACCCCAACACCATCCCTGCCTCGATGAGCAAGATGGACTACATTGTCAGCCTCAACGGCAAGGAGGTCATCAGCACTACATTGAACAAGAATGTCAGTGTGGGCGCCAATTCGAGCAGCGTGGTCTCCATCCCCGTCACCACCGACCTGTTCCAGCTCTTCAGCGGTGAGTCGGCCGATGCCATCGTCAACCTGGCCTTCAAACTGGCTGGTGCCAGCAGCGAACCCGTCAACGTGGGCCTGAAGGTGAAGCCGTACGTCAGCATCAACGGACAGCAACTCGCCTATCCTGACTTCATTTCCATGAACAAAGTGTTGAACTAATCCCTGAAAACAAGCAAGAAATGGCTGAATTTTTTAAGGAGAGACGCTTTAGTATCGACCCTGGAAGAGGGAAAAAGATGGACGGCTGTCCCTACTCGATTTACGAGGACGGTCGTGACGTAAAAGATTACATCATCCCTCCCAAAGGATACACCTTTAAAGGTTTTAGGTTCGACCCTGACGCCAGCAACCAGATTTACGATGGCAAGCTCATCGCAGAATACGAGAAAGAGCCTTTCAACGACATCCTGAAATCGAACCTTTGGAAGTTTTTACTCGCCTTGGGTATCATCGCCATCCTCACGGTGGTGGTCATCTTGGCACTCAACGTGTTCAACAAGCCCAAACCCGTCAAGACGCCGGAGCCCACCGCAGTCTTGAATGGCACGTCAAAGGAAAAAGAAAAAACCCAATCCACCGAAATAAAAAATGACACGGTGGCACTTGCCACAGTGACCGAAACGGAAAACGCTACAGCCAAGGACGACGATGTCATCCTTGACTTGAATGCCAAGAAAGACACCGTAAAGGAAGAACCGAAGCCTGCAGCCGACGATACCAACGTGCAGTTCAAAAATGCCTTCTGGACCTTGATCCACGAACGCACCATCACGATGGATCCCTACGACTTCCTTTACAAGGACAACAAAAACAAGGTGGAAGGCGAAGAGTATGAATACCTGCGCCTTACTATTTTAAAAGACTTCAACTCCTTCAAGGCTTGGTCGGGCAAACTGCACAAGATCCCTGTCAGCGAACTGGAGTCCATCAACACCATCAATGACTTGAAAAACAAGCTCCACACGATAGAATAACAACATTTCAACGAATCAACATGATCAGAAACAACTTCATCAAACGCCACAACGGCCCCACCGCATCGGATGCTGAAAAGATGCTCAAGGTCATCGGCGTGAAATCGCAAGAACAACTTGTCGACGAAATCATCGCTCCCGAGATCCGTCTGCCGAAAGACCTCAACATCGGCGAAGGCATGAGCGAATACGAAGTCATCAGCCACCTCAAGGCCTTGGGTGCCAAGAACAAGCAGTTCCGCAGCTACATCGGCTTGGGCTACTACAACACCATCACCCCTGGCGTCATCATGCGCAACATCCTTGAGAACCCGGGGTGGTACACCTCTTATACTCCCTACCAAGCTGAGATCTCGCAAGGCCGTCTCGAAGCCCTCGTGAACTACCAGACCGTCATCAGCGACCTCACCGCCCTGCCGTTGGCCAACGCCAGCTTGCTCGACGAAGGCACCGCCGCCGCCGAAGCCATGCTGATGTTCTGGCACTCCCGCAGCCGCGCCCAGGTGAAGGCCGGCGTGAAGAAGTTCTTCGTCGCCAACGACGTGTTCCCGCAGAGCATCGAAGTCATCAAGACCCGCGCCCACTTCCAAGGCATCGAGGTCGTGATCGACGACATCAACAAGTTCGATTGCAGTGAAGAATACTTTGGTGTGCTGATCCAGTGCCCCAACCAATTCGGTGAGATCATCGACAACCGCGCCAAGGTCGCCGCATGGAAAGAGAAAGGCATGCAAGTGGCTGTCGCCGCCGACCTGCTCAGCCTCACCCTCATCACGCCTCCCGGCGAATGGGGTGCCGACGTGGTCTTGGGTTCCAACCAGCGTTTCGGTCTGCCGATGGGATTCGGCGGTCCTCATGCCGGTTACTTTGCCACCACTGAGGCTTACAAGCGTGAGATGCCTGGCCGTATCATCGGTATCTCCGTCGATGCTTTGGGCAATCCCGCTTTCCGTCTTGCCCTGCAAACCCGTGAGCAGCACATCAAGCGCGAAAAAGCCACGTCCAACATCTGCACAGCTCAAGCTTTGCTCGCCATCATGTCGGGCTTCTACGCCTTGTATCATGGTCCGGAGGGCTTGATCGAAATCGCACATCACATCAACTGCCTCGCCGGCAAGCTGACCTCTGAGTTGGCCAAGCTCGGCGTGAAGCAGCTCAACAAATACTTCTTCGACACGCTGTTGTTCGAACTGCCCGAAGGCGCTTGCACCTGCAAGGTGAAGGAAGCCGCCGAGAAACACGGCATGAACTTCCGCATCATCGACAAGCAGCACTTCGGCATCAGCCTCGACGAGACCACCGCTCGCGAAGACATCAACGAGATCGGCCAAGTCGTTGCCGAAGCCCTCGGCAAGCAACACGAAGAGCTCGTCTGCGACCCGAACTGCCAGAAGTTTAGCGGCATCCAACCCGAAATGCAGCGCACCTCCAAGTTCATGCAGGCCCCGATGTTCTTCAAGTACCGCAGCGAGACCGAGACCTCAGCCTCAACCGCTGCATGATCCCGCTGGGCTCCTGCACCATGAAGCTGAACCCCGCCACCTCGATGTATGCCCTCAGCTGGCCTGAGTTCGGCAACATCCACCCCTTCGTCCCCGCCGACCAAGTGGAAGGCTACCTCGAACTCATCGCCGAGATGGAGAAAGACCTCTGCGAGATCACGGGCTTCAAGGGCATGAGCTTCATGCCTAACTCGGGTGCCAGCGGAGAATATGCCGGTCTGCTCACCATCCGTCGTTACCAAGAGGCCAACGGCCAGGGTCACCGCAACATCTGCTTGATCCCTGCTTCAGCACACGGCACCAACCCCGCCTCTGCCGCTATGGCTGGCATGCAAGTGGTGGTGGTGAAATGCGACGAAAACGGCAACATCGACCTCGAAGATGCCAAGGCCAAGGCCGAGCAATACAAGGACAACCTGGCTGCCTTCATGGTCACCTATCCTTCCACCCACGGCATCTATGAGGACGGCATCCGCACCCTCGTGAAGATCGTACACGACAACGGCGGCCAAGTCTACATGGACGGCGCCAACATGAACGCCCAGGTCGGTCTGACCAGCCCTGGTTACATCGGTGCCGACGTTTGCCACCTCAACCTGCACAAGACCTTCGCCATCCCGCACGGCGGTGGCGGTCCTGGCGTAGGCCCCATCGGCGTGGCCGAACACCTGAAGCCCTACCTGCCTTCACACATCCTGTTCCACTGTGGTGGCGAAAAGCAGGAAGGCGCCGTTTCTGCCGCTCCGTTCGGTAGCGCTCAAATCCTCACCATCACCTACTGCTACATCAAGATGCTGGGCGGTGAAGGCCTGAAGAAAGCCACTATGGGTGCTATCATGAACGCCAACTACCTGAAGGAAAGACTGAAGGACTACTACCCGATCCTGTATACCGGCAACCACGGCCACGTGGCCCACGAGATGATTCTCGACATCAACGGCATCAATAAGACTGTTGGTGTGGCCGCCATCGACATCGCCAAGCGTCTGATGGACTTCGGCTTCCACGCTCCTACCGTGGCCTTCCCGGTGCACGAGACCCTGATGGTGGAGCCCACCGAGAGCGAGCCTATCGCCGAGCTCGACCGCTTCGTCGAAGCCATGATCCAGATCCGCAAGGAAATCAAGGACATCGAGGATGGCAAGGCCGAGAAGGGCAACAACATCATCAGCCATGCGCCATACACCGCCGAGATGCTGATGGCTGACAAGTGGGAATTCCCCTTCAGCCGTCAAGAGGCTGGCTTCCCGATGAAGAGCGACGTTCAGGACAAGTACTTCCCGCATGTCACCCGCATCGACGATGCCTACGGCGATCGTAACCTGGTTTGCAAATTCTCTGCTGAATAAGGAATTGTTTCACGCAGAAATCGCAGATTCGACGTAATCAATTGTAGAGACGTAGTGCGCTACGTCTCTACATGTTTAACAGAAAACCAAATAAAAAACGCAACCCAATCGGTTGCGTTTTTTCGTTTATATGTCAGCGCATTAACTTCGTTGAACCTGCGATTTCTGCGCATTCTGCGTGAGATAACCTCACCCTCAACGTCTCTGCTGCTGTTGCAGTTTGGCTTGTTGTTTTTGGGCCTCTTCGAGACGCTTCATGAAGTTGGATTTCTTCTGAGGCTTCTTCTTGTTCTTCTCGATGGTGGCGCGCACCTTGTCCTCGTTGATCATCTTACGGAAGACGAACATCTGGATGAAGGTGATGATGTTGACCAGCATGTAGTAATAGCTCAAGCCAGCCGAATAGTTGTTGAAGATGGCGAAGAACATGATGGGCATCAGGTACATCATCCACTTCATGGGTTTCATTTGCGGGTTGCTCGAATAGTCCATCTGCTTGTTGTTCACGTAAGTGTAGATGAGCGTGGTGATGGTCATCAGGATGGTGAACAGGCTGAGGTGGTCCATGCCGAGGAACTTCGGGAACTCGACGATGCTGTCGTAGGTCGAAAGGTCGTCTGCCCACAAGAAGGGCTGCTGGCGCAACTCGATACTGGCCGGGAAGAAACGGAAGATAGCGATAAGGATGGGGAACTGCAGCAAGGCAGGCAAACAACCCGAGGCGGGGCTCACGCCAGCCTGTCGTTGCAGGTTCAGCACGGCTTGTTGTTTCTTCATGGCATCCTCCTGTTTGGGGTATTTCTCGTTGATGGCCTCCATCTCGGGCTTCAACACTCGGGTGATGGCTGACGACTTGTAGGACTTGAACGCCAAGGGGAACAACAAAGTCTTGATGAGGATGGTCAGAATCAAAATGACGATACCGTAGTTCCAGCCGTAGCTACTCAGCCAATTGAACACCGCGATGACACCGTAGTTAATCCAACGGATGAGGAAGAAATTACCCAAGTTGATTTGGTCCTGCATGCCAATACCATAGCTACGCAAGGTCTTGAAATGGTTGGGGCCGAAATAGAGCTGCATCGGGATGGTGTTGGTCTCGGCGTTGATGTCGTAAGGCACCGAGATATTGGTCGCCATCGACTTAAGATAGCGAGGGTTCTCAGCTTTGGTGCGGGTCTTCACGGTCATCTTGGCGTTGAGGAACTCATCCTTGGCCACGATGACGTTGCAGAAGAACCGCTGCTTAAAGGAGACCCATTTCAGTTTGTTGTTGATCACATCGTCGTCATCCTTCATCACGTCAAGGTGCTCCACCTTCTTGTCGGAGAGTGAGCGATAGTACACCGACTCATCGGCGAAACGGTCGTTGCTCTTTTCTTGTTTCTGAAGGTCGACGGCCCAGTCGATGCTCAGATAGTCGGCATTGTTGGCGATGACGTCTTTCAAGCCCACGGTACGGATGTCAAAGTCGAGCATGTAGTTGTCGTCGCGGATGGTATAGACATATTCGACATACTTCGCAGGGTCTTGCGTGAGCAGGCGCATGGCGAAGGTGACGCTGTCGCCTTCAGCCACGGTGATGTCGCCACCCGTGTAAGGCTTTCCGTTCAAGTAAGGCTTGAAATAGAACTGCGAGGTATTGATGACGCGGTTTTGGGCAAAGAACGAAAGGTCGAACTTCGACGTGGCCGTGTCGAACGAAATTAGCGGCAGAGAGTCGTAGGTCTTATACTCCTTCAACTCCACCTGTTTCAAAAAACCGCCTTTGCTGCTGAAGGTCAGCTTTTGCAGCTTGTTTTCGACGGTCCAGGTCTGTTCCGCACCTTCTGCCGAAGCAGCGAAGACGCCAAATTTCTCCGTCAAGGCATTGGCTTGTTGCTGGGCGAGAGTAGCCGAGTCCATCTCTGCCAAAGCAGTGGAATCGGTGATTTGGGCCAAAGCATCAGCTTCGCGTTGTTCAGCTTGACGGAGCGAATCCAAGGCCATCTGTTCCATACGGACGCGGCGGATAGAATCCTGAGCACGCTGTTGCTTGGCCACTTGTTCTTTCGACGGCGACATGAAATACATCCAGCCGAAGAGGATGGCAGCGATGAGGAGAAAACCAAAAAGGGTGGATTTATTCTTCATTATCGGATAGTTTTTGCAAAACGAGCGGCAAAAATACAAAAAAAAGTGTCCCGAAGGACACTTTTTCGTTGAACAGTTCCACTTTTTCAGTGAAGCATGGAATCAATAGTACCTGTAGCTCTTCACCTGGCCGATGTGGCGGGCGAGGCGGACCACCTGGTTGCTGTAGCCGAACTCGTTGTCATACCACAGATACAGGATCACGGTCTTACCGTCTTCGCTGACTTTGGTGGCCGGAGCATCGAAGATGCAGGCGCAGCTGTCACCGATGCCGTCGCTGCTGACGAACTCGGTGTTGTTGCTGAAACGGATCTGCTCGATGAGGTTGCCCTCCAAGCAGGCCTTGCGGAAGGCTTCGTTGACTTCCTCAACAGTGGTCTCACGCTCGAGGTCGAGAGCGAGCACAGCTAAGGAGACATCGGGCGTAGGTACACGCACAGCGTTGCTCGTCAGTTTGCCCTTCAGCTCGGGGATGGCCTTGGCGGCTGCCTTGCCGGCACCCGTCTCGGTGATGACCATGTTCAACGGTGCTGAACGACCACGACGCTCTTTCTTGTGGTAGTTGTCCAGCAGGTTCTGGTCGTTGGTGTAGCTGTGGATGGTCTCGATATGGCCCTTCACAATGCCGAAGTTCTTCAGCATGACTTCAAGACCAGGCACGATGGCGTTGGTGGTGCAGCTGGCAGCCGAGAAGATGGTCTCGTTTTCGAGGTCGAGCGTGTCTTGGTTGACGCCATACACCACGTTCGGGATGTCGCCCTTACCAGGAGCGGTGAGCAATACCTTGGACACACCCTTGGCCTGCAAGTGACGGGCCAAAGACTCACGATCACGGAAAGCACCCGTGTTGTCGATGAGCAAAGCATCGTTGATGCCATACTGCGTGTAGTCGAGGTCCTCGGGGTTCTTGCTTTCAAGAAAGAGGATCTTCTGTCCGTTGACCATCATGGCGTTTTCACCCGGGATGGGTGTGCAGACGCCGTGGAAGTAACGGTGCACCGAGTCGGTACGGAACAGATTGATACGCTTCAGGATGTCCTCAGGCGAATTCTTGCGGGTGACGATGGCACGCACACGGAGGGCGTCGCCACGGCCAGCCATCTCCGTCATCTCACGGCAAAGGATACGACCGATACGGCCGAAACCGTAGAGGATGACGTCTTGCACCTTGTTGCTGCGCGGGTTGGCATCGATGATGTAGCTGAGCTTGTCACGCACAAAGGCAGTCACATTGTTATTATACTTCTCTTTCTCATCCGTCCACTCGGAGTTGAGGCGGCCGAGGTCGATACGGGCGGGAGCCAGGTTCTCGGCAAGGAGTGCCTTGGCGATGAGCAAGGAATCCTGTACGCGAACGGGCTTGTGCAACACGTTCTCGGCACGGAGGTGCTTGTTCAAGATCTTACCCGAACCACGGTTGACCAAAAGCGAGCGCAACATGATGAGCTCGACTGACTTGTCGTACCACAGTCTTCCGACGATGTTGATGAGTTCGTTGGCGGCTTTTTCGTTTTCATTCCAAGCCTTCAAAGAGGATTCAAAACTGTCGTTCATGATTGAAACAATTTTATTCTACATTGGGTTAGTTGTTAGGTTGCTGAGCTTGTCGAAGCAGAGATTTTTGGCAAAGTTAGGCATTATTTTAATCCAAACAAATGAAAAGGACTTTTTTTTGTATTTTTGCCGAAAAATAAAACATTCAATGGAGAAAAGCGATTGTTTGTACAATGCCTACTTGAGCATCCTTAAGGAAGAGCTCGTGCCCGCCATGGGCTGCACCGAACCGATTTGCTTGGCCTACGCCGCCGCAAAAGCCCACGAAATCCTTGGCACCATGCCGAAACGGGTGGAGATCAAGGCCAGCGGCAACATCATCAAGAACGTGAAGAGTGTCATCGTGCCCAACACCAAGGGCATGAAAGGCTTGAAAGCCTCGGTGGCGGCGGGCATCGTGGCCGGCAACCCTAAGAAAGCCCTTGAGGTCATCGCCGAAGTGACTCCCGAGCAGAAAAAGGAAATCGCCGAGTTTTTGGACAACACCTTGATGACCATCGTCCCCCTGAATGTCATCGCCCAACTCGATGTGACGGTCACCTTATATAATGAGGAGCACTCCGCCAGTGTGCGCATCGCCGGCTTCCACACCAACATCGTGAGGATGGAAAAAGACGATCAGGTGCTGTTCGACTCAGGCTATGCCGAGAGTGGCGCCACCAAGCTCACCGACCGCAGCTGTCTTTGCATGAAGAGCATCTACGACTTCGCCAACACTGTCGACCTCGAAGACCTCAAGCCCATCATCAAGCCGCAGATCGAATGCAACAAGGCCATCTCGCAGGAAGGCCTGAAGAACAACTGGGGTGCCAACATCGGCAGCACCATTTTGAGCTTCGGGACAGACGTGAGAATCAAAGCCCGTGCTTGGGCAGCGGCAGGTAGCGACGCCCGCATGAGTGGCTGCGAGATGCCCGTCATCATCAACTCGGGCAGCGGCAACCAAGGCATGACGGTCAGCCTGCCCATCCTCGCCTACGCTGAAGAATACAACATCGACGAGGAACGCACGATTCGTGCCGTGGCCTTGTCAAACCTCGTTGCCATCCACCAGAAGACGGGCATCGGTAGACTTTCAGCATATTGTGGTGCCGTCAGTGCAGGCTGCGCCTCGGGCTGTGGCATCGCCTACCTCATGGGTGAACCTCTCAGCATCATCGAGCACACCCTCGAAAACGCCTTGGGCATGGCCGCTGGCATCGTCTGCGACGGCGCCAAGCCCTCATGTGCCGGCAAGATCGCTCTCTCCGTAGAGGCAGGCATCCTCGGCTACGAGATGAGCAAACAGGGCTGCAACCTCCTCGGTGGCGACGGCATCATCGGCAAGGACGTCGAAGAGACCATCGACCACATCGGCTGCCTCGGCCGTCTCGGCATGAAGGAGACCGACGTCGAGATCCTGAAGATCATGGTGGAATAAAGCCCAACAACCATGCAAAACTTCGGGATGTCCATGCTATGGTTCTGGGTGGCCTATTTCGTGGTGACCTTTATCGGAATCCTGCACACCATCTTTAACATTGTAGTGCTGAAATACAGCTCGATGAAAGAGGGGTCTGGCATGGGCGAAGGCTATGAGAAGACCAAACCCTGGCATCCTCTTTACAACATCATTTTCTTTTCCTTGTTCGGCTGGCTCTATATGAGAGCCCTCCCCGACCCCACTCTGACCGAAGCCTTAACAACAGGGGCAATCTGGGTCTTCATCTGTATCGTTTTCGACCTCTTCGGTTGGGTGCTTATCAAGCATCCTTGGAGCCTGACCTTCAAACAGTTTTACGTGGAGTATCAGCCTTGGATTACTTTGGTTTACATAGCTATCTTCTTGGGGCCAGCAGTGGGCTATTTACTGCTTTGATTAGGCTTTAATCAATTGCTTCAAAGTTTCAACAAATTTTTTAATATCTTCCTCCGTCGTGTCAAACGCGCACATCCAGCGGACCACATCGGCATCTTCGTCCCAGTCGTAAAAGAAATAACGGTTTTGCAACTCTTTCCATACTTTGCGGGGCAGCTGGGCAAACACTCCATTGGCCTGCACGGGATAAACAACTTTCACGCCCGGGATGTCCTTCACCGCATTGTAGAGCAATTGCGCCATGTGGTTGCTGTGCTCAGCATTGCGACGCCATAAGTCGTTCTCGAAATAGGCATCGAATTGGGCGGCAATGAAACGCATCTTGGAGCAGAGCTGCATGGCTTGCTTGCGACGGTATTTGAAATCGGGACAAATGCTGGGATTGAGAAGCACCACCGCCTCCCCCATCATCAGGCCGTTCTTGGTGCCACCAAACGAGACGGCGTCAACGCCAAGGTCGGTGGTCATCTCCTTGAAGGTACAACCCAAAGCTACGGCTGCGTTGCCCAAACGGGCGCCATCGATGTGGACGTACATGTTGTATTCCCTTGCAAGACCTACGATGGCTTTAATCTCGTCCAAGGTGTACAAGGTGCCTAATTCCGTCGGCTGCGTGATGCTGATGACTTTGGGCTGCGAATGGTGTTCAAAGCCGAAGCCATGCAGGCGGGTCTTGATCAAAGCAGGCGTCAACTTGCCGTCGGGAGTGTCGACCGTCAGCAGGCGGCAGCCCACGATGCGTTGCGGTGCGCCACATTCGTCCACATTGATATGGGCAGTCTCGGCACAGACTACGGCCTCATGAGAGTTGGTCATGGCATCGATGCACAAGGTGTTGCATCCCGTGCCGTTGAAGGCGAAGAAAACCCTCGCCTGCTCGCCAAACTGCTCACGGAACTTGGCCTCCGTGGCGGCACAATATTCATCATCGCCGTATGCCACAGCGTGGTCCTTGTTCACGCGGGCAATGGCTTCCATCACCTCGGGACAAATGCCCGAATGGTTGTCGCTTCCGAATCCTCGTTTCATTTGTTTTTACTCTTATAGCCGGCCCTTCGACAGGCTCAGGGACCTAGGTTGCTGAGCCTGTCGAAGCACCGACTTATTTACACCATCTTTTTAGCTTCTTCCAGAATCATATTGGCAAAACGCTCTGCCTCGGCCTCGCTTTTGCCTTCGCTGTAAATGCGGATGATAGGCTCAGTGTTCGATTTGCGCAGATGCACCCAGCCTTCCTCGAAATCAATCTTCACACCGTCGATAGTGGTCACCTGCTCGTCCTTGAACTTCTCAGAAAACTTGGCAAGAATGCCATCCACATCGGTGGTAGGCGTCAACTGGATCTTGTTCTTCGACATGAAATAGGCAGGATATTCCTTCTTCAGCTCAGAACACTTCACCTTCTTCTCGGCCAACTGGGTCAAGAACAAAGCCGTGCCGACGAGGGCATCACGGCCATAGTGCAACTCGGGGTAGATGACTCCTCCGTTGCCTTCGCCACCGATGACAGCACCCACTTCCTTCATCTTTTCCACCACGTTGACCTCACCCACGGCAGCGGCAAAATATTGCTGTCCATGTTTTTGCGTCACGTCACGTAAAGCACGCGTTGAAGAGAGGTTACTCACCGTCGGGCCAGGCGTATGCTTCAGGATGAAGTCGGCCACCGAGACCAAAGTGTATTCCTCGCCAAACAGTTCGCCATCTTCCTTGACGAAGACCAGGCGGTCCACGTCGGGGTCGACGACCACGCCAAAGTCGCATCCCTGCTCCTTGACGTAGCGGCAGATGTCAGTGAGGTTCTGCGCCAATGGCTCAGGTGTATGGGCGAACTTACCCGTAGGCTCACAGTTGAGTTCCAACACGTCTTTCACACCGAGTGCGCGCAACATCTTTGGGATGGCGATACCACCCGTCGAGTTGACCGCATCCACAGCCACCTTGAAGTTGGCCTTCTCTATCACCTCCTTGTTGACCAAAGGTAGTTGACACACCATGTCGACATGCTTGTCCATCCAGCCGTCAATCAACTGGTAGCTGCCGATTTCCTCAATCGAGACAAAATCGAAGTCATCCTTGGCGGCAACGTCGAGCAGCCATGCGCCTTCGGCGGCGGAGATGAACTCGCCCTTCTCGTTGAGGAGCTTCAAGGCGTTCCACTGGGCAGGATTGTGGCTGGCAGTGAGGATGATGCCAGCATCGGCCTTCAAGCCGGTGACGGCAATCTCAGTCGTAGGTGTCGTGCTCAACCCGATGTCAAGCACATCAGCGCCCATGGCTTGCAGTGTGCCACAGACCACTTGGTTCACAAGGAAACCCGAAAGACGGGCGTCGCGGCCGACCACGACCTTGGGTCGTTTCACCCCTTTATGATGTTGCACGAATTTGACGAATGCTGCGGTGAATTTCACCATGTCGATTGGCGTAAGGTTGTCGCCCGGCTGGCCGCCAATGGTACCACGAATGCCGGATATTGATTTGATTAATGTCATTATATCAGTTATTAGTTGTTCAGTTATTCAGTTATTCAGTTGTTCAGTTTAGGGCTGTCACAGGTTGCTGAGTACTGAGCTTGTCGAAGCATCGAAGCACCGTGGCAGCCGATAAATATATATTAGGTGTTATTGAATTGCAAAATCTAACATTATCGGATAATGGTCAGAAGCCTTGTATTTATATCGGTCAAAAGCAAGTGGCTTTACGCCGTCGTTAGCCCAAACATAATCAATGCGAAGCAACGGCAGTTTGCCGGCGTAGGTCGGCTTGATGCCAAAGCCCACCTTGGTGAAGGTGTCAACAAAGCCTGCCTTCTGCATCTGGCGGTAGTTGAACGACAACGGAGGTTCGTTGAAATCGCCGCAGATGATAATAGGACCTCCCACGGGAGGCATCCCGTTCAATACCGTCTGAAGCTCTTCGCTACGTTTTTGGAAGGCGAAACTCAATTTGTGGAGCACCGTCTTCCCTATCGTATCCAAGTTCTGCCTTTCGGAAGCGTTGGTCAGGACATCGATTTCGCTATCCGTAATCATATAAGAGAGCAGATGCACGTTGGCCACGTGGAACTTGCCTTTCTCTCCTGCATCCACTGAGACCATCACACCGTATGTGTTCCCCTTGCCGAAGCCAGAATCCTCTGCCACTTTGGTCAAAGGATACTTCGAAAAAATCACATTACCACCATAATTAGTCTTTCGATTGAAATAGATATACTGGAATCCCGCTTCTTTCGCAAAGTCTTCGATGCATTGGGGGCGCGACACACCCGACTTGAACTGAGAAAACTCTTGGCAGCACAAGATGTCGGGCGCATGCTCACGAACCATTTCCATCACCTGATTGGCGAATTGTTCCTTTTCCGTCACTCCGTCAACGTGTCTGAAATCGTGGACGTTGTAACTCATGATTCGGATGCTATTGTCGGCCTTCCCTTTCGAACCGATAGAAAAGGACTTGCTGATACCTGGAATGGCAATGAGCAAGGCCACCACCGAAATCCAAATCTTGTTCGACCACATCAACAACAAGAGCAAGAAAACCACCACATTATAGATGAGAATCTCCCAAAATGCCAAGCCAAAGACAGTCGTCCAAATGAAATCCTTAGGGTTGACGTATGCATTGGCAATGCTCAAAGCCATGGCAATCACACCGATAACAGCCAAGACCGCCAAGATGAAGACAATCATCTTGCCGAAAAAGCTCCTTGGTTTTCTCTCCTTGCTCGACATATCATCTGCTGTTTTTAAACAAAAACTCCTTTTCCTCAGCCGTCAGACTAGCATAGCCGTCCTTGGCGATCTTGTCCAAGATGGCATCCACATCACGTTCTTTTTCAGCCTTTTGACGGTTATATTCCTCATCCGAACGCGGTGCTTGAGGCTCGTCGTGGATTTCCTCGTATGGCGTGTATTCCATCTTGGGCTTGCGCTGTTTACGTTTGGATTCGGTGGGTTGTCCAAGGCTTTTCCTAAGGATGAAGCCATACACGAAGCCAAACAAAGCACCTCCCAAATGTGCGATATGCCCGCCAGGATTCTCGGCCGAGATGCTCAACAAATCGATGACCACAAATGCGATGGCCAGCCACTTGAACTTCAATTGGCCGAAGAGCAAGAGATTGAGTCCATAATCGGGTTTATAAGTCGCAGCCGCCACCAAGATAGCCAACACCGAGGCCGAGGCACCCATAGCGACGGCAGTGTATTTTGCTGTCTCGAAAACAGGAAACAGGTTATAGGCCAACACAAAGAACAAAGCTCCCACGAGGCCACCCAGACCGTAAGTCAAAGCCAGCTGTTTCTGCGACAGGAAACGCGTGAAGATCATCCCGCCGAACCAAAGCATCCACACGTTGAAAAACAGATGCCAGAAACGTTCGTGCAGGAACATGTAGGTCACAATCGTCCAAGGCTTTCGGATGAGCTCCGTCCAATCGGCAGGCACCGAGAGCCACTTCACCAAAAGGTTGGTACCCGGCGACTTGTAGAGCCACAGGAAAAGGTTGGCGAAGGCCACCATAATCCAAATGCCCACGTTGACGATGAGGAGCCATTTCAGTACAGGATTCTCCTTGAAAAGCCCTTTCATCGACCCGCCGAAGCTGGGACGCCTGAAACCATATCCTTTAAAACCCTCGTTCACCGTATAGCTTTCCTTTCTTTTTCCAAATCAAAATCAGAATCAAGCCAAACAGCATGCCGCCCAAATGAGCAAAGTGAGCGACATTGCCACTGGTGAAGAAGCCACTGAGCAATTCGATGACCGCATAACCGATAACGAACCACTTGGCCTTAATAGGGAACAAGAAATACAGGTAAATGCGCGAATTGGGGAACAGCATGCCGAAGGCAAGCAAGAGGCCATAGACCGCACCCGATGCGCCCACAGTATTCCAGGTGTTCAGCACCTCCCTCATACCATCATTCAAGATGGCCAAGCCCTGCCAGTCCGTCCGCATCTCAAAATCAATGAATTGCACCACTTCCTGACTCACTGCAGCACCCAAACCGCAGATGATATAAAACAGCAGAAAACGCTTCGATCCCCAAATGTTCTCTAACGTGTTGCCAAACATCCACAAGGCGAACATATTGAAGAAGATATGCTCGAAGTTGGCATGCATGAACATATAGGTAAACAACTGATAGGGCATGAAGTCCTTGGCCAAAAAGAAATGCAAGCCCAAATAATCGGACAAGTCAATATTAAAGCGGTTTAAGGTGAATGTCGCCAAAAACAAAATCGCGTTAATAATCAGCAGGTGTTTCACCACAGGTGGTAGCACCCTAAAACCAGTAGGACTGTATTGTTCACTCATTTAAAAATATCCTCCATATTTAAAATCACATAAATCTTTTTTCCGTTAGGCGCAATCTCGGCCACATTGCATGCAAACAGTTGGTCGACAATATTTTGCATCTCTACCTCCGACAGTTTCGTTTGTGCCTTGATGGAGAGTTGCGCCGCCATGGTCTTGGCAAGGTTCAACTTGCGATCCAACTGCAAGTCGGTACGGTTGATTTTATAGTTATCCAAAATCTGTTCGAGCAACGCCACCGCATCACAGCCTGCCGCATCGGAAGGCGTACCATTGATCATAAAGGTGGTCGGATTGGCTTGTTCCAACACAAAACCAAGGTTCTCCAACTCGGGCAGCATCTCCTTCAACAACGAGGCGTCGTTCACGTTGAGCGACAATGCTTGGGGAAACAGTTCCTGCTGCGAAGCCCCGTCATGGTTCTCAAGCTCCTTAAGGTATTTCTCAAAGAGGATCCTCGTATGGGCCAGATTCTGGTCGATGACAATCAGTCCCGACTTCACCGCCGTGACGATATACGACTGGTTCGCTTGCAGATACTGGCATTTCGGTTGGGTCTCCTCTTTCTGTTCAAAAGACTCGGTGGGCAAATCCGTGCGTTCACCATAAAGCAGACGCCAGTCGCCCACAGGTTCTTTCCGTTGCGGCTGATAAGAACCTTCCCAATGCGACTCACGCGGTGCCGACTCCTTTCTGAACGGGTTAAAGTTAGGGTCAATCGGGATGTTGGGAATGGCCAAGGGCGTCGACATGCTCATGGCCTTGCCGAAATCGTTGTTCAGGTCGGCCGACTCGTCGAAATCGATCATTGGAGAGAGGTTGTGTTGGCCGATGGCCTTGCGCACCGCCGCATGAAGGATGGCATACACCAGCTTGACATCCAAGAAATTGACTTCTGTCTTTGTTGGATGTATATTGATATCGATGTCGGATGGGTCCACCTCAATATTCAAGAAATACCCTGGGAAACTATCCTTCGGGATCATCTCCATGAAGGCATTCTCTATGGCGTGATGCAGGTAAGCGTGTTTGATAAAACGCTTGTTGACAAAGAAATACTGCTCGCCACGAGTCTTCTTGGCATATTCCGCCTTGACGATATAGCCTTCGATACGAACACGCTCAGCCTCTTGTCGGACAGGCAGCAGTTTCTCCTCATAGTTGTTCCCAAACAGCCCCATGATGCGTTGCTTGAGGTTACCTGGATACAGATGGTAGACCTCCTTGCCGTCGCTGGTCAAGGTAAAGCCTATCTCGGGGTTCATCAGCGTGACGCGGGTGAACTCTTCCACGATGTGCCGCATCTCGGCTTGAGGCGACTTGAGGAAGTTGCGCCGAGCAGGCACGTTGTAAAACAGGTTTTTCACCGTGAACGTCGTACCTGGTTGCATCGGAACAAGCGTTTGTTCCTTGACTACCGAGCCTTCGTTGACGATCTTCACCCCCACCTCATCTTCCTTGCGTCGTGTCTTCAGCTCCACCTGAGCGATGGCTGCGATGCTAGCCAGGGCCTCACCACGGAAGCCCATGGTGCGGATGGCAAACAAGTCCTCCGCCTTGCTGATCTTGGAGGTGGCGTGCCGCTCGAAGCACAGGCGGGCGTCGGTTTCCGACATGCCACAGCCATTGTCGACGACCATAATCATCGACTTGCCAGCGTCTTTCACGACCAAGTCAATCTGGGTGGCACCAGCATCCAAGGCGTTCTCCATCAGCTCTTTGACAGCTGACGCAGGACGTTGGATCACCTCACCAGCCGCAATCTGGTTGGCGACGCTGTCGGGCAGCAACTTGATGACATCCAGCATAGTCTATCTTCCCGTCAATCCGCGCACGATAATGGTCATCAGCGGCGTGCAGAAAATGAAATAGAATAGAAAAGCGACAAAGACGCCCAACACGATTCGGCGAATCAATTTGGCACGTTGTTCAGCCTTGGTCTCCTCGTTCTTCTTAGCCCCCCATTTACTCCGCATTTGGGCACGGAGCTGTTCCTCGTGAGTCAGTTTGGAATCGAGGCCGGCAGCAGCCTTTTTCTCTTCCCACGCCTGCTCTTCTGGGTTGTAGTAACGAGGTATGTAATTGAATTTCTTTGGATTATGTCGATAAAAGAATGCCATAACAATTAGGTATTAATCTTTGCAAAGATAGCAAAAAAGTTCAACTCACAAGACATTATAATCGAAGTCACCAGCCTCCTCGCCCGAGGTGTCGAACTCGCCTTCCACGAGGTTGCCTTTGCAGCCAAGAGAAACCCATTTGCCATTCCAGGTGGCTTCGAGTTTGTCGATCATATCGTCCAGCTTTCCGATTTCAGCCTCAGTCATGTCCGACTCCTGGCGGTAGTTATCCATGTCGGAACGCAGGCCGAGAATGGCGAAGTTCATCATCTGCAGCTCATCGCAATCCGTAATCTCATTGATCTTGGTTTCGATGGTAGTGATTTCCTCCTGCATGGCATTGAACTGCTTGGAGACGGGATTGTCGCAAGCACTGAAGCAAAGCATCAAGGCAGCCAACAAAGCCATTATTGAAATTCTGTTCATAGTAGTTTTTGTTTGGGGCTTCAAAAATAAGGAAAAAAAACGAGAACTTGACCAAAAAACGCCACAAGTTGGCGATTTATTATAAATAAGGTGCGGCCCGTTTCCCCTTTTATCCCTTCCTACCCATTTTCAATCCTAACAAAATCAAATCCTTATAAGATATGAACAATACATGTTGATTTTTTTTCTAAAAAAAACGGAATTTGTTTATTGAATAATGGCTTTGCAATTCAAATGAATGCCTTATATTTGCACGGTCTTATAGTTTGGACAAAAAACGGAAAACGAGCAAAATACAACGAATACAATTAACTTAATTACTAACATTAAATTATTATCTATGAAAAAGTTACTTACTTTTTTCGTGGCTATGATTGCCTCCATTAGCTTGATGGCCCAGGTGACCACTTCGAGCATCAGTGGAAAAATCACAGACAACAATAGGAGTACGCTTCCGGGCGCCACTATCGTTGCCACACACACGCCTTCGGGTTCACAGTACTATGCTGTGGCCGATGCCAACGGTACCTACCGTTTGCTCAACATCCGTCCCGGCGGCCCCTACACCATCGAGGTGCGTATGGTGGGCTTCCAGACGGTGAAGCAAGAAGGTGTCACCGCCACCCTGGGTGAGACCAAGATCATCAACGTCCGCCTGAATGAAGAGGCTGTCGGTCTGGGCGAAGTCGCCGTTGTGGCCGATGCCATCTCCAATGGCATGGACAGCGACCGTGCCGGTGCAACCACGGCCATCAACAACGAGCAGATCGAGTTACTCCCGACCATCACTCGTAGCTTGAATGATGTGTTGGCCCTAACGCCTCAGGCTGCTGCCACCTCCAATGGTCTGGCCATCGGCGGTGGTAACTACCGTTCGTCGTATGTCACCGTCGACGGTGCTGCCTTCAACAACGCCTTCGGTATTGGCGGCAACCTGCCTGCTGGCGGTAGCCCCATCTCCTTGGACGCTCTTGAGGCCATGACCATCAACATCACTCCTTTCGATGTGCGTCACAGCGGCTTCACCGGTGGTGCCATCAACGCCGTCACCAAGAGCGGTACCAACACCACTCACGTGAGCATCTATGACTACTACACCAACGACGGTCTTATGGGCACCAAGTTCGGTAAGAAAGACGAGTTCGGCAACTTCCCCGATCGCCTGAAGCTCAGCGAGTCTTTGGACAACACTGTTGGCGTCAGCGTCGGTGGTCCCATTGTGAAGGACAAGTTGTTCTACTTCGTGAACTTCGAGTACCAGAGCGACGTTGACCCCGGCCAAACCCACTTCGCCCGCGAGAGCGAGGATGACGTTTGGGGTGCCGGCACGCAATACAGCCGTCCTACCGTCGAGAGAATGGACATGATGAAGAACTACCTCATGAAGACCTACGGTTACGATCCCGGTCGTTACCAGAACTACAGCGCCAGCACGCCTGACCTCAAGTTGCTTGCCCGTTTGGACTGGAACATCAACGACAACAACAAGTTCAACATCCGTTACAGCTTGGTGAAGAACAAGTATTCATCGGCTCCTTCCAACTCGGTGAACCCCATCGTCCCGAACCCCTACAACCGTAACTCCTACGGCCGTACTTCGGACTGCGCTCTGTATTTCGAGAGCAACCGTTACTTCCAAGAGCAGAACTTCAGCTCCGTCGCTGCCGAATGGAACCACAGCTTCCTG
Source organism: uncultured Bacteroidales bacterium (assembly GCA_900318265.1). GTDB lineage: Bacteria > Bacteroidota > Bacteroidia > Bacteroidales > F082 > Limimorpha. Next base: position 140,852 of record ONKA01000001.1, on the reverse strand, counting down.
AGCGGTCGCGGCAACAACATGCTGCGTGCCACCTATTCGCGCCAGTATGAGCCCCGTAGCTTCGTGGGCGACCTCTTCCCCACTGTCGATATTCTTGAGAACCTTGATATTGATGAAGACGGCGTTGCCGAAACCAAGGCTGTCTACACCAGCTTCGGTCCCGACCCGTTCACCTATGGTAACCTCCGTGAAGTGAACACTGCCGTTGTCACCGACGAAGTGAGCTACCTCACTGGCATCCACAACTTCACCCTCGGCGGTCAGTTCGAGTTCGACAACACCAAGAACGGTTACATGCAAGGCGGCGCCGGCTACTATGTCTACAATAGCTGGGACGACTTCGTCAACAAGGCCAACCCGACGGCTTTCGCTATCACCTTCGGTAACAACCGTGACGGTGAAGGTGGCAACCCGAAGCAGGTTTATCCTTCCTTCAACTACATGCAAGGCTCCCTCTATCTGCAGGACGAAATGACCCTCAGCGAGCGCTTCAAACTCGCCCTCGGTCTCCGCGTCGAAATGCCTTATTATCCTTCCATCTCCGGCTACAACTACAACAAGGAATTTGCTGAAGGTTACGATAAAGAAGAGAATATTCTTGACGAAGGCGGAAATGTGATTGGTACTCAAAACGTCCATCACAGCATCGCTGACGGTGAAGGCAACACCATGTACGGTCTGTCGACTGCCGACATGCCTAAGGCTCGCGTGAACTTCTCACCTCGTCTGGGCTTCAACTGGGACCTCACTGGCGAACGTAAGTACATCGTCCGCGGCGGTTCGGGCCTCTACACTGGCCGTCTGCCTTTCGTGTGGATCGTCTCCACCGTGGGTAACTCCAACTGCATGCAGTATCAGTACATCAACGCCAATGCTGAAGATACCGACATCAACTTCTATTCCAACGTGAACGACATCATCGCCAACCACGCCACCCTCTTCGGCACCGAGAACTTGCCCGCCGATCTGGCCGCTCCTCAGTCGACCACCATCATGGACAAGAACCTCCACATGCCTCAGACCTGGAAGAGCAGCTTGGCCTTCGACGCCGAGATTCCTGGCGGCATCAAAGCCACTGTCGAAGGCATCTACAACAAGGACATCACCACCGTGGCCGTCACCAAGCTCGGTATCGTCCGTGGCGACGACATCCAACTGCCTGGCGAACCCGACAAGAGATGGAGCTGGAAGAGCGAAGGTATCATCAACTCACTTGGCAAAGCCGTCACTCCTTATTATATCACCAACACCGACAACAACGGTTACTACTACAGCGTCACTGGTCAGTTGAGCAAGGACTTCAAGTGCGGTCTCAACCTGATGGCTGCCTACACCTATGCAGAGGGTAAGAACATCACCGATGGTATCGGCGACCAAGTCACCTCCGCCTTCAGCACCAACGCTTTCGGCGTGAACGGCTCCAACGCCCACGAACTCGGCTACAGCAGCTATGTGTCGCCTCACCGTGTGCTCTTCAACGCTGGCTGGACCTGGGCTACGGGTCAGCACACCACTGAGACCATCGGCCTCTACTACGAAGGTTTCAACCACTGCTACATTGGCAACTACAGCTACACCCGCTACAGCTACACCATGACCAGCAATGTGAATGGTGACGGCGGCTCGAACAGCTTGGTCTACATTCCCACCGAGAGCGAACTTAAGGATATGCCTTTCGCCAGCGATGACAACAAGGCTGCCTTCAACGACTTCATCAACGCCGACAAGTACTTGAGCGCCCACCGTGGTCACTATGCAGAGCGTGGTGCCGTTGTGGCTCCTTGGAGACACACCTTCAACTTCAAGTATGAGAGAACCTACAAGTTCAAAGCTGGTCCGAGCATCAGCGCCGGTATCGACGTGAAGAACCTCGCCAACCTGTTCTACAGAGGCTGGGGCAACATGCAGCAGCTCAGCAGCAGCGACATCCTGAAACTCAACGGTAAGGGCACCGAAGAAGAGCCTTACACCTACCAGTTCACGGATCCTACGTGGAACACCATGGCTAGCACCTACTCCACTTGGTCAGCTGCTTTGAACCTCAGATTCAACTTCTAAACCTATGCCGTTGTAGAGACGGTGTGCACACCGTCTCTACAGTATAGCACATCAAAAAAGCACTCCAATTCGGAGTGCTTTTTTTGTACCTGTTGACGGCCATAAAAAAGAAAAGCACCCCGAATCCGAGGTGCTTTTTTGTTGGCTTCATTGCCGAGGGATCATTCCTCTGCGATCTTCAGCTTGTCCTCGAGGACCTTGAGGTCTTCCTTGGCCTTGTTGATCTTCTTCTCATACTCGGCACGCATCAGCTCTGAGTTCTTGCTGTTGGAGAAGAAACCAATGTTGTTCTCCATGGCGGCGATTTCGTCGCGCAGCTTCTGGATGCGGGTCTGCAAGGTGTTGCGTTCGCGACGCACACGGTCGTTGGCGTTCGGGTCGTCCTTCCAGCCCTCCATCATCTCACGGAACTCGTTGGTCGAAGCCTCGTTTTGGTTCTTGCGCATCGTGTCGAAGAAACCGTCGATGAGCTCGCGGTACTCCTTATTGATGGCATCCTTGTGCTTCATCGGCACATAGCCGATTTCGATCCAACGCTTCTGGAACGCCTTGATGGCATCCATGTTCTCGTTGCGGTTCGGGCCGACTTGGAAGGCCTTGATTTCCTCAAGCAAGGCTTTCTTGGCAGCCAGGTTGGCTTCTTCCTCGGTGCGACGACCGCTGAAGTGCTCGTTCTTGCGGGTGAAGAAAGTGTCGCAAGCGGCACGGAAACGCTTCCATATCTTGTCGGCGTGACGCTTCGGCACAGGACCGATGGTCTTCCATTCCTCTTGGAGTTTCTTCATCTGCTCGGTGGCGTTCTTCCATTCGGTCGACTCCATCAGAGCCTCGGCTTCGATGCAGAGTTGGGTCTTACGTTCGAGGTTTTCCGTTTGTCTGTCTTTCAAGCCAGCGAAGAATTCCTTCTTCTTGGCAAAGAAAGCATCCATGGCGCCACGGAAGCGCTGCCAGATTTCCTCGTTGTCTTTCTTGCTGGCGGGACCCACGGTCTTCCACACACCAAAGATCTCGGAGAGTTCGGTCGACTTCTTCTGCCAAGCATTGACACTGGTGTATTCCTCGGCGATGAGAGCCTCAGCCTTTTCGCACAGTGCCTTCTTGGCTTCGAGATTGGCGGATTGTTCGCCTTCGATCTGGGCGTAATGTTCACGGCGGATCTGGTTGATCTTGTCGGTAGCCGCCTTGAAGCGTTCCCAAATCTCATCCTTCTTTTCTTGTGGCACAGGACCGACTTCCTTCCATTCCTCATGCAGCTTCTGCAGGGCCTTGAAGGCCTTGGTGATGGACTTCTCATCAAGAAGTTCCTCTGCCTTTTCGCAGAGCTCGATCTTGGCGTCGAGGTTCTTCTTCATGTCGAGGTCACGGAGTTCGCGACCGATGCGGACCTTATCGAAGAACTTCTCCACAAGGAAGTGGTAGTTGTTCCAAAGGTTGGAGTTCTCGGCTGCTGGCACGGGACCAATCTCTTTCCAGCGGTCTTGCAGGCCGCGGAAGTCATCGTAGGTCTTCTTCAGCGAGTCGTCGGAAGCAATGATTTCCTTCAGCTCATCGAGGATGGCTTGCTTCTTGGCCAGGTTCTCCACCTTTTGTTTCTCCATGTCCTCGTTTTGTTTGGCGCGGTTGGCCTTGAAGATGCCGAACGCGGCATTAAAGCGCTGTTCGACGGGGTCTTCCGTATGTTGGAAGCTCTCGGCCTCGCCACCACCTTGGAGGAACTGGTCGAGTTCGTTGTCCAGGTCTTCCTTGTTCAACTTATTGAAATGGAGACGGATAGCCGCAACCTTGTCCTTGATGTTTTGGACATCGGAGTCTTGCACGAGTTCCTCGAGCATCTCCACAAGTTGCAGTTTGTTGAGACCGTCAAGATCGGCATTGTCTTCCACCAGTTCTTCCTCGTCAGGCTCGGCGACGTCCACCATCTCGGGCATCACCTCGTCGGCCACGGGAGCCGTCTCGGCAATTGTTTCGGCCACGAGGGTGGCGACCTCGATCCTCACCTTAGCGGGCAGGATGCTGGGCTGAATCAGTTTGACAATCTTCTTTTTTTCGTTACCGTCGATGGCCTTCTTGGGAGCCTTCGTCGTCGTTGCATTCTCAACACCTTCCTCGAGGGCAGGGTTTTGAGTCAGTTGTTCGTTGTTTTCCATTTCAATTTGTTTTACGACCAAGAAACGCCTTGATCCCTATTATACAATAAAGCGTGCAAATTTATAAAAATTTTGGAAACGTATGGGCAAATTATGGGCAAATTTTCCATCATGAAACGAAAAAGGAGTCACAAATCCTTGTAACTCCTTGATTTTCAACCGTCGGGGCAAAAGGATTCGAACCTTCGACCCCCTGCTCCCAAAGCAGGTGCGCTAGCCGGACTGCGCCATACCCCGAAAAAACTTTCGCGGAGAAGGGGGGATTCGAACCCCCGGTACCCATTGCTGGATACGACAGTTTAGCAAACTGTTGGTTTCAGCCACTCACCCACCTCTCCTCGGTTGTGAATTGCGGTGCAAAAGTAGGCTTTTTTCTGTTACCTGCAAGCGTTTTTTGCAGATTTTTTTGAAATTTGTTTTTTACACATTGGTACTCAACAACATACACTAAATAAAATAGCGAAGGACGGCGATGCCGTCCCTCGCTGATTCGCTAATTCTGCCAAAGGCACTTATTTTTCCTCGGTCAAGTCGACAATAGGGGCATCGGGAGCATTCTTCTGCACCGAAGCAATGCCGTTCTTCATGTTCACCGTGTTGGCATACATCTGGCTGGAGCCAATGATCTGGCCGTTGGCAGCCATCAAGTTGAAGTAAGGTTTGCCGTTGGAGGCCTCCTTGATTGCAAAGCGTTTCTCGTCCTTGCAGTTCTTCTTAACGGATTCAACACCATTCAGGCACGAAGCCTTGGTTTTGTAACCTTCGCTTGTGAGGATGACCTGACCGTTAGTAGCTTTCAGGTTGAATTGGAATTCACCATTCTTCCTGGTTTTGATTTCAAATTTACCCATAATTTTCTGTTTTTAAGGTTGGTTTAGGCTGCAAATATACATTTTTTCATAGCAATACCCTAAAAAAGTGGATTTTTTTTCATTGCAGACGCGACAAAAGAACATCTCGGTAACTTGCCCCAACCGGCACCTTGTTGCCCGCCACGGTAACGTCCGACTTGTCAAGGTCTTGAATGTGCTTGAACGAGACAATATAGGACTTGTGGACACGTACGAACATGTCCTTGGGTAGGATTTCCTCCAAGTCCTTCAAGGCAAACAAAGCCGTGATGCGGCGCTGGGTGGTATGGAATGTGACATATTCGTGCTGCCCTTCAATATAAAGCAGGTCGTCGTAGTTGATCTTGTAAAGCTTGTAGTCGGCCTTGACAGTGATAAAGTCGTTGGAACGGCTAACGGTGTCGCGCGGCTTGTCCTCTGTACTCACCACAGGTTGCTCGCCCCCAATGGCCTTACTGACCGCCTGGAAGAAACGCGGGAAGTCGAAAGGCTTTAACAAGTAGTCGACCACTGAAAGGTTGAAGGCATCAACGGCATATTCCGAATAGGCCGTGGTGAAGATGACCGCCGGTTTGTGCTCCAGACTCTTCACCAACTCCAATCCCGTCAGGTCGGGCATCTGGATGTCAAGAAACATGATGTCAACCTGATAGTTCTTCAAGGCATTCATGGCCTCGAAAGCATTGGAGCAGACAGCCACAATCTGTAAGGAATCCACCTTCGAGACGTAGTCCTGCAGCAGTTTCTGGGCCAAATATTCGTCATCCACGATGACCACATTGTATTTCTCTTTCATAGTTCAATCTTAACCGTATATGTACCGTTTTCTTGTTTAATATCAAAATCATAGCTTTCGCCATAATGCAACATCAGGCGTTGCTGCACGTTTTTCTGCCCGATGCCCGATTTCTTCGCCACTCCCACATTGCCATTAAACGGTTTGACATTGGGGGCAACCGTGTTTTCGGCAACAAAGCTAAAGCTGTTGCCCGACTGCCTAATACTGACGTGCACGAAGCCTTCTGGATGGGTCTCCAAACGGCTGTATTTGAAGCAGTTCTCAATGATGGGTTGAAGCAACATAGGGGCAATCTTGAAGTCCTCTTTTTCGATATCCTGTTCCAGCACCACGTCGCGTTCACCTCCCATACGCATCATCTGGAAGTCGATGAAGTTCTCAATATAGTTGATTTCCTTGCTCAACGGGATGATTTCGGCCTGACAGTCGACAAGCACATAGCGCAGCATCTCCGAGAGCTTCAACACGCCGTCGGCGGCATTGTCGTCGTGGGTGTAAACCATCGAGTAGATGTTGTTCAAGGCATTGAAAAGGAAATGCGGATTGATCTGAGACTTCAAGTAACGCAGCTCCATGTCGAGTTTCTCGCTCTTCAGCTGGTCAGAAATGATTTTTTCCTCGTTCTCCTTGCGCTGGTAATAGAAAATCACCACAATGGCATAGACTGCGATGAACCAAATCAAACGCACCAAGAAAGCGACAAAGAATCGCTGGAAAGCAAAAAGCTCTTCGAATGGTGTCCCTGAGATGAAATGCAATAGGCAGACATCGATGATTGTTGAGACCGCCGCCCATACAGGAATCACAAAGATGGACAAAAGGATGAAAAGCACTACCCTACCCTTTCGCAGCAAATACTCAATCAACACCTTATTGATAACGGTAACCAACAGCACCACCATACCCACAAAACAGAGCGAGCTGGCTGCACGGAAAAGGTAGTTGACATTGGAATGTACGGCGAAGAAAACGACAAACAGCACAATCCAAATCACGCCCCATTTGTAAAGGCGTTCCAACAAGTCGAGGTTGGCGGTTGGCAGGGTCGGCAACGTGCGTTTCTTCATCTCCACGGAATTTGAATGCAAAAATAAAGTTTTTGGATTAATTTTCGTTGAATCGACATAATATTTCGTTGAAAACTACGTCAACAAAGCACAATTATTCCTACTTTTGCACCTTATTAATTTAAACGTTCCAAGTATCGAGCATTATTCCAATGAAAAGACTGATTTTTAATACATTAGCAATTATCGCACTTAGCACCATACCTATTTTTTCACATGCACAAGAACCTTTGAAGCTCACCCTCGACCAAGCTTTGGAAATTGCCCTGTCGGAAAGCAACACCGTAAAGATTGCCGACATGACCGTAGAAAAGTCGGGATACGCGAAAAAAGGCAGCTACGCCTCGCTTTACCCGAATGTCAGCGTGAGCAGCTCCTATCAGCGTACACTGAAAAAGCAGGTCATGGTGATGGACATGGGCGGTCAGGCCATGGAAATCAAGGTGGGACGCGACAACAACATCAACGCCTCGGCTTCCGCCAGCATGCCTTTGGTGAATGCCTCGTTGTGGGAAAGCCTCAAATTGTCGGGCATGGATGTGGAGATGGCGGTGGAACAAGCCCGCTCGTCGAAGATCGCTCTGGTCAAGCAGGTGAAACAGGCCTTCTATGCCGTGCTGCTGGCACAAGAGTCGCACAACGTCATGAGCCAGGTCTACGAAAACGCACAGAAGAACTACGAAAAGACCATGCAGCGCTTCAATGTGGGCAAGGCCTCGGAGGTGGAACGCCTTCGTGCCGAAGTGACGATGCTCAACGCCGAACCTAACGTGTCGAGCGCCGAAAACGCAGTACTCCTCGCCACATGGCAGCTGAAAGCCGTCATGGGCATCGACCTCGGCACCGACATCGAAGTGGCGGGCAACTTGAACGACTACACCTCGCAGATGCTGTCACCCTACACCTTGGAAAACGACCTCAGCAACAACAGCTCTCTGCTTCAACTCGACATTCAAGACCGCATGCTTGAGTCGACCATTAAGATGCAGAAGAAACAATACCTTCCCACCCTTGCCGCCAACATCAACTACAACTATAGCGCCATGGGCGACGACAAATTGAGTTGGTTCCCCTCCTCCACTGCTGCCTTGAGCCTCAGCATCCCGGTGTTTGACGGTTTCCAAAAACACAACGCCATCAAACAAAGCCAGGTGACACGTAACATGCTCGCCCTGCAACGCGAAGATGCCGAGCGCAACCTTCGTATCGCCATGCGCAACTACAATGACCAGATGGCACTCTGCGTGAAAAACTACGAAGCCGCCAACGCCACCGTTGAAATCGCCCAAAAGAGCTACGACATCTCAGCCAAGATGTACGAAGTGGGTAAAGCCACCTTGGTGGAGCTCAATGACGCTCAATTGGCTCTGCAACAAGCACAACTCACCCAGGCTCAGGCCGTATACAACTACATGGTCACAAAAGCCTCGTTGGATGAATTAATTGGAAAAGAAGAATAAAACTATACATCAATGAAATACCTCAAACTCAGTATCATCGCTCTTGCCGCTGCCGTCATGATGACCGCATGCGGAGAAAAAGAAACCAAGACTAACACGACGACAGGACAAGGGGCACCAAAAGCCGCACCCGTAGTGAGCGTCATCACGGCGCAGGCCGAAGACGTCGACATCACGAACACCTTCACCGCCAACATCGAGCCTTTCGCGACGAACAACATCGTTTCGCAGACGGCAGGCCGCATCGTGAGCATCAGGACCGAAGTGGGACAAAAAGTGCGCAAAGGACAACTCCTGGCCACCATGGACGACGTGAACCTCGCCAAGACCCGTATGCAATACGTCAACGACTCGACCGAGTTGGCGCGCCTCACCGAGCTCTATAACATCGGTGCCGTCGCACAAGCCGACTACGACATGGCCAAACTGGCTTTGAATATCACAAAAAAGACTTATTACAACCTTGCCGAAAACACCTATCTCCGCAGCCCCATCAACGGTGTGGTGACTGCCCGTAACTACGACAGAGGCGACATGTACAGCATGACCCAGCCCATCTTCGTCGTCGAGCAGATCCAGCCCGTCAAGATGCTGGTCAACGTGTCGGAGAGCCTGTTCACCCAAGTCAACCCGGGCATGGAATTCGACATCACCGTGGACGCCTACCCCAATGAGGTTTTCAAAGGTAAAGTGAACCTGCTCTATCCTACCGTCAGCGCCACCACCCACACCTTCCCCGTTGAAGTCGTCTGCCAGAATGCCGATGAGCGTCTGCGTCCCGGCATGTTCGCCCGCGTGACGGCCAACTTCGGCACCAACCACCACATCGTAATCCCCGATGTCGCCGTCGTCAAGCAGCAAGGCTCAGGCGAGCACTTCGTCTACGTGCTCCAGCCCGACAACACGGTGAAATACACCCTCGTTGAACTCGGCGTCCGTATGGGTAACCGTTACGAAATCGTCAGCGGCATCAACGAAGGCGACCGCATCGTCACTGAAGGACAAGTGAGACTTAAAGACGGTGTTTCTGTTACTGTTAAATAAATGCGGAATGATGAATGCTGAAATACGAAGTATTCGACGAAGTCAATGCTGAATTGAGGCGAAGCCCTGCATCGTATTACGACATTCCGCATTCATAATTCATAATTCATAATTCAACGAATATGAGTCTACAAAGAACAGCAGTAAATAATCCGGTGACGACGGCCTTGGTGTTTGTCGCCATCGCCATCTTCGGCATCTTCTCCCTGATGAACCTCTCCATCAACCAACTACCCAACATGGAGACCAACTTCATCATGGTGATGACTTCCTATCCTGGAGCCAGTGCCGCCGATATTGAGACCAACATTTCTAAGACCTTGGAGAACACGCTGAACGCCGTCCCCGACCTGAAGCACCTCTCCTCCACCTCGCGTGAAAACACCTCGGTGCTGTCGCTAGAGTTTGAGAGCGGCATCGACATCGAGACCGCCACCAACAACGTTCGTGACAAGATCGACATGGTGCGCAACTACCTGCCTGACGGAGCCACCAACCCCGTACTGTTCAAGTTCAACGCCGAGGACATGCCTATCATGCTGCTCAGCGTGACGGCTGAAGAGAGCCTGCCTGCCTTGGACAAGATCATCGAAGACCGCGTCACGACGCCTTTGGCGCGTGTAAGCGGTGTGGGTACGGTGTCGGCCAACGGTGCTCCGAAACGTGAGATCCAAGTCTATGTCGACCCGAACAAGCTGGAGGCTTACAACCTCACCTTGGAAAGTATCTCCAACACCTTGGCCACGGAAAACCGCAACGTGCCTGCCGGTTACATCGACATCGGTTCCAACAGCTACAGCTTGCGTATCCAGAAGGAGTTCACCTCAGCCAAGGAAATGGAGAACGTCATCGTTGGCTCACGTGGCACGGCACCCATCTATCTGCGCGACGTGGCCACCGTCAGAGACGGCTCGGAGGAACGCATCCAGGAGTCGTACAGCAACGGCCGCCAAGGCGCCACCATCGTCATCCAGAAACAGACTGATGCCAACGCCGTCAACGTCATCAAAGGCATCAAGAAACAGCTGAAAGAGATTGAGCCCACCTTGCCTTCCGATGTCAAGCTGAACATCATCGTCGATGGCTCCACCTCAATCCAGAACACCATCAACAGCTTGCGCGACACCATCTTCATCACCTTCATTCTGGTCATGCTTGTGGTGTTCATTTTCCTCGGCCGTTGGCGTGCCACCTTCATCATCGTTTTGGCCATCCCGATCTCACTGCTGGCATCATTGATCTATCTGTTTGCCACTGGCAACACCCTGAATATCATCTCCATGTCATCACTGACCATCGCCATCGGTATGGTCGTGGACGATGCCATCGTGGTGCTTGAAAACGTCACCACCCACATCGAGCGTGGCTCTAAGCCCAAAGAGGCGGCCGTGCATGCCACCCAAGAGGTGCAGTTGTCCGTCATCGCCTCCACCTTGACTATGTTGGCCGTGTTCCTGCCCTTGACGATGATCAAAGGCACCACGGGCGTGATGTTCAAGCAGTTGGGTTGGATCGTTTCCATCATCATGATCGTATCCACCATCGGCGCTTTGACATTGGTGCCGATGATGTGTTCCCGCATGTTGGTGATGAATCCCCACCAGAGCAACTTCCACAAGGCCATCTTCCGCCCCATCAACAAGGCTTTGGATGCCATCAGCAACGGATATGCCCGCCTCATCAATTGGAGCGTCAACCACCGTAAAGTCGTCATCTTTGGCATGTTGGGATTGTTTATCCTGTCTGTCGTCTTCCTCGCCCCGACCTTGAAGACCGAAATGATGCCTAAGATGGACGAAGGCCGTCTGAGCATCAACATCGAGCTGCCTACGGGTACGGGACAAGACGTCACTGGCGCTTTTGCCAAGAGCCTTGCCGAAGACTTCATGGCCATTCCCGAAGTGAAGATATGTAACTACAGCTTCGGTCAGGCCGACTCCGACAATGCCTTTGCCTCCATGCGTAACAACGGCACGCACATCATGTCGTTCAACCTGCGTTTAGGCACCAAGACCGAACGCCGCAAGGCGGGTCTGCGCAAAACCAGCGAGGTGGCCGACGAGATACGCGCCAAACTCAACGCCATGCCCGAAATCAAGAAAGCCAACGTCAACGAAGGTGGTGGCGGCATGGGCGGCATGAGCACCGTTCAAGTCGAGATCTACGGCTATGACTTCAACGCCACCGACCGAGTGGCCAACGAAATCGCACAGAAACTCCGTGACCGTGGCATCCTGCAGGTCATCGTGGGTCGTGACGAATACACTCCTGAATACCAAGTCGACTTCGACCGCGAAAAGCTGGCTCTCAATGGCTTGAATAGCACCACGGCTGCCACCTACGTCAAGAACCGCATCAACGGCTCGGTGGGCTCCTATTACCGTGAAGACGGCGAGGAATATGATATCCGCGTACGCTACGCCCCCGAGTTCCGTAAGAGCGTGGAAGACATTGAGGACATCAAGATCTACAACAACTACGGACAACCCGTCCGCGTGGGCGACCTCGGCGAAGTAGTCGAATCGTTGACACCGCCCCAGATCCAGCGCAAGGACCGTGAACGTATGGTCAGCGTCACCGCCGTCGTCGGCAAGGGACAGGTGCTGAGTGATGTGGTCAAAATGTGCCAAGAAGTCATCGAAGACACCTCCATCCCGCCTGAGATTTATCCCAAAATCGCTGGTGACTACGAGACCCAGCAGGAGATGTTTGGCGACCTGCTCACCCTGCTCATCCTCATCATCATCTTGGTTTACATCGTGATGGCCTCACAGTTCGAGAACCTCATGAAGCCTTTCGTCATCATGTTCTCTGTGCCCTTCACCTTCACTGGCGTCTTGCTTGGCTTGTGGGCCACAGGCACTGCCTTGGGCGCCATGGCCTTCGTGGGTATCTTGATTCTGATGGGTATCGTCGTGAAGAACGGTATCGTGCTCATCGACTACACCACACTGCTCGAAGAGCGTGGCGTAGAAGTGAAGGAAGCCACCGTGCAAGCCGCCCGCTCACGTCTGCGTCCTATCTTGATGACCACCTTGACAACAGTTTTGGGTATGATTCCTATGGCCATTGGTCGTGGCGAAGGTGCTGAGATGTGGAACTCGTTGGGCACCACAGTTGCTTGGGGCTTGACAGTTTCGACCTTGATTACGCTGTTGCTGATTCCGGCACTTTACTGCTCACTTGAAACCCGTGCCGTGCGCCGCAAGAGACGTAAAGCCGAAGAAGCCTTAACTAAAACCGAAAACATCCGTTAATCATGAAAGCAATACTCATAACATATAATCAGGCATATTACGACGAGATAGCTGCCACGCTCAACGACAATGGAGTCAAAGGCTTTACTGAGTGGAATGAGATCAAAGGCCACGGCAGCAACACGGGTGAACCGCACTACGGCACCCATGCCTGGCCGACCTTGAACAACGCCATCATCAGCATCGTCGACGACGACAAAGTGGACGGCATCCTCAACCAACTACATGAAAAAGACCTCAAGACCCCGGATTTGGGGCTGAGGGCTTTCAGCTGGAATGTGGAGAAGATGATTTGAAGCCTTATTTCTTCACATAATTACTCTGATACTTGAACAAGATAAACTTGTCCGCATTGATGTCGTAATCGATGGAATGGACACAGAAGCGGCAGTACTCGTAGGTGCCGTCGTCCAAAAGCAAGCGTCCCACATAGCCGTCCTGTAGGTTGATGTGCTCGATCGTGTCCGACCAACCGTCCTTGGGAATCTTGTTGACCATCTTCAAACGGTACACCAAATCCTTCACAAAAGCAAACTCCACCTGACTGGAGCCCGTGTTCACCATGTTGAAATCGCTATCGGCAATGATGTTCACATCACCCTGCGAGAAGAAGTTGACACCCTCTGCCCTATTCATAAAGAGCACGGCCACGTCATAATCCACATCGCGATTGTCGCAGGCACACAAGCCCAGACACAAGCACAAAGCTATAAGTATATTTTTGATTCTCATAATATTAAGTATTATCATCCTCCAATTTCATCCAATTCCAGCCATCGCAGTTCTTTCTCGTCCAACAAGTCCTTGATTTCCTGCAAGCGGTTGCCCATCTCATGTAGCTTTTGGTAGTCGGTTTCGCTATTCAAGGCTTCTGTGAGGCTTATCTTCTCTTTTTCAAGGGCTTCCATTTCTTGCGCAAGCATCTCGTATTCACGCTGTTCCTTGAATGAGCGCTTTACCTTATCACGTTGCTTTACGGGCTTGGGCTCTTCTTTCTTCTGCGCCGACTTCTCTTTGCGTTCCTCCCGCTGCTTGGCATCCAAGTAGTCCTTGTATTGGCTGTAATTGCCCATGAAGCCCTTCACCACGCCATCACCTTGGAACACAAAGAGTTGGTCGACAACCTGATCCATGAAGAAACGGTCGTGAGATACCACGAGCAAACATCCTTTGTAGCCTTGAAGGAAGTCCTCCAACTTCTGTAATGTCAACAAATCCAAGTCGTTGGTGGGCTCGTCGAGGATGAGGAAGTTGGGGTTCTGCACCAAGATGGTCAACAAATAGAGCCTACGCTTCTCACCACCGCTGAGCAAAGCCACGGGTTGGCGGTGCATCTTGTAGGGAAACATGAAATGCGCCAACAGTTGGTCGGCAGTATAAACCTTGTCTTTGCCATAGGTCATCACCTCGGCAATGTCGCGCACGGTGCTGATTACAGTTTTGTTTTCGTCAAATTGTATGCCTTCCTGGCGATAATAGCCGTAAGTCACGGTCTCGCCCGTCTTCACCCGACCTCGGTCAGGCTGCATCGCGCCAGTGATGAGATTCAAAAAGGTGGACTTCCCCACGCCGTTCTTGCCAATCAACCCAATGCGTTCGCCACGCTTGAAGACATAGTCGAAGTCTTTGAGCACCGTCAGATCGCCAAACGACTTCGACACATTGCTGAGTTCCAATATCTTGCCTCCAAGCCGCTGCATCTGCAAGCCAAACTCAAGGCGCTCATCCTGTTCTTGGTATCTCGAACGTTCCTTCAAGTCGTAGAACGCATCGATGCGGCTCTTCGACTTGCTGGTACGCGCCTGAGGCGTACTGCGCATCCATTCCAACTCGTATTTCAAAAGTTGGCTGTTACGCTCTGCTGTAGCCCGCTTTACCTCCTCTCGCTCCCGACTCTTCTGCACATAATAGTCGAAGTTACCGTTGTGGGTGTACATTACGCCTTGATAGAGTTCAAATATCTTGTTGCATACACGGTCAAGGAAATAACGGTCGTGAGTCACCATGAGCAGGGTCATACTCGACTGGGTGAGGAACTTCTCCAACCACTCCACCATCTCCACATCCAAATGGTTGGTGGGTTCGTCAAGGATAAGGAAATCAGGCTCATTCAATAGCACCAAGGCCAAAGCGAGGCGTTTCACTTGTCCGCCCGACAATTCGTCGACCGACTGTTCCAGATTGGTGATGGCAAAACGCGTCAGATATTGCCGCGCCTTAAGATGCTGTTCCTCGCTGAGGTCGGCCAACAAGTCGGAAATCCGTGTCCCAGCGGGATATACGGGCAATTGCTCCAGATAGCCGATTTTGATGTCATTGGCGTAGGTAATCGTCCCCGAATCAGGCGACTCCTGCCCCACTAAAATCTTCAGCATCGTCGACTTGCCCGAGCCGTTGGTGGCAATCAGTGCCGTCTTGTCACCCTTTTCAATGCCAAAGGTGACATCGGCAAACAGCGTCTTGATGCCGTATGACTTGGATATTGAGTTGACCGACAGATAGTTCATTTCGCAAAACGCTTGACGTATTCAATGGGATATTGCGACTTCTCCGACACCTGCTCCACCGTCATGCCCAATGCAAACAACCGCTTGATGACGGCATCCATAGGCTCGCCGACTTCGATGATGTGGAAGTCAGGGTCATAGAAGCGGACAACACGTTGCCCCCACGGCGTTTCTTCCACGCCATGGACATACAGGATTTCGGAAAAGCCTCTCAAATAATCGATGAAATCATCAAAGTCCTCCTCTTCGAAGTATAGCTCGGCGTCGTTGCCATTCCTGCGCACCTTTGCGTTATGGATCATCTTCTTCCACTTCTTCATCTCCTGCAGCGCAAAGCCGCCTTTGAACTGGACGTTCTCGCCAAAGTTCATCTCAACGCGGTCGCCAATCACCTCTTCATAGAAGTTAATGGATTTCTCCATGTCAGTAACCACCAATAACGGGCATTTGAATTTCAGCATAGCTTGTAGTTTTGATAGCGCAAAAATAAGAAAAGCCTCGCATCTGCAGACACGAGGCTTCAACTTTTTGTCTTCAACAAGCTTATTTCTTCTCCTTGGGCAGCACCGCAAACTTGTAGATGCAGAGTTGGTGGTACTCCTCACCAGGTCTCAAAATCGGCTTGGGCGACAAGGTCTCGTGGTTGATGGCATCCGGGAAGAACTGAGGCTCAAGAGCCAGACCTTCACGGTAGTTCAACGACTTGCCGCACTTGCCCGTACCCTTACCGTTGAAGAAGTTGCCACTATAGAACTGCATGCCCACCTGGTCACTCCACAGCTGCATCTCGCGGCCGCTCTTTGGCTCGGTCAACGTGGCGTTCCAAGTGTAGGCCTTGACGTCGGTCTTGTCCACAATCCAGTTGTGGTCGTAACCCTTGGCGTTTCTCAGCTGCTCGTCGTCGGTAGCGATGTTGTCGCCGATACGGTGCTTCTCGCGGAAATCGAACGGAGTCTCCTTCACGCCAGAGAACTTGCCATTGGGAATTAAGTGCTCGTCAATGGTAGTCATATAACGTGAGTTGATCTGCAGCTCGTGGTCGAGGATGCTGCCATTGCCCTCACCCAAAAGGTTGAAGAAGGAATGGTGGGAGAAGTTGCACAACGTAGGCGCATCGGTAGTGGCGCTGTAACGGATCTGGAATTGATTGTCATGCGTCAGCGTGTAGCTCATCGTCACATCGAGGTTGCCAGGGAAACCGTCTTCACCATCGGCAAAAACCGTATGCATCTCGATGACGCTGTCGTTGGCCGAAGTCACATCCCAAACGCGCTTGTCGGCACCAATGAGACCACCGTGAAGCGTGTTCTCTCCGTCGTTCTTGGTCAGTTGATAGGCAACACTATCCAATGTGAACGAACCATTGGAGATGCGGTTGGCGCAACGTCCGACCACGGCACCAAGATAACGTTCGCCGTTGTTGTTCAAATACTTGTCGATATGGTCGTAACCCAGGACGATGTCCTCAAAGCTGTCGCGTCTGTCGGGCATCCAAAGGGCTACCACACGGCCACCATAATTGGTCACCTGCATCGTCAAAAAACCATTGTGCAAGGTATAAAGCGACACCTTCTTGCCCTCCACTTCCGTGTTGAAGTTTTCGGCAGGAATCAATTTGACTTCTTTCTTACGATTGCAACCGACTAATAATAAGGCAATTGCAAAAACAACTAATGCTTTTTTCATCTTTTTTGACATCAATTCTTCAAAAATCAAGCGGCAAAAATACAAAAACTCTTTTTTTCCTGCAAACACATTTTTATTTAGTTCTCACAACACCTTGATAATCAACTGCCTTATGCTTACGCAAAAACTCGATCATCATCTCCTCTGAGGTCATGAACATGCTTTGGCCATCGTCCTCGCTCTCAATCTCAACCGTAGAGGCCATGTAGCTGTTCATCGCCACCTTATATACTTTCTTCGTTGAGAAGTTTTCCCCTTCCATTTCAATCCAGACGTTGCGGCCGTCATCGTCGACGGAATAGGTCATGCCCGACACGAACGAAGGGAATCCGCCGTTTTTGCGGAAACTGTTCACGATGAACCTCTTTACCTGGGCACCTGTCATCTCAAACACCACCACTTCATTGTTAAACGGGTCGATGCTGTAGACGTCTTTCACGGTGATGGGGCCTTTCTTCAGGAAGTTGATACGCACGCCGCCAGTGTTTTGGAAGGCAAAATCGGCGCCACTCATCTCACGCATGGCATCGGTCATCATGCAGCCCAGCTCCTGCGGCGTCTCGAACTTCGTTTTTGCCACGGCGAGAGGCTCGTTCAAGGCGGGCGTGTCATTAAACTCGTCCACCAGTTTCTTGATCTCTGGTTTCTCCTTGCGCACCTTATTGACATCAAGGACCACAGCTTCCTTCCATATCACCTTATGGTTTTTCACCTTCAGCTTCACCAAAGTGGCATATTTCAAGTGCGAACCCGACTGGGTGATGAGCACGCCATTGGTCTCAGACGGCCTTTCAATCAAAGTGTGGGAATGGCCTCCGATGATGGCATCGAGCCAAGGATTGGCCTGGGCAAGTTCCATGTCGTCCTCTAAACCACAATGCGAAAGCAGAACTACCACATCATTTTCGTTCCTAAGATATTTGTATTCGGGCAACACCACTTTGGCATTCTTAAACCTCACATCTTTTACCCTATCCGGGTGCGTCCCGGGGATGCCGTCGTGGCGTATTTCAATCATGCCCACCACAGCCATTTTCACACCTTGTTGCTCGATGGTCACAAAAGGCTTGAAATCGAGGCCGACCTTCTGGAAGTCGTACACATTGGCGCAGAGGAAGGGAAACTTGGCCCTTTCAAGGTCGTTCCTTAAATTGTCGACATCACCGTCCCACTCATGATTGCCCACAGTACAAAGGTCGAAGCCCATGCGGTTCATCAGCTCGATCATGGGATAGTTGACGGGCTCGTATTGGTCGTTGACAGGATTGCCCGTGCGGTTGTCGCCTGCCGAAAAGAGCAGCAGGTCAGGATAAACGGCACGCAAGCTGTCGACCATCGTAGCAAACTTGGGGAACATGTCGATGCTGGAATGCATGTCGTTGACCGACAGGATGACGATTTCGGCATCGCCCGCCGTTGTGGCCTTTTCGGTTTTTCTCGTTTCAGCTTGCTGGGGCTCTTTTTTGGAGCGATTACAAAGCGTAAGCCATAAAACCACAGCCAAAAGGCCAAGCAGCAGGAACAACTTCTTTTTGTTCATAGGTTAAGTGATTAAAAGTGCGGCAAATTTATGAAAAAAGTTCTATTTTTGCGGCATCATGTCGAAGAAAAGCCAAAACGAATACCCCAGCGGGAGCAGGACAAGTTGGAAGGTGGTCATCACCTACCTGTTCGTCATTGCCCTTTGCGCGGCCTTGTTCTACTATATCTTCAACCTGAGAAAGAGCATCGATAACCAACGCTCCAACATCAACACGCAACACGACGCCCTCAACTGGGTCAACAACTTCACCAAGAACGTGCATGCCGCACAAAATGCGGCCAACCTTTACGCCTTCACCGAACAGGCCAAATACAGACGTGAATTCAACGCTTACCGCGATGCCATCAAGAACCAAACCGATTCGCTGCTATTGTTTGAAATCAGCGAAGACAACAAATTGATGGTAAACGAGATAGACAACCTCATCAGGAGCAAAGGCAGACTTAGCAACGAGTTGTCGAAACAGTTCCACGACTTCAACCCCTTGGCCGAATTCGACCGCACCATCGACGACTACCGGCCCCCGAAGCCCGAAGAGGAGATTGTGGTCACCACCGTGTCGAAAGACACCATCATCCACGTGCCAAAGAAAGCGGAGAAAAAGAGCTTCTGGCAACGCGTCGGCCAGGTCTTCGACTCTTCGGAGGAGCAGGGAGACAGCCTGGTACATGTCTCCATCGAACGGAGCGACACGCTACGCATACAGCACCAAGGCCAAGACTCCGTCAACATCCTCGCCGACCTGCGCGTGCTCTCCGACAAGGCCAAGACAGAGTATTGGACCAAGATCAAGCAATATGAGAAAAAAACGCAGGAACTGGTGAAGGCCGACAACGAACTCTCTGAACAAATCTCCTCCTTGCTCATTCGCCTTAACCAAGAGATCCTCGACTCCACCATCAAGGAAATCGAAAAAAGCGAGGAAATCATCCAAGAAAACACACGTTACTCCATCCTCATCGGTGCCGTCACGCTTGGACTTATCATTATATTCATTATACTGATAATCAGTGATGTAAACAAAGGTTATCGTGCCCGTCGCGCCGCCGAGGAAGCCAAACGGAAGACCGAGGAAATCATGGAGAGCCGCCACAAGCTGCTGCTCTCCGTCACCCACGACATCAAGACCCCGCTGAGTTCCATCATGGGCAACGTGGAGCTCATGGACAAGTCGAAGAACGAGAAAGAATTCAGCTCCATACAGCAATCCGCCGACCACATCCTCAACCTGCTGACCAACCTCTTGGAGTTCTCGAGCCTCGAACAAGGCAAGCTGAAGGTCAGCAACGAAGCCTTCAACCTGCGCCAACTCTGCGACGAGACCGCCGAGATGTTTGAGCCCATTGCCCGCCACAAGAACCTGCAGTTTATCTACGAGCCTTCCATCGAAGAGGACTGCACCATCCTTTCCGACCGACTGAAAATCAAACAGATACTCAGTAACCTGATTTCCAATGGTGTCAAATACACCTTGGAAGGCAGCGTCACCTTCAAGGCACGCATGGGGCGCAACCTGATTGTTTTCGACATCACCGACACGGGTGTAGGCATTCCGTCCGACAAGCTGGAAGAGGTATTCAAGCCCTTCGTACGTATCGAAACCTACAACCAGTTCGCCGAAGGTAGCGGCTATGGCATGTCGGTCGTCAAGGGTCTTGTCGACCTCCTCGGAGGCCAGATCCAAATCGAATCCGAAGTCGACAAAGGCTCGCATTTCGAGGTTAGGATTCCAGTAGGCGTCGTGGAGTCGTCGCCCGAAGCCAAAGAAGAGCTTGTGGACAACAAAAAGAGCCTGAACATCCTGATTATTGACGACGACAACACCCTTCTTTCCGTCATCGACACCATGTTGCACCGCCTCGGGCACCAAGCCATCCCCTGCAGGTCGAAAAGCGACGTCGAGGGTGCCGTAGCGCAGATTGCCGATTACGACTACATCCTCACCGACCGTGAGATGGGTGCCCTCACTGGCAACGACATCCTCCACATCTTCAAGGAGGCTGACGCCAACAAGCCCGTCATCCTAATGACCGGGCGCATCGAATACACCAACGAGAAAGCCAAAAAAGAAGGTTTTGACGGATTCCTCCAAAAGCCGTTCAACCTGAAACAGTTGGAGAGCCTCTTCGGCAGCGTCGCCACAAGCGAGAACGAAGAAGACACCGCCTTCCCCGACTTCCCGGCCTTCAGCGAAATGATGGGCAACGACAAGGAAGCCATGACCGACATCTTGACCGTCTTTGTACAGTCGACGGCCAACGATCTGGTTTCGATGAACACCTTGATCGAGCAGTCTGATTTCGTGGAGATGCAAGCGCTTTGCCACAAGATGCTGCCCATGTTCATCCAGCTGGAGCGCGACACCACCTTCCTTGCCAGGATGAACGCCATGCGCGGCAAGGACGAGACGGAAGAAGACTATCCCAACTGGAAAGAAGACGCCACCCAATTCATGGCCCAAACCGACGAATTGATGGACTTGCTGGCGGAGAAGTATGGGATTGGGTGAGGCTCTATGGATGCGAAGACCCTCATTGTTGGCGATAGGCTTGAAAGCAGAAGATTTCCTGAAAGTCACCCCGAAAAGTATGCCTGCGGCGTTTAAGTTTTCCCTTTTACCTCTTGCAGTTTGAAAAAAATGTGTAATTTTGCCCCATGAAGTAAAATTACTCAATCTGTTGAGTAAAATTACTCAATCCATTGAGTAAAAAGATATAATATGTTTCAAAGGTCTGAATATCAAATAATAAAGAAAAGAATTGAAGAACCGAGAAAGTTCATTCAGGTGGTTATGGGGCCGCGTCAGGTAGGTAAATCCACAGTGGTGAGGCAGGTTTTGGCCGATATTTCACAACCTTATTCCATGTTTACGGCCGATGCAGTACCAGCAGGCAATCTGTTTTGGATCAGTGAGTGTTGGGAAACGGCGCGGCGAAAGATGAAGACGGAAGGTGCCGAGGAATACATACTTGTTATCGACGAGGTGCAGAAGATTGATTCGTGGAGCGAAGCCGTTAAGAAAGAATGGGATGCCGACACCTTCAACGATGTGAACATCAAGGTGGTGTTGCTTGGCTCATCTCGGGTGATGCTCGACTATGGATTGGCCGACAGCCTGATGGGGCGTTTTGAGCGCATCGTGATGCCGCATTGGTCGTATCCCGAGATGCGTGAGGCTTTTGGTTTTAGTTTGGAGCAGTACATATATTTCGGTGCCTATCCAGGTGCTGCACCTTTGATTGATGACGAGAACCGATGGTTAGAATACATCACGGGCTCCATCATAGAGGCCACCATCAACAAAGACATCTTGCAGGGAGTGAAAGTGATGAAACCAGCCTTGCTTCGGCAGGCTTTTGAATTGGCTTCGGCCTATTCGGGCATGGAATTGTCGTTGACAAAGATGATGGGGCAGTTGCAAGACGCAGGAAATGTGACCACCTTGGCTGTTTATCTCGAACTGTTGGGCGAGGCGGGCTTGGTGCGCACCTTGGGCAAGTATTCCGCCGATGTTGCGAGGAAGCGAAACAGTGTGCCGAAGTATCAGGTTTTCAACAATGCGTTGAAGAACATCTATTGCGGGAAGCGTTTTGGTGAGGCGATTGCTGATTCGCGTCTGTGGGGAAGGCTGTTCGAGTCGGCCATCGGTGCCTATATTATTAATGGCGCCACTGCAGGACGTTATAAAACCTACTATTGGCGCGACAAGACTGGCCGCGAGGTGGACTATGTGTTGGAGAAAAACGGGCAACTTCTTGCCATTGAGGTGAAAAGCAACACTGACGACAGCAATTCGGGCTTGGGCGAGTTCCGCAAACAGTTCAAGAATGCGAAAGCCCTCGTTGTCGGTGAAGGAGGCCTCAAGGCAGAAGATTTCCTGCAAATCAATCCGGTGGAGTTAATGTAGACTCCCACTCCACCGCCGTCCGCATGGCCAGCATGATGGCCTCCCCAACCAAGGCCACATCGGCAAGCAGATAATGGCTTTTGCCTCCACTGCGCCAGGTAGTTCCCGCAAGTTCTCCCGTCTTCAGAAGTTTCTTTCTTAAAGCCCAATCCTCAAAAAAGGTCACACTACCAACGGCAAAGGCTGTTCCCGTTGGGCTGAGGTTACACACAATGGGACCAGCATCGATATCCATCCCAAGCCAACATCTTCTGTCATGGTATTCCTTGAAGCCTGTAATAGGGCGCTTCTGCAAGAAGTTTGTCTTCAGCCTCTCATACTGGTCGCGGGCAAACTCCTCATCAACGAAGGTCAAGTAATAGCAACTCAACGCCGAGTAAGAGCCTTTGACGGGTGCTTCCTCATACATCTCTTCTCTATCGTCGGGCAAGAACGATGCGAGCATCCCAGTATCCTTATCAAGCCAATGCTGTTTGGCCTCGGCAAGCCATTGGTAAACGGTTGAGTAATACTTGCCTTCATACTGCTGAGAATAAACCGAAAGAGCCACAATGGCCACTAGCATATCCGGCACATACACGCACTCACCCGGATAAGTCGGCAGGTTCATGTTTGGGCTTTCAAGGATGCGGCGGTTCATGGTCTCGCATAGCCGATGATAAAGTTCATCGTATTTGTCGCCTCCACCGATGTGCTTGTAACCGCCAATCATCCAAGCCAAATGACTGAGATAAGAAACATGGCTCTCTTTGCCATCCAACGTTTCCAGCGGGTCTTCGCCCCATCGCTCACGGTCGTAAGCCCGTAGTTCTGGCGACATGACCATCTGGATGAGGCTGTCGATACGGGCAATGTTCGCTTCCCTATCCTCATCGTATATCAAGGTGGTATTCACCAACGCTGCCGACAGCATCGAGCAAGAATACAACGCCCACTCCCCTTGGAACTGAGGCCCGACGATGGCGGGCATTTCATCGATAAGCTTTTGCGGGCTGGTCACTACCTTCTCTATCAGGAAGTCCAGCCGCGCCATGATGTCTGCCTTCTCGCTCTCAAAGTCGCCGTTATGCCTTGTGGCGATGCCGACCCAGATGGCTTTCACCACGATAATGGCAACTATGATGGCCAAGCAGACAAGTAGGACTTTCATGGATTTCTTTTTTGATTGCATGACAATTCATTTATTGTCGGCGTTAAACAACTCTATAACATATTGTTCCATTGCAACATTAAACCCTGGATATTCAAGCAATTCCTTATCGGCACAACTGTCGGACAATAGACAACAATCCATATCAGCGCTAATCAAACCAAGTCCCTTATTTTGGTTTTTTAATTGGTGCAGTTTAGTCCTCATAGTAAGGTTTGTACAACCATCATAAATCTCACGGATATCCTTTGGTAAAAACTTTGAAACCGTCTTGCGAAAAGCCATCCACTCGTTCCAAAGTTGCCATTCGTGCTCAATAGCTTTATGATGCTCCTCCATCCCGTCTTTCTCGTTATCACTAAATGCGTTACACCAATCTTCGTCTTCCTGTTTGATATATGCCGAATAGGCATCGTCAATCATACTTGAAGTAAATACTGTTTCGGGAAATGAGATGTCTTGTTTTTGTTCGAATAGCCACATGTTATGAAAGGAAGCCAACCAAAGATCCACGCTTTGTTCCAAAACACCAACGATATACAAAGCACCACTACTTCCGTGGTCCTCAAGCTCCGCCACCGCCAAAACTGCTTCATGGTAATTCTCCCATCTTTCTTTTTCTTTGCGGAAAAGCGCCTCCTGCTTTGGATGAGTTGAGATTAATTGTTGAAACTCCTTTTCGACACGTGCTTTACGCCTTTCATAATCTGTCGAAACAATCGCGCCCCAGTCAGCATTACAACCCATATCGAAGAGCATAACCCTCGCCTTATCAACCTCCGCTTCGTCAGTCGATTCATTGAACACAGTCCAAAGAGAATCTTTCCGCCTCTGAAAATCATCCCATGTTTCCTTGGGCTTTTGTCTAAGACTGATGTCCTGAACTTCTTCTCCCTGCTTTCTATCGTTGGCGCATCCATAGAATGATGCCGTGACCAACATTGCCAAAATAATGGCCAAACATTGTTTATTCATATTTCAACGTGTATTGTATGGTTTATTCACATAAACTGTCATCAATCGGCCCATAATACCTCAGCCAATATAAGTATTCGTCATTGGCTATTACTCTTATGGCTTCAGTTTTCTTGGCTTCAATACTGTATTCTCCATATTTGAGGATGATCCAGTTATAGTATTCGTCAAGCAGTTTTGTATAGGCATCCACCTCTCCATTCTTAGCATGAACCGAAATGACAAATCTCCAGTCTGCCATGCTTAGTTTTTCCTTCGCGTCACCATTAGGTCTCAGCATATAATCTACTAATTCTCCACAACGCTCACAAGCCATATATGCCGCAAATTGCTCACCGATATATGTAGCATAAACAACGTAAAGGCATTTCAACAGAGAAAGCAATTCTTTGTTTCCGCAAATGTTTTTGTCACTAATGAAATCGTCAATCGTTTCTCTCAGAATAGCCTCGACTGAATCTAAATCATCATGTCGTGCTGACTCCAAGATGGCTTGTGCCGCAGCAGAATTTGTTTTACTCTTACAGAACGGTAAAACCGCCTCTATTACACTGCTTTTCATGTTTTCATGATAATCTTCGCTGCTCTCTGCTTTTAAAACCGCATTATATAAATCCTTTTCATCCTCAACAGTATTAGTTATTACATCCACAATTTCACCGTCTTGAAAATAATAGATGGATGTGTCGACCTCTGACGCACTCTCAACACTTATCAGTGTTAGTGTACGATTGATTGTGTCAAAATCGTAATGTGTCCTGCATAAGCCGCTGGCCAATTCATCAAATGCTTTGTTTTTTATTTCCGCATATCCGTATTGCGTAGGTTTATAAAAAGTAAAGTCCTCGCAATCCAACCAATGACGCCCAACACCTTCCCGAAAAGGTCGTGGATGGCCACAAACCGCAAGCTCCTTTTCTCCATCAAAATCATAGTCATCAAATGCCACAATCGTCCTCCAATCCAAGTGTGGCCCATTGGTTTCGTCATAATAATAATTCCAGGCTAAAGCATTCTTAAAGTCTTTGCCGAACAATTCCAGAAACCCACCAATATAAATTGGTTGCCTGACAATCCATGTATTTGAATCATTAAAAAGAAGAATACGAGCATCTGCAAAATTCCCATCTATTACATGGCGGTCTAATACAATAACAACCTTATTGCCATTAACAAGCTCATCGTAATAAACGTAAGGATTCTCGATTTTTTTGCCGCCACATGAGGCAAAAACCAAGCTGCAAAGTACCAAGGCGGTCATTTTGCCAATTGTCTTTTTCATACCATCACTACTTTTTCGTTTGTTTCAACACTTTCCACGTCGTTTTAGCTGTGGCTTAAGCATTGTTTGCATATTTAACTCCCATGAATCAAAAAAAATAAGCTTCGGCAGACCTTTCAGCATGATACAGGCACAGCGACCTTGCAAAGTTAATGCTGAATACATGCATCCCGCAAGAGGTGTTGATAACTTTTTTATTTAAATGAACTTTGGCAATCTATATTCCGTTGCAATGGCAAAGTCAGTGATGACTTTACGGAAGTGGCTCGGCAGATGATGCACGGCGTTTTTGATGATCTCTTTCGGAATACTACCATAATATGCTTCAGCGATGCCACCCGCAATGCAGGCCTGCGTATCGCTGTCGCCACCCAGTGAAACGGCCAGACGGATGACAGTCTCATAGTCTTCGCCGTCCATGAAAGCCATTATGGCTTCGGGAACGCTGCCTTCACAGGAACAATCAAAACTGTAGTCTGGGCGGATTCCCTCAATCGTATGACCCAGGTCGTAGTGGAAGTTCTGCACGATGTAAGTCTTTATTTCCGCCTTGCTCGCATGATGGCGAGCCATGAATATGGCAGCCGAAACGGCTTGGGCGGCAGTGATGCCTTGCTCGCTGTTGTGCGACACTTCGGCTGACCGTTTCGCGACATCCAAAGTCTCCTCCATGCTTTCGAAAGCCCATCCTATTGGACTGACACGCATGGCGGCTCCATTGGTGAATGAACCGTATGGCTGAGGCTCATCGCTGTTGAGCCATGCTTTTGTGGCATGACTGAAGCCCGTACTGGGATACATCCTCCCGTATGTTTGCATGATCTTGACCAAAGTTGCGTGTTGATGCTTAGGGTCACGCATCAACCAATCGGCTACAGCGATGGTCAGCACGGTGTCGTCAGTGAACTTGCTGCTTTTATCGAACAGCTCAAAATCCGTAGTCTTGATTCGGTTGTAGTAACCTTCATGTTTCGAGCCTATAATATCTCCAATGATTGATCCGAACATGATATATATATATATATATATATTAAAATGTTGATATTAAGCTTATTATTGAATTGTCTTGTATCCTTGCAAAGTTAATGATGATTACTTGCATTCCGCAAGATGTGTTGATAACTTTTTCCAAACTTCATCTGAACCCAATGCTACCTTTGTTTTCCGATGCTGCGTTGGGATAATCCTGCTCAATGTGAGGATAAATCCTATTGTAGTCATTCATCGCTTCGCCAATGACACGATAGGCACAATCAAATTCTTTCATGAAGTCCTTTGCATTTGCGATGGCGGTCTGATAGGAACAGCAGAATTGGTTGTCAAGCACGACAAAAGTAGTAAGGGTGTTGTTCGTATTGATGCAATTTGCCGCTCGTGTCCAGCCTTCCAGGCTCACTTTTCCGAAGTTGTCATCATAGAAATCATAAAGGAAGTACAGATGCTTAATCCTTCTGTCGAAACTGTCCCTGATAAACACGCGGAAATGATTGTCGTTTTTCGTGACGTACAACGTGCCTTCCCTTTTTTCATGTGGGTAGCCTTGCTTGTCGAGTCGCTTGCAAATACATCGCTCCAAAACATCTATGTTTTTCAATGGTCGGCATAAAAGGAAATATAACGCGACTGCCGCCACAAAAACAAATCCCATAACCGAGGAAAAAACAGGGACCGAAGTGATAAGGTCGTAAACAAAATATCCGCATATTGCCACACAAAAGCAAACGGCCACGACCATACCAATAATCTCTTGTGTTTTCGATTCTTTATCAAATGAGGTGTATTCGTCTTTGTATTCTTCCATGACTGTTATATTATGCGTTTCTTTCAAGGGCAAAAATACTACAGCCAATAATGCACCATTGATTTTTACAAGCCTTGCAAATCTACCAATTCGCGGGGCAAGGTGATTTTCTTTGGTTCACCGCGCAAGCCAGTGATGTAGTAGTTTTGGGCATAAGGAGTGTCAAAGTGTTTAAGAAAAGCTTCGCGGATGCGGGCACATTTTTCGTTGATGGAGTTGCTGGTCGGGTCGGTAATGTCACGGATGCTGTTTCTGACATTTCTTTCCACCACACGGTTGCCAACTTCCTTGTAAATGTTGAGCAATTCTTCGCGGTAGTTGGCCAACTGCTTGAAAGGGATGCCCTCGGGATGTCTCAGGAATAGAAGATACACCGATTTAGGTAGCGGAGACATGGTAATCTCAATATTATTGTAATCGGGCAAGTAAATCCTATAATCCTTTGTGATGACCATGCGGCTTAAAGTAGGCTTCTCTTCCACAAATTCGTTCAACATATTCAGCTGAACTCCTCTTCTACGTAATTCTTTGATTCTCTCACGAATCTCCTCAGCCAAATCTTTATTGCTTTTTGTTGCTAAAGGGTCTACGTCATCAACAAAATCCCTATCTGCAATTTCATCTGTTCGTTCGCTTTCAAGATGATACATGCAATCATGGTTGCCTTCAAAAGCAAAGGTGGTATGACGCACATACCATTCAAATTGGTCAGACAAGGTTATTTCTGAATCAGGAACCAGAGGGCAATAGGAGAAATAGTAATACTCACGATCTGTTCTTTGTCGTATTCGATGCAACAATGCTGGACCTACCCCGGCACCGGAAATGATATGTTGCTTCAACATCTCAACAGCAGTAACGTCATTCTTAAATGAAGTATTTGGTGATAGGTATGGGAACATGTACTGGAGTACTTCGTGTGAGACCTCAAGTCCGCTCAACTTTGGCAAATACACCAGATTCATATCCCTATTGACAAATTTGCAGCGAAGTTCTTCGTAATGCTCCATAATAAAGTTGTTTACGACAGTATCATACTCGTTCTCCACATAAAACACATCATGAATATCAGGCTGAAATGGCAGGTCAAGACTTATTTGAACAGAGGTCAGATCCGTCTTGGCGCCCCAATTCTTCGGGGAAGGAATGGTACATGGCGGCTCTTTGGCAGCTTCTTTTTGAGTCTTTTCTATTTCCCATTTGTAACCATCTATTGCATTGCGATAAACAAAGAAAGGTGCCAAAGTAAATACCACGACAACTAGCAGAAAAGCAGGCACTACAAGGACAAACAGCACGAGAATCACGGGCCTTTTCCACCACTTCTCTTCCCCAATCACCTCGTGACTAAGCAATTCAGTCCAAAGGTCTGAAAGACTGCAACACCAAGAAAGCCACCTCTTCCAACTCTTCCTCACTGGCTTGAACACCAGCATGGCAAGATTAACAGCTATGTAAGCACAGATGATTATGATAAGCGTTGTCATTAGGCTGCATTGTATTGACGAAGCAAAGATAGGATTTGCAAGGTTGCAAAACACAAATGGCACAACATTTTTGTTTACTTTTGCAGAAACAAAACTCAGCAATTATGATAGAGGCACATTTTGATAATATTCGCAACCTCATTATTGACAATATTAGAGCTTCAAAATCTGAAATCAAGATAGCAGTGGCATGGTTCACTCAAAGGCAGTTGTATGATGCAGTATTGGATGCTTTGAAAAGAGATGTCAAAGTTTCATTGATAATGATGAAGGACTTCATCAATTGCGGCATTTATGGCTTGCCGTTGCAAAGCTTTGTTGATAATGGGGGCAATCTTCATTTCGTGACAAGCCGATGCTGGACAATGCACAACAAGTTCTGTTTGTTTGATAACAGCATGGTCATCTCTGGCTCATACAATTGGACCTATTCTGCTGAGACAAGAAACGCTGAAAATGTGATTGCAACGGATGATGATAATGTTTGCTCTCGTTTTGATGACTATTTTGATCGGCTTTGGGAAGAATCATTCGCTGAAGAAACTATTCCAAATGTTGAAATCAGTTCTGAAGATGTGATGCAGGATTTCCCATTTATTAAAGATGAAGTAGAGGCGATGGTAAAGAGTGACATGACACCGCAAGATGCAATAAATATACTGACAAAGACAAAAGACAACGCGAATGCCGAAGTTGCTAAAATTGCAAAGCCTGTAATGCCACCTTTAAGTCCCGTATTTCCCGTGTATTACGATGGCCGTCAATTAAAGCAAGGGGAAAGTATCATGCTGAAAGCAATTGCATTAAGATTGGCGAATGGCAGTTTGGAATTAGTAAAACGAGGGGAGCAGCTGCCTTTTTCCAAAGGGAACATTATTGTAGTGAACGAGGAAAGCGATACCAACGAAGAGTTTATCATTGACATGTGGTCGGGAAGTTCATGGGATTCGTTGACATTATTACGATTTGAGGATTTACCTCCGCTGCCGGATGGCAGAATAAAGTTTAAGGCATCTTTAAGTATTTCAAAAAAAGGGTTATTATCTTTTTCGGCGTATTGTTATTATAACGGACAAACAAAAAAAGAAGAAATTCAACTTGTTGAAAGTAAGGATTTTATTTCTTGTAAATAGATTATAATATCAGGCTTATCCGATAAGGAATGTTGCATTGTCGTGAATGGTTTTATAATTTTGCAATTGTAATCAATAAATAGAAAGCAATGGAGAATGTTTTTTTTGCCGAGGTAAAGACATTAAAACACGGCTTTAATGCCAAAAGAATTGGGTATAAATGGGGACTGTATAATGATGAAGGTTGCATTTTGATGCGTCCACTATATGATTACATTTCAATTGACCAAGAAGGCCGTATTTGGGCTAGATTCAAAGGAAAAAAGTTTTATGTGGATGACGAAAAACTACCATATCTTTTTGATTTTATACATGACTCTGAAACTGATAAGGAATGGTATGTAATTGAATCGAATGGTTATTTGGGCGTTATGGACAAACAACTTAACATAAAGATTCCGTTACAATATAAATATATTATTGATTTTGGTGGTGTTTTGTGGTGTAGTAATAAACACATTTGTGTTGATACGGAAAAAGGGGTAAAAAGTGCCTACATGGATTGTACACTCTTTTCATACAAAGCAGAACGTCTCACAGATAGCACATTTGAGTTGCTTGACTCATACTCATCATACAGGATTTCGTGTTATCCTCAAAGAATTGAGATAACGACCTATGATGGATCTGTTATTAAAATTCCAGTCCGATTACCTGACAAGACCCATAGTAATGGAAATTCATCAAAAGAGAAAATGCAGAAGTATTCTGCATGTGAAACTGCGACAGAATTGCAAAATTCTGATTATTGTCCAATAATTCATGATGATAATTCCCAAATTCAACAAAAGCAACAACAAAACAATGAGCAAATCGGAGATAACATCGTCTTTCGTGAAGGGTTTTCTGCAATTAGAAAGTCTGAGGGTTCTGGTTTTAAGTGGGGGTATCTTAACGAGAAGGGAATAGTAATAATTCCATTTGAATATGATGATGCCAATCCTTTTACAGACGGATTAGCCGCAGTAAAAAAAGGTAATTTATGGGGGTATATTGATTATAACAATAGAGTTATTATTGATTTTCAATTTGTCGAAGCGGGCCCTTTTATTGAAGGACTAGCAAAGTATAATAACAACCCATTTGATCGTCTCAGCGAACCGATTGATTATGGATATATCAGCAAAGATGGTATTTATTGTGACAGAAAATATAAATGGAGAAATATCGACGATGCTTATGATTATGATAGAAGCAATCGTATCAATTACGAAGAAGAAACTTGGTATGCAATGACAGACGGAATGTATGGAGATTTTCCTGGTTCTGGCGTTGATTATGATACAATCGGTTTTGGAATATAATATCTATCTTTTTTCAGCATTGTTACTAGTTGGACCATTCCCCAGTCGTCCCTATAGCTCTAACAATAGGGAGACATAAACAGGCCATCAAAAGTTAAACTATTCAGTGCATACTGTCGTTTACACTATCTCATAAATAATCAATTCCCCGTTTCCGTTTTTCACAGCAATTTCTTCAACTCCTCAATATCCGGCAAGGCTCTCCGCAGTTCCTCTGGAATTTCGGCTGTGGTTTTGTAAGTGGCTACGTTCATGGGCTTTGGTTTTTCAAAAATCGGAAATATGGACACTTTTTGTAAGTGAATGCAAAAGTATCCCTCGAGCCATCTGTCACTCCAATTGAATAGGCGACGATTAGCTAGCCTAAAAGCAAAATACCGCTTTTTTCATGACAATAGTTAATCAAAATCAAAGCTCTATTCCGTAAAGATGCATCTTGTTATACAAGGTCTTCCTGTCGATTTGCAGCAGTTTGGCAGCCACGGTCTTGTTGCCCCTCGCCTTCTGCAAGGCGGCTTCGATCTGCTCCTTCTCGTGCTCGGGACGCAAGGCCCAGTCGTCTTCATCGGTGGCGATGACGGTCTTCTTGTTGGGCGCGCTGAACACTGGCAGGTCGTCCATCTCGATGTTCTCGCCCTCGGCAAACAACACGCAACGGCGCAACACATTGCGCAACTCGCGCAGGTTGCCGTTCCATCGCTGTTCCTTCATTCGCTGCAAAGCATCATCGGAGATACCCTTCACGTTCTTGCCCAGCTCCTCGTTGGCCTGACGGATGAAGAAAGCCGTCAGCTCGTCGAAGTCCTCCAATCGGTCGCGCAACGGCGGCACCTCGATGGCAAACTCGTTGATGCGGTGGAACAAATCCTGACGGAAACGCCCTTCCTCAATGGCCTGCTCCAAATTCTCGTTGGTGGCAGCGATGATGCGCACGTCCACATGGATGTCGGTAGCCGAGCCCACGGGTCTCACCTTCTGCTCCTGCAAGGCGCGCAACAGCTGCATCTGCACTTCGTATGGCAGGTTGCCCACCTCGTCGAGAAATACCGTACCACCCTTGGCTTGCTCGAAGACGCCTTTCTTGTCGGCGATGGCCGAAGTGAAAGAGCCTTTCAGGTGGCCAAACAGCTCGCTGGGCGCCAACTCTTTGGACAGGCTTCCACAATCCACAGGGATGAAGGGGCCTTCCTTGAACTGACTCTTTTCGTGGATCATGCGGGCGATGTATTCCTTGCCTGTGCCGCTTTCGCCGAGGATCAGCACGGAGAACTTGGTGGGAGCCACCAATTCCACATGTTTGTAGAGTCGCACCATGGCGGGGCTGTTGCCCTTCACCCATTGCTTGTTGCCCGGGACAAAGGTATCCTCCACTTCCTCGTCGGTGGACGCCAACGCGGCGGCGATCTTTTCTTCAAGCACACTCGGGTTGATGGGTTTCTTGAGGTAGTCGAAGGCGCCAAGCTTCATTGCCGACACCGCGGTCTGCACCTCGGCATAGCCCGTCATCACGATGATGGGCACCTTGCTCTTCAGCTTTTCGCGCACCCATGTCATCAGGATGATGCCGTCGCCGTCGGGAAGACGCAAATCGGTAAGTATCAAGCCGAAATTACCATTGGTAATCTCAATCTTGGCCTGTTCATACCGCGAGGCGAGCACAGCCTCATAGCCGTTCTTCTTCAGCCAGGTCTGGATCATCATGCCGAAGGAGGCATCGTCTTCTACAACAAGAATTCTACATTTCATGGTGCAAAAATAACATTTTTTCGACAATTCCACAAAAATACACACAAAAAAAGCCTCACATTGGGGAAATGTGAGGCGATTTTAAAAAAATTGAAAACGAGCAGTTCCGTTATAAACGGATTTTATTTGATGGATACTACCAAATAATTCGACATACTCCAGAAGGCGTCCTTGTCGAGGATTTGCAGGGTCAGAGAGCCACCGTCGACTTCATTGATCTGATAGCTTCCTTCCGGATGGTTGGTCATGATTTTGGCCTTTTTGGTATTCAGCGGGATGATCTCCAAATCACGCTTATTGCCTTGCAAGAACTGGCTCTTGTCGAAGCCTTGTTTCGAGATCTCGCTGGATTGGAACAAACCGCCCTTGCTGACGATGCCCTTCTCGACCAAGGCCTGCTGCGTGGCGATGCAAACCCACACCGTGTTCAGCATGACGTCTTGGCTCTCGATGGTTGCCTGCTGAGCTGCATTCTGCACTGCCATCACATCCAAGTTGGAGTTCAACTCGTTGATGTTCTCGCTCAAATCAGAGACTTGTTCGTTCAAGGTGGCAATCTGCTTGCGGCTTTGTTGCAGTTCGTCCTTCAGGTTGGTGATATAAGTGTCTTTTTCTTCCAGTTGCTTCTTCAAGCGACTCACGGTTTGATTCAAAGCCTTCGAGTTGGCACCTTGTTCAGCCAGTTGCTTCTCCAGCTTCTCAATCTTTTGGCGGTTTTCCTGCAAGGTCTGCTGAATGGCGTTGATTTCGTTTACAGCCTTGTTGGTATTGCCTTCCTGGTTCTCCATCAAAATGATGTTCTCTTGGGCACGCACCGATTCGAGAGCGGCCTCAATCTCATTAATGGTGTTCAACGCATTGTCGAAACCACCTTTGGCAGCCACGGCCTCAGTATACAAGGAGTCGCGTTCCGCCACTAGAGCTTGGTACTTTTCAGAACGTTCCACATCGCAAGAAGTGGCCAACAAAGCCACGAAAAGCAGTGAAACCAATGTCATTTTGTGATGCATGATAGATTTTTGTTTTTGAATCACCTTATTATAGCACAATGCGTGCCACAATAACGGCTTCCATCAAACGCAAAGGTTATCAACACTTTATGTTGATTTCCACACCTCTCACAAGTTGTGGAAAAATGTGGAAAACCACAACAACCCTCGACTATCGTGGAAAAGTGGGGAATCTACAGATATACAAAGCCCGTGCTTTTGTGGCGCGGCAAGGGGAAGATGGAGGTGTTCACGTCGGGGTGCACATGCTTCTTCCTGAACTGGTGATAAAGGCATTGCATGGCACGCTCCGGGGTGTTGTTGTTTTCGCTGAGGTGGCACAACATGATGTTTTTCATGCCCGAGTGATAGGCATCGGCAACAAAACGCGCCGACTCCTCATTGCTCAGATGGCCGAAGGGGCCGGCAATGCGTTGCTTCAAGATATAAGGATACGACCCTTTCTCCAACATTTCCACATCATAGTTGGCTTCGATGACGAGGTTATCGGCCCTGCGGATTTGTTCCTTCACTACTTTGTCGAGCATTCCAATGTCGGTGGCGATGGTCAAGGTATGTCCTTCATAATTAAAGTGATAACCCACCGCTCCTCTTCCATCGTGCATCACGGGGAAGGCTTCCACAGTGATGCCACAAATCTCGAAAGGCTGCAAGGGCTCTATTTCGTGGAACAACTTCGGATCCACGTTTTTCGTCGCCTTACCTTCAACGAGACCTTGAAGACAATCGGAATGGGCGTAGATGGGGATGGGTGTGTTTTTTGTAAGCACTTCCAAGCCTTTCACGTGGTCGATATGGTCGTGGGTGACGAGAATGGCCTTGATGTCGCCAATGCGTAAGTCGTTCTTTTTCAGCCCCAAAACCACTTGTTGTGCAGTGATGCCCACATCGACGATGACGCCTTCGTCCTGCTTGCCCACATAGTAGCAATTGCCGCTACTGCCTGAGGCAAAGCTGCAAAAGACAAAGGGCGAAAGGCAGGAGAAAAGATCCATTTCAAATCATTTTGGCCGCAAAAGTAGAAATTAAATTGGTTTTTTCCTTATTTTTGACCCCAAATTTATCAACAATGGAAAACAACTTTGACCCCAATGCTGCAGCCGTAGCCGATTCCGGCATCTACGGTCTGCCCTGCACCGCCAAAGAGGCACAGATCATCATCATACCCGTTGAATGGGAACTCACCACGAGCTACAACCGTGGCACCGTCGACGGACCTGCCACCATCATGGAAGCTTCACTGCAAGTCGACCTTTGTCATCACGACTACCCCGACCTGTGGCAGAAAGGCATCTGGATGGACGAATTCCCTAAAGAACTGCGCGAACTGCACGACGAGATGGCGCCCTTAAGCGAAGACATCATCAACGCGCTGTATGAAGGCACCATCGACGACGAACCCGAGAAATATGCCGAGCTATACGCCCGCATCGAAACCGCCACCGAAAAGAAAAACGTCTGGCTGCGCGAACGCATCGCCTATTGGAAACAGCAAGGAAAGGTCGTAGGCCTCTTAGGTGGCGACCACAGCTGTCCCCTCGCCTATCACCAATACCTCAACCAACTCAGTGTGGAATACGGCATCCTTCATGCCGACGCCCACTGCGACCTGCGCGAGGCTTTTGAGGGTTTCAAGTACTCGCACGCTTCCATTTTCTTCAACACCTTGAAATACGACAATGTGAAGAAGCTCGTTCAAGTCGGCATCCGCGACTATTGCCATCAGGAGAAAGCCTTAGCCGAGAGCCAACCTAATAGAATAAAGGTGTTCTTCGACCGTGACTGCCGCCGCCGGATGTATGAAGGCGCCAAATGGAAAGACATCGTGGATGAGATGATCGCCGCCTTGCCCGAGAAGGTCTACCTCTCTATCGATATCGATGCGTTGGATCCTAAGCTCTGTCCCAACACGGGAACGCCCGTTCCCGGCGGTTTGGAATACGAAGAGCTGATGTACCTGCTCAACCGCATCCGCGAGGCGGGCAAGGACATCATCGGCTTCGACCTCTGCGAGGCCTCCCCTGCCCCCGACGGCGGCGACTGGGACGGCAATGTTGGCGCACGAGTTTTATTCCATTTATGTGGTGTAGCATCGAAATAAACCGTATATTTGCCCCAAAATTAACATCGTTGTAACGATTTCAAACCCATCTAACCAATGGCACTGAACAACCTTTTCACCCGAGGAAGCAGCCGCGAGAAGCACTTCTTCCCCACTTACAGCAAACAGGCTGAGACGGCACAGATAGCCGCCAAATACCTCAAGGAGTTGGTCAAAAGCGACGACCCCGAAGAGCGTAAGCTGCTCACCCGCATGATCAAGAAACAAGAAACCACCGGCGACGAGCTGCTGCGCGATTTCTATATTGAGCTCAACGAGGCCTTCGTCACGCCCTTCGACCGCGAGGACATGAACGCCCTGGCCATGGACTTGGACAAGTTCCTTGACTTCATCAACCACTCGGCCAAGACCATCCTCATGTACAACCCCAAGAAGATCGACAAGCAGATCAAGGAAATCGTGGACAACATCCATGAAGACGCCACCACCATCATGCAAGTATTCGACCTGCTCGAGGACCTCGGCAAGAACCATCAACAGATCAGTGACTTGTGCCAAAAAGTCACCCTCATCGAGCATGCCGTTGACGACATCTATGGCGACTACATCTCCTACCTTTTCGAGAACGAGAAGGACGAGATTGAGCTGCTGAAATACAAGGAAATAGCACAAGTGGTGGAAGATACCACCGACCGCGCCAAGGAGGTGACCAGCACCGTTAAAAGTCTCTTAATAAAAGAATCGTAATGAACCTCCTTACCATAGCCATCATCCTGTCCATCGTCCTTGCCTTCGTCTTCACCTTCTTGAACGGCATGAACGACGCGGCCAACTCCATCTCGACCATCATTGCCACCAAGGTGATGACGCCCGTGCAAGCCATCCTATGGGCCTCTTTCTGGGAGTTCGCCGCTTTCCTCCTCATCCGCTTGGTGCTCAACCAGCAGTTTGCAGTAGGTAACACCATGGCCAACTTCGCTGAACAAAGTGTCATCGACCCCTACCTTATCCTATCCGCCCTCGTCGGTGCAGCCATCTGGGTGGCCGTATGCACCAAGAGCGGCATGCCTATTTCTACCTCCCACGCCCTTATCGGTGGTATCATTGGGGCGGCATGGTTTGTCAACGGTAGCGCGGTGCTGCACATGAAACCCATACTCATCACCTTGGCATTCATCGTGCTGTCGCCGCTTATCGGCCTGTTCTTAGGCTTCTTCCTCGAATGCATCTTCTTGAAGTTATTCAAGAACAAGCCTCGCAAGAAAGTAGACAAGCTTTTCAAGGTTTTACAGCATTTCTCCACAGCGGCCTTCTGTATCGGTCACGGCTCCAATGACGCGCCTAAGACCATGGGTATCATCGCCGTGCTGATGGCCAGCGTGTTTACCACAAAAGGGGTCAGCCCACAGATGCAAGAGTTCATCAGCAATTTCTACGACAGCAGCCAGGGCTTCCACATCCCTGACATCCTTGCTGTCGTGTGCTATATCATCATGTCTTTAGGCATCCTGATTGGCGGCAAGAACGTCATCAAGACCATGGGCGGCGGCTTGGCTAAGATTACACCCGTTCGCGGCTTTTCTGCCGAGTTTGCAGGTGCCACCACCTTGATAGCCACCTCCTTCATGGGCATTCCCGTAAGCACGACACACACCATCACCGGCGGCGTCATCGGCGTTGGCCTTACCGACGGCATGAAGTCCGTGAAATGGGTCACCGCCAAACGCATTGTCCTGTCATGGATTCTCACCATACCCGTTCCGCTCATCATCGGCGGAGTCTTGAACCTGTTGTTTCACCTCTTAGTCAAGTAACACCATGAGTCTCAACAGTTTCTTCCAGTTTTTCGTCCCCAAGGAGACTAAGTTCTATCCGCTCTACCAGCAGCAGGCAGCATACATTGACAAAGCTGCTACGCTTCTGAGGCAGATGCTAATGGAGACCGACCTCGATCAGCTTGAAGCCTTGAGAAAAGACATCAAGGTCTGCGAGACCGAAGGCGATCAGGTACTGCGCGACTTCTACAGCCAACTCTTCGCTACCGTGCTCACCCCTTTTGACCGTGACGACGTGCATGAACTCGCCGAGATGATGGACACCTTCCTCGACCGCATCGACGACTCGGCCAACATTATCCTCACGCGCCGTTTCCTCGCCGTTGATGAAGACCTCACTACCATGGCAGACAACATCATGTTTGCTGCCCAAAACCTCAGCAACATCATCGTCGACATGCCTCAGATGTTGGACAAACGCAAGGAAATCAACCGCCTCTGTCAGGAAATCAAGACTTTGGAAAACGAAAGCGATGTGCTTTATGGCAGCTACATCAGCAAACTCTTCCAGCAGAATTACAGCCTCACCGAGATCATCAAGCGCAAGGACCTCGTGCAAGTGCTTGAAAATACAACAAATTCAGTGAAATATATTTCGGATAAGATTAGAAGTATAATTAGTAAGTTATGAATCAGCTATCAGCCATCAGCTGTCAGCTATCAGCCACAGTACGACCAAGCTGAAAGCTGACTGCTGAAAGCTGAAAGCCAAAAAAGAATACACCATGAGACAAATCATCACCAGCCTGTTAGACAACGACCTCTACACCTTCAGCGTGTGCTACGCCTATCTGCAGAAGTTCCCCCGCGCCATGGGACAATATACCTTCGTCGACCGCAACAACACGGTCTATCCCCCTGGCTTCGCCGAGAAACTTAGAGAACAATTCGACCTCTATGGCGACATCAAAATCACCAACGAAGAAGTGCGGTTCATGAAGCGGAAATGCTACTACTTCCCGCTGTGGTTCTTCACCTTCCTGAAAGGCTTCCACATGCGCCCCTCCGAGGTCGAGGTGAGCCAAGACGAGGAAGGTCATCTTCACATCACCGTGACCGGCCTGCTGTGGCGCACCGTCTTTTGGGAGATGCCCATCCTGGCCACCGTCTCCGAACTAATGCACGAGCTGAAAGGTGAGTTTGAGACATACGATGCCGAAAAGGAATACCAGAAATCTTACGCCAAGGGCATCCGTCTCATTGGCAACGGCGTCAAGTTCAGCGACTTTGGCACACGCCGCCG
This sequence comes from uncultured Bacteroidales bacterium, assembly GCA_900318265.1. Taxonomy (GTDB): domain Bacteria; phylum Bacteroidota; class Bacteroidia; order Bacteroidales; family F082; genus Limimorpha. The sequence continues at coordinate 101,498 of ONKA01000001.1, read as the reverse complement.
CTTCTCCTTCGAGCATCAAGACCTGGTCATCCGCAGCTTCATCGAGGCGCAAAAGCAATTCACCAAGACCTGCTTCGTGGGTACCAGCAACGTATTGTTGGCCATGAAGTACGACCTCACCCCCATCGGCACCATGAGCCACCAGTTCATCGAGACTTGCTCGCTCTACGGTTACAATGAGGCCAACTACCTCGCCATGGATTACTGGCAAGATGTTTATGCTGGCAGCTTGGGCGTGTTCCTCTACGACACCTACACACGCAAGGCCTTCTTCCAGAACTTCACACAGCTGCATGCCAAGTTGTTTGACGGCTTGCGCGTCGACAGCGGCGACAACTACGAGGCCTTGGAAGAAATCATCGAGAAATACAAGGAACTCGGCGTCGACCCGGCACAGAAGTCCATCATCTTCAGCAACGGCTTGAACGTAGACGAAGCCATCGCCATCCATGAGGCGGTTGCCGGCCGCATGCAAGACTCATTCGGTATCGGCACCCACCTCACCTGCGACGTCGACAACGTAAAGGCCATGAACATCGTAGTGAAACTCACGGCTGCCAAGATCACCGAGAAACGTACATGGAAGAAGGTGGTCAAGCTCAGCGACGACCTCGGCAAGTACACCGGCGACCCAGGCGAAATCGAAATCTGCAAGAAGACCTTGGAGATTGAATGACTATGCATGTGGAGACGCCATTGACTCCGTAGAATTATCATTTCAAAGCGTTTCCAATACAATTTTGAGACAAGACAAATCGGCGTTTGGGGATAGTATCGTTGGTTTCTAGACACGACAAATTGGTGTCTCTACACTATTCCTCTTATGAGGGCGAACTTGATCATGTCGGTGATGGAATTGAGGTTGAACTTACGATAGATGTTTTCCCTATGCCTTTCAACGGTTCGCAGGCTGACACATAACTCATTGGCGATTTGTTTCGCGCTTTTCCCTTGCACGAAAAGACGCATGACTTCGGCTTCGCGCGGTGTCAGGTCGAGGTCTTCGTCATCATTGGGACTCTTCCGCATGCGATTGAATCCGAAACAATACTCGTCATTCATGATCGACAAAATGATATTGCCCAAATCCGACGACTCGACCTCCTTGCCAATGACACCATGTATGCCTTGACCAGCTAGTCGAACCACCTCGGGAGCATCGGTGGCGCTGGTAACAACCAACACTTTCACGTTTGAGCCGTGCTTCTTTAGTGCCTCTGTGACATCATTTCCATTGCCGTCAGGAAGGAAAAAGTCGAGCATGACAAGGTCTATCCCCTCGGGATGGCTCTCTATGAATGAGACAGCCTCTTGCACGTTGGCCGTGGAGGCCACAACGATACAATCAATGCCTGAAAACGAAAGCGCCAATTGCAATCCTTCGCGGTAAATCGGATGATCCTCAACGAGCAATATCCTAATGGGTTTATTGAATTGTTTTGTCATATAATCATTTCTTTAGAGAGAATCTTACTGTAGTGCCTTTGTCTTCCTCGCTCTGTATGTCGATTTTTTCGCCATTGAGTTCCAACAAATCCTTACATAACGCCAAACCAATACCCGAGCTGCCATCGCCTTGCGCCCTTGACTTGGGTGAAACAGGTTCGTTCGACAGTCTTTCTAGATGGTCTCGCTTCATTCCCTTGCCTTGGTCAGCCACGACGAGCCAAATGCGTCCGCTTTCCTCTTCGGCCCAAATGCGGATGGTACCGTCGGGCAACGAAAACTTGACCGCATTGTTGATAAGATTACGCAAGATGAGTCTCGCCAAATCGACATCGTCGCACGCTTCGAAGCCCTCATCCACATCATTGACGATGTGTAAACGCTTCTTTGACACATCGACCCACTGCGATTCGACACTCTCCTCAACCAATGTCCGCACATTGAAACCACTCTTCTTGCCAATGCCACCACTCATCTCCATTTTCATCCATTCTATCATATTGAGCATGTTCTCTTTCAGCATGTCCGACGAAGTCTTCAGTGTCGACACCTTTTCCTTAATGCCACTGGGCTGCATTTCGTCGAAATGCTTCTCCATCACGTCGAGCAAAAGGTTTTGCGACAGCACAGAGGTCTTAAAGTCATGCGAGACTATGGAGAAAACGCGGTCTTTGACCCAACTGTTTTGTTCAAGAGTTTTGTTTTTCAGTTTCCTGACCCTGCTGATATACATACCCATGGCAAAAAGAATAAGCAACAAAACCGCAAGAATAGTCAACAATATGATTATCATCTTATTAGACTCATTCTTTGCCGTTTGAAAGGCGATTTGGTGTTCCTTTTCGGCGAGGTCATATTTCACCTGATAGTCGCGGATAAGTTGTTGTTGCCTTTCATTGAAAACGGAGTCCTTTATGGCAGTATATTGCTCAAAATAGTCTAAGGCCAATCCTTTGTCGAAATGCCTTGCTACTGTGCAGGCACTCTTGAGGAGGTCTATTTGCAGCTCGTCGAAATGGTTTTCGGTGGCCAAATCCAAAGCTTGTCGAAGATGGCCTTCTGCAATCTTGTTCTGACCCAAATCGGCTTCACAACCTCCCAAAACGGCATATGCTTCGGCTAACAAATAGGGGTCGTCGATAACCTCTGCCGAAGCGAGGGCTTCTTGAGCCACAGCCAATGCTTCATCCGTCCGCCCTGCGGCACGATAGGCCTGTGCCAACATCACAACCTTAGTCACCCGCTTGAACGGCAACACATCATATTGTTCGGACAACGCCACTGACCGCTCGGCATAATCTACCGATGCCTGCAAGAAGGTAGCCTTCTCCTCGCCCACTTCGCCCTTTGCCTGCTTCATGTATACCTCTGAAAGATTCTGCCAATAAGTGGCCAAGTCTTGGAAGTCGATGGTGTCAATGGGTTCACCAAGCATTTGGATACAATCAAGATAGAGTTTCTCTGCTTGGTCAAACTCCTCCATCACTAGAAACACCTTAGCCATATTGTTGCGCGTGTAGCGGATGTTCTTATCGTAGAACCGCGCTGTCTGTTTCTGTTCTTTTTCGCCCTCGCCAGCCTTCAGTTGCTCCATCACATCAGCGCAATGTTCGTAGTTCTCGATAGATTCTTCGAAGCGCCCAAGTCGCTGATAGGCCACGCCAAGCACGTTGTAGCAGCCCGCCATTTCGAAAAGGTCGCCTTCGGACTCATAAACGGCGAGGGCTTCTTTGCCGAAACGCACCACTTCCTCGAACTCCGACCGATCATAATGGTAAAAGATACGTTCTTTCAACGACATGGTCGTGTCGGAATCTTGTGCCTTTGCTGCAATCACGTTCAACACAAGCAGGAATATGATGACAATTCTTTTCATAATCGATGCAAATATAATTGTTTTTCTTTTTGCAGCACAAAAAAACCACAATCTCGTACCGAAATACGGGATTGTGGTTAATGAATCGTTTTATAACCAATATCACAAAGCTTTCACAAAACGAGCCGTCTTATTGCCGCAACGCAAGAAGTACAACCCATCGCTCAGTTCACTGATGTCGATTTCCTGTTTGTCCCCAACGCGAACTGTCATGATTCGCTCACCAAGCATGTTGTAGATGCACACCTCACTAACGGCATCAAGGCCATTGATGCGGATGCTAGCATTGGCCGGATTAGGACTAACGGCAAACGCATCTTCATATTCTTCACTCACACTGACAGGGCTTTGATCCACCAACACATTGTCGATAAACCATGTGTGTCCATTTTCCCCTCCATACTCGAAAGCAATGTAGATGTCTTCACATTCATAGGCGGATAAGTCAATCTTGACCTCTTTCCATTCGTTGGATGGGTTCTCTTGGTTCCAAATGGGATTGAAATCACCCGCATTGTTGCCTGTAGTGGAGATCAGGACTGTTTCAATGTAAAGATCCTCAGGATACTGTTCCCTAGTTTGGAAGGTCAGATACGACTCTTCGGCACCACACTGTAGATGAATTTGCGGAGTAATGAGTACGCCATGTTGATAGTCTTCGCCAAACCGATGCCTGGCGCAGTAATCGCCTTGGTAAGGATCGTCGTTGCTATTTCCAAAGCGCATCCAATAGGAAGGCACTTCATAGCCAATATTACCGCTCCAATAGGAATAATTGTCGTCATCGACATCAATCTTTTCCCAGCAGGCCCAGTCGGTAAAACACCTCTCAAAACCCTCGAAATAGGGCGTAGATTGTGCATTCGACGTTCCACATTCCACCTTCTCGACACAGAGGTCATACAAATAGTCACAGCTCTCGGGTGCATAGAGTTGCACTCCGTCCTTATAGATGTATCCCGTATAGTTATTGCTTGACGGTCCTTTTACAACAGCATAGTACACACCATTCTCGTTCACTGCAAAGCTCCGGAGGTTGGTAGGGGAACCACTATTTTCGATGTGCATGAGCTCTCCGTTCTTCCAGATGCAGAGCGTTGTGCCCCCCCAAGCCCATCCGCACACATAGACATCGCCATCCACCACCTTAATCTTCCACGCACGCGCATTAAACAAGTCACTAGTCAAGGCGTAAAGCTCGGAGTTATTTTTCCAAACCTTGGCCACATAATTGTCGTTAATGATTTCACAACCTACCGTGTAGACATCGCCTGAGTAATAGTCGAGGCCGTAGGCATAGCCGTAGTGATCGCCGAGTTCGTAGAGCACTTCGTCGTTTTTCCATACAGTTGGGACGGGGCTACCGCCACCCTCTGAGTTCTGGGCATAGCCGCAGTAGTATCGTGCATAGGCTTCGCCGCTGTGATCAATCTCTTCTAGCGTCACGCAAATGCCGTAGGCTTCCGACTCGTAGTAACTCATATAGTCTGGAGAAAACAAGGGAATGCTTGAAGTTCCAATCCAAACCGTGGCATACTTTCGGTTATCTGTTCCCATCCGATAACCAGCAGAATACAAACGACTAGGCATCGGTTGATAGTTGCTGCCGTCATCATACCAAAACATGTTGTGGATGTAAGCATCATCAATAGATACAGCTTGCTGTCTGTTACAATAGATAGCGGCTTTGTAAGGAGTACCGCTTTGTGAACTGCAGTTCGACCAATACACATCGCCGTTGGTGGGGTCTTGCACCACACTGGTCGCAACGTTTGTTATACCTGGATAATAGGCATAATGGTACATTTGGTCGTTCTTATAAATGGCAGCCTTCTGGTTGCCTTCTTCATTGAAATAGCCCACCGACCATACATCCTGGGCCAATGTCGCGCCAGCCATGGCTAGCGTCAAAGCAAGTGTAAGCAAATACTTTTTCATAGCGTTACGATTTTAAAGGTTAAACAATTTCACGCCACAAAAATATAGTAAAAAAAACGAATTAATGTGGGTGTAAACACCCATTTTTATCAGATAGTCTAAAAAAAATTGTCTCTCACCTCCTATTTCATGTTCCTCGGTTCCAAAACAAAACAAAAAAAGCAGGTTGCCTACAGGCAACCTGCTTTTTGTTTAGTGGCGGTATTTATGGATTAGTTGTGGTAATCGCTGTAATACAAGCAGTTGGAATACACATCCTTTTGATACGCGGTACCCTTGAACTGGTCCAAAATATAAAGTTGGTCTTGCGGAACCACGCGGGTGAGTTCCCATGCTGACACTGCCGATGCTTCCATCTCCTGTTGTGCATTCTTAGCCTGCGCAAACACGATATGAGCCTTCAGTTCGTTATCGCTGGCAGTCTTCATGGCCTTCTCCAAATAGTTACTCGACAGCTGCAAGGTATTCTTATAAGGCTCGTCGCCGTATGAGCCATACTTGTCGTAGCAGAAACCATTGTTGTTGTCGAAACGCAGATAGTGACGATAATAACCCGTGACGCTGACGTTGTAGTAGAAGTTGGCAATCAGGTAGTTGGCCTTGGCGGCCTCGTCACCTTTCTTATTTCCAATCTTTTCAAGTTGCATCAAGGCATCGGCCACATCGAGCTCGGTCATGTTGTCGTGGATGAAGGGGAACTCGCTGAGGTAGTCGTCGCGCATGATGTCTTTTTCGTCGCCGCTGTAATACACCTCAATATTGTGGCCGAAGATGCGCTTCGACACCTTGAGACGGGTTTGCTTTTCAAACTGCTTCTTGGCTTCCTTGAAGTTACCATCGGTGAGACGCAACACGCCCTTGAAATAGGCGATGTAATTGTTATAGTCGGTCCAATCTATAGTCCCGTTTTCGGCAATGCTTTGCTCCAGTGCGGTCTTCTTTTTCTTGTTTAGGAAGGTTTGGATCTCATCAAGTAGTTTCTCATCAGGATTGTCTTCCAATCTCTGCAGTGAGTGCAGCACCAAGTATGATTTAGCATGTTCATCCTGACGGGCATAGCGGTTGTGCAGCACCAGACTGACAAAGTTATAGTCAGAGAGATTGTTGCAACAAGGTTTGTAGAAGAGGTCCGGGTATTTGCCCAATAGATAGTCTTCAGTTTTGGAATCGATCGTGGGTTGACGGCAGAGGTCGATATAGGCGGTCAAGCAGTCCACCGTCTTCATGTAAAGTTCGTCGTTCGACTTCACTTTGGCGAGGCAATTGCTGGCTTTTTCAAAGTCCTGGTCGAGGAAATGGAGGTAAGATGAGATGAGGTTCCAGAAGTTCTTGTCGGAGGAATTGTCAAGCTGCTTGTCGCTCAGGCGAACGGCTTGCTCGAAGAAGGCCATTGTCTCGGACTCGCTGGCATTCCATGAGGGATAGAGGGCCTCGTTGTCATCAGCACTCAGCGAGGTGGTGAGCAGTGCACGCTCAATCAGGTTGACCGCACGCACCATCAGCACCTTGGCTTGAATGGCATTAGGATCGTTGGCCACAATCTTCTCGATTTCGTTGACGGGATTGTTGAAGTCGCTGTAACCCATCATGAAATAGATCTCGTTGCGTTCCTTGTCGTCGGCTGCACCAGCCACGAAATCGGCAAAGTTGATGTCATTTTCCTCGCCAAACGTCATCGAGGTATAGGCCACCGTCTTCAAGTCGCTGGAATTGGTGAACACGTGAATGAACTCACGATTGGCTTGCTCGGTCTCGCCCATGCCACGCAAAGCACCAGCCTTCTGGCTCAAGGCGTAATAATACATCTCGGTGCGCATGTTCAAAGGCTTCACATACTGGTCGAACAGTTGCACGGCCTCTTTGAAACGACGCGTATAATGGGCCAGTCTAACCAATTGATAGCCATAGCGCAGCTTGAGCTCGTCGTCCTTCTCGGCTTTCCAGCTTGTGACAAGCACGTTCTTCACCTTGTTGTAGTCCAATTCGCCGGCATTGTGTTCATACGGCTCGTCCCACCACCAATTGTAAACTTCGAGATTGGGGTCGGGAATGATGCGCATGTAGGGCTCAAGGTATTTGGTGTAAGCCAAATAGAGTAATGCCTGCTTGTGCTTCTTCACAAACTCGGGCGTGGCGAAGGACAGCTTCCTGTCGGCAGCAGACTTGCCTTTAGTGAGGCTCTGCAAGTCTTCGCGCGAAGATTCAAACACCAAATATTTGGTGTCTTCATAGCTCAGGCCCAGATACTTCTGCCATTCCTCAAGGTTGCCGTTGCGAAGCGTGGTGTCACAGTAATACTTGGTTTCGTACGTCAACAGGAACGGGCGGTAAATCGGGTCGTTCATGATTTCCTGGGAGAAGAGATTGTAGTAATACCAATCTCCGTCATCCCATCCACAGGCAAAGGATTTGCCCATGAATGCCGTCAGTATGACGGCAGCGAGTAAGAGTTTCTTTCGCATATTTGTTTATTTTAGATTGTTAATTGAATAGCGTGACAGGAAGCCTTGACTCAGATGGAAATAAACCCAGGGGAAGTCCCTATCAATCTGATGGTCAAGGTATTGTTTCGCCTCGGCAAGCAGCTCTGGCGTGATGGTTTCGATCTTAACGGTGAAGCCAGCGTTGACATACAAGCCCTGCAGGAAACCGTCTTCCTTCACGAGGTAGAGGTTATCGCCAGTCTTCTCAAACATGGGCGTCTGGAGGTCGGCCTCGGTGAGTCCGTTGACGAGCTTCACCTTGTTCAGATGGTTGGTGACGATGCCCCACGAGTAGATGGGCAGGATGACGTCAAAATCGAGCGGATAGTCGTTGATGTTGGTGGTATAGGCTTTGAGCAGCTCCATGTCGAGGATGGAGTTGCGCGTGTCGCCTTCCATCGGGTTGGAGGTGGCGTAGCACATCAGGCTGCCGCGACTGACGGGAGGCACACCGGTCTTCTTGCGGTCACGAATCTGATGCAGACGTAGTGTGCAACTGATGTCGCGTCCCGACTGCGTGGCAAGCTGTTCCAAAAATCGGAAATAAGCCCTTTTCGTGCGTTCGGTCCAGTCGCAGTCGATCTGAATTTCGTCATAGGCAATGTTTGCCGAAGCCATGATGTGCTCAATGGTAGTAGCGACATTGCCCGCCAGCTTATCTACCATGGTATCGTTCACATAATTCAGAAAAGTCTGGTTCGTGATGAACACCACGGGAATCACCGTGGTGCTGTCGTTGGGGAGTTGGTCCTTACCAAAGCCTTGAATTGGCCCAACAGGTACGGCCCTACCGCCTTCAATGTCCACGTCGAACAGACGTACAAACAGCCGTTTGCTCCCAAGCTGGTTGAAATAGTCACGCTCCGTCTCCCCTATCGCACACTTCGACTTCCAGTAATAGAAGTCCACGTCGTGGCTGCGCTTGGTGGTGCAGGCGCAGAACAAAAGCGACAAGAGGGCTATAATGAGCAATGAGCGTTTCATTTCATCAAGCAATATAAAGTGGCAAAGATAATACTTTTTCGTTTGTGCACATCAAACATAGAAAAATGAACAAAAAAATGCGCCAAACCTTTTCTCCCTCATCATCCATTCCCTATAATAAAAAACGTATCTTTGCCTCGAAAAACCTCCCCATGAAAGAACCAGACTACCCCACGCTACAAAAGCACGTCCTCTCCCACCGTATCTTCGAGTCGGAGCTGCACGGCATCGAACATTGGAAGCAAGTGGAACGCAATGGCCTGCTACTCGCCACAGAGACGGGCGCCGACGTCACCATAGTGCGGCTGTTCGCGCTGTTTCACGACAGCAAGCGCGCCGACGATGGCTTCGACAAAGAGCATGGTCCACGTGGCGCCGAATTCGCCAAGACCTGTTTTGAGGAGCATCGTTTCGACATCACGCAGGAACAATTCGACAAGCTGTACCACGCATGCAAGTTCCACACGACGGAACCCCACTCAGGCGATGCCACCATCGACACCTGCTACGATGCCGACCGCCTCGACCTGGGTCGCGTCGGAATCAAACTCGACCCCAACAAGATGGCAACCGCCTTCGGGGCAAGGATTGCTCAAAAATCTTTGGATGCGAATGTTAAACCGGAAAGTTTCAGGGAATGGCTGGAGGATAATCAAAACGCCTTCCGCCAACCACAGCCATTCCGCCACTCGGAACAGCCGTAGGCAGTTTTACCTTTTATTATATGTCCTTTGCCACAAAGCGGACAGGGCTGACCTATGATGGCATCAGGATTGGTCTGGGAAGGCATTTCATCCTTGCGAGGGGTAGTGCGTTGGTTGGGATCTATGCCTTCCGAGGTTTTCTTAGCTTTTGGTGTCGTGCTTTTCTTAGGCGCCGCCTTCTTCGGCTTCTGTTCTACCACTGCTGCCGCCACGCGCCGGTTGCTGTTGTCCAGCATCACCGTTGTGACAATCTCGGTCACCATCTGTTTCAGTTCGTCAAGGAACTGCCGCGCCTCATATTTGTGCTGCTCGATCTCACGGAGTTTCTTTTCCCAGATGCCCGTCAACTCGGCACTCTTTAGCAGATCCTCGTGGATGAGGCCGATGAGTTCGATGCCCGTCGGCGTGGGTTCCAGGCTCTTGCGCACCTTTCTTATATAGTTGCGCTTGAACAGCGTCTCGATGATGGCCGCTCGTGTGGAAGGCCGCCCGATGCCATTTTCCTTCATCACCTCACGCAACGACTCGTCATCGACGAGCTTACCTGCCGTTTCCATGGCGCGCAACAAGGTCGCTTCGGTGTATGGCTTCGGCGGTGTGGTCCACTTCTCGGCCAATGAAGGCTGATGCGGTCCATGCTCGCCTTTCTCAAAGATGGGCAAGGTCTTCTCCTCGTCCTCCTGCCCTTCTTTCTTTTCCTCGTCTTGTTGTTTCTGAGGCTTGATAACCTCACGCCAGCCTGGCACCAAGATCTGCTTTCCAGAGGTCTTGAACTCCACCTCCTCCACTTTGCCTAAAACCGTAGTGGTAGCAAACTGGCAATCAGGATAGAACACGGCGATGAAATGGCGGCAGACCTCATCGTAGACCTGCTGCTCGGCAAAACTCAGTCCCGTCGGCACCACACCCGTCGGGATTATGGCATGGTGGTCGGTGACCTTGCTGTTGTCGAACACCTTCTTGCTCTTGGGCAGCTTCTTGCCCGCCAAGGGAGCAGTGTATTCGGCGTAGTTGGTCAGTTTCGCCAAAATGTCGGGACACTTCGGGTAAATATCGTCGCTCAGATAAGTGGTATCCACACGGGGATAGGTGGTATATTTCTTTTCGTAGAGGCTCTGGATGGTCTGCAAGGTCTGTTCGGCCGACATGTTGTACTTCTTGTTGCATTCCACCTGCAACGAAGTCAAGTCGTACAGCCTCGGCGGGGCTTCCGTGCCTTTCTTGGTGGAGATGTCGGTCACTGTGAACTCTTTACCTTCCACGCTTTGCAAGTCCTTTTGGCCGTCTTCCACGGAGCCATATTTGCCCTTGGAAGCTGTAAAGGTGGTATCCCTGTAAATGGTCGACAGCACCCAATAGGCCTCTGGCTTGAAGTTGACGATTTCGTGGTAACGGTTGACAATCAGCGCCAACGTAGGCGTCTGCACACGTCCGATAGAAAGGACTTGCCTGTTTTGACCGTATTTCAATGTGTAGAGCCTGGTGGCGTTCATGCCCAGGAGCCAGTCACCAATGGCACGCGAAAGACCCGCCTCGTAAAGCGACTGATAATCGGCCTGGTCTTTCAAGGTCTTGAAGCCCTCCTTGATGGATTCCTCAGTCAACGAGGAAATCCAGAGACGCTTCACAGGACACTTTACGGCGGCCTTCTGCATCACCCAACGTTGGATGAGTTCGCCCTCCTGCCCAGCATCACCGCAGTTCACAATCTCGTCGGCTTTCTGAAACAAAGATTCAATAACCTTGAACTGTTTCTCCACGCCTTTGTCGACAATGAGTTTGATGCCAAAACGGGGCGGTATCATCGGCAGACGACTCAATGCCCATGCCTTCCATTGGTCGGTGTAGTCGTGAGGCTCCTTGAGAGTACAGAGATGTCCGAAAGTCCAAGTCACCTGATAGCCGTTACCTTCCATGTAACCCTCATGGGCAGTGTTGGCTCCCAGCACCTTGGCGATGTCGCGGGCGACGCTTGGCTTTTCGGCTATACAGACTATCATTAGTTGAGAGTTTAGTGTTTAGAGTTTAAAGTTGTGTGTAGGGACTGACCCGTGTGTCAGCCTAACAAAATAGTATTATGCGTTTTGAATCGCCTCCGGATTATATTTCATCAAGGTTTCTGCCTTGTCTTTCTGCGCCACAAACCATACCAAGTCATCGGCTTGGAAGGCAATTCGCGCCGACGGATTCAAGATGAAATGGCCGTCACGCTCGATGGCGATAATCATGGCATCGAAATTCTCGGCCAAGCCCGAATCCTTTAGGGCAATGCCCACGTACGGACTATTGGGACGCACCTGCACATTAAACAGGTCCACCTCACTCTCCTCGTGTTCCTGGATGAGTGTGTCATCAAAGACCTCAACCTTGCCTACCAGCAGTCGGAGGTGATCTTCGTGTCCCACAAAGGTGATCTTATCAAAAGGATACAACTGGAAGTCGGACTTGGGCAACTCAAACAGCTGTTTGCCACGCTCCACGCTGACCACACTCACGTTATAGTTGTCACGGAAGTCGGTCTCCTTGATCAGTTTTCCCGAATACTCGCTGTCGGGACTCAAGGTCATCTTCTGCAAATGGCAGTTCTCCTGCAAGATCTCGGGGATGGCAAACACCTGCGTCGACTGTCGCTTGTTAAGATTGCCTTGGAAGTTGTCCTCGATGCGCTTGTAGAACTTCATCGCGGGACTCATAACACGAAGCAAGAAGGTGTAAACCAAAGCCATGGCGACGTTGATGAAGCGGAAATAGGGTGAGCCGATGCCCAGATGCGACCAGAACGCTCCATTGAAGAAATGATGCATGACAGCAGTGGCCACCACCCACACAATGATGAAGCGAAGGATGAAGATGATCAAAATCATTGTTTTGTTGAAACGGCTGTGTTCCATCAGCTTGTGCGTGGTCTTGACCAAGGTATGCCTAAAACCGATGGCCCATAGGAAGGGCGAGACCAGTACCAAGGTGATGGCCGCGCTGATGGCAACGCCTCCAATGCCCTGCACGTATTTCATGACCACTTCAGAGCCTATCCAGAAGCAGATAAACAACACTGCGATGACGATGGCAACATTGATGAGTATATGCTTGACCTGCCTACCCATGAAGCTGGCCATGCTCACCTTCTTGCCACTCTTCACTTTGATGCCACGGTCGTTGCTCTCCAAATGGTTGAGCCATCGCTCGGGGAAATGCCCACTCAGCCACTTGTAGGTCGGAAGCGACGCCTTGATGGCGTATGGCGTAATAAAGGTCGTGATGATGGATACCGAAACGATGATGGGATACAAGAACTCGTCGATGACGCCGTAACTCAATCCCAACGAGGCGATGATGAAGGAAAACTCACCAATCTGGCAGAAGCAGAAGCCGCCTTGTATGGATTGCTTGAGGCCCAAACCGGCCAACAAGCGACCAATCACATTGCTCAAGGGTTTGAAGAGCAGCAAGACCATCGTCACCACCAGAATCTGCCACCAATAATCCACCAAAATCTTCGGGTCGACCAACATACCGACCGAGACGAAGAAGATGGCTCCAAACAGGTTCTTGATAGGTGTCGTCAGCTTATGGATCATCTCAGCTTCAAGGGTTTCAGCCAAGATGGAGCCCATGATGAACGCACCCAAGGCCGAAGAGAAGCCTGCCACGTTGGCCAAGACGACCATCATGAAACACAAGCCCACCGCAAACACGGTCAGCGTCTCTTCCGACATGAACTTACGTGACCAACGCAACACGGTCGGCACGATGAAAATGCCACCAATGAACCAAATCAGCAGGAAGAAACCTAGTTTCAGCATGCTAGTAACCAACTGCATGCCATCGAAGGTCTTACTCACCGCCAAGGTGGAAAGAATCACCATCAGCAAGACAGCCTCCAAGTCTTCCACCACCAGCTCACCGATGACATTGCCGCTGAATTTTTCTCGGTTCAACTTCATGTCGTCGAAGGCTTTGGCGATGATCGTTGTTGAAGAAATCGACAGCATAGCGCCAAGGAAGATGCAGTCCATCTGCGACCAGCCCAACAACTTACCCAGCAGGAAACCCACCAGGCACATCGTCACCAACTCGGTTAAAGCAGTGATGCCGACCGTCCCTCCCACTTTCTTCAGTTTCTTGAAACTGAACTCCAAGCCGATACCGAAAAGCATAAACACCATACCGATTTCGCTCCAGGTCTCCACGCTGGTATGGTCGTTGATCACGGGAAACCACTCGAAGTTGGGGCCAATGAGGAAACCAGCTATGATATAACCCAGTACCACAGGCTGCTTCAACCATTTGAAAATCACTGTTGTTATACCTGCCGTGACAAGTATTAAGGCAAGATCGGAGAATAGCGCAGGTAAAGATTCCATAGAAAAATGTTTGGCGCAAAGATACAAAAAAAAGTGACCTCAATTGAAGTCACTTTTGTATTTATTCCGCAAACATTCCGTCAATCAAATCTTTGAAATGCTCGGCGATGATTTTGCGGCGGATCTTCAGGCTGGGCGTCACCTCGCCTTCATCGATGGTCCACTCGCGGTCGACCAGCTCAAAGCGTTTCACTTTCTCAAAGTCGCCAAAGTATTTGTTGTAGTTGTCCACCTCCTTGCGATAGCGTTCGTTGACAGCCTTGTTCTTCACCATTTCGGTATTTGTGGTATAAGGAATGTGATTCTCCTCGCACCATGTCTTCAGATGCTCAAAGTTGGGCACAATCAAGGCGGCGGCAAACTTCTGGTTCTCGCCCACCACCATGATGCTGTTGACGAATGGTGATTCCATAAAACGGTTCTCAATCAAGGCGGGTGAGATGTACTTGCCCATCGAGTCCTTGAAGATTTCCTTCATACGACCAGTGATCTTCAGCAAGCCATCCTCGTCAAACTCGCCGATGTCGCCTGTATGGAAGAAGCCCTCCGCATCGATGGCAATCTTGGTCTGCTCCTCATCCTTGTAGTAACCTTTCATCACGGGTGAGCCCTTCACGAGGATTTCGCCCGACTCCGGGTCAATCTTGAAACGCACACTCCTACAAGGCACACCCACCGTTCCCGCTTTGATGATCTTCAAGGCGAGGCTGTTGGTGCAAATCACGGGCGAGGTCTCCGTCAGGCCATAGCCTTCGATGATGGGGATATTCATGGCTGCAAACAAGCGCACCAATCGGGGTTGCAGGCTGGCACCACCGGAGATGATGAACTCCAGGCGTCCGCCGAAGGCCTTACGCACATCCTTGAACACCAATCTGTTGGCAATATAAAGTTTGAATCGGTATGTTCTTCCGTTCTTCTTGCCCGTCTCGTCGTAACGCTCGGCCAGTTTGAAAGCCCACAGGAAAATGCGTTTCTTCATGCCCTTCAGCTTGTCGCCCTTGCGGATGATGCCGTTATACACCTTCTCGATGACACGAGGCACTGTGGTGAAATGTTCCGGCTTAATGTCGGCGATGTCGCGCATGATAGTACCGAAGTTCTCCACGTAATAGGTCGAGTTGCCAAGATATAGGTGAGTATACAGCACCGAACGTTCGTAGATATGCGACAAAGGCAAGAAACTCACCACTTTATGGCTGGGCGGCACAGGATAATGCGGGCCATAATAGGCCACACAACTCATCAGGTTGTGATGGGTCAGCATGACACCTTTCGGGGTGCCCAAAGTACCAGAGGTATAGATAATGGTGGCTATGTCTTCAGGGTCGACGGCATATTTTGCGGCATGCAGGGCTGCCTGGCTCTTCTTGTCGATTTTGACCGAGACCATCAGACCGCGCAAGGTCATCATGCCCACCACCGGGTTGAAGGCGAACTCCTTGGGACGCACTGGCATCGCATTGAGGATGTCCTTGACCTTATTGTGCAACAACGCGCCTTCCACGAAAACGATCTTAGGCTCGGCATGGTTGAGGATATGCTCAAAATCGCTCTGGCGCACCGTGGGATAGATGGGCACCAAGATGGCACCTATCTGCTGAACGGCAAAGTCCACCATGTTCCATTGCGGGCAATTGTTGGAAATCACAGCCACGCGGTCACCATGCCCCACACCCAAACCTATCAGTCCCTGACTGATGGTGTCCGTCATCTTCACGAAATCGCGGCTGATGTATTTTTTCCATTCACCATCCACCTTACAGGCAAACATGGTCTTTTTCTTGCCAAATTTCTCCACGAACCTCGGCAGGAGGTCGAAGGTGCGGGATGGTATGTCGGGAAAAGGCTGAACCATTTTCCCGGTTGATGCAACGTTTTCCATATCAGAATAATTGATGCAAAAATAAAACTAAAACCATACGATTGTTTTTTTTATCCAACCGACCCACTTTTTTAGCTACAAAAGAGGCGATTTCCTCACCGAAAACCATTTAAACGTTTTTCGTATTTTTGCAGCGTAATTATGGTTTCCATTTTCGACGATATGACCCAAGTCACCGAAGCCGAAGTGCAGCGCTTGCTGCCTTTGGTTGACGGGCAACGGCGCGACGAGGCCTTGCGCTACAAGCACCTCTTTGGGCAGTTTGCTTGCCTCAAGTCATGGCTCATGCTGAAAGAGCTTCTTGCACCTTTGGATATCCATGATTTGAAAATGGCTTTCAACGAACACGGCAAGCCTTTCCTGGCGAACCATCCCGAGGTACATTTCAACCTCAGCCACTGCAAGAACGGCATTGCTGTGGTGGTCGACTCCTCCCCTGTCGGCATCGACATCGAGAGCTTTCGCAAAGGCAACCTCGCCCTCATCAACCGGACGATGAACCCCGTTGAGGCTGAATGGATCCTTTCCTCTTCCGACCCAATCGAGACCTTCACCCAATACTGGACCAAGAAAGAAGCCGTGGTGAAGCTACGTGGCACAGGCATCGTCGACGACCTGCACCATGCCCTCAACGGTGAAGGCTATCGGATGGAGACGCACCTCAACCGCGAGAAAGGCTATGCATGGAGTGTGGCCTACACAAAATAAGAACTGCGAAGCTTAAGCCTCGCAGTTCATAAAGTTCATAACCACTTATTTCTTACGCGATGATTCTCGTTCCACAAGTCGGGTCGCCAAGTCTGGTGGCTTCGGTGATGATAGCCTCGTGACCCGTGGCCTCCACGAAGAGGATGGCGGCACGCACCTTGGGAGCCATGCTACCCTCGGTGAACTGACCGTCGGCCAGGTGTTTCTTGGCTTCAGCAACGGTGATGGTATCCAAAGCCTGCTCGTTCTCCTTGCGGAAGTTGATGTAGACCTTCGGCACGTCGGTGAGGATGTAGAACTCATCAGCATGGATGTTGATGGCAGTCATGGCCGATGCGAGGTCCTTGTCGATGACAGCCTCAACACCACCCAAGCTACCGTCAGCCTTCTCGATGACAGGGATGCCGCCACCGCCGACGGTGATGACGATGTTGCCCTGCTCGGCAAGCTGCTTCACGAGGTCGACGTTTTGAATGGCGATCGGTTTGGGCGAAGCCACCACCTTACGCCAGCCACGACCCTTGGGGTCTTCCTTATAGATGGCGCCGGTCTCGGCAGCATATTTCTCAGCCTCTTCCTTGGAATAATAAGGGCCAACCGGCTTGGTCGGGTTCTCAAACATCGGGTCGTTCTTGTCGACCACCACCTGCGTCACCAGGGTGACCACATTGCGCTTGAGGCCTTCCTTGGCAAAGGTCTTGCCCAGTCCCATCTCAATCATGAAACCAATCAGACCTTGTGTCTCAGCCACACAGAAATCGATGGGCATGCCCGGCACGCCAAACTGATGGTGGCCTGCCTCATGCTGCAGCATGACGTTGCCCACTTGAGGACCGTTGCCGTGTCCGATGACCAGATTATAATCGTTTTTAAGGAAGGGAAGCAACGAATGGCACGTCTCGGTGACGTTCTCCATCTGCTCCTTGTAAGTTCCTTTCTGACCGCCTCTCAACAGGGCGTTTCCGCCAAAGGCGATGACTGCTAATTTCTTCATTATTAGGTATTTAAGGTTGTTATCTATTGAAATTTTGCTTCTGGCTACTGGCTACTGGCTCTTGGCCAACTGCTAATAGCTAATTGCCAGTTGCCAAAGGCCAGAAGCCAGAGTATTTACTTTCTCTGATAAGTCACGGAATAACCGTCTTGGCCGATGACCAATTGGGCTTCGTCAAGAGAGATGATGTTGTTGGTGTCGGCAAAGCTGGTCGGATTGGAACCAATCGTCACACCGTTGAGGATCAGCTTATCACCCACCTTCTCCCAAGTCTTGTATTCCCTAAAACCCGTGTTGATGCTCACCACCTCGCCGTTTTCGAGCAAAGTGAAGCCCACCTCGCCAAGAAGACTGCCTTCAGCGGCAGGTTCAACCCAGGTACCAACGATGGAAGGACGGGAACACGAAGCAAAAGCAAGGCCCATCAATCCGCATAAAACAATGATAATCAAGTTTTTGTTCATTTCTTATTCCTTTTTGATTTGGAGCGGCAAAGATACAACTTTTTAAAGCACAAAAACAAGATTTTCAATTCTTTTTGGCTGTTTTCACCCTATGCACCCATCTCTCGATCTCGCCAAGCCACAAAATCAACGAAGTTCCAATGACAATGCGCACCCATTCACCCAAAGACAAAGGCACCACGTTGAACATCTCGCCACCAAAAGTAATGATGAGCACTTGGCCGATTGCAATTATTAACACGGTGACGCCAAAACCACGCAATATATCCTTGTTAAGCAAGCCCTTAAGCGCGGAGTCCTTGGTATGATACGCCTTGGCATTAAAAATGTTCCAGAATTGCATGAAAACAAAAATGGTGAAAAGCAGTGACAGTTCCTTGGGCGTAAAGCCCCCTCCGACATGGTTGAAATTAAAATAGTTGACGAAATAGTCGCGGAAGGAAAACTCTGCCAAAGAATCCACATGGCAGTGCATGAAATACTGGATGAAGCCGAACAGCACCGCCACAAACAGCAAGCCCAAGCCAAAGATGCGTCTGCCCATGTCCTTCGTGATGATGAACGCATCGCGCGAACGCGGCTTCTCATTCAAAACGCTATGATCGGGCGGCAACGAAGCCAAGGCCATGGCAGCGAAGGTGTCCATAATGAGGTTGATCCACAGCATCTGCGTCACGGTGAGCGGAGAATCCGTTCCCATCACGGCACCCAGAAGGACAATGAGGCATGCCGCCACGTTGATAGTCATCTGGAACAAGATAAAACGCTGGATGTTATGGTACAATGAGCGTCCCCACATCACGGCGCGGGCGATGCTCTTGAACGAGTTGTCGAGGATGGTGATGTCGCTGGCTTCCTTGGCCACCGAGGTGCCGTCACCCATCGAGAGGCCGATCTGTGCACGGTTCAAGGCGGGCGCGTCGTTGGTGCCATCGCCCGTCACAGCCACCACCTCTCCCGTTTCCTGCAACAGCCGCACAAGGCGTTCCTTGTCGACGGGTCTGGCGCGCGACATGATTTTCAGGTCGCCAATGCGTTCCTTAAGTTCATCGTCGGTCATCAGGTTGAACTGTTTACCAGTAATCATCTGCCGTTCTGGGTCGTCATCCTCATGCCATAAGCCTACCTGACGACCAATCTCGCGTGCCGTTCCAGGCGTGTCGCCCGTCACAATCTTGATGCCTATGCCTGCGTCGAGGCAGTCCTGCACGGAACCGGCCACATCGTCGCGGATGGGATCGATGATGCCGACAATACCTAGGAAACACAAGTCCTCCATCGTCAGCTTGTTGTTGACGAACACCGTCTTCACCTCCTCCTCGGTGATGTATTTGTAGGCAAAGCCCAAGGTACGCATGGCCTTGCTCTGATACTCCAAGAGCTTGCTTTCAACCTCCTGCTTGGCCCAAATGATGCCCGCTTCACCGTCGCGTTTCCTCACCGTGGCACAACGCTTCAGTAGCATCTCGGGCGCACCTTTCACATACAAAATATACTCGCCTGCGAACGGGGCCTTGACCACGGTACACATGTATTTGTACCTCGGCGTAAACGGCAGTTGACGGACAATCTTCACTTCATCGCGAATCCGCACAAAGTCGACATTGTTATCGAAAAGCCACAGCAACAACGCGCCCTCAGTGGGGTTACCGATGACCTTCACCTTTTGCTTGTCGCTGTAATCCAGGAACGCCGTCGAATTGACCGCTATGCCCTCCGCCATCAAGCGGGCCACCTCCGAATCATCAATATGGCCGTCCTTTAAGCCGTAGATGAAGCTATCGCCCAAACTCATGCGGTTTTTGGTAAGCGTGCCAGTCTTGTCGGTACAAATCACCGTAGCCGCGCCCATGGTCTCGCAGGCATGCATCTTACGCACCAGGTTATTGGTCTCCAGCATCCTGCGCATACTCAAGGCCAGACTCAGCGTCACACTCATCGGCAGGCCTTCAGGCACGGCCACCACAATCAGCGTGACGGCAATCATAAAGGTGTTGAGCAGATAACGCGCAAAGTCCATCCATTCAAAGGGCATGTGGTCGCCATAGATGAAATACATCAGCAGACGAAGCACGACAATCAGTCCGGCGATGACATAACTGGCTATGGTGATGCCATTGCTGAGTTTGTCGAGCTGCTCGTTGAGCGGCGTTTTCACCTTATTGTCGATCTGCGCACCACGATACACCTTGCCCCATTCCGTCTCATCACCCACCTTGTCGACCACGAAAACTCCATGGCCTTCCATCACCGAACTGCCACGGCAAACGTAGTTGGAAGGATAAGTGGCATCGGGCTTGAACTCTGACTTATTAGTGGTCTTGCTGCACGAAGGTTCGCCCGTCAGGTCTGACTCGTTGACGCGCATAGCCATGGCTTCCATCAGCACGCCGTCGGCAGGCACCTCGTCACCCGTATTGAGCACCACCGTGTCGCCCACCACCACGTCCTTACGCTCAATGCGCTGAATCAGTCCGTCACGGAACACCGTCACCATCGTCTCGTCCTCGGTCTGGTTGAGGATGTCGAACTTCTTGTTTGCACTCAACTCGAAGACGAAGCCCACCGTCGTGGCCAGCATTACCGCCACGAAAATGCCCAAAGGCTCAAGCATAACGCTCCAGCCCTCCGCACCTGTGGCCAATTGATAGACCGAGACGCCTATCGATAGCAACAAGGCAATCAACAAGATACGTATGATAGGGTCGGAAAACTTCTCCAAAAACTGCTTCCACAGCGGATCCTTCTTGGGCGGCGTCAACACATTGTCGCCATGCTTGAGTCTACTCTTCTCCACTTCCTCCTTCGTCAAGCCGTTTCTATAGTTTCGCTTCATCTTTTAGTTGTGGGTTTTATTAGTCTAACGGATTTTTCTATTTTTGCATTGTAAAAAACGCGGCAAAAATACAACCCTTCATGAAATCGCGAAGAGGTTGCAAGGTTGCAACCCAAAATAAAAAATTGTAAATACATGAAATTCAAGGAAAACCATAAAACAGCGCTTTCAAAGGTACTTTCAGACCTCGTGCAATGCGACGGCATCGTCAACCAAGGTGAGATCGATTTCCTGCATCGCGTCAACGAAGCCTTTGGCATCACCTCGGCAAGTCGCAAAAAAGCCACCTCGCTCATCCTCTCCGATGCCGTGGGCATACTGAAAACGCTGGGCGACAGGGAAAAGAACATCCTGCTCTGCCTGTTCCAATCCCTCTCCTTGGCCGACAACAACCTGAGTCCTAACGAATCGCTGCTCATCACCGCCCTCATCCTCTCACTCGACATGAGGCTAGCGGCGACAAAAGGCATCAAGGCCCATCTCGTGTCCATCCCCCACCTCAACTTCGACACGCGTAACGCCGTGCTCTACGTCGAGCCGGAATACGACAGCCTGACTAACCAAAGCATCCTCAACGATTACCGCGACATCTGCCGGCTACTGAAAGCCGACCACCGCGAGTTGTTTTACCTGCCCATGGTGCTCCGCGACCTCGGCACGAAACAAGCCACCTTCCGACAGACGCTCAACTACATCGAGCCCACCCTCTCGGAGGAACAACTCGACTTGATCGACACCCACCTCCCTAAGATGGACAGTGCCTTCCTTTCCAAAGAGATATTTCTCAATTACCTGAACATCAATGGATTGGAAATCAACAAACCAGCTTTCTTTTTCAAGATCGGCGACATGGAGGCCGACGACTACCACGACTACCTCATCCTGGAGATCAACGGACAGCCCCTCGCCACCTTGCGACAGTTCTACGTGTTGAAAAACAGCATCGTCAGCCTCAAGCCCAACGGCCTCAGCGCAAAAGAGGAACGCCTGCTGAAACAGATCAGGCCTACCTCCGACGATGACAACAACGAGCTGCAATACACGGGATTTCACAAGGTGCTCATCGACATCGTGCTGAAACACACCGGGACACATGAAGTCAGTCGACTATACGTCACCAAACGCGGAGACCTGTTCCTTACCGACCGCAACAACACCGAGGTGAAGATGCCCACCCTCAGCAAGGCCTTATACCTCCTTTTCCTCTTCCACGAGGAAGGCATCTCGCTGAACTATCTGAGCGACTACAAGCCTGAACTCTACAGGATCTACCGCCAGATTTCCACCTACGGCGACGATGCTATTTTGGAGCGCGCCGTCGACAACCTCACCGACTTCGTGGGCAACACCTTGAACGCCACCCTGTCGCGCATCAAGAAGGCCTTCACCGACATCCTTGGCGAGGACGCCTCACGCTACCTCATACAAGGCGAAAAAGGTGGACGGAAAACCATCCACCTTGAACGTCGTCTTGTGGTCTTCGAAGACCGCAAAGCCTTTGAATAATCTCTTTTAAGCCATTTGTCCTCCCCACTCGTCATTGCGAGGAACGAAACAATCTAGAGTGGGATTATGTTGGTTTTCAATACCACATCAAGCCATTTGTCCGCCTAAAAGGAAAGTCACATCGGAATTCGGGTCAATCTCGACCGATTCCTTGCCGTAGCGCATCACAATCATCTTCTTGCCACCCTTGAGCCACATCTTGTCGTCGACCACCCAAAGGGCAGTGGCCTCGCGCAGACCGACCACCGTCATGTCCTGGTTGACGGCCAGATACTCGTTGATGCGGTCCTGACGCGTCTCGCCACCGTGCTTGATCATCTTGTCGATTTCGGGATGCGGGTCGAGGTAGTGCGGGTTGATTTGGAACGGCACCAGGTTGAGGCACTTGAACGAAGCGGGTTGCACGATAGGCATGTCGTTGGTCGTGCACAGCGTGGGGCAAGCCACGTTGGAGCCTGCGCTCCAGCCCATGTAAGGCACACCGGCGAGGGCGCGCTCGCGGATGGCGTCCATCAGGCCGTAGCGGTGCATCTCAGCCACCAGATGGAAGGTGTTGCCACCACCCACCACGATGCAGTCGGCTTCACGGACGGCTTTCACTTTGTCGTCGAAATGATGCACGGAAGTAAAGTTCTCCAAGCCGAACTTGGTGCGGAAAACGTTCCTCACCTTCGACTCGTAGGCGTCGTAGCTCTCGGGATAGACCATGCCGCCGATGTTGACGCCCGCGAAGGGCACGAAGATGATGCGGCTATCCTTATTAATATGGTTCTGCATGCAGAACAACTCGATTTGGGTCGTGGCCCAAGCCAGATAGTTCTCCCCAAAGTTAGTGGAGTTACTGATTAAAAGAAGTCTCATGACGTTATGTTTTATGGATTAATCTTGTAATAGGTCTTTATCTCGGCGGAGTAAGGTGTGGCTTGCATCGTCCTGACGTTGCCCTCGTAGGTATAGTTTTTCGTTTCCGAGCTGCCACTCTGATAATAGGTGGTTTCGCTTGACAACCGGCCTTCTTCGTCGTAGGTATATTCGACCCTGGCATTGAGCAGGATATTTCCAGCATCGTCAAAGTCGGCATAATACTTTTTTTCCACCGGCTGCCAGCCTCTTGCCGTCTGTTCATAGCGTGTCCGTTGGAGGGTATAGTCTTCCCACACCGGTGTCGGCCAATGGTCTTGTACACCATCGCCGTCCTGATCCAGTTCATCCCACGACACCACAGCGGAGTAATAGTACGACACGGTATCGTATAGGTAGTTGTCATCCAGGCACCATGACTGTTCCCGGACTTCATAATACTGCGGGTCGCCTTCCGCGTGTTCCTGTCCTTCGCCCACGCGCGTCTTCATGTCGAGGTCGATTTCGTAGGTCACTTCGCGATAACGGACTTTCCAAGGGCCGTTTTCCACTTTCATTTTGGCCAGACGTCCGTCAGGGCTGTACTGATACTCATAACGATCATAATACGAGTCTTCGTCTTCCGAATACTGGACGACGGTGCGGCCTTCATCGGTCACCTGATAGGTCCACACGCAGTTGGTGTCGCCCTCGGCGTCGAGTTCATAGAGGGGCGTGTCCCAATCGACGGCGGGCTGTTGGTTCTCATTTGTTGCGACAGGCTTAGGCGTATTGTTGCAAGCGGCAAGCAGCATTGCAAAAGCCATCACGGATAGCGAAATGATGTGTCTCATGGTTACTGATTTGGAGATTTGATGGCAAAGATAGTAAAAAAAAGAATGCCTTCACAAGAAAGCGGCGAAATCACACGCGTCGCTTGAAAATTATTCATTTGATTATCAAACAATTGCAATAATCTGCAAAAATTTTCATGATTTTTTGCTTGCATAAATAAAAAAAGCTGTACTTTTGCAGTGTCAAAAACGACTGGACTAGTAGCTCAATTGGATAGAGTCCCTGACTACGGATCAGGCGGTTGTGGGTTCGACTCCCGCCTAGTTCACACAAAGGTTCCGCAAAAAGAACCTTTTTTTGGCCCATTCGACTAGCGGTTAGGTCGTAAGTTTCTCACACTTAAAACAGCGGTTCGATTCCGCTATGGGCTACAAAAACAATCCGCAACTTGTTCAAAATCAAGCTGCGGATTTTTCTTTTGCACCAGATTTGCACCAGATTTGCACCAGATTTGCACCAGATTTGCCCCAAATATGCTTTATTCTCCCTCCATCAAATGATAATACCTCGTCCGGTATCCCTCCCACTCCCCTGTCAACAGCTCGGGATGGAAGAAATGGATGAAGTCGGCCAACAACAGGTCGGGCTCGCACTGCGACTGCTCGAAATAGCCCGTCGAGAGGATGTCGCAGACGATGATTTGATGGTTCTTGAAGGCGTCGAAAAGCGGATAGACGGGACTCTCTTTCGATAACGACTCGTAGGTCATCGGGAAAGGATTGGAGTTGATGACGCGCCAATAATCGGCATGCTGCGCCTTGGCGAGGATACTCTCGGCGTCCATAGGGACGCTGGCGGTCGACGGGTTGTCTTTCCAGATGTAGTCGGCACCGGCATCGGCAAAGAGCTTGGCGATATAGCTGCGACCACCTGCCACGTACCACTGCCCGTTGAAGGCCAGGTCGGAAAACACCGTGGGACGGTGCTCCACCCCGGCGCAGAGCCCCGAGAGGGCGTTGTAACGCCGCTCGATGTCGTCGAACCAAGCATTGGCCTTGTCCTCGCAGCCCGCCATGATGCCGATGACACGGATCCATTCGGCACGACCCAAGGGCGTGTTCTCCATATAATCGGCAAAGGGGAACAACACGGCACCCGTGACGTTGAGCCCGCCTTGGTTACCATCGAAATAAGGCGAATACAACAAGGCGTCGGGCTGCAGCTGTATCATCCGCTCCACGTCGGCAGCAGCCTCCGTGCCGATGTCGTAGACCTTCTCCTCCGCCAGCAAGGCTCGCATGGTGGTGTCGGTGACAAATCGGCCCTCGAGGATGCCCTTCACGCGGTCGATCTCACCCAAGCGAAGGAAGACTGCCCATTGCGTGGCCGAGAACGAGATCACGGACTTCACGGGAACGCGAAGGACGCCTTTCACGTCCGTGTCGACGGCCTTCGTCGTGTCCTTGACCATGGCGAACTTGCCTAATGACAAGGTCGTATCCCATGGACAAATCACTTCCATCAGATAGCCGTAGTCTTTCTCGCTGACGACGACGTTATGCGCATAGCGCATGAGGTTGTCAACCTCGGTCTTCTCTTCCTTGACTTGGTGGTTGAACCTACATGCCGTCAGAGCCACCAGTAACAAGATCCATAGCTTTCTCATTGGCCATTCAGTTTTTCGAGACACTCCTTGCACAGGCAGTCGCTGTAGTGTTCCTTCAAATAGGCTTTGGTGGCGTCTTTGAGCTGCACTTTCACACACCAGCAGTCGATGGAATGCACGCATTCGAATTCTTTTCCGCAACGGGGACAGGTCTTTTTCATAGTCAAAAACGCGAGACCTCCTTGCGGAGGCCTCGCAAAACAAAAATGAATATCAATTATTTAAACAACATTGCACTAGGAATGATGCCTGCCTCAAACGAGTTCAACAGCACACCATCGTTGGTATAACGATACACGGTACCGTTCATGACGTAGTTCTTCGCGTCGGTGACGTAGACGTCGCCCGTCCTGGGATCCACGGCCATGTTATAGAACAGAGTCCCTGACTCGGCGGTGATGCCGAAGGTCTCCGACAAGGCCATGCTTGACAAGTCGAAGCGACGCACTTCGTTGTTATAGATCATATAGAACTGGTCGCCGGCAGGATTGGACTTGAGGACCTGTGCCGTGCCGTCGAATTCATAGCGGCGCTGTGCTGTCTTCAACATCGGGTCGATTTCCCACAAAGAGGGCTGTTCGCCATAAGCCGCATCCCAAGAGCGACCTTCACAGAGCACCCACACGTGACCGTTCTTGTCGACCACCATGGTATTGGGCTCCTTGCCCACCTCGACCTCGGCCACCATCACGTCGTTGTTGACGTCGATGACCTGGACGGTATTATAGCTGTCGTGCGAGGCAGCGTTGATATAGTAATAGGACCAATTGCTGACATACAGCTCATTGCCTACTTGCACCATCTTCTCGGTGGTATTTCCGGTCTCGACAAAGCCCGTATGGGTCATGTCCTCCGGGTTGACGATCCACAAACCAGAACCCATCAAGTCACTGACATAGGCCTTGTTGGGTGCCACGAAGTGCATTTCACGAGGCGAATAAAAGTCGGTGAGTTTGAAAGGCTTGGCGGTGTCGCACACCATCGTGTTGGCATTCACCTTGTAGATGTAGTTGCTGTTGTTGACAACGATATACAACTGTCCGTCGACCAAGGCCATGCTCTGAGCCACATCGCCGAGAGGAGCGTTGTTCACCTTATAGAAAAGGTTGTTGGCCACCGTGTCGGCCACTGGGTCATAAAACGTCAGCGAGGCGTTGGAGGACTGATAATTGCCTTCGTTGAGCAACAACACTCCCGAGCCTACGGTAAAGGCATTCGGATCCTCAGGTTGGTTCGGCTTGCAGGAGAACAGCGAGACGGCCAGGACAGCCAGCAGGAATAAGTTAAGTCTTTTCATATTAGGGTTGTTATTGTTTCACAATACGTTCCGTAACGGTCTTCCCGCCAGCCTTGACACGGACGAAATAGATGCCTTGGTTCAGGCTTCCGAAGTCGATGATTGGCGTTGTCGCAGCCATCACCTGTTGGCCCATCAGATTGTACACTTCAACTGATTGCAGGTTCTCGACTTTCACCGTAAGACAGTCCTTCACTGGGTTGGGATACATGCTGATGACCTTCTCTGCGTTTTCCGCAACGTCGTTATGGGCGGCATCGTGGATCACGCCGACGGCATCCAAGTCGAAGCCGCTCGACCAGAACGGGGTCGGCCACGGGTCGTTGACGATATGGCCTTCTGAATCATAGGTGGCATATTCCGGGTTGATGGTGCCAATCACATCGACCAAACGGATATGGGTGATGTGACTTTTATCGAGTTTGGCATCATCCTCCAACTCATCAAGGTCGAAAGGCGTGCCGTACATCACTTCGTATTTTCCAGCGAAGTTATGGATCAGCGAGGCTTCCATGACACCAAAACCGCCCATCTGCACATCGGAAGGCACGTTGGTGACGGCGGGGAATTGGAAATAATTCTCACCATCGGAGCTCACCTCCACAAAAGCCAACTCCAAGAAGCAATGCGGCGTGTTGTGGAAGGGATTCTCGAACACGGCGAAGTCGGGACCCTGGGCATTGCAGATTGGTGAAGCAAAGGTCAACACTGCCGTGCCACCATCGCCCAAGCTGACCACCATGTTGTCGGCCTTGCCAAGGGCGTCGTCATCGGCGCCATAGCTGACCAGACCCAAGCTGAGGTCGTCAATCTGTTGCGGCCCACGGTCGACAGTGCAGCCCGTAGCCCAAGCCACGAAGGCCGAAGAGTCGGCATGCATGGCCGTGGTGCCGGCGACACCCGCCTCGGGAGCAAACTGCGCCCAAAGCATCGTCGGCACCAAAGCCATCAGCAGGATGGAAATCCTTTTAATCATTTCACCACGAGTTTAGCGGTACGCACGGCACCCTCGTTGTTCACAGTGACGAAATACACACCGCTGTTCAGCATCTCGGTGCTGATGCGGACTTGTTCACCCGCCATAACGTCGGTGCTTACCGTGCTGACCATACGGCCTTGCATGTCGTACACCGAAATCGTGGTCATGCCAGCGTTTTCGACACTCACGAAGGTCTCGTTGACGGCGGGATTAGGATAGATGCTCAAGGTGTTGCCTTGGTTCTCCATAACACCCGTGTTCATCCAAACAGGCTCAACTTCTTGCGTCCAGACGTAAGACCATTCGGCAATCTCAGTAGCGCATGACTCGTCGCCCCACTTAATGAAATCGCCGTCCTGGAGGGTCTGCTCCTCATAGCCGTACCAAGCCATTGCGCCGTTCACGTTGAACAGCCACCATTGGCCAGCAAGGGCATAGTGCGTTTCTTCTGAATCAACATTGAAGATGATGTCTTCAACGCCCCACTCGCCAGCTACGTATGAGAAACGGATGTCAGTGGCAGCGATGGCATCCATCACTTCCTTCACCGTCACGGTTTCCTCTTCGAAGCGATAGCCCCAAGCTAGGCATCTGTTGGGCTCGTTCCAGTTGACGGCAAAGACAATCTCGTTATGGCCTTCACCAACCCAATACTGGATTTCGGAGAAATCGATCATGGCTTCTTCGGCGTAGGTATAAACGGCAGCCACCGGTGACTCCCAGACGTAGGTCCAAGGAGCAATCTCGGTGCCGCATGACTCGTCGCCCCACTTGATGAAGTCGCCGTCCACGACCGTTTGTTGGTCGAAGCCGAGCATGGCCATGCTGCCGTTGACGTTATACAGCCAATAGGTCCCGTAGAGTGCAAGGTCGAGGTCACCTTCAGTGTAATAGATATCGCCTATACCCCAACCGATGTCGACATAGTCGAAACGCGGATCGGCGGCCTTGATGGCATCCATGACGTTCTTCACGGTCACGTTCTCTTCGCTGAAGCGATAGCCCCATGCCAGGCAGGTGTCGGGTTCGTTCCAGTTTACGGCTAAGACCACTTCATTTTCGCCCTCACCAATCCAATAACGGATGGCAGAGAATTCGATTGTGGCCTCGTCAGCCAAAGGATAAATAGCCGCAACGGGAGCTTCCCAGACGTATGCCCACGTCTCAGGATCCACCATGGTGCCGCAGTTCGTGTCGCCCCATTTCACATAGTTGCCGTTGGCGACGGTCTGCTGGTCGTAGCCAACTTGAGCCATCTCGCCATCGACGTTAAACATCCAGTAACCACCAGCGGTGATGCCCATTTCGAGTGCACCATCGTTGAAGAGGATGTCGCCAAGACCCCAAGGACCAGGCGTGTAGGACAAACGGGAGTCGACCTCAGTGATCTTGTCCATCATCTCTTGCACCGTGACCGTCTCTCCTTCGAAGCGATAGCCCCAAGCCAGTGCCGTGTCGGGCTCGGCCCAGTTGACGATAAGGACAGCTTGATTCTCGCCCTCGCCAATCCAATAGCGGATGTCAGCAGGGTCAATGGTAGCGTCCTGTTGTGCAAACAGGTTGGTCGTAAACAGACCAAAGATTCCCATAAGGAATAAAAGGGTAAAGTTTTTACGCATAATAATATAATTTTAGGTTTGACATTCAATCCATTACATTAAAATGCTTGGGGAGATGAGGGTACACCTTAATCTATATAAGGAAAGCCAGCTCTTGTCCCGAAAGCCTTGTTTCAGCGACAGGCGGCAGGTCTTCTGACTTACTCCTTTGTTCTGGCCGCCTTCCCGAAAAACAATGTTTTCAGTGGCATAGTGACCAGCGTGAAGAGCTTACAGCAGCGGGAACTGTCCGGGATTTGCACCCGATTCCCTATTGAGCCTCGCGGCACCGCTTATCGGCCGCAAAGATAGGTATTTTCTTTGTCATTTATACACTCTTCAAGAAAAAGTTGCTATTTTTGCCCACTCAAACCGTATTAGTATCTAGAAATTCAAATACAATGAAAAAAATAACCACCCTTTTCGCCGCCTTGTTCCTCTGCCTTGGACTGGCTCAAGCACAAGACGTTTATGTCGCAGGAAACCACTTTACCACGGGCAAGGTATTGAAAAACAATACACTGCTTTACAGTCTCACCGACAGCCTTGACATCCAGCTGAGAGGCATACAAGTCGCGGAAGACGGAACTGTTTATGGAGCCGGATCCGCCTTCAACTCCGATGGCGTCTATGGCCGTGTTTGGATGAACGACTCTTGCGTGTTCGTCTCCGACAATGGCACCTATTTCGACCACATCGCCCTCAACGGCAACGACTGGATAGTGGCTGGCTTCAACAACATCTGGCAAAACGGCGAGCTCCTCTATTCCTACGACCACAACGAAGACGAGTGCCACATTCACAGCCTAGCCGTCGACGCAACGACGGGCGACATTTATGCAGGCGGTGCCATCTCCTTCAATAGCGACTCCCTCTACCATGCCAGCATCTGGAAAAACGACTTGCTGCTTTGGATGGCCGATAGCACTTCGAGCATTCAAAGCATCTGCTTCGATGGCGACAACCTCTATGCAGCGGGATTCATGGTTGAAAACGACTCCCTTACCTACGGTGTCATTTGGCAAAACGACTCCATCATCTACCAATTGGAAAACGCCAACTTCGGACACATCGCAGCATTTGAAGGCAGCCTCTATTGGACAGGGATTTCCTTGACGGATATCATTGTCTATATTTGGCAAGACGGCGAGGTACTCTTCGACCTGCCTGAACTCTCTGGAATCAGCAATTTGGTCGTCAACGAGAGCGGAGTCTATTATACAGATGCACAAACGGTTTATAAAGACGGCGAAGTCCTCTATCAGCCCGAAGAATGCATCATCTCCGACCTCATTGTGAAACCTGCCCCACCGCAACCCGAGTACACCCTCACCGTCGAGGTCGACAGCATCGGCGGCGGCACCGTCACCGGAGGAGGCATCTACCATTATGGTGACACGGCCACCATCGAGGCCATCCCCGACATGGGCTGCGAATTCCTCTTCTGGAACGACGGCATCGTCACCAACCCGCGCGACATCATCATCACACAAGACACCACCTTCATTGCACATTTCAACCGTTTCAATTACACCATCGAGACCGCGGTCATTCCGCTCAATTCGGGCACGGTGACAGGAGGTGGCAATTACCCTTACGGCGACACCATCACCCTTGAGGCCGTCGCCAACCCCGGCTTCATCTTTGAAAGATGGACCGACAGCGTCACCGACAACCCGCGCGAGGTCGTCGTCACCCAAGACAGCACATTCATCGCCATGTTCAGCCCACGCCAATACACCATCACCGTCGAGAGCGACCATCCCGGCTGGGGCACGGTGGCAGGCGGCGGCACCTATTATTATGGCGACACCATACAGATTTCGGCAACGGCCTACCTCGGTTTCCAATTCAACGGCTGGGACGACGGCAACACCGACAACCCGCGTACCATCATCGTCACGGATGACCTTCGCTACCTCGGCCTTTTTGGCGTACAACAATGCCTCATCAAGACTGAGGTCATCCCCGAAGGCGCTGGTACGGTGAATGGCGGTGGCACCTACGACTATGGCACCACGATACACCTGACGGCCCACAGCAACACGGGTTATACCTTCACCCAATGGAACGACGGTAACATCACCAACCCGCGTAGCGTCTTTGTCGAAGGCAACGCCACCTACACCGCCGTATTCACCCCGCTGCAATATGAAATCACCACCGAATGCGATCCTGTGGAAGGCGGCACGGTGACCGGTGCAGGCACCTACGACTACGGCAGCACCGCCACGCTGACGGCCACGCCCAACGAGAACTACATCTTCCTCTGCTGGAGCGACGGCATCGCCAGCAATCCGCGTAACGTCACCGTGACCAGCAACGCCAACTACAAAGCCCTGTTCCACCTCAACGGCACACCGCAATACACCATCACCGTGGTGGCTAACGATACGTTGTTGGGCTCCGTTACTGGCAGCGGCACCTACCCCAGCGGCACCAGCATTGACATCGAAGCGAGACCTTTCTCGGGCGCCGTCTTCACGAGTTGGGACGATGGCAACACCGACAACCCACGTAGCGTCACCGTCACACAAGACATGACATTCATGGCTATCTTCACTGCTGTGGAGACTTACCTCATCACGGTGAGACCCGAGAACCCGCTGCAAGGCTCCACCTACGGTAGCGGTCAATACCAGCTCAATCAAGAGGTTTCCATCGGTGCCGTACCTCGCCCCGGCTACTACTTCTCGGGCTGGCAGGACGGCGACATGAACAACCCGCGCACCATCATCGTCACGGGCGCCGCCGAATACATCGCCTCGTTCTCACAAGACCCCGTCGAGACCTACACCGTGACCGTGTATTATGACGAAAGCGAAGGCTTCATCCTCGGTGCAGGCACCTATCAGGCTGGCGCCATCGCTTCGATTGCTGCCATCCCCGCCGACGGCTTCTACTTCAAGAAATGGGGCGACGGCACCACCGACAACCCCAAGGAAGTCTTGGTCGACCACGACATCGTGCTGGCCGCCTTCTTCGAAGGCACAGGCGTGGATGAGGATGGCTTTGAGACCATCAACCTCTACCCCAACCCAGCAAACGACAAGATCCACATTGAAGGTCTGGAAGGCGAGCATGAGATCCAAATTTACAATGCTTTCGGCATGCTGGTCATGACCACGACCCTGGAAGGCGACTCCGAAATCAACATCAGCGACCTGCCCACAGGCTACTACCTGATGCGCATCGACAACCATCGCGCCGTGAAATTCATCAAGGAAAACAAGTAACAAATCATCATAACTAAAAGTTGCGCCCGACACGAACAAGGGAAGAAAAAATGAAAAAGCTCATGTTAACTGTAATCGTAGTGTTATCAATGTCATTGGCTTCATTTGCCAGCAACGCAAACGCCACGCAGTTCAACAGCAATGGCAGCAATATCGCCATCGAAATTGCCGACCCGCACACCAAACAGTACGATGATATTAAAAAGATTCTTGATGAATACGAAGAAGCGATCAAGAAAGCAACTACATGTGAAGAATTGGACAATGCCGAGTTAGCAATGTTATTTAAACTGATGGCATTGACTGAAAACGAGTATTCCGAAGATGCGACTCCAGAAGAGGGCAAGGAGATCCAAGAAAGAATGAACCGTTTGGAGATCGAGGCGCAAAAAATGCAACAGAAATGGGGATGTGAACCTGAAGGAGAAGGAGATACGGATGGAGAGTAATCCATATCCTCCCACAGAAACGAAGAAAGCCGACAAATGTCGGCTTTCTTCGTTTTATAGGCCTTTTCGCCTTACTTGGTTATCACGAGCTTCAGCGTTTCGCTGCCCGACTCCGACACGGCGTTGATGAAATACACGCCTTCGCTCAGCGTATTGAGGTAACGCTCAAACGAAGTGTGGTTCAGACCGTTGAAGCTATAGGCAAACAAAGCGCGGCCCATGATGTCGCAGACCGTCAATTCTGCCTTGTGGAGCGCATTCATCACCACATGCACCTCACCGTTGGAAGGATTGGGATACACAGTGATGATATGTTCAGGGGTGTTCCCTATTGGCTCTTCCACGCTCAAGATTTCCATGGCCTGCGAAAAATCGGGGATGCCAAAGCCGTATTTGCTGTCGGGATGGTCAGCACGGTTGCCACAAGCACGGATGGCGTCGCAGATCTCCTGCACCGAGGCGTAGGGGCGTGCCTGACGCAAACATGCCACGGCACCAGCGAGAACCGGAGTGGCAAAGGACGTACCGTTACCATTATAGTAAGGCCACCAGTTTCCATAACCCGAAGCCACGTATGTGCCTTCGCCCATAGCCATCACATCGGGTTTGATGCGACCATCGTAGGTGGGACCCACTGAACTGAAGCTGGCACGGTTGCCGTTGGAATCGACAGCGCCAACAGTCACGATGTGCTCGGCATCGGCGGGGATACCTAAGGTGCAGGTGCCATCGCCTTCGTTGCCCGCGGCATTCATGCAAATCATGCCACGGCTGGCGGCAATCTCACAACCTATCGACATCGGAGCGGTTTGGCCGTCATAATGCTCGAAAGGATGGTCCCATTGCGGCATGTCAAAATCAATATAGCCCAAAGAAGTGGAGCAAACGTCAACACCTAGGCTGTCGGCATATTCAGCGCCCGACACCCAGTTGTATTCCTCAACGATATTCTCACTGTCGCCATCCTCAGTATGGATCAAATAATAGGAAGCCTTATAAGCCGTGCCTACCATATTGTTGGGGTCATAGGCGCCCATCGTGCTCAAGCAGGATGTGCCGTGAGTGCTCTGCGTATACACCGAGTTGGAACCATAAACGAAATCGCGGGTACCAAGAAGACGACCTTCCTCACGCATATTATCGAAGCATGATGTCTCTTCAGCACCTTCGAAACCACCATCGAGGACCGCAATCACGACACCTGTTCCATCAAATCCCAACTCATGCAACACATGGACATTCAGCTGCTTGACTTGGTCTTCAGCACCACCATAAAAGCCCTTTGAGCCACCACGATGGGCTGCCGCAGGCTTCATCTCGTTGGCCAGCCAACGCTCCTTTTGTTCCTGAGCCTTGAGGTCGTTGGGGCAGTTGCGCACCGCGCTCACACAATCGAGAGCGTTGATGGCATCGATCACGGCTGGGTCGGTGACGTGAACCGTGACGCCATTCAGCCATTTCGATGGGTTGATCAGCTCGGCACCACAGCCGGCCACCGCCTGAAGATACTGTGGGTTGACGGGGATGTCGTATTCGTCGATGGCAATGCCAAGGTTGGCACGACGTTGCAAAGCACGATCGCTCAAGTAGGCCTCAGGGTTGTCGATGGAATAAGGAGAATTGTCCTTGTCTTTAAACTGTACCCAGTAGATGTTGGTCGCGATTTGCGCCTGGGCAAACATCGTGGCCACAAGAAACATAAGTAAAAAAGAAAGCTTTCTCATTGTTATTGGATTTAGATCATGAACTTAATAAATAGGTGACAAAAGTCGGGCAAAAATAACGATTTTTCCCAACACCAAACACAGTTTCATACAAAATGCCTACTTTTGCCGAAAATTCAAGAAACAGAATATGCGCATCGACATCATCGCCGTTTTCCCCGAAATGTTTGAAGGGCCTTTCACCGAGTCCATCATCAAACGCGCTGTAAACAAAGGCATTGTGGAGATTGGCTTGCACAACCTCCGCGACTATACCACCGACAAGCACCACAAGGTGGACGACTACTCCTTTGCCGCCGGAGCGGGCATGGTGATGATGATCGAGCCTGTCGACAATTGCATCAGCCAACTGAAAAGCCAGCGCGACTACGACGAGGTCATCTACATGAGCCCCGACGGCGAGCTTTTGGACCAACCTTTGTGCAACCAACTCTCGATGAAAGAAAACATCATCATCCTTTGCGGTCACTACAAAGGCATCGACGAACGCATCCGAGAGCACCTGATTACCAAAGAGATAAGCATCGGCAACTACGTCCTTTCGGGCGGTGAGCTCGGTGCAGCCGTGTTGGTCGACAGCCTGGTGCGCCTCATCCCAGGTGCTTTGGGTGATGAGACCTCTGCCCTCTCCGACTCGTTCCAGGACGGCTTGGTGTCGCCTCCGGTATACACGCGTCCCAGAAACTACAAAGGATGGGAAGTTCCCGAGGTACTTTTGTCGGGTAACGACAAGCTAATCAACGATTGGCGGTTGGAGCAAGCCATCGAGCGCACCAAGGTGCGCCGGCCTGAAATGTATGAAAATTTCAAAAAAAGCTGAAAATCTTCGTCACGTATTGAAATTATTTGTATTTTTGCACCCACTTTTTGGAGAAAAATATACAAAAATCATATAAAATGAGCAAACAAGCATTAATTCAATTCGTTGAAGATCAAATCGTTGTAAAAGATTTTCCGAAGTTCAAGACAGGCGACACCATCACGGTGACCTACAAGATTGTTGAAGGACAAAAAGAGCGTCTGCAGAAGTTCCAGGGCATCGTCCTGAAGCGCAGCGGCCAAGGCAAGGTGGGTACTTTCACCATCCGCAAGATTTCGAACAACATCGGTGTTGAGAGATGTTTCCCCATTGCCTCTCCTATGATTGAGAACATTGAGGTGAACAAGAAGGGCGCTGTCCGCAAGTCACGCATCTACTATCTGCGCGGCCTCCGCGGCAAGAAAGCCCGTATCAAGGAGCTCAAGGACTAATTCCTTCAGCCACAACGAAAAAAGAAGCTCCGAGCGTTTGCTCGGAGCTTTTTTTTGCAGTATTTTGAATTTAGCATTCGTTTGATGGATTAGTACATCTTCTTCAGTGCTTTTTTATACTGTTTCCATTCATCTTCATCGCACCAGAACCATTTTTTCCTTTTTACCCAAGCCTTTTTTGAGTCAGGCAGTCGGTCAGAGGGAACAAAATAAAACTTATCACCCGACTCTATTTTGTAATGCTGAGCATGAAAAAAGTCGTATTCCGGACAAATTGGACTTCTACTTAACAGAACCAGTGTATCAAGAGATTTAACAACTAAAGTATCACGGATGCCGTATGATGGAGTGTTTGCATTGCCTATCACAAAACATTCCGTCACAATGGTATCATTACGGATTTCATACATACCCCATTCAGCTGCACCAACCAAACCGTCGTACATCCATAATGAGCCACAGTATGTCTTGTCAGGATAAAAGGCAATCCGATATGTTGCCTCACCAAATGGATCATCAGAACCATGATCATAGAAACGATTGCCATCAATATCAACTGCTATTTTAGGACAATAATAAAACCCGTCTATTCTAATTTTCCCATCAGTACTTATGGTATCACAACTGTAACACATACTGACACCATCAATCACACATTCTTTGTTCCTGATAGGCAAAGTATTCTCAAGCCGATCCAATTTAGCATCAGACCAATATTGAATGGTTTTATTGTTGGGAAATACATTTTCAAGAATTGTAAGACAACCTGTTTGTGTAAAACACAAAGACACGATAGCCAAACAAAGAATTACTTTTTTCATAGTCATAAGTATATAACTGATACTAAAACACATTCATTTTCCTGTTTAGAAAAGCCGTCATTCTTCCGTCTTTTTCTTCCGCTTGAAAATCTTTGTCCTCAGCATAAAGACTGTGAGCGCGGCCCAGAAGACGACCAAAATGCCCAAAGTGATAAAGGTAGCCTTGGGACTCTGCGGGGCATAGCCCACCAAGAGCAGCACGGGGAAGCCCAAGACGATGGCCGAGAGGGTCTGCAGCACCAGGTTGTTGGCGGCAGGGGTCTCAAACTTCGGGTCGATCTCGCGCAACAGAATCATACCGTTGCTGGCCGTACCCGTCAGCATACCGAACATCGAGAAGAAGCCCTCGTACTTGTAATTCGGGTAAAGGTGTTTTGAGATGATCAGCACATAAATGAAAGTCACTGCCGCTCCCAAAGTGCAGATGATGATGAAGGGCAAGATGAACGACCCAAAATTCTCCAAGCTGATAGCAGCAGTACCTGCCACAATCATGACATCGAAACAGAAACCGCTGATGCGATTGAGCATGTAGTTGTTGATATACTCGCGGCTCATCAGCTTGGCCTTCTTGAAACGCGTCAAGAGCCACTTGAAGAAAATGCCGAACAGCGTACCGATCAGGAAGTTGAAGCCCCAAAGCATAGGTTTCAAGGTGTTAGTGCCAAAATTGCCCAAATCCATCCCTTGGATCCAGTTGGTGAACAGGAAAACGAGGAAATAGACGAACAGTACCATGCAAATCTGCACCGAGAGCTTGTCGATGGACTCGGCATCGGGAATCTCGCCCTTGCCTTCATAGTCCTCCAACTTGTTCACCTGGGCATCGGCAAGCTTCTTTCTCGAAAGTAAGCCCTTGCGACGCAGGATGTTCATATAGATGACGCCCACCACGCTACCCACGATGAAGCCCGTGGCCGCAATGGACAAACCAAAGTCAGCCCCTGAGAAAGGAATGCCTTGTTTATCGGCCCAAGTCGTGAAAATCTTTCCGAAATTCAAGGCCTGGCCCGGTCCTTGGCCGTAGCCCATGGGCAGCAACAAACCCGCAGCATAAAACAGCTTTCCGCCAAGATAGAAAAACAGGATGGATACGATGAGACCCACGATGCCTTGTATGACGTATGTGGAGGCCGTCAAAGCACCCGTCTCGATCACCTTCATCGGCGTGGACTTCGATTCTATCTTGTTGTTTTTCAATGCCAATGCCACAAAACCCAAGCCCAAGGCATGATAGGTCACAACCTCCATCACAGGCTTGTTGATAAGTTCCTTGCACCCAGGAATCGCCTTAAAGATCAAGAGCAACAAACCGCCGATCAAAGCCGAAGGAATCAGGCTCTTGCGCAAGAAGGGAATCTTGGTCCTCAGTACATTACCAAACAATAAGGCCGTTGCCAAAATGCAGAATTGCACCAGCCAGTTCCAAGCTATGGGCTGGTCGAAAGTCATTACAGAAGCATCAAGTAATGTCATATCAAATGATTTTATAAAAAACTATTCAAAATAGATTTCTACCAACAATTTCAACGTCTGAGCTTGACCGCCGTACCCGATGCAGAAACCATCAACATTCCACTATTCTCACCAAGGACCTCATAATCAATATCAATACCAATAACAGCATCTGCGCCCATTTGCATTGCGCGTTCCTGCAATTCATTCAATGCTTGTGAACGAGCATTGATAAGCTCTGATTCGTATGAACTCGAACGCCCGCCAATAAAGTTTCTAATACTGGCGCCAAAGTCTTTGATAAAATTCACTCCAGCAATCACTTCACCAAAGACAACGCCTTTATACTCCAAGATGGTACAGCCTTCAATGTTTGGTGTAGTTGTAAGTATCATAATACATTGATTTTGTTTATCCATTTTGCCTGCAAATATATGTATTTTTTATATGGTGAACAAAATTCCGTAATTTTGCGGCATGAAAAAAGCGTTTGAACTGTTCTTCTCTTTCTTCAAGATCGGGGCCTTTACCCTGGGGGGCGGCTACGCCATGCTCTCGATGGTGGAGAAGGCCGTCGTCGACCAAAAGAAGTGGATTCCCAACGACGAGTTTTGGGACATGATTGCTGTGGTTCAGTCGCTTCCGGGCGTGTTCGCTGTCAATACGGCCTTGTACGTCGGACATCGTGTGGCAGGCACGAAAGGTGCCTTTGCCGCCATGCTGGGTGCCATCATCCCATCCATCACCATCATCCTGCTCTTGGCCACGGTGTTTCGCGAGTACCGCGACCAACCCGTGGTGGAACGCATCTTCAAGGGCATCCGTCCCTGCGTGGTGGCCCTCATCCTCGCCCCTTCGCTGCGGATGATCAAGTCGGCCAAGGTGACCTGGAAGACCGCCATCATCCCCATCGCCACGGTGTTCCTCATCTGGTGGCTCAAGATCTCGCCCGCCTACGTCATCCTTGCCGCCATCGCGGGAAGCCTTATCTATGCGCTGATCATCAGACGTAAGACTGCAAAACACGGGACACAAAACAGCGAGAGGGTCCCTGAGCCCGCGGTCCCTGAGGCCCCTCGAAGGGTCGAAGGGCCCGAAGTCTCGAAGTCCAAAAGTCAAAAAGAAGAGGAGGCTAAGCCATGATCTACTTGCAGCTGCTTTGGGTCTTCGTGAAAATCGGCGTGCTGGGCTTCGGCGGCGGCTATGCCATGCTCTCCCTCATCCAACACGAGGTGGTGGACCACTACGCTTGGATGAGCACCACCGATTTTGCCGACATGGTGGCCATCTCGCAGATGACACCAGGCCCCATCTCCATCAACTTAGCGACTTATGTGGGCTACACCACAGCGGGCTTCGGCGGCTCTCTGTTGGCATCGTTCGCGCTCTGCCTGCCTTCCATCATCATGGTGTACTTCATCTTGAAATTATTCATGAGCAAGAAAAACAATGCTCTGATGACCAACACCTTGAAAGGGCTGAAGCCTGCCATTGCCGGACTTATCTTTGCAGCGGGTCTCTCTATGATGAACACCCAAAACTTCGTCGACTTCGGTCGCGGACAATACAATATCAGCGTCATCATCTGCGTTTTGGCATTTGTAGCCTCGTATTTCTTCAAGGCCAATCCGATATTACTCATTGTGTTATCGGGTGTGGTAGGGTTTTTCGCGTATTAGCAAAGGCCCTTGAGCCCTGAGCTTGTCGAAAGGTCGAAAGGCCGATTCAAAATTCAAAATTCAAGATTCAATATTCAAAGATTCAATATTCAAAGATTTAAGATTCAACAGGATATGAAACGGCTTGTCATCAGTCTGCTTGCAGTATTATCAACTTCATTTGCTTTCGCCCAACACGCCCTTACTTATCAAAGCTATGCCAAAGGCGTCGCCGAACAAGACACTACCACTATTCAGGTCGTTGAAAACGCGAAATGCCTGAAAATCAAAAACGTCGAAAGGTCATCGTCCAACCCTATCCCTGGCTATGCCGAGAGCAGCACCTACGTGGATTATGTCCATGATTCCGTCTACACCGTTTTGGACTACAGTGATGGAAAGTTCTACAGTTCCTATTCGTTGACCGATAACGACGTGGTTTTCAGCGAAGAAGGCAGGGAAAAACTGTTGGGTTACGATTGCAAGAAATACAAGACCAGCATCAACTCCAACACCATCGAGGTGTGGATGACGGAAAGCCTCGGTTTCGAGGCCACCCCCATGCCCGGTCTCGGACGACTGAAAGGCGTGATGGTGCGCTGTATGAGAAACGGCTCCTATATCACTGACTTGACTGTAGTTAAAGACCAAAAGTATGCTCTCGTCGACTTGATTCCTGCCTACAAAGGCGAACACAAAACCGCCCGAGAATTGAGCCAATTGCGCAAGGATAAACTCGTCATACGCATCCCTGTGTTTGAGGACGAGCAAATCCATTTTGCGGACTATGCGCCTTTTACTGGCGATATACCATTCGACACCACGATACATTTCAGTCATGGTACGCTGATTGTCAAACGGATGAAGTTGCCAGAATTGCCTGAGCATTACCAAATCTTTGCCGAAATCCGTCAACGCAGCAATGGCGATGCCTATGACCGCAGCGCCTCTGTCTTCGTCATCCCGACCGAAAAAGCCAAGAGTTTCAAGGACGGCTTGACCAAAGGCATCGAGGCATTGCCCGCTATGGTCGGCAAAGATGGCAAGGAATACCAAGGCATCAAGGCGGAGAAGGATTATTTGCCTCCTGTGGAGTTAGTACGTTTCTTCACCTCGTTTGGCGCAGGCCATTTCAACGACCGAGTGCAAATTGATGGTCTGGAATGGGCTGATGAAAACTACTACAAGATGGAAGTCAGCGAGTTGCGCGACCGTCTGCGCGGCGATGTGCTCATCGGCGCCTTCATCGGCAACTACGACAAGGGCGGGCACAAGCTTTCACTCGACCTCCTCGCCTACCCTGGCGAGAACAAATGGAGCAAGAAGCCTTTGAAGCAACACTCCATTCCGCTGTTCAACACCTGCAACGTGCTGGAAATGTCGGGACAAAACTATGGCCGCTTGTTTGCCACAGACACCTTGGAAGTCGAGTTTGAGCTCCCCGAAAATATCAAGAACGTGCAGCTCCGTTACATCAGCACGGGTCATGGCGGATGGGACAACGGCGACGAGTTCAATCCCAAAGAGAACGCCATTTTCATCGACGGCGTGAAGCTATTCACCCACACCCCTTGGCGTTGCGACTGTGCCACCTTCCGCGACCAAAGCCCCGTTTCGGGCAACTTCTGGAACGGTGTCTCCTCTTCCGATTACTCGCGCTCAGGCTGGTGCCCCGGCACTGCCACCAATCCCGTCTATTTCGATCTGAGCGGATTGAAGCCAGGCAAGCATACGCTACGCGTCGCCATTCCACAGGGCAAGGACGAGGGGGAATCGTTCAGCCACTGGATGGTTTCGGGGGTGGTATTGTTCGAGAAGATAGACAAAAAAGACAAAAAGGACTAGCGAAGAAGCATCGCGTCAACCGTTACCATCGCCGCCAAAGCCTCCACTAAGACTACTGCACGCGGCAAGGCACACACATCATGTCGTCCCTCGATGGCAACTTGGCAGGGTTCTCCTGCCCGATTCACGGTTTGCTGAGGTTTGGCTATGCTCGGTATCGGCTTGAATGCCACACGGAACACTATATCGTTACCATTGGTGATACCACCTTGGATGCCACCCGAGTGGTTGGTCAATGTGGTGATTTTGCCGTCCTTATTAATAAAGGTGTCGTTGGCCTCGGAGCCTTTCATCTTGGCCAAGGCAAAGCCGTCGCCGACCTCAAAGCCCTTCACTGCAGGCAGGCTGAACATGGCGTGGGCCAGCTCGGCGGAGAACTTGCCAAACATCGGTTCGCCCAAGCCTGCTGGCACACCTGTGATACAGCATTCCACAATGCCGCCCACAGTGTCGCCTTCTTTTCGGGCTTGTTCCGTGTCGCCCATAGCCGTCACTTCGGCAGCAATGGTGATACCTTTTCCCTTCAAAATCTGCTTGGCGATGGCTCCTGCCACCACGATGGGCAGCGTTGTTCTTGCCGAAGCCCTGCCACCACCACGCCAGTCGTGGATACCATATTTCTGCTCGTAGGTGAAATCGGCATGTGAAGGACGATAGACATCTTTCAAAGCCTCGTAATCTTCTGTTTTGCAGTCCTCATTGCGCACCATAAAAGCGATTGGCGTACCCAAAGTGACGCCATCAAGCAAGCCAGAGAGCCACTCGATTTGGTCTGTTTCTTTGCGTTGCGATGCTGTTGAAGATTGCGCTGTCTTGCGCCTAAGCAATTCGCTATCAATGAAATCGAAATCCAATTTCAATTGTGAGGGGCAACCATCGATGACCCCACCGATGGCCGTGCCGTGCGACTCGCCAAAGGTGGTGAGCCTGAAGATGTGACCAAGAGTATTCATGAGGCAAAAATACAAAAATCAACAGAATTTTGTATTTTTGCAGCCGCAATGGACAAAAAAAGCACAAATAGCAACATCAAGATAAAGAACAAGCGCGCCACGTTCGAGTATTTCCTCGTGGAGACGCTGACGGCAGGCATCGTGCTGACCGGTACGGAGATCAAGTCTATTCGTGGCGGCAAGGCGAGTCTGGCGGATTCGTATTGCAGCTTCAAGGGCAACGAGCTGTTTGTCATCGGCATGCACATCGCCGAATACGCCCAAGGCACCTACAACAACCACGACCCCAAACGCGACCGCAAACTACTGCTCAACGCCCGTGAACTGCGCAAGCTGAAAAACAAAGTGCAGGAAAAGGGCTTCACCATTGTACCCGTCGTGCTGTTCATCAACGAAAACGGTTTGGCTAAACTGGACATTGCATTAGCCCGAGGCAAGCACTTCTACGACAAGCGCGAGAGCTTGAAAACCAAGGACTCGAAGCGGGAACTTGAAAGAATGGAGAGATACTAATTGACAATTGATAATTGATAATTGATAATTGACAATTGGTAATCAATTGTATAGATTAGAAGCTGAAGCAATAGCCGATGCGCAAGGAGATGGGCGAAGCGTAGGGTGTGTCAATCCCTCCTGTCGAAAATGCGGACCAGCTCAGGTTATATAGCACCATATAATACACAAAACTGCCCGAGTAGGAGTATTGACGGTATCCAGCACCTACAAATAAGCTATTGAACCATTTGCTGTTCGTCGTAGTATGGTTCCAACGGGAGAATCCATACATCATCTCATCCTCGACATGGACGAACAAACCCTTGTAAACCTGGCAGTTGGTATAGGGTGCCACACCAAAATAATGCGCGTAGGAACTGCCATAATAACGGTCGAAATCACACGACAGGTTATAGATGCCACGCACACCCACTTCCCAAGGGCTAAAGATGCGGTAACCAAATTGAGGAGCGATGGAAACGTTGAGATAATTGCCATACAATCCGCCGCCGACGTTGCCGCCAACGACAAATTTTCCTTTCATATCCGGCACATCAGGAAGGAATTGTGCCGTGGCCTTGCCAA
Organism: uncultured Bacteroidales bacterium; assembly: GCA_900318265.1. Classification (GTDB taxonomy): domain Bacteria; phylum Bacteroidota; class Bacteroidia; order Bacteroidales; family F082; genus Limimorpha. The sequence continues at coordinate 57,663 of ONKA01000001.1, read as the reverse complement.
CAAAGCCGAAAAGCATCAAACAAAGCGATGCGATGATTGCGAAACGTTTCATAGTCACGATATTTTCCGCAAAAATACAATAAAATCCTTATCCGCTCGTATCCAATAATAGTTTATCTTTGCTTTTTTAAACTCTGTCATGAAAATTCGACATATCTTATTCATAATCACCATTTTCCTGTTTGCAGGCCACTCGTGCAAGAAGAACAACACGGTCAATCCCGACTCCAACCTGATGCTGGAATTCTCGGCCGACACAGTTCTCTTCGACACTGTTTTTACCTCTTTGGGCTCGGCCACGCATGAATTGATGGTTTACAACCCTCACAGCGACGACCTGAAAATCAGTTCCATACGTCTGGTCGGAGGCGACGACTCCCCTTTCCGTTTCAATCTTGACGGCGAAAGTGCCACCGAGATTTATGACAAAGTCATCCCTGCCAACGACAGCCTCTTCTCCTTCCTGCGCGTCACCATCAACCCGAACGACCTCAACTCGCCTTTCGTGGTGGAAGATGAGCTGGAATTCATCACCAATGGTAATACGCAGACCATCAAGCTGTTGGCATGGGGACAAAATGCCAACTACATCGTGGCCGACAAGGTGGTGAACATGGGTGGAACGCCCTATCCTTACCATATCGTCGCCGATAGCCTTGAAACCACAATTTGGACTTCGGAACGGCCATACGTCATCTATGGCTATGCGCTCATCAACAGTTACGGCACCTTGAGGATTGAGAAAGGCACGCAAATCTATTGTCACCAAGGCGGAGGCATCCTCTCATGGAGCGACGGTCAGCTCATCATCGATGGCACCGCCGAGGAGCCTGTCGTCGTGCAAGGCGACCGTTTGGAGCCCTATTACAACGACACCCCAGGACAATGGGAGCAAATCCTGATGATGGACGGTCGTGCCGGTGCCGACCACCGCATCAGCCATGCCATCATCCGCAACGGCACCATCGGCCTCAACTGCCAGTCGGTGCTGAAAGCCACGGAATGCGCCTTGCGTATCGACAATACCATCGTTGAAAACCAAAGCGGCTACGGTCTGTTCTCCATCCTCTATGCCGTGGAGGCCAAGAACTTCGTCATCGCCAATTGCGGCTTTGCCAACGTGTGGGCCTTTGGTGGCGACTACCGTTTCGTGCACGGCACCATCGCCAACTACTGGAACGCCAACGAGCACAACAAGAACGAAAACGCCGTTTCAGTGGCCAACTACGCCATCGGCGGCAACAACGAGCCCTTCTATTATCCCTTCCGCATGGAGATGGACAACTGCATCGTCTACGGCAAACAAAAGGACGAATTCAAGGCCACATTCGGCCCCGAAGCCGACTCACTTTACACCTTCGACCATTGCCTCATCAAATCGGAGAAATACAATGGATCCATGCCGGGTTTCAGTCATTGCCTCTTCAACCTTGAGCCTTGCTTTGCCGATCCGATGAAGCCCGACTGCCATCTCGACAGCGTCGCCTCACCCGCCATTGGCATGGGCAACCCGCTGTTCGGCAACGAGGTGCCTAGCGATTTGGACGGTGTATCAAGGGTGGGTGCGCCTGATATGGGGGCGTACCAATATGTTCCGAGATGATTTTTGGGTGTTGGGAGACGCGATGAATCGCGTCTCTACAAATCAATAAACAACCTTTACCTTTAGGGTCTTCGTGTTTCCGACGCCATCGGTCACCACGACCTTGACGTTGTCGGTACCTTTCTTTATCTTCTCGTCGAACTCGTAATAGAGTAAGTCATTCTTGGCGTCGTACTTGCCTAAGACCCACACGTCATCCAGATAGATGTCGTAGGTCTCGATGCCCGTCATGTCGTCGGAAATCTTGAAGCGCAGCGACTTCAACGCATTCACGGCTTGTCCGTTCTTGAAGTTGGAGGCTTTGACCGTAGGCGCCACTGAGTCGATCTTGATGGTGTATTCGCCCATGGTATAGGTCTTCACCTCCATGCAGCCGTTCTTCATTGTGCCGCCCAACGAGGAAACCTTGCCGTTTTTGTCTATGCTGGCGATATACATCCTCTTGTCGTATGCCCATTTCTCTTCAGGTCGGATGCGCACCGTGAACTTCTTGAAAGTGGTCATGCCCTCATCGCCAAAGCGATAGATGCGTGAGCAACAACCCGCCTCATCACGTTGACCCGTCGGTATCCACTCGTCACGGAAGAGCGTATTATCTTCCATGGAGACGTTGAAGTCGTCGATGGTGATGTTGTTGTTGAGCGAGCCGTCGGCCTTCACAAAGTATTCGCTGCGACGACGCTCGGGACGTTCCACCTCAACAGGAGCCACGCCCACCAGCTTGAACGATGCCGTCGAGCTGTTGCCCGCATAATCCGTAATCTTGAAGCACACTTTCACCGTGTCGCCTTCCGCCACCTTGACCGTTCCGTTCTTCTTCTTGATCATGCGCAAATGATTGTTCGGGTCGACATCGGTGCGCACATAACTCGACTTCTTCTCCTTGTAATGGCGATAGTCGAGCAGGCTATTCACATAACGCGGCTCGCTGTAGGAGAAACTGTCTGCCTCCACCTGGAAAGCCAGCTCATCGTCGAGGTACAGCTCATAGAAATACGGGCCATTCTTATTCGTCGAAGCACCCACCATGTCGTAGGTACACACGCCAAACGAAATCTCGCCGTTGCCATGGACATATTCCCTTTCCTTCAAGGTGTATTTCCCTTTTTGGCCCTCGGCCAAAGAATAATACTTCGGGTTGATTCCACCTTCCAAGGTCGATTCATCACCCAGAGGATACACCGAGACGCCAAGGATGGTAGGACGCACGTTGTCCTCGATCTTATAGCCGAAAAACATCGGGTTGACAGGTTTCTCGCTGCCCGTATGACGGATCTCGAAGTGCAGATGGGGACCACCCGAACTGCCAGAGTTGCCAGAGATGCCAATCACATCGCCTCGCTTCACGGGGAACTTGTCCGCATCAAGATAGATTTGAGAGGTGTATTTCTTGTTCTTATATTGATACTGCTTCACATATTTGGCCACATCGCTGGAGAAACGCTGCAAGTGAGCATACACCGTCGTAAAACCATCGTAATGCGTGATATACAACACGTTACCATATCCGTAGGGCGACACACCAATGCGACTGATATAACCATCGGCCACGGCATACACCTTCTTGCCTTCCACACTCTGCGTCCTAATGTCAAGACCGGCATGGACGTGGTTGGGACGGATTTCAGCAAAGGTGGCCGACAGCATAATAGGAATATCAAGCGGGTTGCGGTATTGAGGATAGGTCTGAGCGGCCGCACCGACGGTGACCGCCATGGCAAGCAAAACCAATAAAGAACGCAATTTTGTCATCGTTGTAAACTTTAATAAAATATTGGGCAAAGATACACTTTTTTTCTATTTTTGCATCGGTTTTTGAAACAAAACAATGCGTCGACAAACAAGAAAAGAGAAAATCCAAGCCTGGCTTTCATCGCCCTACATGCTGTTGGCCTATCGGTTGATTGCCACCTTGTTGGTGCTCAGCATCAGCCGTTGGATGCTCTATCTGTTCAACCTACAGTTTTTCCACCAACTGGACACTGGCCAAGCCTTGGCGCTGTATCTGCAAGGCATGCGTTTCGATTTACCCATCGTCTTCGGTATCAACATCTTGACCATCCTATTCTATTGTCTTCCCTCACGCATCATCTATAAAGATGAGTTGCAGACCTTCGTCGACATCATCTACATCGTCGCCAATGCCATCGCCGTCCTACTGAATTTTATGGACATTGTGTGTTTCCGTTTCTTCGGCAAACACCTCACCGTCCATTTCCTCAAACTGCTATTTAATTCCGACGAGGTGTCGTTTGGCGTTGTCAGGCAAGTCTTATTCGACTATTGGTATTTGTTGGTCATCTTCGTTCTCTTCGTACTGATTATCATCGTAGTAGCTCAGCACACCAAGCTCAAGAAGCCAGAGAAAGAAGAGAAGCCGCATTGGCAGCTACGACAGTCCATCAGCCTTGTTGTGATGCTTCTGCTCACGGTCCTCGCCGGACGTGGCGGACTCCAAGCTAAGCCCATTTCGGTGGAAACCGCCATGCAATATACCGACCCGCAAAACGCGCCCATCCTGCTTAACACGCCGTTTTGCCTACTCACCACACATGAGACCCCGCTGAAAGAGCGAACTGGAGAATATGTAAGCGACTTCTCCCCTATCCACTACGACCTGAAGGCCAACCGTTTCCTTGAAAGCGACAGCCTTACCATGGACAGCGTACCGAGCAACTTGGTCGTCATCATCCTGAAAAACCTTGGACAGGAAATGGTGAGTTACTATAGCCACGACCGCCGCTCACAGCTCACGCCTTTCCTCGACTCACTCTTAAGCCAAAGCCTCACTTTCAACGGCATGTCGAACAGCCGCAGGAGCCTTGAGGTGTTGCCTGCCATCCTGGCCAGCATCCCCTCGATGATGGAGAACGACTTTGTGAGGTCGCCCTACGCCGATAACGACTTCGACGCCTACAGCAAGCACCTTCAAAAACAGGGTTATAACACCATCTTCATGCATGGCGGCAAGAACGGCGTGCTGGGCTTCGACGAGTTCTCACGTCGCGCCGGATTTAGCAAATACTTTGGTCGCACCGAATATGGCGACGACAGCGACTACGACGGACAATGGGGCATTTACGACGGGCCTTTCCTGCAATATGCCGCCAAGACCCTCAACCGCGTGCATGAGCCTTTCGCCACAGCCATCTATACCCTCTCATCGCGCTATCCCTACAAAGTGCCCAAAGACTTCGAGTTCCCGGAAGGCAGTTATTTCTGGACCGGATTCGAGAAGACCGTCTACTACGTCGACTGCGCTTTGAGAGACTTCTTCAAAAGCGCCTCACAAATGTCGTGGTACGACCACACCCTATTTGTCATCACAGCGGACTACTCCAACAACGAGCACTTCCAGCCCGAATACAGCAACGTCTGGGGCATGTATTCCATCCCCATTGCCTTCTATTATCCAAGGAAAATCAAGGCTTTTCAAAGCAACGAGATCGCCCAGCAAATCGACCTTGGGCCATCCATACTCTCCGCATTGGAAGTCAACGACACACTGTTCTCTTTCGGCCGCAACCTGTTCGACACCCTCAGCGAGCCCTCTTTCGTCAGCTACTACAACCTGACCTACCAATATTGCGACGGCACCTATCTGGTACAGTCGGACGGCGAGAACTCCTTCGGCATCTTCAAGCCCATCAGCGACTCGCTCTTGAACGACAACCTCATCGACAGGCTGCAGTGCCCCGATGTTTACGACAAGCTTTACCGCTTCCTGCAAGAGTATAACAAAAGAATGATTAACAACGAGTTATATTATATCCCAACCGATACCATTATTTATAACGACAGCCTCCATGAAACACAAGAGTGACAAAAACGGCACCGTTTATTCCACCAACCCTAACTTTGCCTTCGACTATGGCGAGGAAGAAGTCATCACCCTAGAGCCAGGCAAACAGAACCTACGCGTGATGCTCGACAAGAAACAACGCGGCGGCAAGAAAGTGACCCTCATCACAGGCTTCCAAGGCTCCGATTTTGACCTTGCCGTCTTGGGTAAGGAACTGAAGTCGGCCTGCGGTGTGGGCGGTAGCGTGAAAGATGGCGAGATCCTGCTTCAAGGCGACTTTAGGGAGAAAGTGCTGGCGCTATTGGTGCAGAAAGGATATACAAAGACTAAAATCAGCGGATTATGATTGAAGAATACATAGAAATCCTGAACGGCATCGGCGAGCACCTTCATTTCAACCAGACCACCTCGCTGGGCATTGCAGAAGGCATCGCCTTTGCCTCACTGCTCGTCGTGGGCATACTGTTATATTTCCTTGCCCGCTTCATCATTAGCAAGACCGTCAACGTCCTCATCAAGAAGACGCCATCGAAATACGACGACCTGCTTGTGAAAAACAAGGTATTCATTCGCATCTGCCTGCTCATCCCTGCCATTCTGGTTAAGTATTACCTCAACGACGCCATGCCCGATTTCCCTGGAGCCGTTACCATCATCACCAAGATCACGAAGATCTATGAAATCACGGTTTATGCCTCCATTTTGATGGCCTTGGTGAATGCAGCGCACGAACTCTACAACTCGTTTGAGTCATCGAAGCTAAAACCCATCGAAGGTTTGGTACAGGTCATCAAAGGCATCATCATCGCCGTCAGCGTGTTGCTTATCACCACTTTCCTTTTGGGCAAGAGCCTCAGCAGCATCATCATCGGATTGGGAACCATCTCGGCCGTACTCCTGCTCATCTTCCAAGACTCCATCAAAGGCTTTGTGGGCAGCATACAACTGTCGATCAACGACATGCTCCGCATCGGCGACTGGATCGTGATGGGGCAAGCCGACGGCACTGTGCAGGAAATCAACCTCACTTCGGTGAAGGTGCAAAACTGGGATAACACCATCACTACCATCCCGACCTACACGTTGGTCTCTGCTCCTTTCACCAACTGGCGTGGCATGTCAGAGTCGGGTGGACGACGCATCGCCCGCAGCATCAACATTGACGTGAACACCATTCGCTACTGCACGCCCGAGATGCTGGAGAAATACAAGCATTATTCTTTGGTAAAGGACTACATCGCCGAGAAAGAGGAAGACATCCTCGAATACAACAAGTCCAACAATATCGACACAAGCGAGATCATGAACGGTCGCCAGCAGACCAACCTCGGCATCTTCCGCGCCTACATCAAGGCCTATCTCAACAATAACCCGAAGCTGAACCATAACCTCACCATGATGGTGCGACAACTGCAACCAACGGAGTTTGGCGTGCCTTTGCAAATCTACGCCTTCAGCAGCGATAAGCAATGGACCAACTACGAGGAGATCCAAAGCGACATCTTCGACCACATCATTTCGGCTGCACCGATGTTTGATTTAAAGATATACCAGAAGCATTAGTTTAGAGTTTAGAGTTTAGAGTTTAGAGTTGTAGGGCTGTTACACCGTGGCAGCCGTACATTCAAATAAAACGTTTATGAACCCAGGAGTTGTTTTCACGGAAAAATACCTGAAATTGATGTTCAAGTCGTTGCGCGACGCCACACCCGATGAGGTGATGGAGGAGCTGGAGCATTGCCGTCGCGAGAACCGCCGTCCTGTGCGCATACCACGATATTTCAGGGGATTCTTCGTTGAAGACGAGAAATATTGCGCCTCGACAGGTTTTGAGATGCAAGTCTTCAAGCATGAGGTCCCTGAGGTTGCTGAGCACAGTCGAAGCATCGAAGGGCCGAAGCACAAACTCATCCTCTACCTCCACGGCGGTGCATTCATCTATCCACCCGTGTTCTTCCATTGGCGTTTCCTGCATGACCTGGCCTTGCGCACGCATTGTGATGCCTTGCTGCCGGTATACCCCAAGTCGCCAGAATATGATTGTGAGTATTCAGTAAAAACGCTGTTGGAATACTACAAAAGCATTTCGGATTCAGGGCAATACGATGAGATCCACCTCGTAGGCGACTCCGCCGGGGCTTGTCTCTGCCTTGTGGTTGCCCAAGAAGCCCATAAAAACGGCTGGCAAAAGCCAACCTCCTCCACCCTGCTTTCGCCCTGCGTTGACCTAAGCCACACCAAGGAGAAAGAGATGCTGGCCTTGCAGGACCGTGACAGTATGTTGCAATACGACCGTATCGTCATCCTCAATGCCATCTGGCAAGGCCAATTGTCGGCACAGCATCCTTGGGTCAGCCCTGTGTTCGGCGACTTCTGCGGTGTCGACAATTTGAATGTCTATTTCGGCTCCGATGAAATCCTTCAACCAGACGACCTCTTTCTCAAAGAAATATACGAAAAGGCTGGCAAAATCGGACATTTCCACGAGTATGAAGGCATGTTCCACACCTTTGCCATGTTCCCGATACCCGATGGATTCAAAGCCACAAAAAAAATAGCCGCCTTCATCAAGGATGGGCGGCTATAGTAGTTTGGGCAATCCTTCGTCTTACGGGCAAGTCGTCACCGTGTTGGCGCAAACCCATTCCTCGTCGACCCAACCCTGGAGATCAACGAAAGGATGACGGTAGCCTTCTTGCCATTCCTCCTCAACTTCGCCCCAGCACCAGTCCTTTGGATTGGATTTCACCTGCAAGCGGCGCGTCTTGGTGTCGACAGCAACAACATCCAAGCTGATTTCCTTGTAGTCGGTCGTGCAAACCACCTCTTGACTATCGGGAGCCTTGTAGAAATTGATGGTTTCACCGCCATAATTCCGGGTACCGAACGAGAAATGAGGATTGTGAATAACGGGATAAGGATTCCCTTCAAAGGGATCTTTGTACTCAATCTCAACCAGATTGCCTGCCTCGTCCACCTCAAAGCTTTCCTCTTCCTCTGGGCACCAGTGATAAGGGATGAGCCAATCGCCATCAGGCATCTGCCAGGCATCGACAATCATATCATAGCCGCCATAATCCAGGATGAAGGCGAACAAATCATCTTCATTGAAGTCGGCAGGCAGGGCATCAAGATAACGAACCGTGGTCTCATCGGTCGCTGGCTTGTCTTTAATTTCTGTCGTGTTTTGCGTGGAAGCCGTGTTACATCCACACAGCATAGCCACAAAAGCCACTAATACTAATAATCTTTTCATAATCGCTCCTGATTGAAGTTATAGACTCTTATTTCTTGACCTTCACCACTTTTTTCTGCGGCTTGACTTTATTTGGTTGAGAGTTGCCCTTATTCTCCAATTCAGCCTTTTTCTTCTTCACTTGCGTTACGTATTTGCCTTGGGGATAGGCTCTCAGGTAGGCATCGCATCCCGCAATGGTGGTGCAGTTTCTATAGAGCTCATCCTCTTTCTTCTGAGCTTGTTCGGCCTCTTTCCTTTCCAGTTCTCTTTTCTTTGCCTTCACTTCGTCGACATATCTGCCCTGGGGGTAGGCTCTCAGGTAAGCATCGCAACCCGCAACGGTGGTGCAGTTTTTATAGCTCGCGTCTTCTTTACGTTCCGCCTCAGCTCTGGCTTCTGCCCTCTCTTGGGCTTGTTCCTTGGCAAAGGCTTTCTCCGCCTTGACAGTGCTGTCGGCCATATATCTGTCGACCACATTTTTGGCTTCCTTGTAGAACTTGCCATTAGCTCCGTAGTTCTTCATATAAGCCCTATAGTCGGCGACAGACGAACAGGCTTTATAAGCTTGGGTATCCGCATCGTTGCCTTTGTTGCCGCCGCCACAGCTTGACAGTCCGGCAACCATAACGGCTACTCCTAAACCAAGACCCAACAAAAGGCTGGCTCTATTCTTGCGATTGGTTGTGTGTTTGGGTGAACATTCACCTTGAGGATAATTTGTTTTGTAATTCATAATGATTGGTATTTTTGAGAAACAATTTTAGCGAACTATAATCTTTGTGTTAAACTCCTCGATGCCATTCTGTGCCTTCAGCAGATAAAGACCCTTTTGTTGGCGGCTGAGGTCGAGACTTGATTGGCTTTCACATTGCTGTTCCATCACCTTGCGTCCCGTAATATCGTAAACCTGCACTTGCCATAGGCCCTTGCCCAGATTGAGGTTAACGATGCCTGTAGTAGGATTGGGACTCACACTAAAGGTCATTGAGCCTGTCGAAGGCTCGTTTTCTTCCACTGCCACGAAACCATCGCATTGGAGCTCGGTGGCCAACTCGTATGTGAACTTGCCGGCTGAGTTGCCGCCCTTGAAGATGACCGTGTTGTTGGAGTCTTTCACCTGGAAGAATCCGCCACCCATGCCTTCGCCGGCTGCATCGTACACAGTAAGGCGATAACAGGCCGCATGGGGCAACACGAGGTCTTCTTTATAAACGTGGTTGGCTTGTTCAAAAGTAAAGCTATACAAGACCTCCTCGGTTTCCATGTTCTTGACCTCAAACATGGTGTTTTCGGGATGCGGGCCCGTCTTCAGCTGCAAAACCAAGGAACCATCCACGGTAACCAACTCGCCCATCGCGACATTCTGCACATTGTCGGCCATGAACTCGTCGACATGGCCGTTGGGCATCTCCACAAAGAACTGCAAGGTTCCCGAGGTCGCAGCCACAAAGTCGTCCATAACCACTTCGACGTTTTCGCCTTGTGGCAAGGTGCCGTTCCAAGTCTGAGTGTAGCTCTCGGCGCCATCAAAAACACGGATGTTGAAAGAGTTGATGGTCTCATGACCAAAGTTGTTCACCGTGAGACGTGGATGTTGCAAGCCCGAGCAGTTCTCAGTAACCACATTGTCGATGCCTTTCAACACCAAGTCATAATCGAGGTCCATGGCCATCGACATACGCACGGCTTGGTACACTTCCTTGGTGCCACCCGAGTAATTTTGCACCCAAGCTGTCAAGTAGCAGTCTTCCTTGGGCCAGTTCATCTCGAAAGTCTCGCTGATGTTCATCGTAGGGCCTGTGAACGACGTACCTGTCTGAGATGGGATCATGTCGCGGCACACATGGTGCAAACCTGTCATACCTTGCCAGTTCACGTCGATATTACATTGGGTTAGAGCGATAAACACGCGCACGTCGTTGCCGCTGCACTCACCCACCTGATTAACATTGCAATTCACCCGACAGGTATTACCTTCCACACACTCATAGCTCAAGTCGATGGTGAAGGGGCTGGTCACGTTGATACGCTGATTATAGTAGTTCCTGTAAGAGGAATACATGCTTTCACTAGCATTTCCGCCGCCCGAAACACCCGTGATGCCATCTGCCTTCAAAGTCGGATAGCTGTTGATGCCATAATAGCTGGCGCGGGCATTGGTCTCATTGGTATAATACAATGGCGTGGAAAAAGCAGTGGTGTGGTAGGCCACTGGGGCGATGGCCAAGCCTTCGTCAAGCATCTGGGCGATGCCGTTAGCTGCAGCCGGACAATAGGGACAATTGACACCGGTAAACACCTCGAAAAGCACGCACTCACGCGCCACGTTGTCTTTGCTCTGTGCAAACATCGTCGACATAAAGCCTAAAGTAATGGCCAATAATAGTAAAGTCTTCTTCATATTTCAATAACCCTTTTTAATTGCGGCAAATGTAAGAAGATTTTCGGATAATCCATCAAAAACCGCATTATTTCTTATTTTTGCGCCGCAAAAATCCGTATTTCCAATACGAACGATTGGCAACTATTCACACAAATGAAAGAAAACCAACGAAATACAAAAATTATCGGAGCGATAGCTGTGGCACTGTCAGCTATGTTGTGGGGCACTGACGGCATACTGCTCACCCCCCAACTTTATAACCTCAACACCGCTTTCGTGGTCTTCGTCATCCACCTCTTCCCCTTTTTGCTGATGAACGTGTTCTTCTTCAGGGAATACCGCCATCTGAAGACCATGACGCGCTCCGACTTGATCTATTTCCTGCTCATCGCCTTGTTTGGCGGCGCTTTGGGCACCTTGGCCATCGTCAAGTCGCTGTTTTTGCTGCATTTCAATAGTCTTTCGGTCATTGTCCTGCTGCAGAAGCTGCAACCCGTCTTCGCCGTCATCTTGGCGCGCATCATCTTGAAAGAGAGGATTAAGAGACACTTCGCACTGTGGGCTGTCGTTGCCCTTGTTGGCGGCTATTTCCTCACCTTTGGTTGGTCACTTCCTGATTTCAGCACCGAAGGCATCACCACGGTCTATGCGGCACTGCTATCGCTGCTGGCTGCCTTCTCCTTCGGTAGTTCGACGGTGTTTTCCAAGAAGATCTTGGGCAACTATTCCTTTGTCAGTTCCACCTTCTTCCGCTATGGCTTCACCACCTTGATCATGCTGGTCATCGTGCTGTTCAGCGGCCATATCGGTGACTTCTCGCAAGTGACGCCGCGCAACTGGCTTTTCATCGCCCTCATCGGACTTACAACGGGCTCGGGTGCCATCTTCTTGTATTACTACGGCTTACGCCATGTAAGAGCCTCTTTGTCCACCTTCCTTGAGCTGATGTACCCCATCACAGCCGTGGTGCTGGACTATTTCGTCAACGGCACCAAATACTCGCCCGTACAGTGGGCTGCGGCCTTTATGATGCTGTTTGCCATCGTGATGCTGAATGTCGATGGCAGAAAATCAAAATAATTTGTATACCTTTGCAGTATCAACAAAAAAGGTAACATCATGGACAACGAAATCAAGTGCATTTATTCCGGTTCCTTAGTCAATGCTGAGTTTATCGGCAGCGTGTTGGAGGAGAACGACATCAAGTTCCTTATCCGCAACTTCCAAGAGGAAAGCCTCGTGGCAGGTTGGGCGGCCGGCACAATCAAGGGCGATGCCTCGGTGTTTGTTTTCACCGAAGACTACGACAAGGCTATGTTGCTCTTGGATGAAATCAATGCCGCGGAGATGGAGGGAGAATAACCGTTCTCTCCCTGTTTTAAGCCCCACGCAAACCTATCGCTTTCTCGATCTCACGTAGGTTATAGTATTTCTTGCCAGAACGGACAGCGTATGCCAGTATCTGACAGAATATCTCTGTGTTATATTTTATCCCTGTTGCAACAAGGTAGAAAAGTTCACCCCTACGCCAATAGCCAGGATAGGCCTCTGGTATTCCAGTGAACTGATGTATACGCGCCTTGATGGCTTTCTTGCCCTTTTCACCAGCGATTTTTATATCCAACGTGGATATCCAATCCCCATATAACACATATTTCACCCCATCAATGATGACGTAAAGAATCTCATATTCTGCATGTTCTAAGATATCAGCATCAGGATCTTCATCCCATTCAGTAGGATCATTCTCATCTTCCGGCTCATCACCATATCGCCCGAATTCGATGTCATCGGTCTTGTAAAACACTTCATGGTTTTCCCAACGCACCTGTTCAAACATTTCCTTCTCGAGCTCGTCAATCTGCCAGTCATAGCCACGGTCGATGGCAACGGTGAGGAGTCGGCAGAAATGCTCTGCATTGTGGTAATGGCGCGTGACGGTGTTGACAAGATGTTCCGGATTTGTCATAAATGCTTGACACTCGGCATACACATCAAAAGCATTATGGATATAGGCTACTGGAGCATCGTCTTTGTAGATGATAGCCATTGGCTCGTAAGGATGGAAACCGAAAGTGTAGGTCTCGCCTTTGTAAAACAGTATAGCCTTACCGTTATCAAGACATAATCTGGTGCCTCCGTTCTCGTATATCACCTCTGATGAATTCATGACCACTATTATTTGCTGCAAATATACACATTCTTCTTAACAACAAAAAAAAGCCAAGAAGCGCTTTCGCACCTCTTGGCTTTGCATTTACATTGGCAAAGGCTTAATTCCTGAAAATCAGTCCATCGCCTTGCACATCGACGATGATGGTCTTCGTCTTGTCGACCGACTCGGCAAGAATCATCTTCGAGAGCGAGTTGAGCAACTCACGCTGCATCATACGCTTCACAGGACGTGCACCATACTGCGGGTTGTAGCTCTGCTTGGCGATGAAGTCGACGGCGGCATCGGTGATGTCGATGCGGATATCGTTGGCAGCCAGCATCTTCTGCACGCTGCGGAACTGCATCCTCACAATGTCGGCAATCTGGCTCTCGTCCAAAGGCTTGAACATGATGATGTCGTCAACACGGTTCAGGAACTCAGGACGCATAAACTGCTTCAATTGCTCCATCACCTCATTACGGGTCTTCTCGAAGACTTCCTCGTCATTGCTGCCATTCAGCAAAGCGAAGTTGTCCTGTATGACGTTGGCACCGATGTTGGAGGTCATGATAACGATGGTGTTCTTGAAGTCCACCGTACGGCCTTTGTTGTCGGTCAGACGACCGTCGTCCAAAACCTGCAAGAGGATGTTGAACACATCGGGGTGCGCCTTCTCGATTTCATCCAACAGGATGACTGAATAGGGTTTACGACGCACAGCTTCAGTGAGTTGACCGCTCTCTTCATAGCCCACATAGCCTGGAGGCGCTCCGATGAGTCGCGACACGGTGTGACGCTCCTGATACTCCGACATATCGATACGCACCATGGCGTTCTCGTCGTCGAACAGGAACTCAGCCAAGGCCTTGGCCAGCTCGGTCTTACCCACGCCCGTGGTACCCATGAAGATGAAGGAGCCAATAGGACGTTTGGCATCCTGCAAGCCCGCACGGCTACGACGGATGGCATCGCTTACGGCGGTGATGGCCTCATCTTGGCCCACCACACGTTTGTGCAGTTCGTCTTCGAGGTGCAACAGCTTCTCACGCTCGCTCTGCATCATCTTGTTGACCGGGATGCCCGTCCAACGCGACACGATCTCGGCCACATCGTCGGCACCGACTTCCTCGTCCACCAGCGGGTGGTCGCCCTGAGCCGCGTTCAAGTCGGCCTTGGCCTTTTCGATGGCGGCCTCAGCCTCGCGGATCTTGCCGTAACGCAGCTCAGCCACACGGCCGTAGTCGCCGTCACGTTCAGCCACCTCGGCTTGGTGCTTATAGGTCTCTATGTTGTTCTTTTCTTTCTGGATGAGTTCCACGTAGTTACGCTCGGTCTCCCATTTGGCCTTGATGGCAGAACGCTTGTCGTTGAGTTCGGCCAACTCCTTCCCTATCTCCTCCACCTTCTTGGTGTCGTTCTCGCGCTTGATGGCCTCGCGCTCGATCTCCAGCTGGCGGATGGCACGCTCCACGTCTTCCAGCTCCTCAGGCACCGAGTCGATTTGCAGCCTCAATCGCGAGGCGGCCTCGTCGATCAAGTCGATGGCCTTGTCGGGCAGGAAACGGTCGGAGATGTAACGCACCGACAGCTGCACGGCCGAGATGATGGCCTCGTCCAAGATACGGATGTGGTGATGCGTCTCGTAACGCTCCTTTAAGCCACGAAGGATGCTGATGGCCGAAGCCTCGTCAGGTTCATCCACCATGACCTTCTGGAAACGACGCTCCAGTGCCTTGTCCTTCTCGAAATACTGCTGGTATTCCTTCAAGGTGGTGGCACCGATGGCACGCAACTCGCCACGCGACAGGGCCGGCTTAAGGATGTTGGCCGCGTCCATGGCGCCTTCACCGCCGCCCGCACCTACCAAGGTGTGGATCTCATCGATGAACAGGATAACCTCGCCATCACTGTCGACGACCTCCTTGACAACGTTCTTCAAACGTTCCTCAAACTCGCCTTTGTATTTTGCACCGGCCAGCAAAGCACCCATATCCAAGCTGAACACGGTCTTGCTCTTCAGGTTCTCCGGCACGTCGCGGTTGACGATACGCTGGGCCAGACCCTCCACGATGGCGGTCTTACCCACGCCAGGCTCACCTATTAATATGGGGTTGTTCTTGGTGCGTCGGCTCAAAATCTGCAGCACACGACGGATCTCCTCGTCACGGCCGATGACCGGGTCGAGCTTGCCTTGCTGGGCAAGTTCATTCAGGTTCTTGGCGAAACGGTTCAGACTGTCGTAGTTCTGCTCGGCATCTTGCGAGTCGACCTTCTTGCCCTTACGGAACTGCATGATGGCTTTTTCGAGTTCATCCTTACGGATGCCTTGGTCCTTCATCAGTTGCGAGGTCATGCCGTTGCTTTCGAAGACAGCCAGCAACAGGTGCTCAATGGAGACGTATTCGTCGCCCATCTTCTTGGCCATTGCGATGGCGTCGTTGAAGGTCTTGCTGACCTCGGAGGAATAATACAATTCGGAGCCGCTGCTACGCGGTTGGCTGTTGATGACCTGATCGAGGGCATCATTGAGTCGCGACAGGTTGACGCCCAACTTCTTCATCAAGTTAGGCACCAGATAGTCGTCGCTCAGAATCATACCCTTCAGCAGGTGGAAGTTCTCCACGGTCTGGCTCTGGTGGCTTTGCGCTATCTCCTGGGCCTTCCCGATGGCTTCCTGTGATTTGATTGTGAATTGGTTGATGTTCATAATATAGTTTCTCCTTTCTTTCGTTTTGACTTCAAGACTGCGAGACTACGGGACTTCGAGTCACCAGGGGAAGGACCCTGAGCCCTGAGCTTGTCGAAGGGTCGAAGGGCCGTCTCGTAGACTCGGGTTATGGTTCATCAAATTCCCAACCAAATTCAAAGCTTTGAAAAAAAAGGCATGATTTATGACAAAATGTCACTAAATCAAGAATTTAGATAATTATTTTACGACATTTTGACAATTTTCCCTACCTTTGCCCCATCAACTCGAACATCATGGAGAACAAAATACAAACCACAGTAAAGACCAAGAACCAACCCGAACACAACACCACCAAGTGCCTCAACTGCGGCACCGAGTTCGAAGGCAATTTCTGCCCCGAGTGCGGACAAAACGCTGAAACCGGACGCTTCACGCTGAAATTCATTTTAGGGAACCTTATCGCGGCTGTTTTAGGCAGAGACGGAGGCGTGGCCTACACTCTCAAGAACCTGTTTTCGCGTCCCGGGAAGATGATTGTCGAGATTCTCGACGGGAAGCGTAGAAAGTACGTCTCCCCTTTTCCCATGCTGTTTCTGGCCTTAACAGTATACATCCTCATCTTTTCCATTACTGGCAGTAAAGGTGAGATATCATCCGACTTGGATTTAGATTTTTCCTACAATACCCCAGTAAATGCGCAAATAGTCCTTGAAATCAACCGACTCGTGACCAAAGCTTTCCACTTTTACCTCAACCACTATACGCTGTGCTACATGCTCACCCTGCCCTTATTCGTCATCGTGGCAAGAATGTGTTTTGGCAAGCAGAATCGGAAACGCTATTATTGGGCAGAATACATCGTTTCCGTGGTCTATGCTTTGGTTATCTTGGTGCTGTACCGCTGTGTGATCACCCTTATCTATCCAATCTCCACTAACATTTACGAAACAATGGCACTCCTTGAGCCGATTGCCATCATCACGGCATTATCGGCTTGTTTCAGAAGGATGATGGGATTCAGCATGGTCAAGACCATCTGGCGGAGCACTTTGACATTAGCCCTCTATTACATCATGGTTGGTGTGATTATGCTCATCGTCATTTTCGTCATAGCCTATGTTCTCGTTCTCAAATACACTAAATAACATCATTTCGCCCTCCAGAAGCTCCTTGAGAAAAGCAGCAGTATGGTGAAAATCTCCAGACGGCCAACGAGCATGTCGAACGAAAGCAGCCATTTGGCCACATTGGAGATGTTGTCGAAATTGCCACTCGGTCCTGTGATGCCCGAGCCTGGGCCGTAGTTGCTGAAGCAAGTCAGGAAGGAAATGGCACCGTCCTCAAAGCTCATGCCCGCAGCTGAAAGCACCACAATGTTGACCATGAAGACGATGATAAACAGCGAGAAGAACGACAACACGCGCTTCAGGCTGAGGTCTTCCACGACCTGCCCCGAGATTTTGACCGTATATACGCTCGAAGAGTGAATCAACTCGTTGAGGGTCTTTTTCACGTATTTGGCCAGCACGATGACGCGCACCATCTTGATGCCGCCACTGGTGGATCCGGCGCAGCCGCCAACCACCATCATGAGGACCGTAGGGATAAGGAAAAGACGTCCCCAGAGGTCATAGTCGTAGTTACTACCTTGGAAGCCCGTGTTCGACAGCAAAGCCACCACATGGAACATAGAGGTACGGACGCGCTCCCACCAAGTCTGCGGATGCGAGGCCAGCTGCTCTTCAGTGATGGTGTTGAAGTGCGGCGCGAAATAGAAACGCCCCACAAACAGCAGGGTGAAAATAAGAATAGCCAACAAATACCAACGCAGCTCCTCGTTGCGCCGAATCACATCGAAACGACGCGTGAACAGGAAATGGTACATCGCAAAGTTGATGCCCGACAGCAACATGAAAAAGATACAAACGCACTCGATATAGTTGGACTGGAAATAGCCGATGCTGGCCTGGTGCGTGCTGAAACCACCCGTTGCGATGGTCGTAAAGGCGTGACACACAGCATCGAACTTGTTCATGGGCCCCAGGTGATAGAAAAAGGCGCAAAGCAGGGTCAGTGCAATGTAGATAAACCAAAGCAGGCGCGAGGTGGCTCCCATGGTCGGGGCCAACTTCTCCACACTCAAGCCAGGCGCCTCAGCAGCGAAAAGCGAAATCTTCTTTGAGCCTTTAGCCACCGAAGGGATGAAGGCCAAAGTGAAAACCACAACACCCAAGCCGCCCATCCACTGCATGATGCTGCGCCAAAACAGGATGCCATGCGGCTGCTGGTCGATATTGTTGAGAATGGTGGCACCAGTGGTCGAGAAGCCCGACATGGTCTCAAAGAAAGCGTCCGTCACATTGTCGACGGTGCCATTCATCAGGAAAGGCAACATGCCGAACAAGGAAAACAGCACCCACGACAAAGCCACTACCATGAAAGAGTCGCGAATCTGCAACTGACTCTTTTTCATCGAGTTGCCGATATTATAAAGCAAAAGACCCACGGCACCGGTCAGGCCTGCCGTGAGGAGGAAACAACGGGCATCGGTCTCCCCTGCCACGCGCTGGTAGTGCAAAGCCACCGCTGCCGTCAGCAACAAGGCTGCGGCCTCAATCAGCAACAATACACCAAACAGCTTGCTTTTCATATTTTACCTATTTCGGACGCAAACATTGCGTCCCTACGACGGGCAGACACGGGTCAACCCTATACTCTAAACTCTAAACTCTCAACACTAAACTAAGACCACGGTTGCGCCCAGCCCTCGCCATAATCAAAATCGTCGTCTTCCTCATCATCCTTCTCCTTATAGGAATGGTCGTCGTATGGCTTCAGCCAGTTCCTAAACTTATAGGAAGGAATGGCCGTAATCTCGCCGTCGGCTTCGGGCGACACGGCAATGTCGATTTCATCAGTAGCCAACTCCTTGAGCCAACTTCCCAGCTCGGAGAAGCCCATGTCGGCCACCGTGTAGCCTTCCCAATCGCCTTGGGCTGCCTTTTTTGCCAAATCCTCTGATTCCCAAAGCGGTATGTACGACTCCCCATCATTGTCTTCCAGCATGGCGAAGAAGCCTTCCTTGGCCTCAAGCAGCCACACCTTACGCGTCTCCAAAATCGACGCTATGAATTGTTCTAGTTTATTCATGATACTTAATATTCATTAGTCGCAGCCTTCGACGAAAATCTCAAAACCCTCAAACACAATCACTTCTCCTGCAGTGATCTTGGCACGTTTGCGGGTCTCCACTTCGCCATTGCGGAGCACCAAGCCTGCGCTGACCACTTCCTGTGCCTCGCTCCCCGACTCCACCACGCCAGTGGCCTTCAGCAAGCCGATGAGCGGGATAAAAGTCTCGTCTTCGCGAAGGGCAAAATCAATTCTTCTTAGCTTTTTTTCTGCCATGTTTCTTTTGTCTCCTATGTTTCTTTTGTCTCTTGGGTTTCGGATTCTGCAACCTTTCCAATTGTTTCTTCTTGCTGTGACGCGCCAAAAGTTCCAATATGAAAACCGTGGCAAAGCCCACGCCCGCCGTGATGATGGCACCGAGCAATTCACCGTTCCAACTTGGCAACGAGAAGAGATAAGTCGACTCGCCCGCCACCTTCCAAGGGTACACCACGGGTAAGCTGCCCAACATGAAGCCTGCCAACACCGAGAGCGTCGAGTCGCGGTATTCACGCATCAACCACGCAAGCAGATGCGAGAACATCACAATGCTGACCAAGGCACCCAACACAAAAGGAAGAATAATCCTTGCGCCGTTCGCAAACGTGGCGGCTCGAGTCAAATCTGGTATGGCCTTAGTGACAATCAGTTCGTAGTTGCCCATGAGCAGCATGAGGTGCGAACCCGAAACGCCTGGAACCACCATGCCCGTGGCACCGATAATACCGCAGAGGAAGAGATAGAGAAAACTCTCGTTGGATTCGGGATTCGACTTGATGGACAGGAAAAACGAGATAGCCATGCCCGCCAAGACAAGGAGTATGTTCTTGACATTCACCTTTTCGATGCTCTTCATCACATAAATCACCGAGGCGATGATAAGACCGATGAAGAACGACCAAGTATAGACCTTGTACGACACGAGCGTCTGCTTCAGGAAGATGGACGTCAACACCATGCCTGCCAAAAGACCCAGCACGATGGTGATGAAAAACCTGAAATCGGTGCGTTTGCCGAATTGGCTGAACTCTCCTTTGAAAAGAAGCTTGAAATTCTTGATTCTAAGCGAGTTGATGGAATTGATAAAACGCTCGAACACCCCTAGTACCAACGAGACCGTGCCACTAGAGATAGGAAAGACATTGGCCGCGCCCATAATCATGCCTTTCACGAACACCTTAATCGATTCCCAAAGTGCCAACATACTGCGACTTTTTTACAAAACAACAAAAATACAACAAATATTATTCCCATTGTTTTTTTTCATGACAAAAAAGAAAAAATATGCCATTTTCGGCATAAGATTGCTATCTTTGCAAACCAATACCACCACTTCATGGACAACGAAAAAGTAACCTACCCGCAAAACTTCGACATCAAGCTGATCATCGCTGCTGAGATTGCCATGGAAGAAGCCAAACGCAACATCAGCAGGGCGCTCAACGAGAGCCAAACGATACACAGCTTCGTCAACGTAAGAAGCAGTGGCAAAGGCAATTACATCAGCTATTGCTACAATATCGACATTGAGAGCAAAGAACACCTCGAGCGCACCTACGCCCTACTCAGAACCATCCCTGGATTAAAATTTGCCCTATGACAAAAGCCTATTCCATAAGGATTTACGGTCGCGTGTTCAACGTGGGATTTCGCCGCTATGTGCACCGCTACGGCTTGCAATGCAACCTGGTGGGCTTTGTGGAAAACGACTATGCCGACGACTGCGTCCACATTGAGGCCGAAGGCGAGGAAGCCGACCTTGACCGCTTCACCCTCCTCTGCGGCGAAGGCACACCTTATTCATTTATCACAGACATGAAGATTGAGGCGGTTGAACCGACAGGGAAATATGATGATTTTAAGGAAATACGATAAACATAATTTAAACATAATTGCATCAGAGACGCGATAAATCGGCGTCTCTACAAAACCTAATTATCATTTCAACGATCCAACAATTCAACAATCAACAATTCAACAATCAACAATTCAACGATTCAACAATCAACAATTCAACGATTCAACAATCAACAATTCAACAATTCAACAACAGATATGATAGACTTCTCCAAAATCCTCTTCCTCGACATCGAGACCGTCTCGCAGGAAAAGACCTACGACCAACTCAACGAACGGATGCAGAAACTCTGGGACAAGAAGGCCGAGCAACTCAACCGCGACAATGCGGAGCTCACCCCTACCGACGTCTATGACCGCGCTGCCATTTATGCTGAATTCGGCAAGATCGTCTGCATCTCGGTGGGATTCTTCAACGGCAACCGTTTCCGTCTCAAGTCGTTCTACGGCCACGACGAGAAAGCCCTACTCGACGATTTCGCCTACATGCTGAACCGCTACTACGACTATCCCGATGCCCAGCTCTGCGCCCACAACGGCAAAGAGTTCGACTTCCCCTATATCGCCCGCCGCATGTTGGTCAATGGAATTCAAATTCCTAAGATTCTGCAAGTTGCAGGCAAGAAGCCTTGGGAAACCAACTTCATCGACACCATGGAACTCTGGAAGTTTGGCGACTACAAGAGCTACACATCCCTTGACTTGCTCTGCGCCATCCTCGACATCCCTACCCCGAAAGATGACATCAACGGCAGCGAAGTAGGCCGTGTGTACTGGCAGGAAAACGACATCGAACGCATCAAGACTTATTGCCAAAAGGACGTGCTCGCCATCGCCCAACTCATGCGTCGTTTCAACTACCTGCCCCTCATCACTGAAGACTGCGTGGACTACACTAACTAAGCATGCACATCCTTTCCAAATCCACTTATATCAAGGGTTTACAGTGCGAGAAGGCATTGTACATGCAGAAGAAACACCCTTATCTGCGCGACAAACTCAGCATTGAGCAAAGGGCCAAGTTCCAACGCGGCACCGACGTGGGTGTACTTGCCCACGAGGTCTTCCCTGGCGGTATCGACATGTCGCCCAACTCGCCTTCGCAGTTCCCAAAGAAGGCACAAGAGACTTGGGACAACCTCAGTAACCCTGAAGTAAAAGTAATGTATGAGGCTGTTTTTCAGTATAATGACACCCTCATTATGCTCGATATACTGGTCCGCGATGGCGACAGATGGTTGGCCATTGAGGTGAAGAGCTCCCTTCGGCTCAGCGACACCTATTATAATGATGCCGCCTTGCAATATTATGTGCTCCATGGCTGCGGCGTGCCGCTCAGCGACTTCCGCCTCATGTACCTTAACGGCAACTACGTGAAAGACGGCTCTATCAATGTGAAACAACTGTTCAAGATGGAGTCGATGATGGAGTATGTCATTGAAAAAGAATCCTTTGTAGCGCAGAATGTGGAACGATTGAAAGCTGTGGTGGCCCTGCCCCATTCCCCAGTAGTCAACATCGGGACGCAATGCAACAACCCCTATCCGTGTGATTTTCAAGGACATTGCTGGAAACTCATCCCAAAGAACAGCTTCCTCTTTACCACCGCGATGGAGGATGAATCTCTGTTCCAAAGCTATTTCAACGGAGTGAATACCAATGCCAAGATGCTCCAAGCGCTGGAGCCTGAGTCCGAAGAAGCCCATCAAATCGAGGCCTTGGAAACCAACTCATATTACATTGATTATAAAGCGCTTTACTCCTTAGCTCCACAACCCAAGCCGAAGTCTGTGGCCTATCTTAACCTCCTGCTCCACCGTCCCGCCGTGCCAGAATTGGACGGCACGCGGCCTTACGAGGAAATGATTTTGGCCTTTGCGCTGCAAGGTGAATATGAATGTAACGCAGCCATAGATCCCATGCCCCCCACAAGCCCGCACGGGGATGACATGGCTGCTGCAGACGATTGTTTCTTTTGGGACTGCTTTGAAGACCACAGTCGTTGGAAAGAAGCCATCAATTTGCTCATCGAGAAACTCTCTCATTATGAGCAAATTGTATGCTTTACGCCACAAAACATCAGTACCACTTTACTCCGCCACGAGATCATACAAAACCAAACCATTGGATATAAGATCTTCAACCTCTTCGAGGTGCTGCAAGAGGCCCATTTCTACCACCCGGCCATCAAACGAGGACTTACCCTGCAACGCCTTGAAACGGCTCTTTTTTCCGAGTCTAATCTGTTCGAACACAGCCGAATCATCCTCGAAGCCACCAGCAACGACCTCATAGGTTATCAACAGGCACGAGAAGATTTAATCGCTGAAAACGAAGTCGTTGCAAAAACTTATCAACAGCTTTTCAAGTAGTTGATAACTTCCTTTGCTACTACAAATCGGCTCGCAAAATAATCCGTAATTTTGCCATTCGATTACAAACAAAGAATTCATTTTTATGCCTAACGATACCATTACACGCCGTCCTTTCGGCGATACCGCAAAACGCAATTTGATGACGCCCGAGCAAGTCTTTGCCAACCAAGGCCGTATCCCTCCACAAGCTACCGACCTCGAAGAAGTCGTGCTCGGTGCCCTTATGTTGGAGAAGGATGCCGTCAATGAAGTCATCGACATCCTCTCACCCGAGGCCTTCTATTTGGACAAGCACCAAAAGATCTTTGCTGCCATCAAAGCCCTATTCGGAAAATCGGAACCTATTGATATTTTGACCGTTACCAACGAGCTAAAGCAACGTGGCGAGTTGGAGATGGTGGGCGGCGCCTATTACATCTCGAAGCTCACCAACCGCGTCGTTTCGGCGGCCAACATCGAATACCACGCCCGCATCATCATGCAGAAACACATTCAGCGTCAGCTGATTCTGCTTTCTTCCGAGATGATCCACGACGCCTTCGAAGACACCTCAGACGTGTTCGACCTGTTGGACAAGGCTGAGAGCAACCTCTTCCATATCAGCGAGAACAACCTGCGCCGCAGCTACGACTCTATGCAGGACTTGGTAAGCAAAGCCATCAAGGAGATCCAAAACGCCAAAAACGCCGATGACAAACTGCGCGGCGTGCCTTCGGGCTATACCGAGCTTGACCGCATCACTCAAGGCTGGCAGAAGTCGGACCTTATCATCTTGGCCGCACGTCCCAGCATGGGTAAGACCGCTTTCGCCTTGAACTTGGCTCGTAACGCCGCCGTCAACTTCAACCGACCGATTGCTTTCTTCTCTTTGGAAATGTCTTCCGTTCAGCTGGTTACGCGTCTAATTTCTACCGAGACCTCGCTGACTGCCGACAAATTGCGTTCGGGCGACTTAGCCGAATACGAATGGCAACAGCTAAACACTAAAGTCACGCCATTAACCGATGCACCCATCTTCATCGACGATACGCCCCAACTCTCCGTCTTCGAGTTGCGTGCTAAATGCCGCCGACTGAAGCAACAGCACGACATCCAAATGGTCTTTATCGACTACTTGCAGCTGATGACCGCCAAGGGCGAGAAGGGCCTCAACCGTGAGCAGGAGATCAGCACCATCTCACGTTCGCTTAAGAGTCTAGCCAAAGAGTTGGAGATACCTGTGTTGGCGCTATCACAGCTGAGTCGTAGCGTGGAACAACGCCCCGGCTCCAAGAAGCCCATCCTTTCCGACCTGCGTGAATCCGGTGCCATTGAGCAGGATGCCGACATGGTGATGTTCATCTATCGTCCTGAATATTACAAAGATGGCGTGGATGCCGAAGACAAACCCAAAGGCTACACCATCATCGACATCGCCAAGCACCGTAACGGTAAACTGGGCGAGGTAGAGCTGAGATTCGTCGGCCAATATGCCCGTTTCGAGGAGATGGAACAAGGCTTTGACAATAGCAGTTTCACGTCCATCGGTCCCAACAACCAGTTCGACAACCAATCGATGGTCCTGGGCTCGAAGATGAACGACGACGAAGGCATGTCACCATATATGCCATCCATCACCACCGACGAGCCACTTCCCTATTAACTATAACGGATATGAAAAACACAAAAAATAAAGCCACGCATTCCAAAAGCAATCCTTTGAAATTCAACGTGTCCGAGTCGGCACAGCTGATGGACTTCCTGATGAAGAAACTCGACGGCATCAGCCGCAATAAAGTCAAGCGTATGCTGGCCAATAAGGTCGTTTCAGTAGATGGCGAGCGCACCACGCAGTTCGACTTTGCCCTTGAGCCCGGCATGGTCGTCGAAATCGGCAAGCCCACGGCCAAGGAACGCTTCCGCAGCCCTTGGCTGAGCATCGTCTATGAAGACAAATACCTGCTCGTCATCGACAAGAAAGAAGGCTTGCTCACCAACAGCCCCACCAAAGAGAAAGACACGGCGCAAAGCATCTTGAACGACTATTTTATCTACACCCAGCAACGCTGCCGAGCCCACACCATCCATCGCCTCGACCGCGACACCAGCGGACTGATGCTCTTCGCCAAGAGCAAGGAGGTAGCCTTCAGATTCGAGGAAGACTGGAAAAACACCGTATACGACCGTCGTTATGTGGCCGTGGTTTGTGGCTGCATGGAGAAAAAGGAAGGCGTGGTGAAGTCGTGGCTGAAGGACAACAAGGCTTTCATCACCTACTCCAGCCCTACCGACAACGGAGGCAAATATGCGGAGACCTATTACGAGACCCTATATTCCAATCCGAGGTATTCCTTGGTCGAATTGCAACTGGAGACGGGCCGCAAGAACCAGATCCGCGTCCACATGGCCGACATTGGGCATCCTGTGGTAGGCGACCCGAAATATGGCCCTTCGACAAGCTCAGGGACCTATGACAACTCACTGGGAAGGTTATGCCTGCATGCCTACAAACTCTGCTTCCATCATCCCTACAAGAAAACGGACATGGAGTTTGAAACGCCTTTCCCAAAGGTGTTTTCTAAGCCGTTCCCTGGGATGATAGACAAGATGTAAAACGCTTACTTCAATTGGTTGGCAACAACCTCCGCAATATCCTTTACCGCTACAGGCGATTTCCTCGCAAAGGTCTTCAGACACAACGGACATGCTGTCACAATCTCATCTGGATTGTTGAATATCAAATCGTTGACCGAGTTAGTCGTTATTTCATCGCGCTCCTGCTGAGTCAGAATAAAGCTACCGAGGCTTCCACCACAGCAGGTGCTCAGCTCCTTCTCTGATTTCGCCTTGCGCAAATGACCGATGTTTTCAATCACCTCACGAGGTTCGTCATAGACGCCAAAGGCTCTTCCGAGTTCGCACGGGTCGTGATACACGTAGTTGACGTCGTTTTTGTCGACCTTCAGCTTGCCCCGCTTGATAAGCTCGTCAATATACTGTGTATGATGCAGGATTTCGATGCCTTCAAGTTGATACTCCTCTTTGAAGACCTTATAGCAAATCGGACAGGATAGTACGAGTCGCTTGGCCCCTGATTGCTTGATCAACTCGGTGTTTTTGGCCATCATGGCTTGGGCTTCGGCTGTCTTTCCACTCAACAGCATCGGCCTGCCGCAACAGACGCCTCCGTCTTTGTCCAAAAACGCATACTTCTCGCCCGCAGCCTCCATGATTTGCTTCATGGCACGCATGATTTTGGGCGTCAGTTGGGTCATGCAGCCGGCGAAATAGAGGACTTTAGCGTTTCCCTTCGTTTCTGGCTCCACGTTGCCAAGATACGAGTGGTCGCTGTTGATAGTATAAGGCACCGCCTCGCGTTGGCTCATCTTGATGTCGCACGACTCGATGCTCACAGGGCAAACCGCGACGCATTTTCCGCACTGCATGCAGGTCTCGGCAATGCGTTGGGCCTCTTCCCTATCTCCGTTCCTCAAGCGTTTCATGAAATAAGCCGAAGTGTTGCCACTGTTCTTGTCGTTGACGCTCATCGGGCAGGCGTCGATGCACAAACCGCAACTCGGGCAAGAATAAATCTGTGCCAAAGCATAACCCTTACGAGGTTCACGCGGTTTCAGACCTGCATGACGCAATAGGATAAACAAGGCCTCAGTCGGGATGTGCATATACCTCGTGAACGGAAGCATAAACATAAACACCATCAAATCAATGGAATAGAGCCACCAAAAGGCCATGATGTTGGTCTTCTCAGCGATGAGACGGAAGGGGAAGATGGTCCACAAAGCGAATCGGATCAAATTGTCGGCAAAACCGAAGTGCATGATACGCTTCACCCCCACTATCTTTGAATGGATCTTCTTCACAACAGCAATCAAAATGCCGCTGATGATCATCAGAAGGAAGAAATCCATAAGGATGGCAAAAATGAGTGTTTCTTCAGCGAAATACTTGAAGAAAATCGGATAATAGAAGTTGGGAAGCGTCCGCTCAACGCCTTGGAGCTCAATACCTTCAAGCGGTTTCAACGTAAACAGCATCACATGGCCGATCACGATAATCATGAACCAGCCAAAGGCGATGGCCGTGTGCATGTAACCCAGCACAGGATTGCGTTTCCAAATCTTCACATGGAAGAGGCAGTCGCCCACCAGGTCTCGGACGTTGGCCCATGCCGTCTTTGGCGTCACCAAGGAGCGCCAAAACTTCTTTCTGTCGTCTTTCGGCAGCTGGCCGATGACGCGTAAAAGCCCCACAACACAATACGTCAGCACGAAAGCCATGCCGAGCACGAAGGGGAGCACAAAAGGATGGAATATCTGTGAATTCATCGTGTAATGTCTAACAAAATCTTACGGATATTGATGCCGCGCGGACAAACCAAAGTGCATTTGCCGCAGAGCATGCAATGTTGAATCATTTTTTTGGCCTCGTCTTCCTTGCCTCGCTGAAGCATCAGAAGAATGCGACGGAAACTCATCTCGGTGAAGTGACCTGCAGTGCAAGTGGCAGTGCATGAGCCACATGCAATGCAGGTATTGATGTCAGGATTGGTTTCCTTCAGACGGTTGAACGTCGTCAGGTCGACGCTGTCCATCTTGACATGCGAGCTGGGTGACAAACAAAAACCGAAATCCATGGCTTACCTTTTAAGATAGTTATACACTTGTGTCGCCACGGAACGCGCCTCACCAATGGTGTCGGGCAGCGACTTCGGAGCGGTACAGGCACCAGCAACGAACACGCCATCTTGAGCAGTGTCGTTCATGCCCAGATACATGTCCTTGTTTTGCATGAAGCCGTCGCTGTTGTTGCCAACGCCGAGCTTCTGCTGTATTGCGTCGATGCTCTTGTTTTTCTCCATGCTGCACATCAAAACCAGCAAGTCAAGCGTCATCTTGAGCGGCTTACCGAACAAAGTGTCCTCCGCTTTGATGACCAGTTTGCCGTCCATATCCTCAGAGACCTCGCAAACACGGCCGCGGACACATTTCACGTCGAAGTCTTTCTGGGTCTTAAGATAAAGGTCTTCATAGCCTGGACCGAACATGCGCAAGTCCATGTAGAACGTGTAGACCTCTGCATCGGGAAACACTTCCTTGATTTCGCAGGCCTGCTTCAACGCCGTGGTGCAGCACACTTTTGAGCAATAAGTGTTGCATACCTTCACGTCGCGTGCGCCGACACAATGTACGAAACCGATTTTCTTAGGATGGTTGATGCGCTCGTCCTTTCCCGTCCTGAAATACTTTTCGAGTTCGACACTGGTCATCACATTGTTATAGATGCCATAGCCGTATTCCTGTTTCCGTTCCGCCTTGAAGATATCGAAACCCGTGGCGAGAATCACCGCCTTCGCATCGATGGTTTCGTTGTTGCTCAAAATGGCATGGAAACTATTATTATCTCTATGGATGTCAACGACCTCGGTATTCAGACGGACATCGATGCCTTTCACTTGGTCGAGCATCTTCTCAACTACGTCTTTGGCTGGATGGAAGGCTGGGAACAGCCTGTCCCACTGCGCGATATGGCCTCCAAGGGCCTCGCTTTTTTCAACAATGATAGGATTGAGCCCCATTTTATGCAATTGTGTGGCTGCTTCCATTCCGGCGGCTCCACCGCCAATAATCAATATATTCTCTTTCATAAACGTTGGTTTGTCAAACTGATTTCATACACGACGGGCACATCGGCTGACCGAGGTCTTTGCCGTTCAGGCCCTGATATTTCTTCTTCGGGTCGTAAGGGATTCCCATCTTCTCGAGTAGCGGCTCGATGGCGACCTGATGCATCTGAAGGCCAAGATCCCATGGATCGTAGCCCATCACCAAGCCTGCCACCTCCTCGTAGGTCAGCGCCGGGATGCCATATCCGTTCTTGCCGTAGGTTTTGCCTGTCTGCTCTGCGATGACATATTGCCAACGGTCTAGGAAATAAGGGCAGCCCGGGCAGTTGGTGATGATCAAATCTGGCTCATAAGGCTCCATCGACTCGAATTTCTTGTAGGTGTTCGACTCGGAATAGCCCCTGTTGGCTTGCACGAAATACTGACGGAATCCGAAGCCGCAGCAATGACGGCGTTCGGGGTAGTCAACAACCTCACCGCCCCACGCCTCGACCATTCCAACCAGCACATGCGGATACTCAGCACCACCGAATCCCTTCGACGGGAACATCTTCGAATAATGGCATCCGATGTGTTCGACCACCTTCAAAGGCTTGCCAGTCTTGACATTGACAAGAGGAAACTTCATCTGTTTCGCAATGTCGAACCTGAACTTATAAATAAGGTCGCTGGCGTGGGCGAGATACTTCGGCTTGGCGAACTCTTTCTTGCATGAATCCCAAAGATATTGCCGAATCTTGGCCTCCAACTCGGGATACTCGTGCCATGTCTCCAGCGTCTCGGTGTAGCATCCGAAAGAGGTGATGCAAGAACAAACATAGTTTTCATAGCCACTCTCATGCATCAGAGCGAACTGGCGCGCGATGATGGTCATGGCCGTCTCCTGCGGGATGGTGTCGCTGTGATAGGCGATGCCGCCACAAGTGGTATGATAGGGGTTTTCGTAAAAGTCTTTGCCCAACTTATTCCTCGTGATGTCCAAAAAAGTCACCTCCGAACCCGGCCAAAACGCCTGTCGGATGCAACTCCTCACGTAAAAATAATGGTCATCGGGAATGTCTTTCTGGTAATCCGCCCAGATCTTCTGTTTTCCTTCAATAATCATTTGATTTCAAGATTTAATAATTGGATTACATGTTGAGGTGTTTTTCCCCATCGTTTTGAGTGTAAACCTTCATGAAATACTCCTCGTCGGTGAGATGCTCCTTCTCCGCTTCCTGATGTGCGTCGTTCAAGACCTGTTCCATCAACTCGGTGGCACCCGTGACGTCGAAGATCTTTTTCAATTGGTCGAGACTCTCCCTGGGAATCTTACGCAATCCGCCAGGACCGTCGCCGTCGAGATTCGAGCCCATGCGGGCATGCAAATCATCTAGGTTTTCGTTGATCCATTTGCCAACGGGACCGAATTCTTTATGTGTCTCATAATCGAAAGTGCGAGGATACACGCAATAGCCGTAGTTCAAGATATTGGAGCACAAATCCTTAACCACGACATATTGCTGGCGACCTTTCTCCGATTCCATGTAAAGCCCGCTTCGCATCGAGAGCTTGCGCAAAGCCATGATGACCAAGCCTGGGGCATTGGCACGTGGACAGCGAGTCACGCACGACATGCACTCACCGCAATACCAAATCGTGTCGCTTCTCAGGAGCTCCTCCAAATCGGCCTCGTTCTTGCGGGCGACGATGTTCACGATATTCTTCGGATTGTATTTGTAGAACTCCGCTGCTGGACAAACTGCCGTGCACACGCCGCAGTTCATGCAGGCCTTCATCCCCTCTTTTATCCTGTAATCCTTATATAATTCATCAACAAGATGACCTTTAAACCTAGGTTCCATAAATAGTAAATTAGTTTACAGTAAATATACTTACTAACGGCGCGCAAAAATACAGTTTTTTTGATTAAACCAAGGAAGTTTTCGAAGAATAATTTGGAAGTTAGTGAAGGAATCAAAGCAAGTCACAACCAGAAAAAGAAAAACCCTAACCATTTGATAGTTAGGGTTTTATTTTTCGTGCCCCGAACAGGAGTCGAACCTGCACACCTCTCGATATACGCACCTGAAACGTACGCGTCTACCAATTCCGCCATCGGGGCTTGGTGATTGTGCCCAGGACAAGAGTCGAACTTGCATGCCGTAATCGGCACCACCCCCTCAAAGTGGCGTGTCTACCAATTTCACCACCTGGGCTTGAAATCGGCGGCAAAGATACAACTTTTTTCAATGCTGTAACCACTTCGAGAAAAATTTTGTGATTTTTTTTCTTCGCATTACTTAATTTCTTATTTTTGAAGCGTTTAAAATCTACAATTATGCTTACAGAAAAAGACCTCCAACAACTTTCGGAAAGAAACATCACCGAAAATCAAGTAATACAGCAAGTTGCACAACTGAAAAAAGGGGCGCAATATGTCCAGTTGATGCGCCCCGCAACCCTTAATGACGGCATCTTGCGCCTCGATGAGGAACAGGTCAGGCAGATGACGGCCAACTTTGAGGCCGACAAGGAGTTTTACCAATTCACCAAGTTCGTCCCCGCCTCAGGTGCCGCCTCACGCATGTTCAAAGACCTCTTCGCTTTCGTCGAGACCGCCGAAGAGACCAAGTTCACGGACATCTTCTTTGCCCACATCCATAGCTTCGCCTTCTTCGACGACCTCAACACTGCCGCACAACGCCTCTATGGCACCGACATCGACAGCCTGCTCCAACAAGGCCGCAAGGTGGACGTTGTGAAAGCCCTGCTCTTGGACAACGGCCTAAACTACGGCAAGCTGCCCAAGGCCCTGCTGAAGTTCCACCACTACCCCACTTTCAACCGTCTGGCCTTGGAAGAACATCTGGTGGAAGCCGCCCGTTACGCCACCGACAACGAAGGCGTGGCCAAGCTCCATTTTACTGTATCGCCCGAACACGAAGAGCCTTTCAAGAAGGCCGTCGATGCGCTGAAAGCCGACTATGAGAAGAAATACGGTGTGCGCTACAACATCACTTATTCCTGTCAAAAACCGTCAACCGACACGGTGGCCATCGATGCCAACGGCGAGTTGTTCCGCGAAGCCGACGGCAAGATCCTCTTCCGACCCGGCGGCCACGGCGCACTCATCGAGAACCTTAATGACCTCGGCGAAGAGATTGTTTTCGTGAAAAACATCGACAACATCGTTCCGGAGAGCAAGGCCGAGACGACCATCGTATATAAAAAGGTGCTGGCGGGTCTCCTCCTCCACCTCCAACAACGCACTTTCGAATATCTCGAGATGCTCGACCAAGGTGCAGTCTCGACCGACGAACTCGATGAGGCCATGCGTTTCGCCAAGGAAGACCTGATGATGGACATCCCCGACTTCGTCAACGACTACAACGACATCGAGAAGATCGACTATCTCTATAACAAACTCAACCGCCCGATGCGTATCTGCGGCATGGTGAAGAACGAAGGCGAACCCGGCGGCGGTCCTTTCTGGGTGAAGAACCTGGACGATGAGGTGTCGCTGCAAATCATCGAGTCGTCACAGATCAACCACAAGGACGAGGCTCAGGAAGCCATCTTCCAAGGCTCGACCCACTTCAACCCCGTCGACCTGGTGTGCGGCTGCTGGAACTACAAGGGCGAGGCCTTCTGCCTAACCGACTACGTGGATGCCAACACAGGCTTCATTTCCAACAAGTCGAAGGACGGCCGCGAACTGAAAGCCCTCGAGCTGCCCGGTCTTTGGAACGGCGCCATGGCCGACTGGATCACCATCTTCGTCGAAGTGCCTATCGAGACCTTCAACCCGGTGAAGACCGTGAACGACCTTTTGAAGCCTATGCATAATTAAATGAATAACAATAAAATACAAATAACATCATGACACTTAGTAAAGAAGAATTCAAGACCTTATTGATGCTCTATGCAGCCAACATCGACGGCAACATCCAATCGGAAGAAGTGAGAATCATGCTCGAAAAGAGCGGTTTCGACACAGTAGACAAGATGGAGGATCTATTCGCCAAGATGAGCGATGCCGAAGTGCTCGACTGCATCCGCGAGAACAAAGCCTTTTACGCTGACAACGAAGCCAGTCGTCTCGACCTCATCCACGACCTCTGCGAAATCATCGAAGCCGACGAAAAGTGCACGATGATGGAACAACAGATGGTCAGAGCGATGGGAAGATTACTTGAATGAGCCATGGAGAAAAAGCCCTTCATCCCCCATCCCATCGACACCTCCGACATCGAGCTTCCCGATGAGGTGAAGCAACTCATCGAGCAACTGGCGCGCCAAGTGCATGAACAGTGGGCCATGGGTCGCATTGCGGAAGGCTGGACCTACGGTGCCGAACGCAACGACGGACTCAAGAAGCACCCCCACCTCATCGATTACGACGACCTGCCGGAGAGCGAGAAGGACTATGACCGCAACACGGCCGTGGCCACGTTGAAGCTCATCATGCAACTCGGTTGGAGCATCAAGAAAGAACAATAACATCAAAACGAACCATGCATTCACTCGCATTCCAAGCTATCGCCTTCGTCATCGGCATCGCCATTGGCGTGGTATATTACCTCATCCTTGCCAAAAACAGCAAGAACAACAAGCTGTTTTTCAAGACTTTGTTTATCTGCGCACTGGCCATCATCGTGATCCACACGGTAGCCGACATGTACGTGATTTCCAATATGGAACAAGGTGCAAAAAGCTGGTTCTCCATCTTCATCCTTTCGGTCTTCCATTCCCTCGAAATGTTCGTCTTCCAAACCCACTTCTTCGACAATGGTTACCAAGAGTTCTTTTTCGGGACAAGCCAAAGCCCTGGTGTCGCATGGCTAGTCTACGTTTTCGTCATCACTTTCATCCTGGCCATCCTCACCTCCATCGCCTTACTCATCAAGGCCATCAACCGAAGGAAGGCAGGACGTTCTTGGCTGGTAGCCAATAAAGGCAAAGCACAGAATGTCCACATGTTCTTCCTGGGCGGAGAACTGTCAAGATCCCTCGCCGAGGACATCCTCAAGCTCCATCCCGACCAGCCGCGCCTTCTCATTGGCCACCCCGACCCCGAAGAGAGTTACATGGACCTGTCCATCTGGGAAAAGGTACAACGTCTGTTCAAGAGCCGTACCGAGGAGGACCTTGGCCCGTTCAATGCCATCGTCTATTCCCATATCCCCCTGAACGAAGCGAAAGGAAAAGACATCTGCCAGCAAATGAACCTGAAGGACCTGGATGCCTTCCTGAAATGCCCTTCGTGCAAAGTGTATCTCCTCTCCGACGACGAGAACAAGAACCTACAATGCGCCGAAATCCTCTATAATGACGGCTGCACCGCCGAGATCTTCTGCCGTGCCTGCCGCGAAGGCGTCAACCGTATGTATGAGGAGGCGATGACCAAGACCCCGTCGATGAACGTACACCTTGTCGACTCGTCATACCTCGCCGTTCGCAACATCAAGAACTGCCCCGAGCTGCTCCCTGTCAACTACGTGGACAAGGGTGTCGACGAGAACGGCCTACGCGAAGGTTGGGTGAGTTCGGCCTTCAATGCCACGATCCTAGGTTTTGGCGAAACAGGACGCGAGGTGCTGGGCTTCCTATATGAACATGGTGCCTTTGTCGACAAAGAGTCCAAGAAAAGCCCGTTCTCATGCGTGGTCGTCGACAGGCAGATGGACACGATCAAACAGGCATACAGCAAGAGTTTCCCCGGCATGAACGAAAGCGTCGGCATCACGTTCGTGCAAGGTGAAATCGGAGGCAATGATTTTTGGGAACAACTGTCGCAACACATCCAAGAACTGAACTACATCGTCGTGTGCATGGGCGACGACCGGATCAACTTGCGCACGGCTGTCGACTTGGTGCAATTCGCTTACCGTCAGGGCAAGGACCTCACCAAGAACTTCGTCATCCTCATCGCCCAGGAAAACCCCAGTCATCTTGACGACGTGACCTTGCAACATTATAACGCCATTGGCCAATACCACAATTGCATACGCACCTTTGGCTATAAGCGCGACGTTTGGACCTACGACAATATGACCAATGAGAGCCTGAAAAACCGTGCCCGGAATTTCTTCGCCGGCTACATGCGCGCTTCAGGCGTAGAAGAGAATCCTCAGAAGCTATGGGACGAACGGGAGGAAGTGATCAAGTCGACCGACGACTATGCCCTTCACGCCAAACGCGTCAGGCAACGCTCGCAAGACTTCGCCAACTGCTTCCACATCTCCACGAAACTGGCACTCATCGGGCCTGAAATCTACGACCACCGCCTCGACATCGCCCAATGCATCCCGCCCGACTACACCAAGGCTAACACGCATTACACGGGCAATGACGAACACGTGGAACGCGTGCTGCATTACTTGGCCGTCCAAGAACACATCCGCTGGGAGGCTTCGCACGTGGCCCTCGGCTACACGCCAGGCCAACGCACCGACGAGGTGATGAAGACCCACGAGTGCATCAAGAGCTACGATGAGCTCACTCCTGAAGTTCAACATTACGACTATCTAGTGATCAAGACAACCTTTGACATGCCTTGAAACGACTATAAGCAATATGACCACGGACAGCAACTACAAATACTACGCTTTCATCAGCTACAATGCCAAGGACATCGACTGGGGCAAAAAGCTTCAAAAGAAGCTGGAACGCTTCAAGATGCCTGCCGTTTTGCGCAACGAACATGGATGGAAACGCAAGCCTATCAACCCTGTTTTCTTCGCTCCTACCGACATACAGCCTGGAGGGCTCACTGAAGAACTGCAAGAGCGGTTAAAGGCTTCTAAAAACCTCGTTGTCATCTGCTCGCCCAATTCGGCCCACTCCGAATGGGTGGGCAAGGAAATCGAATTCTTCCATGACCATGGACGGACCAAGAACATACACTTCTTTATTGTGGAAGGCGTCCCTCATAGTGGCGACCCGAAGACTGAGTGCTTCCATCCTGTCATTGACAAGTTGGGGCTACCCGAAATCCTTGGTGCCAATATCCACGAGCAAATCTACCGTTGGCCATGGCTCAACAAGGAACGTGCCTATGTGCAGCTCATCTCTAAACTACTTGACGTAGAGTTTGACACCATTTGGCAAAGACACAAGCGAACACTTGTCAGACGAGCAATAGCCTGGACTTTGGGTGGTGTCGCCATAGTAGCCGCCCTGCTATGTGTGCGCCACATGAACCAACCTTTCGACGTGGAAGTGAAACTGAATGAGGTTTCAGCCCACAACGAAAGCCTACCCCCTTTGAAAGATGCCATGGTAACCATTCGTTTGGATAACGAGTCGAAGATCGACACACTACACTCGATGGACGACCATCTGGTTTTCAACAATATTCCACGCCACTACTTGAATCAACCGGTAAGATTCTCCATTTCATGCCCCTATTTCTTCGACACGGACACCTGTTTGACACTGACCTCTAATGTCACCCTTGACATATCTCGAAACGATTCGATTTTTGGCAAAGTCTTATTCCATATTTACAATCCAAACACGGAAATGTATGTCGAGGAGGCCACAATTGGCCTAGCTGGACAAGAAACCGTTTCCGACGCCAACGGATGCGTGTCTCTTTACGTGCCATTGGAAAAACAGCGAAGCTACTACCTTGTAACCAGTTCCGTGCCCCTCGAAAACGACACACTGTTTATGCCCTGCGGCAAAGACGATGTGCTATTGGCAAAGTGACAACAAAGCAATAAGTAACACCTCAAAACTGACCTATAACTCCCATGAAACACAAATCAATTATCTTTTTCTTGATACTTCTAACGCCCCTTTTCTCCATCGCACAAACCCAACAAGGCTACGTGAAGACCAAAGGCCGTATGGTGAATGGCAAGCTCGTTCCTGGCCAAGGCCTCAAAGGGGCTACAATATCCATCAAAGGAAGAGCTACCGTGCTCGTGAATGCCGACAACGGCTCCTTCTCCTTCCCTGTCACTAACCAACAATTCCGCTTGGACTCCGTCAAGAAAAAAGGCTATCAACTGGTCGACTACGAAGCCTGTCCCAAGAGCTATACCTACTCACCTAACCCTATATATATCATCATGGAGACGCCCGAGCAACAACTGCAGGACAAACTCGACGCTGAACGCAAGATAAGGCGTAACCTGCAGAAACAGCTGCAGGACAAAGAAGATGAGTTGGAGGCGCTGAAGGGCAGCGGCAAAATCACGGTCAAAGACTACCAAAAATCGCTGCAGAAGCTCTACGCTCAGCAGGAGAGCAACGAACGACTCATCGAAGACATGGCACAACGCTATGCATCTCTCGACTACGACCAACTGGACGAATTTTACCGCCAAGTATCATGCTTCATCGAGAACGGCGAACTGACAAAGGCCGATTCGATGCTCAACAGCCGGGGCGACATCGGTCAGCAGGTCAACGAAATCCGCCAACGTGGACAGGTTCTCCACGAAGAGAAGGAACAACTGCAGAAAGCCGAAGCCGTTCAACGGGCCGACATCCACGAAGCCGCGCAACGCTGTTACAGTTACTATGAAACTTTTGTTGCCCAAAGCCTTATCGACACTGCCGCCTATTACCTCGAACTCAGGGCCAGCCTCGACACCACCAACCTCGAATGGGTCAATCTTGCAGGTCGTTTCATCCATGACTATATCGGCAACTCTGATAAGGCACTTACCTATTACCAACAAGTCCTGCGCAACGCCAAGGAAGAATTTGGTGAGAACAGTGATTGGGTGGCAGTTTGCTACAGCAATATAGGCTCAGCATACGCTAGCATGGGCAACTTGGAACAAGCCATGAACTACGACAATAAAGCCTTCGTTATTAGGGTCGCCCTTTACGGGCCCAACCATCCCGACGTCGCAACCAGCTACAACAACATGGCTTGGAATTGCATGAAACAAGGCCAATACGACAAGGCCCTTGAATACTACAACCACGCGCTACGCATCTTAATGCACAACTACGGTGAAAGCCATCCTTTAGTTGCGACATGCTACTTCAACATCGGTCAGACTTACTATAGCCATGAGGAATATGACAAAGCCGCAGAATATCACATCAAAGCGCTATCTCTCCGGCAAGCCTTGTTGCCTCCCAACCATCCCAGCCTCGCCTATAGCTACAACGACCTTGGCAGCCTCTGTCTCGACCTCGGCCAATACGACACCGCCCTTATCTACCTTGACAGTGCCTTGGCCATCTGGAGTACTGTCTATAGCGACAATCACCCCATGGTGCTTCGATGCCAGGGCAATATAGGCTCAGCCTATATGCTCAAAGGCCTCGACCTCGGTCAACAAGGCGACTTCGAAGCGTCGCTGGACAATCTCAACCAAGCCTTGCCTCTACTGAAAACCGCTTATGGCGACGACTATGAAATTGTCATCCAGCTACAACAGATCATCGACAAGATGCAGTCCATCAACCAACAAAAATAAGCCTGCAACACCATGCAGCAAACACGGCGGGGGCAAGCCCTTAATCACTTCCCCTCCCTAAACCTCACAATCGCCTCAATGATTTCGTCATTGTCGTCGCTGATGGTGAGTAGCATGTTCTTGAAGATGCCGCGGTCGCTAAGGTCTTTCAGCAGGGTGTAGGCGGGCATGTAGTTGGTGTAATAGTCCTTGCCCATGAAGATCATCGGGCTAGCATAACCCACGCTCTCATAGTGGTTTTGGCCTGCATCAAGGAAGATTTCCTGCATGGTGCCCGCGCTGCCCGGCGTGTAAATGATGCCACCCTTGGCGATGGTGACGATGCCGTCCTCACGCACGCTGTTGTCGAAGTATTTGGCGATGTCGGTGGCAAAAGGCGCCGTCGGCTCGTGTCCATAATACCAGGTCGGGATGGCCAAACTGCGGTATTTCGAATGCAAGGGAAAACGATCCATTACCTCGAAAGAACGGCGCAGCCAGCCTTCGTCTCTGAAGGTCGGCGACGGCAAGAGCATGTCGACGGCCTCGTTGGTCTCGGCCTCACTCCTACCCGCCATCCAAGCCCCGAGATGCGTGGCCTCCATGGCACCAGGCCCTCCTCCCGTCACCATCAACTTGCCCATCTCCGTGAGTCGTTTACTCAAGAAGACAATCTGTCGATAACCCGGGTCATCGCGCCGTTTGGCATGACCGCCCATCACACCGATGACATCTTTCTCGTCGTATTGCTCCAGCATTCTGTTGAGTGCATGCGTGATGAAATGGTCGTGCAGCGAACGGGCCAGCGTCTCATGGATCTCGTGAACGTATTTGCCTTGATGGATATAATGATTGTATACCTTGGTATCATAACAAGTCTCAAAGGTCGATTCATCGTGATAGTCGTAGCCTTTGTACAATATCTCGCTGTTGTATAATCTTTTAGGATAGGTCGAGAAAGGTTTTCCCAAGCTTGGTACAAACACGCCCATCTCATCGGCAGCCGTCTCTTGCATCACGCGCTTGAAGATACCTTTCGCATCGAGACCGAACTTTTCCATCAACTCGCCCGCCTTCCCCGACTCGCCAAAACGGTCGTCCATGCCGATGCGCACCACCTTGATGGGATGGTTCTCGGTCAGATACTCCACTACTGCGCCACCCAAGCCTCCTGTGCGCTGGTGCTCTTCAACGGTGAAGAGCATCCTCGTCTCCGCAGCGGCTTTCATCAGAATCTCGCCATCCAAAGGCTTGATGGTGTGCATGTTGATGACACGAGCCGAAACACCATGTTTTTCCAGCAGTTCAGCCGCATGCAGGCATTCCCACACCTCGTGACCCGTAGCCACCAACGTGACATCATCGCCATCGCGCATCAACTGTGCCTTACCAATGACAAACTCCTGATTCTCGTCGGTAAAATCGGCAACAGGCTCGCGACCAAACCGGATGTAAACGGGGCCGT
The DNA here is from genome assembly GCA_900318265.1 of uncultured Bacteroidales bacterium. GTDB lineage: Bacteria > Bacteroidota > Bacteroidia > Bacteroidales > F082 > Limimorpha. The sequence goes on along the minus strand of ONKA01000001.1, from coordinate 17,895 downwards.
CGCACTCCAAGATAGCCTTCTCCGTGGCTATTTTGGCTTGCGTGGCATCACAAGGCGAAAGAATCATCATGTTGGGCAACACACGCATGGCAGCGATGTCCTCCAATGCCTGATGCGTGGCTCCGTCGGGGCCCACCGACACGCCTGCATGAGCACCTCCAATGACAGCATGCACATTATTGTAGCACAACGAGATACGAATCTGATCATTGGCACGGTGCGCTGCAAACACGCCATAGGTGCTGAACACCGGCACCTTGCCGCTCAAGGCAAGGCCTGCAGCGGTAGCCACGCAGTCCTGCTCAGCGATGCCCATCGAGAAAAACCTTTTGGGAAAAGCCTCAGCAAAAAGGTTCATCCCCACTGAATTAGTAATGTCGGCACCCAGTCCGACCACACGATTGTCCTTTTCGGCCGCAGCCAACACGCCCTCACCGAAACCGGTTTTGGTCGCTTTATTTCCTTTGTTAATATAATTCATAACGTTATTATTTGTAGAGGCGCAATGCTTGCGTCTCGAATAGATTCCGTTTATATGAAGACGCAATCATTGCGTCTCTATGACAATTCTTTTAAAAATGCAGGCAATTGTTCCTTCGTCGGCACCTTGCCATGCCATTGGTTGTTGTCCTCGATGCTCTTCACGCCCTTGCCCATGATGGTGTCGGCAATGATGACGGTAGGCTTGTCTTTTTCTTTGTCGGCCAACTCCAATGCCATCTTGATTTGGCTCATATCGTGACCGTCAATCTCGATGACATGCCATCCGAAAGCCGTCCATTTGTCGCGCAAAGGATCGATGGCCATCACCTTTTCGGTGCCGCCGTCAATCTGTAAGCGGTTGCGGTCGATGATAGCACAGAGGTTGTCCACCTGATGATGCGCCGCAGCCATGGCCGACTCCCACACGCTTCCCTCCTGCTGCTCGCCATCGCCCATGATGCAGAACACACGGTTAACGGTCACTGAGCCCTGAGCCTGTCGAAGGGTCGAAGGTCCGTCCATCTTGGCTGCCAAGGCCATACCCAAGGCCACGCCGAGACCTTGTCCTAAGCTCCCTGAACATGTCTCAAGCCCTGGCAAGCGGAACTCATAGCTCGGATGCCCTTGCAAGCGGCTACCCAATTTGCGCAACGTAAGCATCTCCTCTTCAGGAAAATAGCCCGTTGCTGCCAAAGTCGCATACAACACTGGTGCCGTGTGCCCGATGGAAAGCACCACCTTGTCGCGTCCCTCCCAATCGGGATGTTTCGGGTCGTGACGTAGATGATCGAAATACAAAACGGTGAAAATGTCGACCAAGTCGAGAGAGCCACCCGTATGCCCCGAGCCAGCCTCTACCAAAGCGGTCAAGATAAGCCGACGGATATGTCTTGCTTTTTCTTCCAATGAAGTCATACCAATAAACCAATTAAGTCCTTAACGATGAATACCAAGCAGACAAAAGCGTAAATCAGTTTCAGCAATGTGCCCACCAAAAAACCTACAAAAGAACCGAATGCGGCCCGCCAAGCTTCTCTGTTGGGCGTCTTGGCGATTCTTTCGCCGAAATAGGCGCCAAAGAAAGGCCCTGCCAAGATGACGAGGAAGGCAGCATTGAAAAACAACGTGAGCGTCAGTCCCACCAAAAGGCCAATAGTACTTCCCCACATGCCTGCCTTCGAGCCACCGAATTTCTTGGTTCCCCAGATGGGCACAATGTAATCCAAAGTAAAAATCACCGCAGCGATGACGCCCATAACGACAAGGAAGGTGACCGAATGCTCGACCCCTTGGACAAACGATACGGCCAACACACTCAAATAGCTGAAAGGCGGTCCCGCAATGCCGGGAACAATGGCACCTACGATGCCGACAATGGACAAACAGATGGCAGCCGCAATGAAAACGACATTCATTTGACAGTGTTTTAGAAGGCGAAAATACACAAAAAAACGAGAAAACGTTCCCTTTTCAAGATAAAAATGCTTTTTTACCCAATTATTTTGTTTTTTGCAAAATCAGTCTTACATTTGCACGATAAAACTTCCTTGACATGAAGCGACTTCTACTTCTGATAACACTAATCCTTTCAACTTCAAGCATTTTCGCTTACGACATCATCCATCCCATTGGAGGTCGTGCCGCTGCCATGGGAGGCTCGTCGGTGGCCTCGCAAGGGCTTTGGGCGATGCAAAACAACCCAGCAGGAATGGCCCATCTGGACAAGATCAGCCTTGGCCTCTACTACGAAAACCGCTGGATGCTGCCCGAGACGGCCTACAAATGCGGTGCTTTCGCCCTTCCTACCAAGTTCGGCACTTTGGGATTGAGTTTCAACCAGTTCGGCTCATCGAAATACAATGAGAACAAGTTTGGATTGGCATACGCCAAGGACTTCGGGCGTTACCTGCAAATCGGCCTACAGCTCGACTACCTCCTACTCAAAATCGGCAACGACTATGGCAAATTCAACGCGGTCACTTTTGAGTTGGGCATACAATCGCATGTCACCGACAAACTGACCTTGGGCACCTACATCTTCAATCCTGTCAATTTCAGCTTCGAGCAGACCCTCAACCATGAGAAGCTACCCATCGTATTTCGTTTCGGTATGGCCTACCAGTTCACCAAGGACTTCATCGGACAATGTGAGATTGAGAAAAACACAGACCTTGAAGGCGTCAGCCTGCGCGGAGGATTGGAATATGAGGCGGTTAAAAACCTGTACATCCGTGCTGGCGTGCAGACCAATCCAGGCATCTTGAGTTTCGGCCTCGGTTATGGCATCCGCTTCGCACAAATCAACGTGGCGGCACAACTCCACAACGAGTTGGGAGCCTCCGTACAAATCGGCATGATCTTCAGCATCGGAAAATGATATGAAACGGCTGGTTTTCATCATATTATCTTTGTTCGTCGTCTCGTTTGCGAAGGCGCAAATCGCCATCGACACGCTCAGCACCGAGGCCTTGAACAACCTGCTCATCGAACAGGTGGAACGACTGGCCGAAGATGGCGATGAAGACGCTGATTATGAAGACCTTTTGGAAAACTACATCTTCCTCTGCGAGAATCCCGTCAACCTCAACAGCGAGGAGACCATGCGTCTGGTGGAGCTCCATCTAATCAGCGTGTTTCAATACGAGGAACTGCAGAAATACCGCCGCTTCTATGGCAATTTCATGTTTTTGGATGAATTGGAGATGGTGGAAGGCTTCGACGAGCAGACCGTGGCCATCATCCGACCCGTGGTTTGCATCGAGAAAGACCAAAGCAAGGACAAAATCACGCTCAACAAGATGGCTCGTTACGGCAAGCACCAACTCGTGGGACGATACGAGCAAGTCCTTGAGCGACAGCAGGGATACGCTCCCATCGACGACTCGACGCTCTTGGCCAAACCCAACTCACGCTATCTCGGCAGTCCACAGAAGCTTCAGTTCAAATACACCTATAACTATAGGAACAAGATTCGTGCAGGTTTCACTTTGGAGAAAGACGCTGGCGAGATGTTCTTCACCGACAAAGTCAGCGACACGATACGAGCCTTGTTGGGCAAGCAATACCAAAGAGGCTTCGACTTCGTCGGATTCCATCTCTATGCCAAGGACTTGGGCATCGTGAAAGCCGCCGTTTTGGGCGACTACCAATTGGCTTTCGGCCAAGGCTTGACGCTTTGGTCAGGCATGAGTTTCGGCAAGGCGGGTGCAGGCAGCAGCGTGATGAAACAAGGACGCGGCATCACACCCAAAGGCTCGGCCAGCGAATACGCATTTATGCGTGGTGCTGCCGTCACTCTTGGTGCAGGAGCTTTCAGTGGTACCATCTTCTATTCCAATCGGTTGGTCGACGCCAACATCAGCGTGACCGACACCTTGGAAAGTGAAGCCGAGTTCGTCAGCAGCCTGCAAGAGACGGGCTATCACCGCACCATCGGTGAGTTGCAAGACCGCCATGCCATCCGCCAACAGATTGTGGGTGGCCATCTGGCCTTCGCCATCGCCCACTTCGAGGTCGGCTACACCGCCCACCACACCTGGCTCAGCGTGCCGCTCGAACTCAAGCCCAGCCATTACAACCAGTTCTATTTCCAAGGACAAAGGCTGAGCAACCAAGGTGTCGACTTCAAGTATGTGAAAGGGAAATATGCGGTCTTTGGTGAAATGGCGATGAGTTTTAATCATGGAACCAAGACCCCTGAGCCCGTCGAAGGGCCGACACAAGCACAGACGGCCTTTCGACCCTTCGACGGGCTCAGGGCTCAGGGACCTGCGTATGCTGGTTTGATAGGTCTAACCGTCAAGCCCGCCGGTTATCTCAACTTCACCATCATGTACCGCGACTACGGCAAAGCCTACCAAAATCTCTATTCCAACGCCTTCGGCGAAGGCAGCCGCAACCAAGGGCAACGTGGCATCTATCTCGGCGTGGAGGCCGCTCCCGCACCCTATTGGAACATCCTCGCATACGCAGATCAGTTCCAATTCACCTGGCTGACCTCGCAAGTCAACGCACCGAGCCGTGGCCACGACTATTACTTACGTGTCAGCCACAGCTTCAACCGCCGCACGCAAGCCTATTTGCAATTCCGCTCCAAGACCAAGATGAAGAACTCGACTGATGCTTTTGTCTTCAGCCACTACCCCATCTTCTACACGAAAAACGCTGTGCGATTCAACATCAACTATCAACTTGGTTGGGACATCCATTGCGCCAACAAGGCTGAATACGCCCACTACCGCAACGACGACGGCAGCAACGAGCACGGCTATTTCCTCTGCCAAGACATCGCCTACAAGCCTGAGAACAAGCCTTACAGCCTCACTTTCCGCTACGCCATCTTCGACGCCAAGGACTACAACGCTCGCATCTACGCCTACGAAAACGATGTGCTGTATTCCTTCAGCGTGCCCGCCCTCTACGGAAAAGGCATGAGGGTGTATCTCTTAGGAAAGGTGAAATTGTTCAACGCCTTGACACTCTACGCCCGCATCGGACGCACCATCTACAGTAATCGCGACGATGTCGGCAGCGGATTGACGCTGATTGAAGGGAATCACAAGACAGATGTCAAGGCCGAGATAATTTGGAAATTGTAAATCACTCCACCACTACCCTTTCAATTTGCTGATTATCATTAACGTTTACCACCAAGGTGTATACGCCTTGGCTCAATTCTCGAGTGGAAATGACAAAAACCTGCGTGTTTGATGCATCGGAATACACCAAGCGACCCATCATGTCGTACAGCCTAATGGAAGCCTCGCCCACCGCTTCAAAGCGGATGTTGATGCGATCCTTGGCAGGATTGGGGTATATGGCTACACTTGAAATCGGCCCTTCGACGGGCTCAGGGACCTCAGGAGCCTCGGGGGTCTCGATGCCCCATGTGCCACAACCTGCATTGATTTCACGATCCAGATAGGCAAAACGGTCGACCAACCAGTCGCGCATATAGTCCAATTGGCTCTCGTCGACGATAAAGTCTGGCCAAGCCTCATGCTCGCGCTCGTAGACACCGTTTTCAACCAATTCATCGTATTGATTCTGAACCATCTCCATGATATGCTCGGTGGTCAAGATGTCGGTGCGCAAAGTATTATAACGCGTCTTTGCCGAAGCCACAAAGCCGTAGTCATTACAATCCTGCGTCAAACGGTCATAGAAGCCGTTGCTCTTCAGGCCAGCCGTGTTGTATGTCTTGTTACCTTCGGTGTCCAAACCCCAGATGGCATCCAAGTCCCACGGCAGGTACATATAGGTACTCGACTTCTTGTAACGGGCCACAAACAGGTTGCGTCCCATGTTGTCCATGGCCATCAAACTGTTGATAAACAAATAGTAATCGATGGCATTGTCCTTGTCGAACTGGGCGGCATACTGCGAATAGAACACATTGTTGGAGGCATTGATCACGAAGTTGGTGAAGCTATAGAGATGGTCCCAATTGATGGCGGTGTCGCTCTCGTTGGGATAGACCCATTCGTAGTTGTCCCATGTGTCCATGGTATTGTCGTAGGCGGGCAAAGTGTCAAACGTCGGAGCGCCCGGTCCATTGCCTTTGTAAAGCACTCCCCTAATGTCGCCATTGTATTTGCGCAGACCGAGTTGCTTGCGGTCCATGCGCTCAGTCAAGGCATAAACGCCCTTGTATTCCTCATTGACAAACACATCGGCATAGACCATGCGGATGCCAGGCATAGCATCTGGCTCACTCTCAGCATAAGGCAGCTGGTACATCTCCATCCATAATTCGTTGGCCACCTTGTCGCGAAGACGAAGCGGCTGCGCCCACATGGCCTCCAGGTTCCAGTCGTCGTCGCTGCGCAGGCCAAGGAAGGTGGTGTCGGCCATCTCGGCACCCGTCTCGTCGGCCCAAAGCTCCACACGGTACGATTTCTTGTCGTACTGCTGCGACGAAGTGCCCCTGATCTTGAATCCGGCGTGCATCGTAATCACATTGCCGTCGGCATCGGCCACGTTGATGATGCCATGCACAGCAGGCGAGTTGACGATCGGGCCATCGGTGGTGATGGTAATCAACGGCATCTCACTGCGATAACAGGTGTATTCTTCTCCTCTAACCTCCACGTTCTCCTTGAAAGGCTTCATGCCCTCAGGCAGTCTGCCCGTCGCCACCACGATCTTCTTCTCATGGTCAATGCCATATGTCTGCGCCGACATCACCATGGTCAAAAGCGCCAAAACAATTATCAAAATCGCTTTCTTCATATTCAATGATTTCATACTTTATTCAACTACAGATTTTACAGATTAAACAGATTCTTTTTCGAGGCCGAATTTTGCAACTTCGTTGCAGATGGATACAGATGGAATTCCACATTCAGCATTCAGCATTCAGCATTCAGCATTCAATCAATCCTAACCACCTCCATAATCCCCTCAATGGCTTTCAGCCTGACAATCAGTTGCTCCAAGGCATCCACATCGGAGATTTGTAGCACGATCTTACCTTCAAAGAAGCCTTCCTTGTCGGAGTTGAGGACGATGTTTTTCATGTTCACCTCCAAATCATCAGAGATGACCTTGGTGATTTTTCCAAGCAGGCCCATCACATCACGGCCATAGATACGGATGGTGGCCTGCGACCCTTGGTTCTCGATGCCATTCCATTTCACGTTGATGATGCGATAGCCATAACGCTGCTGCATACTCTTGGCGTTGGGACAGTTGGTGCGGTGTATGCTGATAGTGCCATCGCTGGTGACGAAGCCGAACACACGGTCGCCCGGTATGGGATTGCAACACTTGGCCAACTTGTAGGTCACATTGTCGATGTCCTCGCCGATGGAAAGCGACTCTTCCACTTCGACGGTTTGCTCTTTCTTCGATGCCCCAATCGTCTCAGGCACAGCCTTCTCCATCTTCTCCGCATTCTCTCCGAACTTGGCCATCAAGAAGCGTTTCACGTCGGCGATGTCGATCTTCTCCGTGGAAATCTGATGATAGAGCTGCAATGAGTTTTCCAATTTGAACTCCTTGACGAGCATGTCGACTACCGTCTCGGAGAAAGGCAGTTTCCAGTTTTTCAGTCGGCGCTGCAACATGCCTTTGCCCAGCTCCGATTCCTTCAGCTCTTCCTCCTTCAGATAGCGCCTGATCTTGTTTTTGGCTTTCTCGGTGACCACCACATTGAGCCAATCGGCACGCGGCGACTGTTTCTTGCTCGTGATGATTTCCACCTTGTCACCATTGGTCAGCACATGCCTAATAGGCACCATGTGTCCGTTGACGCGCGCTCCGTTGCAGGTCTCGCCCACTCGGGTATGCACCTCGTAGGCAAAGTCGAGCACAGTGGAACCGATAGGCAGCTGTTTCAAGTCGCCCTCGGGGGTGAAAATGAAGATTTTATCCGATTTATAGATCTTTCTGTAAGAGTTCTCAAACGACACCAAACCTGGGTTTTCCAGCACCTCGCGCACGTTGAGCAGCCACTCCTCAGAGGTTTGTTTCTCTCCTTTATATAGATAATGCGCCGCCTGTCCCGTCTCGGCGATGTCGTCCATGCGGGTGGTACGGATCTGCACCTCAAACCATAGCTTGTCATCATATTTCACCGTGGTGTGCAACGACTCATAACCCGATGCCTTGGGCTTGGTGATCCAATCGCGAAGACGTTCCGGCATGGGATCAAAGATGTTGGTGATCGCTGAATACACGCTCCAGCAGCACTCCTGCTCGTCTTTCAAGGCACAGCGGATGATGACACGCGCCGCCATCAAGTCGTAGACTTCCTCAAAAGGCACATTTTGGGCACGCATCTTGGCATAAATGGAAGGAATGGATTTCAGGCGCCACTTCACGGAATAGGCAAACTTGTGTTTCCCGTTCCTCTTGGTGCGTTCCAACTCGGCATTGATGCCCTCGGAGATGCGGGCGATAAACTTTTCGGCGGTTTGTCTACGTGCCTCCTTACTCGCCTCAATCTTGGCCTCAATCTCATGGAAAATTTCCGGATTCTCATACAGCATCAACTTCTCTTCAAGCTCCGCCTTCAGCTTATACAAACCCAGTCGGTGAACGATAGGGATATAGATGTATTTAATCTCGTGAAAATACTTCGACAGTCGGTCGGCATCCACGTCGTTTTGGTTGCGCACGTCGTACACACGATGCACGATCTTCAGCAACACCGACCGCATATCGTCGATCAGCGAAAGGAACAGCACCTGGAAATTGTCGGAGTTATAAGCCACTTTCTCGGTGTCGAGCTTCGAGATTTCGCTGAAATCCTCGAGGATGATGGCCACGGTCTTGCCAAACTGCTGCTCCAGTTCCTTGAGGCTCACGCCCTCTTTGTAATCGATGCCATGCAGAAACGATGCCACCACCGAAATATAGCCCAAGCCCACCTCAATCACGGCACTGCGGCCCATTTCGATGAGGTGAAACATATAAGCCTTGCCCGACACGAGGTAACGGCCATCGTAATGTTCCAGGCAGAATTGGTAAGCCTTGTCAATCAAAGCCAGATGCTCGGGCGCGTTGACAAAGGGGTGAATGTCGTCAAGCATGCCCTCGTAGGCCTTTTGAATGGCCAAAATCTCCAATGAAGTGTAGCCCGCCATCAGTCCGTTATTTTCACAGTAAGTTGATGTCCAAGGAGGATGTCGTAATAGGGTTTCAACTCCTCGAAGCTGCCGTGCATGACGGCGCATTTGCCTTTGTAGTGCGTGATCCAGGCGCAGGTTTCGGCCTGCTCGCGGGTATGGTGGCACACCTTCATCAAGGTGTCGATAACGTATTCAAAAGTATTCACATCGTCGTTGATGAGCAGCAAACTCTTCTCATTCTCAACAAGTTCCTCTTCCAGAACATCAACGTTTTCCTGTTCCTTGTTCATAGCTCCAAGTCTTTTTCATTTCGTTCCATAAAACGGATTTTTCGGGGTAAAAGTACACATTATTTCCTAAACAATGCGGCAAAATCGCTTCAAAATCTTTTTTTTCCTACTTTTGCCGCGAAAACCTAACCTCTTGCGATGCAGAACCGCTTCATCAAAAATATCATCTTCCTGCTGTTTCTCAATCTGTTGGTGAAGCCTTTCTGGATTCTCGGCATCGACCGCGAGGTGCAAAACCTGCTCGGCGACGCCTCCTACGGCACCTACCAGGCGCTCTTCAACTTCTCCTACCTCTTCTATATCCTCCTCGACCTCGGCATCACCAACTTCAACAGCCGTGCGGTCGCCCAAGACCCGAAGAACCTCTCCAAACACTTCGGCGGCCTCACCGAAATCAAGCTCCTACTCGGGCTGCTTTATGCCGTAGTCATCTTCGTGGTCGGCTACTTCTGCGGCTACAATGAAGGCCTGAAACTCAAGCTGTTGTTCTGGTGTGGCCTCAACCAAATCCTGCTCTCTTTCATCCTCTACCTCAGGTCGAACATACAAGGCCTACTGCTGTTCAAGCAGGACAGCATTTTGAGCGTCTTCGACCGCGTGCTGGCCATCGTCATCATGTGCCTTATCCTTTGGAGCGGATGGTTTCCGAAAGAGAAGTTCAACGTCATCTGGTACCTACAGGCCCAGACCCTGGCCTACATCGTCACCCTCGTCTTCGCCCTGACCATTGTCTTGCGCCATGCCGAGCATCTCAGTTTCAAGCTTAACTTCCAATTTTTCAAGGAGATACTACAACAGAGCATACCCTTTGCCGTGCTCGTCCTGCTGATGAGCGTCTATAGCCGCATCGAGCCCGTGCTGCTTGAGCGTCTCTTGGACGACAAGGGCGTGCAAGCCGGCATCTACAGCCGTGCCTACCGCCTCTTTGACGCCGGAAACAACATCTCTAACCTCTTCGCCATCATGCTGTTGCCCATGTTTGCCGCCACTCTGAAGAACAAGTTGGACCTAAACAATTTAGTGAAGACTTCGTTCAACGTCATTTTGGCCATGGCAGGCATAGTGATGGTGATGTGCGTATTCTACCGCCAAGAAATCATGCAGTTGATGTACAACCCAGAAGAGGCCGAGACCGAAACAGCTTATCTCCTTCGCATCGGGCAATATGCCAACGTATTTCCCCTACTGATGGGCAGTTTCTTCTGTCTTTCAACGACCTACGTGTTCGGCACCTTGCTCACCGCCAATGGTAGTTTGAAACAACTCAATCTTGTGGCCTTGGCAGGTGTAGTTATCAATATCCTGCTCAATCTCATCGTCATCCCTCGATTCTATGCGGTCGGTGCCGCCTGTACCAGCCTCAGCGTGCAAGCCGTAACAGCTTTCCTGCAATACCTCCTTGCCAAACGCATCCTCAAGCTCGACATGGGAGGCCGTTATTGGTTCCATACCCTCCTTTTCATGGCCACCATCACTCTGGTGACATTCCTCGTCAAGCAATTGAATGTCAATTGGTTGATTGGATTTGCGATGGCCTTTGCCATCAACTGCGGCGCCATCTTTTTCACCCGACTCCTCAGCCTCAAGGAGATTGTCAGCCTTGTCCTTCCCAAGGAAAAAAAGGCCTAAATCGACATTTTTCATTGCCAATTCAAGGGAATTCCCTATTTTTGACGACTTATTTCACACATAACTATGGAAGAGCAACAACATAACACGTACAATTCCAAATACTTATGTAGGCTTTTGGTGGAATATAGGAAACCCATCCTTATTATTTTGGCTGTTGCCGCACTTTGTGCCATCCTTTTCAGCACACCTTTCTTCATCACCCCACTTTACAAATCCACGACCATCATCTACCCCACTTCCAGCAATTCTATCTCTAAGGTGTTGATTAGCACGACCTACCAGTCGGAAAAGGACATCATGAACTTCGGCGAGGACGAGCAGACCGAACAGATGCTGCAAGTGCTCAACTCGAACCGCGTGCGCGACAAGGTGATCAGCCGTTTCAACCTGATGGAACACTACAACATCAAGGCCGACAGCAAGTATCCCATCACCAAACTCAACAAGCTCTATGATGCCCGAATCAAGTTCCGCCGCACTGAATACAACGCCGTAAAAATCACGGTCCTCGACTCTGATGCCGCCCTCTCGGCCCGCATTGCCAACGAAATTGCCGAGATTTTCGACAGCACCATGAACCAGATGCAGAAAGAGGTCGCCATCGAGGCCTACCGCATCGTGGAACAGGAATACAACACCCTCGTTGCCGAGATGAACATGCTTGAAGACTCGTTGAACGCTTTGCGCAAGTTGGGTGTGTTCGACTACGAGTCGCAAGTGGAGATGCTTAGCCAACAGCTGGCGGTCGAATTAGGCAAAGGCAACGCACAGGGTGTCAAAAATATACAAGAAATGCTTGACGTTTTGGCCGAATATGGCGGCGCCTCCTACGCCATCAACGAGCGACTGGACAACGACCGCCTGCAACTCTCTTTGGTCAAGTCGAAATACGAGGAAGCCAAGGTCGACGCCACTGAGTTCATCCCTCACAAGTTCGTGGTCACCTCTGCCTTCCAGGCTGAGCGCAAGAGCTATCCTATCCGCTGGATCATCGTGGTGGTCACGGTGCTGAGTACATTCTTATTGCTCATCTTCTGCATCGTCTTCTACGACCGTTCGAAAGGCTTTTTTCGTCGCGAGGCCGAAAAAGAGACGGCCACTAAGGGAAAAACAAACCATTCAGGAAAAGAATGAGCCCAAACCTGCACCTAATTTAGTATCAACTACTCCGAAAACAACACAAACAAAAATGGATAACAATTTCAACAATCTTTCACTGGTTCAACTCGTGCTGAAATGGAAATGGCACATCATTATCATCACCGTGGCGGCTGCACTCTGCGGTGCCATTTTCTCCAGCTCAATGTTTATCACGCCGCTCTACAAGTCGGTGGCCGTGGCCTATCCTGCCAACATCAGTCCCTACTCCGACGAAAGCGAGACCGAGCAGATGCTCGAAATCATCAACTCAGCCTCCATCATGGACTCCGTCGTCGAGAAATACAACTTGTGGGAGGATTACAAGATCAACAAGGCCGACCAGTTTGCCAAGACCTACATGATCAACGAGTACCGCAGCAAGATCAAGATCGGCAAGACGCCCTACGAGGCCGTCAGCGTCACCGTGATGGACAAGGACCCCTTCGTGGCCTGCGACATCGCCAAGGACATCCTCAACTTCTACGACCAGAAGGTGCACGACCTGCACACATCGAAGGTGGCTGAAGTGGTTGACATGTACGACATGCAGCTCAAGATGAAGCAACAAGACATCGACTCGTTGAAGCAAGCCCTCACCGACCTCGCCACCAACTATGGCGTGCTCAACTACTCGGGCCAGCTCCGCGAAGTGACGCGCGGCTTCATCAACGGGTCGAACAAGGCCAACGAGCTGAAGCAGAACCTCGAGCAATACGGTGCCGACGCCGTCGACCTGGAGACCAAGATCATCGCCGAAGCCAACACCTATTCGCTCATCAAGAAAGACTACGAGCAGAACCTGCGTTTCTTCAACTCGCACCTCACCTACTCCAACATCGTCACCGAGCCCTTCCCGGCCGACAAGAAATCCTTCCCCGTGCGCTGGGTGGTGGTGGCCCTCTGCGGCTTGGGTGCCCTGTTGCTCTCCATCGTGGTCATCTTCGTCATCGAAAACCGCAAACGTTTCGTCGCTGAAAAGAAATAAACCGTGGAGAAGAAAGCAAAGATAGCCTGGCTTTACGTCATCGCGGCGCTTTTCGTCGCCGTGGGACTGTTCCTCGTGGTGAAGAAGAACACCTACCTCTTCTTTGCCCTTCCCGTCGTGCTGGGCGTGCTGCTGCTTTACATCTTCTCTCTCGACAAAGTGCTGCTCCTCACGGCATTCACCGTGCCGCTCTCGGTCAACCTGAAAGCCCTCGAGGCGGGTCTGGCCATCTCGCTGCCCGCCGAGCCCTTGCTGATGGGCATCTTGGTTTTGTTTGTGGCCAAAATGCTCTACGACGGCAAATACGACCGGCGCATCGCACGACATCCCATCGCCATCGTCATCTATTGCATGTTTGCCTGGATGCTCGTCACCACCATCACGAGCGAAATGCCTGTGGTGTCGATCAAGTTCATGCTGTCGAGGCTGTGGTTCGTCATCCCTGCCTTCTTCCTCTGCGCTATCCTCTTCAAGAACCCCAAGAACATCCATAAGTTCATCTGGCTCTACATCGCTGCCTTGTGCATCGTGTGCGTCTATACCATCATCCACCATGCCCAGTTCGGCTTCGACGGCGACTCGGCCCATTGGGTGATGACGCCATTCTACAACGACCACACGGCCTACGGAGCGGCCTTGGCCATCTACCTCATCCTCGCCCTCGCCTATGTCTTCCTGCCTGGCGTAAAGCAGAGCCGCAGGCTCATCATCATCGGCGTGGTCGTGCTGCTGGGCGTGGCCCTCACGCTCTCCAACTGCCGTGCCGCTTGGTTGAGTATCATCGCCGCCTTGGCCGTCTTGATTTGCGTGCTGTTGAAGATCAAGTTCCGCTGGATTGCCACCGTCGTGGTGGTCTTGGTAGGCCTGTTCTTCGCTTTCCAGAACCAGATCATCGACGCCTTGGAGAAGAACAACCAAGACGCTTCGGGCGACCTGGTGGAGAACATCCAGTCCATCACCAACATCTCCACCGACGCCTCCAACCTCGAGCGCATCAACCGTTGGCAGTCGGCCTTCCGTCTTTTCAACGAGCGCCCCGTCTTCGGCTGGGGCCCGGGCACCTACCAATTTGTGTATGCCCCCTACCAGATGTCGAAGGAGAAGACCATCATCAGCACCAACGCCGGCGATGGCGGCAACGCCCACTCCGAGTACTTCGGTCCCTTGGCCGAGCAGGGCGTGGTGGGTTCGCTCCTGGTCGTCGTCCTCGTCGTCGTCACCATCTATTGCGGCCTGAAGACCTACGGCCGTTGCAAGAACAAGAAAGCCAAAATCCTGGTCTTGGGAGCCACCCTCGCCTTCTTCAGTTATTTCATCCACGGCTTCCTCAACAACTTCATGGACACCGACAAGCTGGCCATCCCGGTGTGGAGCCTCGCCGCCTTGATCGCCGCGATTGATGTGTTCTTTGCGGATAAAGAGAAATTCGCTGAAGAATAAATTGTGTATTTTGGAAAAAACATTTTCTATTTGATTTTGTATTTTGCAAAATACACGTATATTTGCAGCGTGAAAACCGAAAGGAACAATCATGGATAAACTATTTGAACGTCACAACGAATACCTCTCCATTGTTCCTATGGAATTCGTGAGAGGCTTCATGCAACAAATCGACTGGTCGCTCCGGCTTATCGCAATTAAAGGGCCCAAAGGCGTGGGCAAATCCACCCTTATGCAACAATACATCAAACTGAACTTCGCACCTGACGACAAGCATGTGTTATATTGCTCAGCCGACACCAGTTACTTCACAACACACACCCTCGTCGATACCGCCGACCAATTCTGCAAAATCGGAGGACGATATCTTTTCATCGACGAGATACACAAATACGAAAACTGGAGTCGTGAAATCAAAGAGATCTACGACCTGCACCGCGACCTTCACATCGTCATCAGCGGCTCGTCACTGCTGCAAATCAACGATGGCCAAGCCGACCTCTCACGTCGCCTCAAAGAGTATTCCATGCCAGGTCTCTCCTTCCGTGAATATCTGGCTATGGATTCGGGAATCCACACCGGAACCATCTCATTGGACGACCTTCTCGCTGCCCCAAACCGTTTCTGCATAGAGGTCAAGCAGTTATGCCACCCTCTTGAATACTTCAAAGATTACCTGAAATCAGGATACTACCCGTTCTATTTCGAAAACAAGCAGAATTATCAAAGTACAGTTGAGTCTGTCGTCAACTACATCATCGACACCGAACTCACCAAATTCAGAGGACTGGAAACCGGCAACAGCAGACGTATCAAAGCCCTTCTGAAGGTATTATCGCAAATGGTTCCCTACGAAGTGGATATCACGAAACTATCAACAACAATAGGCATCCAAAGACCCACTACTTTGAAATACTTGAAGCACCTCGAAGAAGCTTCGCTGATACATCGGTTGTTTACTGAGATGAGCAACATCACCGACCTCCAGAAACCCGACAAGATTCTGCTTGACAATAGCAACTTGCTTTACACCTTGTCGGACAAACAGCCTGAAATAGGAACGGTTCGTGAGACTTTTTTCTGCAACCAACTTCACTCGGCAAGGCATCAGGTGGAATATGGCGGGCTGAAAAGCGGTGACTTCCGAATTGACGGCGACCTCATTATCGAAGTGGGCGGGCACGACAAGGGATTGCGACAAGTGAAGGAAGAGTCCAAAGGTTACGTTGCCGCCGATGACATTGACAGTGCAACCTTCCATAAGATACCGCTTTGGGCCTTTGGTTTCCTTTATTAATTTGTTTTTCCTTATCTTTGCACGCATGAAACGACACTGCTGGATAGGCATATTGGTTCTGTTGGCCTTGGCGGCTTGCGACAGCGCCACGCGCGAGGCGCGGCGCATGGTGGAGCGTGCCGAGCAGTTGGCCGACACCCTGCCCGACAGCACCGTGCGCCTGATTGACAGCGTGTTGCGCATGCCTGCGAGTTTCAGCGAGCGCGAGCGCATGGACATGGCCTTGCTGCAGGCCGAGGCCTTGTTTGGCGACCATGGGCAGGAAATCTCGCCCGTGATGGACGACGATTTCTTCGACGACCATGCCACTTTCTCCACCAGCCCCGAGTTGGAGCGTGCTGCCGCCTTTTACGCCAGAAAGAAACAATACGCCAAGGCCGCCCATGCGGCACTCTACAGCGGCTTTGTGCAGCAGCACTACGACGAAAAGGATGCCGCTATGCGTTCGTTCAAGGAGGCGGAGCAATATGGCAAGCTTGCTATTGACAGCCTCACCGTGGCGCAGGCGCAATTCAAGATGGGAAAAATGCTTCTTGATACTGGTATGAAGCAAGAAGCCCTTGCTATGCTTCAAACAGCCCATTCCAATTTTGGCAACCGCTTCGTTGACAAGGCTTTAACACAAAACATATTGAGTGTATGTTATCTGTTGCAAGGTGATTTTGATAATGCTGAAACATACCTGCACCAGAGTTTGTTGGACATGGAAATTAGCCAATCCGAAGTAAACAAGTTGAATCGTAAAATATGGAATAACTATGCCGTGTTGTATCGCATACAAGGTAAACACGACCAAGCTATTGATTGCTTGTATCGAATGATGGAGGACTCTGGTCTTGATGAGAATGAAATTTTTATGTCAAGTTTAAATTTAGGCAATGTTTTTTTTGACATAAAAGAAATGGATTCGGCGGCTAAGTATTATCAACATATAGAGGATATTATGCCTACTGTCAACTTAAAGAAAGAAACAATAGCTTCCGCATACAGTGCCCTATCCCGTTTTGCCGAAAAACAAAACGATGCAGTATTAGCCCTGCAATACCGTGAAAAACATGAAAAGATATTGTATGATTTGATGCTCCAGCAGCAAGAGCAGACCATTTATCGGATTCAACAACAATACGACTACGAAAGTTTACAAAATGTGATGAACAAGAAAATCATACAAAGACATATTACAATACTGATTATCAGTATATTATTGCTTATTACAACCATTCTCATTTTATTGTTGCAATACAGGCACAAACAATTGCTGAAATCGGAGGAAGAAATGAAGCAGCAACTGGATGACCTGAAACAGGATTTGCTGCAAACAGTGAAAATCTCTGTGTTGGACCATGAGATTTCCTCTCGATTAAGGTTGATTCTCAAAGTCCACGACAAGACACTACAGGGGAATGACCCCAAAAAAGAATGGCAGTCTTTAGTATGGCAAATCATGAATGGCAAAGAAGATCCCTTTGAAGCTGCCCGTAGTGTTTTGGAAACGGCTTATCCTAAACTATATTCAACCATTAAGGAAAGCTATCCTAACCTAACCGAAACAGAAACCAAGATATGCCTGCTCTCCTGCTCCGACCTTTCCAATGCGGAGATAGCCGAATTGTTAGGACTGAGCACAAATACCATCAACCAAAACCGCAGCAACCTGCGCAAGAAGCTGAACCTGAAACCCGACAAAATGAAGGAACAGCTGCGCCAGGCGCTTTCCAACTGATTTTGGTTTTGCCTTCACAAGCCTAAAAGCTTGTTTGTTTTGTCATTTTTTTGCCTTCCAACACTTATATCAAAAGCTAAACCACCTATATATTTGTTTTTGTTTCTTGTTGTTTTTCAATGGTTTATATTTTCTCCATTGAAAAAAAGCTATATGAGACGAAATTAAAACTATATCTCAATAGACAGATATGTTTGACTTAGTAATTTCGTGCTGTGAATCTTTAACGACACGTGTCATTAATCCATATATTGTTAATCACAAAAAACAAACAAAATGAAAAGGCATCTTATAATAATTGTTTTTGCCTTGTCGGCAATAGCGATGCGAGC
>ONKA01000008.1 GCA_900318265.1 uncultured Bacteroidales bacterium | reverse complement strand
TTCCGTTATCGTGGTCGGTCCCGACCTGAACATGAACGAATGCGGTCTGCCTAAGGATATGGCCGCCGAGCTGTTCAAGCCGTTCGTGATCCGCAAGCTCATCGAGCGCGGCATCGTAAAGACCGTGAAATCGGCCAAGAAGATTGTCGACCGCAAGGATCCCGTCGTGTGGGACATCCTCGAAAATATCCTGAAGGGTCACCCGATCCTGCTGAACCGTGCTCCTACGCTGCACCGTCTGGGTATCCAGGCCTTCCAGCCGAAGCTCATCGAAGGTAAAGCAATCCGTCTGCACCCCTTGGTATGTACGGCATTCAACGCCGACTTCGACGGTGACCAGATGGCTGTCCACGTACCGTTGGGCAACGCCGCAGTGCTTGAAGCCCAGATCCTGATGCTGGCTTCACACAACATCCTGAACCCCTCGAATGGCGCTCCTATCACGCTGCCTTCGCAGGACATGGTTTTGGGTCTGTACTACATCACCAAGCCGCGTAAGAGCACGCCTGAGCATCCTGTGAAAGGTGAGGGCATGTCGTTCTATTCTCCGGAAGAGGTGATTATCGCTCACAATGAAGGTCGTGCCGACATGCACGCCATCATCAAGGTGCGCGTTAAAGTGCGCGAAGAGGACAAACTTGTTACGAAGCTTGTCGAGACCACTGTGGGTCGCGTCATCTTCAACCAAGTGGTTCCTGATGACTACGGCTTCATCAACGAGCTGTTGACCAAGAAGTCGCTTCGTAGCATCGTCGGTGACATGGTGCGTATGGAAGGCACTGCCGTCACCACCAAGTTCCTTGACGACATCAAGAACATGGGTTATTATCAGGCCTATAAAGGAGGTCTGTCGTTCAACTTGGGTAACGTCCTCGTTCCTCAGATGAAGAGCAACCTCATCTCTGATGCTAACGCCAAGGCCGCTGAGATCCGTGAGTTCGAAAAGATGGGCTTCATGGGTCCCAACGAACGTTACAACCAGATTGTCGACCTTTGGACTGACGTCAACGCCAAGTTGACCCAAGAGGTGATGAAGGTGTTGTCGAGCGACGACCAAGGCTTCAATCCTGTGTACATGATGTTGCACTCTGGTGCTCGTGGTTCCGAGGCTCAGGTGTCGCAGCTCTGCGGCATGAGAGGTCTGATGGCCAAGCCTATGAAGGCTGGCTCGGGCGGCTCCGAAATCATCGAGAACCCAATTCTGTCGAACTTCCAAGAGGGTCTGTCGGTGTTGGAGTACTTCATCTCCACCCACGGTGCTCGTAAGGGTTTGGCCGATACCGCTCTGAAGACCGCTGACGCTGGTTACCTGACCCGTCGTCTGGTCGACGTGGCTCACGATGTCATCATCACCGAGAAGGACTGCGGCACGCTCCGTGGTATGACCATCTCGCGTGGTGAAGAGATCAAGGAGCCGGGCAAACACTCTTTGTTGTACGACCGTATCCTCGGTCGTGTGGCCTTGCACGATGTGTTCCATCCTCAGACGGGTGAACTTATCGCTGCCAGTGGTCAGGAGCTCAACGAAGCCCTGGCTGAGGCTATCGACGAATCGCCGTTGGAGAGCGTCGAAATCCGTTCTGTGCTGACTTGCGAGTCGAAGCGCGGTGTGTGTGCCAACTGCTACGGCCGCAACTTGTCGTCGAGCAAGCTGGTGCAGAAAGGTGAGGCTGTGGGCGTCATCGCCGCACAGTCCATCGGTGAGCCTGGTACCCAGCTGACCTTGCGTACCTTCCACTCTGGTGGTAAGGCATCGAAGGGTCTGGTGGCTAACAGCACCGAAGCCAAGTATGACGGCTATCTCGAAATCGACGAACTCCGTTCCGTCGAGGTCGACAAGGATGGCGACAAGTATCAAATCGTCATCGGTCGTTCGGCTGAATTGAAGCTGCACGACAACCATACCGACGTCGTTTTGATGACGACCAACGTTCCTTACGGTGCCAAGTTGTTCTTCAAGTCTGGCGATCAGGTGAAGAAGGGCGACAAGATTTGCGAATGGGATCCCTATAATGCCACTATCATTTCTGAGCACAGCGGTAAAGTTCGCTTCCAGAATGTGATTGAAGGTGTTACCTATCGTAACGAGACCATCGCTGAGACCGGCTTCATCGAGCGTGTCATCATCGAAGGTAAGAGAGGTGCCAAGAACCCGCTCATCGACATCGTTGATGAGAACGGCGAGACCTTGGTTTCCTACGACTTGCCTGTCGACGCCCACGTCATTGTTGGCGAAGGTGACGCCATCACCGCTGGTGATCAACTGGTGCGTATCCCGCGTAACGTCTCTGGCGGCGGCGATATCACTGGTGGTCTGCCTCGTGTGCAGGAGCTGTTTGAGGCCCGTAACTCCATCGACCCGGCCGTGGTTTCCGAGATTGACGGTATCGTCCACCTTGAGAAGAAACTGAAGCGCGGCAACCGTGAGGTCGTCGTGACGGCTAAGACGGGCGAGGAGAAACGTTACCTCATCCCGACTTCGAAGCAGATCCTGGCTCAGGAGAATGACTTCGTGAAGGCAGGTCAACCGCTTTCCGAAGGTGTCATCACGCCTAACAGTATCCTGGAGATCATGGGACCCATGAAGGTGCAAGAATACATCGTCAATGAGGCCCAAAGCGTGTATCGTCAGCAAGGTGTGGTCATCAACGACAAGCACTTTGAGGTCATCGTGCGTCAGATGATGCGTAAGGTCGAGATTGTCGACCCGGGCGACACCCGTTTCCTGCAAGGCGAGTTGGTCAACAAGCTGACTTTCCAAGAAGAGAACGATGACATCTACGGTAAGTTCTTCGTGGAAGACAACGGCGCTTCCGAGAAGCTGATGAAGGGCGAAATCGTTTCGGCCATGAAGCTTCGTGAGGAAGAGTCGGCACTGAAACGTAAGGACCTGACACTGCCTCAGGTGCGTCCTGCCCGTCCTGCAACTGCCAAGCAGGTGCTGCAAGGTATCACCCGTGCTGCATTGGCTACCGACAGCTTCATCTCGGCTGCCTCCTTCCAGGAGACCACCAAGGTGCTGACCAACGCTGCCATCGCAGCAAAGAGCGACTTCCTGCTCGGCATGAAGGAGAATGTGATCGTCGGTCACAAGATTCCTGCCGGTACGGGTCTGCGTGAGTATGAGGACTTGATTGTGGGTTCTCGTGAAGAGTTCGAGGAGCTGCAAGAAAAGGCCGCTCTCTAACAAGTGTTGAACTAAGCGGGGACGACCGAAAGGCTGTCCCCGCTTTTTAATATGAAAAACAAGATGGAAAACAATCAGAAAAACCAACTGAATATAGAAATTAGCGACGAGATCGCTGAGGGCAAGTACTCCAATCTGGCTATCATCACCCACTCGCCCAATGAGTTTATTATTGACTTCGCCCAAATGATGCCGGGCACACCCAAGGCCAAGGTCCGTTCAAGAGTGATCATGAACCCCTTGAATGCCAAGCGTCTGTACAAGGCTTTGGCCGACAATATCGCCAAATATGAGCAGCAGTTTGGCACCATCACCGACGGCGGTGGCATTGCCCCGTTCAGCATGGGTGCTCCTACGGCTCAGGCTTGATTTCAATAGTATATGGGACTGTTTCGCATCACATCGAGGCTGATAGGCTTCTTTGTGTTCTTGGCATTGATGGCTGGGAACACCCTATGGGCGCAGGGGAATAAGAATGTCGCTCCTCCATTCCCCGATACGACGCTGTTTGAGTCGGGACGGTATGTGGAAGGCAACGACACGCTTCCTTACCGCCTTTATCGTTCCGTGAAAGCCGAGTCCACGACCGAGGCTGTGCCTCTCGTGGTTTTCTTGCATGGGGCAGGGGAGCGGGGTAATGACAATAGTAATCAGCTCTTTCATTGCATACGTTTTTTCCTCGAAGATTCGGTGACGAATCAATATCCGTTTGTCCTTTTGGTTCCCCAATGCCCGAATGAACAGCGTTGGGTGAATACGGATTGGACACTTCCTGAACACCAGATGGAAGCGGAACCGACTGCCCAAATGAAAGCCGTGTTTGCTTTGATAGATTGCCTCAATGGATGTGGTGTTACGGATCCTAACCGTGTATATGTCTGTGGCATCTCGATGGGTGGTTTTGGCGTTTGGGATGCGCTGCAACGTCGTCCTGAGACTTTTGCTGCTGGCATAGCCATCTGCGGCGGTGGCGACCCCGCTTATGCCAAAAGGATGAAAGACATGCCCATATACGTGTTTCACGGGCAAAAGGACAAACTGGTGAAACCCATACGTAGTGCACAAATGGTGAATGCCTTGCGGGCTGCTGGCAACACCAAGCTAAAGTATGTCACCTATTCCCAATTGGGCCATTTGTGTTGGGACCAGGCATTTTCCACTCCTGGAATCTTCCATTGGCTCTTTAGCCAGAAAAAGAATCAGTGATGACCGACAACAATGCAAAGCGACGCAGCCGCATCCCTCGTTCCTATTGGGGCTATCTGGCCTTGATGGTAGTGAGTTTGATGCTGTTTTCATGCTATGCCTTCCTATGCAAGGACACCTTGGTCTCTTTTGACCTAAAGAAAATGAGCATTGCCAAGTATGCCGTTAGTGATACGCTCAAGCAGGATACTTTGAAAACCATTGATACACTGGTGGCTGAAGAACCGGTGAAAGATAGCACCTTGTCGCCAACCGACTCCACTGGAAAGGTGCATTTCTTGTTGATTGGCGATTCGATGAACGAGTATCTGCGTATCCGCCTGAACGACTATTGCATAGCCAATGGATACGACATGTATTGTGTGATCTGGTATGGCGCCACTACCAAACAATATGGCACTAGCGACACCATAGCCTATTTCATCAAAAAGCATGAGCCTACCTACGTCTTGCTGACCATAGGTTCCAACGAGCTTTTCGTGCGCGACATCATTGAGAAGCGTACGGATTATGTCAAACACATAGTCAAACAGCTTGGCAGGACGCCTTTCGTATGGGTCGGCCCGCCCAACTGGAAAGACGATACAGGCATCAATGAGATGATTGTCACCAATGTGGGTGAATCGCGCTATTTCGAGTCGAAGAAGCTGAAATATGATCGCTATAAGGACGGTGCGCATCCTACTAGGGAATCGGCCTCCATGTGGATGGACTCCATTGCTGTTTATCTCAGTCGCGATGCCCATTCGCCCATTGAGATGACGCCGCCGGAACAAAAGTATAATAAAGTCCCTCATACGACGATACTGCAAATGGTCAGAGAATGAACTTCAAGGAATTGCTATACGATGTTTTTGTCTACCGTCCAGAGGCTCCGTTGTTGTTCAACAGTTTTGAGTTTCTGGTGTTGGGCATCTTGGTGCTGGCGATTTATGCGGCTGTTTATCGTCACAAGAGGCCACGCACACTCTTTTTACTGGCTTTTAGCCTGTTTTTCTACTATAAGACCAGTGGCATCTTTGTGCTGCTACTCATTGGTACGTTGGTGGCGGTCTATTTGATGACGCGCCGCATGAGTCGATGCGAAGGCGGTGGACGCAAGTGGTGGCTGGCGGGTGTCGTTGCCGTGGTTTTGGGCGTTTTGGGCTATTTCAAATATGCCAATTTCTTGGGCGAGAATTTCTTCTTGATCATTGGGAAGGAGTTCCATCATTGGGACATCCTGCTGCCTGTGGGCATCTCCTTCTATTCTTTCCAGCTGTTGAGCTATGCCATCGACGTTTATCGTCGTGAGTTGGAGGAGGAGAAGGACTTTCTCGACTATGCTTTCTATATCACCTTTTTCCCACAATTGGTGGCTGGACCTATTGTTCGTGCAAAGAGTTTCTTGCCCCAACTGAAGAAAGACATCGTATTAAACCGTAACGAGATAGAGAAGGGCTTTTTCCTGATTATGATGGGCTTGTTCAAGAAGTCCATTTTGGCCGATTATCTTTCTCAATACAACGACCTCGTGTTTGCCAATCCTGGAGCATATTCAGGCGTGGAGACTTTGATGGCCATTTATGGCTACGCGATACAAATCTATTGCGACTTCTCAGGCTATACCGACATGGCTATCGGTATGGGCAAGATGATGGGCTTCGACTTGGGCATCAATTTCAACAAGCCCTACCAAAGCACCTCGCTGACCGACTTTTGGAGGCGGTGGCACATCAGCCTTTCGTCGTGGTTGCGCGATTATCTCTATATTCCTTTGGGAGGTAACCGCAAAGGGAAATTCCGTACCTATTTGAACCTCCTTATCACCATGTTGCTCGGTGGTTTATGGCACGGAGCCAACTGGAAGTTCATCTTCTGGGGTGGCATGCATGGTGTGGGCCTTATCGTCGACAAGCTGTGGCAAATAATCACCAAGGGAAAGCTTAAAGAGTATCGTATAGCTCGGATAGTTGGTTGGTTTATCACCTTGCATTTTGTCGTCTTCCTGTGGATTTTCTTCCGCGCCGACAGTTTTGCTACGGCTTGGGAGATCATAGGCCAAGTGTTCAATTCGTTCGACCTTGCTTATCTGCCCGTCTTCTTCGAGACCCGCAAGCTCTTTGTGCTGTTGCTTTTGTTGGCTGTCGCCATTCACGCTATTCCTTCGTCGAAGTTTGGCAAAGTGGAGCGGGCTTACATCCGCACGCCTTTTTTGGTCAAGGTGGTGGCCTTTATTATCCTCATCCAATGCATCCTGCAAATCAAGAGCAGCGACGTCCAGCCCTTTATCTATTTCCAGTTCTAAGAAATGAAATCGGGCGGAACCCAATGGGTTTCGCCCGATTCTGTTTTTGTTGATTGGTGATTAGAAAGTCTCAGGGACCTTTTCGGCACCGGCATCTGCCTCAAAATAGGCCCGTTTCTCGAAACCGAACATCTTGGCGAGCAAATTGGTCGGGAAGCGGCGGAGGCTTTGGTTGTAAACCTTGGCGGCTTCGTTGAAGCGCTCACGCTCGGTCTGGATGCGGTTTTCGCAACCTTCCAGCTGTGCTTGCAGAGTGAGATAGTTCTCACTTGCCTTCAGGTCAGGGTAGTTTTCAATGGAGACAAGAAGTCGGTTCATCGATTTGCCCAACTCCTCTTGTGCTGCATCAAAGGCCTTCATCTCGTTCTCGTCGAAATTCTCCGTGTTAACCGTGGTTGCAGCGGCTTTGGCACGGGCTTCGGTGACGGCAAGGATGGTGCCTTGTTCGTATTCGGCGTAGTTCTTCACCACGGCGACGAGATTCGGCACCAGATCAGCGCGACGTTGGTAGACGTTTTCCACCTGTCCCCAGGCCTTGGTCATGGCTTCCTGCTTGCTTACAAGGCCGTTGTAAGCCGACCATCCCCAAAGGAGAATGACGCCCACTATGATGGCTAAAATGATGAGGAATTTCTTCATGATTAGATGAATTCAAGTTTATCTTGTGTGGTGTTCTTCTCGCAATAGTGGCAGTGCAGTTTGATGTTGCCCTGAGTGTCCTTGATGACAGTGAACTTGGTCGGCACATCGTGCTCCTTGTTGGTGACGCAGTTGGGGTTGAAGCACTTCACGATGTGCTCAATGCTGTCAGGGATTGTCACCGTCTGCTTGTTGATGACCTCGAAGTCCTTGATTTCGATGATGGAGGCAGTAGGGGCGACGAGGGCAATCTTGTTCACGTCCTCCGACTCGAAGTACTTATTGGAGGCTTTAATGAAGCCCTTGGTGCCGTATTTCTTGCTTTCTACGTTGATGCCGAAATACACCGGGGTGCTGACTTTGTCCAAGCCCAAAATCTTGACGACTTGGAATACTTTGTCGGCGGGGATATGGTCGATGACGGTGCCATTCTCAATGGCGGAAACTGTCAATTCTTTTTTCTTTTCCATGGTTCAGATTATTTAAGTCCTAAGATTGATGCAATTAAAGCTTGACGGGCATAGACGCCATTTTGTGCCTGTTGGAAGTAATAGGCCTTCGGGTTGGCATCGACGTCCACGTGGATCTCGTTGACGCGCGGCAGCGGGTGCAACACACGGCAGTTGGGCTTGGAGTTCTCCAGCATGGCGTTGCGCAGCACGTAGGAGTTCTTCACCTTCTCGTATTCCTCGGGGTCGGGGAAGCGTTCGCGCTGGATGCGGGTCATGTAGATGATGTCAGAGTGGGGGATGGCATCCTCCAACTCGGTGTACTGGTGGTATTCGAGGTTGCGGTCCTTGATGTGCTGCTTAACGACGCTCGGCAGTTTCAACTCGACGGGCGAGACGAGGTTGAACTTCGCGTTGAAGTTGCACATGGCCTCCACGAGGCTATGGACGGTGCGGCCGTATTTCAGGTCGCCGACGAGGGTGATCTCAAGGTTTTCAAGCGTGCCCTGCGTCTTGCGTATGCTGTAGAGGTCGAGCATGCACTGGGTGGGGTGCTGGTTGGCGCCGTCGCCAGCGTTGATGACTGGCACCTTCGATACCTCGGAGGCGAAGCGGGCCGAGCCTTCGATGGGGTTGCGCATGACGATGAGGTCGGCATAGCTGGCCACCATGGTGATGGTGTCGGCGAGTGATTCGCCCTTCTGGATGCTCGTGCCAGCGGTGCTGCTGAAGCCGATGACGTTGCCGCCCAGCAGTTGGATGGCCGTCTCAAAGCTCAGGCGCGTACGGGTGGAAGGCTCGAAGAACAGCGAGGCGATGATGCGCCCGTTCAGCAGGTTCTGGTGCGGGTTTTTCTCGAAGTCCTCGGCGATGTCGAGGACATGGCAGATTTCCTCAGGCGTGTAGTCGCTGATGGAAATCAAGCTGCGGTTTTTCAGTGATATTGACATAGGCTTATTTGTTTGATTTGTTGTTGTTGGCAAAAAAAAGACGGCCAACAATGTGACCGTCAGTATGGGGTAAAAGGGAATTCAATTTGATGGAACCATTTGATTCCGTGCAGATAATCTTTTCCGATGGCTTGTTTTGGTATCTCATCGGATTGCAAAAATAAGGTTTTTTTTATTCCATGACCAGCTTTTTTACTATTTTTGTGCAATAAATTTCAACCCTATGTTAGAAGAAGTATTAAGACAATTATTCATAAAGTCATTCACAACTTTATACGGACAGGAACCGCCTGTGCAGCAGGTGAATTTCCAGAAGACGCGCCCTGAGTTTGAGGGCGACATGACCATCGTGGTGTTCCCCTTCGTGAAGCTGGCAGGTCGCAATCCAGAGCAGCTGGCCAACGAGATGGGTGCCGAGATGATCAAGGAATCGGACATGATTGCTAAGTTCAATGTGGTGAAAGGTTTTCTTAACCTCTTGATTTCCGACAAGTTCTGGATGGATTTCTTCAAGGCGAACCATGAGAATCGTGAGTTCGGCCGCAAACCCGTTTCAGGAAAGAACGTGGTCATTGAGTATTCTTCACCCAACACGAACAAACCCTTGCATTTGGGTCATATCCGCAACAACCTCCTCGGCTGGAGCGTGTCGGAGATCATGAAGGCCAATGGCAAGAGAGTGGTACGCGTCAACCTCGTGAACGACCGTGGCATCCACATCTGCAAGAGCATGTTGGCTTGGCTGAAGTGGGGCAATGGCTGCACACCCGAGTCGACGGGCAAGAAGGGTGACCATCTCATCGGCGACTTCTATGTGTTGTTCGACAAGAAGTTTAAGGAAGAGGTGAAATCTTTGCTGCCGGCCGACTTCGACACCTTGGACGAGAAAGCCAAGGAAGAAGCCAAGGCAAAGGCCGAAGCCGAGTCCACGCTGATGCAGGAAGCCCGCGAGATGCTGGTGAAATGGGAAGCCAATGACCCCGAGGTGCGTCACTTGTGGGAAACGATGAACCAATGGGTGTACGACGGCTTCGACGTGACCTACAAGCGCATGGGTGTGTCCTTCGAGAAGATTTACTATGAATCGCAGACTTATCTGCTGGGTAAGGCTTTGGTTCAGGAAGGCCTCGAAAAAGGCGTCCTCTATCGTCGTGACGACAACTCCGTGTGGTGTGACCTCCGCGACGAGGGCTTGGATGAGAAGCTCCTGCTCCGTCGCGATGGCACCTCGGTCTATATGACCCAAGACCTCGGCACCGCTCAGCTGCGTGTCAAGGAATATGACCCAGAGAAGTTGATTTATGTTGTGGGTAATGAACAGATTTACCACTTTGACGTGCTGAAACGTGTATTGGTGCGCCTCGGTCGTGAGTGGGGTAATGATATCGAACACCTTTCCTATGGCATGGTGGAGCTACCCAACGGTAAGATGAAGTCGCGTGAGGGCACCGTTGTCGATGCCGACGACCTCATGGACGAGATGGTGGCCACAGCCAAGGCTGTCTCCGATGAGCTCGGCAAGGCCAAAGACCTCTCGCCGGAAGAAGCTGACAAACTCTATCACACCATCGGATTGGGTGCCTTGAAGTATTTCATCCTCAAGGTCGACCCAAAGAAGACCATGCTCTTCAACCCTGAGGAATCCATTGACTTCAACGGCAATACTGGCCCGTTCGTGCAATACACGCATGCCCGTATCTGCTCGGTGTTACGCAAGGCTGAGGAGCAAGGCATCAAGCTCGAAAGCGAGGTGAAGGTCAGCGACTTGCAACCCAAGGAGAAGGAAATCATCGTGATGATGTACGGCTGGCCGATGGTCTTGAACCAAGCTGCCGAGAACCGCAGCCCTGCAATGATTGCCAACTTCATCTTTGACCTCGCCAAGGAATTCAACCAGTTCTACCAAGAGTGCAGCATCCTGAAGGAACCCGATGCCGACCGCCGCATGTTCCGTCTGCAGGTGTGCGACATGGTGGCCGCCTTGTTGCGCAATGCCTCTGAATTGCTGGGAATCGGGATGCCGAATAGAATGTAATTGTAAGGACGCACAGCGTGCGTCCGCAAACGATAGCCAATGAACGTCTTTTACATACCCAACGCCACTGAAGGCCTGACGACCTTGCCCGAGGACGAGTCGAAGCACTGCGTCAAGGTGCTGCGTATGACCGAGGGCGAGCGTTTTTGTGTCACCAATGGCGAAGGCTATCTCTTCGACGCCGAATTGGTGGAGGCTTTGCCCAAGCGGGCCACCGTCAACCTGACGAACCAGCGCAAAGGGTATGACCACTGGGGATTTAACCTCGAAATTGCCATTGCACCGACAAAACTCAACGAGCGCACGGAGTGGTTTTTGGAAAAGGCTACTGAAATCGGCATTGATAAAGTGAGATTGTTTACTTCTTACCATTCTGAGCGCCGCGCTGCCAATGTGGAGCGCTTTCAGAAGGTGATGGTAGCGGCCATGAAGCAGAGCATCAAGTCGCGGCTGCCGAAGGTAGAAGACTTGGTGACATTTGACAAGTTGGTGAAGCAACCCTTCGAGGGACAGAAGTTCATCGCTTGGATCGACGAAGAGGTGAAAGACTGTCTCTGCGACTTGTACACAAAAGGTCAGAATGTTATGGTGCTCATCGGTCCCGAGGGTGATTTCAGTCCTGAGGAAGTGGCACTGGCTAAAGAGAATGGCTTCGTGCCGTGCAGCTTGGGCGAGGCGAGATTGCGTACTGAAACGGCGGCCATCGTGGCTTGCCACACGATTCAACTTATCAACCAAATGAAATGAAGAAGCTATTGATTGCCATATTGCTGTCATTCTCTTTCGCTGCCTCGGCTCAGCAACTCAACATCGCCTTGCTGAAATACCGCGGGGGAGGAGACTGGTATGGCAACCCGACTTCTTTGCCCAACCTCGTGCGTTTCTGCAACCAAGAAATTGGGACAGACATCAACCCGAATGTGCCCACTGTGGAGCCATCGAGTCCCGACTTGTTCAACTATCCATACGTTTACATGACGGGTCACGGTAATGTGGTCTTCGATGCCGCTGAGGCACAAAACCTGCGCAATTACATGTTGGCGGGCGGCTTCCTTCACATTGACGACAACTACGGCATCCGGCAATACATCGAGCCTCAGATGAAAAAGGTATTTCCCGAATTGGATTTTGTGGAATTGCCCTATACGCATGAGATCTTCAAGAAGCCGTATGCCTTCCCGAACGGTTTGCCGAAGATCCACGAGCACGACAACAAACCGCCACAACTCTTTGCCTTGATTTATGAAGGTAGGATTGTTTGCATCTTCACTTACGAATGCGACCTTGGCGACGGTTGGGAGGACCAACGTGTGCACCACGACTCGCAAGAAACTAGAGAAAAAGCCCTGAAAATGGGTGCGAATATATTACGGTATGTATTTACGAAATAGCTAAGGTCCCTGAGCCCTGAGCTCGTCGAAGGGTCGAAGGGCCGACCGATAAATGACGGTGCTTCGATACTTCGACGGGCTCAGTACTCAGCAACCTGTTTCAACTGAATAACTAACAACTGAACAACTGATAACTATGGAAGAAAGAAAATGCCTCTACTGCGGTGAACCCATCATCGGGCGTGTCGACAAGAAATTCTGCTGTGACTCGTGCCGCAACAGCTACAACTACGAAAAGACCCACAAGCAAGTCAACGTGGTGAGAAAGATTAACGGAATCCTTGCACGCAACCACAATATTCTGGAGGAGATGAATCCCAACGGTAAAGGCTTTGCCAGCCGCCAACAGCTGACGGAGAAAGGTTTCGATTTCAAGTATTTCACGAGTACCTACACAACCAAGGCGGGTGCCGTCTACCATTTCGTCTACGACCAAGGCTACGTGCCAAAGGAGACCGACAAGGATGCCTTCGTCTTGGTGAAAAACAACGATTAAAAACAAAACAATACAATACAATACAAAAACTATGAAAAAGACGCTCTTTACCTTATTGCTTGCCATTTTGTGCTTTGGCTTGCAAGCCAACCCTGTCGATGTCCAAAAGGCCAAGTTGCTGGGGACCAAATTTATGAAAGCCAATACGGAGATGAAGTCGGCATCGGTCGATTTGGCTTATACTGCCTTCGCCGACAATGGTCAAACGGCATTCTATGTCTTTGCCGTACAGCCTAAGGGTTTTGTCATTGTCTCTGCCGACGACCGTGCTAAACCTATCTTGGGCTATTCCACCGAGAGCAACTTCACGCCTCAGCTTCCCGATGGTCTGATGACCTTTTTCGAGAACTACAAGGCTGGTTTCAGTCAGATGTATGCCAATAACGACGAGCGTACGGCAGAGGCTGTTGCCGATTGGACGAGTCTTGAGAAGACAGGCCTGCTTTCAGCTTCGAAGACCGATCGCAGTGTAGGACCGCTGATGGCTTCCATCTGGAACCAGACCGACCTTTACAACAACATGGCTCCTCTTGACCCCAGCTCAGTCTATAGCGGCCATTGCAAGTCGGGCTGCGTGGCCAACGCCATGAGCCAGATCATGCGTTATTGGGAATGGCCCCGTCACGGGCAAGGAGGCCACGGCTATGATGCCAGCAGCTATTATGGCGATTATGGCTGGCAGGAAGCCAATTTCGAAGACGCCACTTACCGTTTTGAGTTGATGCCTGACTTCCTCGATTTTGCCAGTCCGCAAGCCGAGGTGGATGCCACAGCCTTATTGGAATACCACGCCGGTGTAAGTGTTGACATGGGCTATGGTGCCAATGCTAGCGGTGCCTATTCGGAGAATGTGGGTCCAGGCATGAGTGATTATTTCAGATATAGTCCCGAATGGGAACATCGGTATAAGCCGAATGGCTCAGGCGCATGGATGAATGACTTGCGTGCCAATCTTGATGCCGGCATGCCTCTTTATTATGCTTCACAAGGAGATGCAGGTGGCCATGCCTATGTGCTTGACGGCTATGATACTAACGGCATGTTCCATCTCAATTGGGGCTGGGCAGGTTTCGACAACGGATGGTATGCTATTGACGGCTTCTATCTGACGTTCTATTCTTTCCCATGGCAGCATAATGCCGTCTTTAATTTGCATCCCGTTGATGAGTATTATGATGCACCTAAGGCGGTGGAAAACATAAATGCTCGTGCCGTTTTCGATCATGGAGAGGTGGAACTGACCTTCAATCCTGTCTATGAAACCCGTAATGGGACTGCTCTTTCAAAGATTGATACAATTGTCATTATGCGTGATGGTGAAGTGGTTGAGAAAATGACAGATGTGACAGACGACCTGGTTTATTTTGATGATTATGATCAATATGGTCTTGAGTATGGCACATATTATTATACGGTGTATGCAGTGAATGCAGCAGGAATGAGTAAAGTGGCCCGTGACACCGTGTTGGTGGGCACCAATTGTGACTTGCGCTTTGAGTTGGCCGATACGGGTGGTAACGGCTGGGACATGTCATTCATCGCTGTGCTTGACGAGGATGGCAAGGTCTCGCAGCGAGTTGGTTTGTGGGATGGAGGTTCTGCCTCGCTGGTTGTGCCCGTGCCGAAATACCAAACCGCTACATTCTTTTGGACATATGACAACACATGCTATTCACACGGTAGCCTTTCTGAAGTGTCATACGAGATTTATGACTGGGACGACAACTTGATTGCGGCCTCAAATGGCTATCCTGAAGTGGGTGTTATTACCGAATACGAGATTAATTGTACGATGGGTTGTCCGCCTGTTTCTAATTTGAATGGTACTTACCAGTGGAATGGCAGTGATGAATTTGGTGCTCTGTTGACTTGGGATTGGGAAGGCCGAACCGATGAGTTCCAGAGTTATTTAATACTGAAAAAGGAGAATGATGCTCCTTTCGTGATTGCTGAAATTGAAGATCCATCACAGAGGTCGTATTTTGATGCCTCTAATGAAATTGGCGCTACGGAATATACCGTGCTCGTGACTTATGAGCGTCCTAATGAGTATTGTGAATCGGATCCTTCATCGGTGACGGTCGAAGTGACGTCGGTTCCGGAAAACACCTCTCATTCGATGCTTTATCCTAATCCTGCCTCCGACCGCTTCATGATTGAAGGCAAAGTAAAGGAAATCAAGGCATTTGATGCTTTGGGACAAATGGTGTATCAAGGAAAGGACAATACTGTCGAAGTGGCGGCATGGCCACAAGGCGTGTATTTTGTCCGTATCGTGGATGAAAACGATGTCGTCTCGACGGTGAAGTTCGTCAAGGAATAACGACTTTCTTGTAGGATTCAAATATTTGCTGTCCAATGTTTTGGGCAGCAAATGTTTTTATGGCGTAGTCCCGAATGGCTTGGCGGTCGTATTCTGAACTGTGGTCGAGCAGTTGGTTCATTCCTTGTAACAAAGCGTCCTCGTCTCCCTGTGGGATAAGGATGCCTCTTTCAGGAGAGAGGATTTCGGCGATGCCTCCGACGGAAGTGCTCAACACAGGCACACCGCTAGCAAAGGCTTCCACAATGACGCAAGGAAGGTTCTCGAAGTTGGAGAACAATACGAAGAAGTCGGCCTGTTGGTAGGCTTCGGCTACCTCGGCAGAGGTCTTTTTCCCATGGAAGATGACGCAGTCCTCCAAGTGGTGTTCTTTTACAAAAGCTTTGAATTCTGGCGCCTCGTAGTCATGGATGACGTGCAGCTCGAAGTCGTCGCGCTGTTGGCGCAAACGCTCAACGACACGTAAAATGCCGCTGAAGTTCTTGGCCTCGTCACGCAAGGTGGAAATATGTAGGATGTGTTTTTTCCAGACGTGCATGTCATCCTTTATCGAGCCTTGCATGTCATTCCTGCAGAGGCCTGTGCGTATGCTGGAATCTATGCAAGGCGGCTGGCGCAGCTTGAAAAGATCCGTATTCACCAAATTGTAAACCACCCGAAAACGGTTATTCACCCCGTGACCTTCCATGCACCGCTGCAAGTCAAGGCTTACTGGCATGATGAGCTCGGCATTATTGGCAATCTTGACGATTTTCCGCTTCAGCTTACCGACCAAAACGTCCTTGTTCTGCGGTTGGTAAATGGTCCAATGCTCGGTAAGGACATATTTGTAGCCAAAGAGCTTCTTCCATAGCAAGGCTACCTGGCCAAGAGGGTATGTGACATGCAAATGAATCAAGTCGGGGTCAAAGAAACGTTTTTTGATGTATTTCAAGCCATATTGGTACATTCGCAGCATCTTGAGTTTGCGAATGACGTTAATTTTCGGTGGACGGATATAAATCTGCACATGGGTATGGTGCGCTCCGGGAATCTCCTTGACCTCGAACGATTTCGTCATGTCCTTGCCGTCGCAAACGGAGAGGATGACGGAATGGCAATCCTCGGGCAATGCGTCAATCATGCGGACGCAGAAGTTGCCCAGGGTGGGGTCGTCGGGGGTGGGGAACCAACTCAATAGGTGCAGAACGTTCATCGCTTAGCAAATATGCGTTTTGATATCAATTTCAAAGTATTTCTTGGGTGTCTCGTATGGCACAAGCTTATGCGTGGCGAAGTCATCAGGCAGATAAACGGCACACAAGGTGTTGGAGATATGATAGATATGCTTGCGCTTCTCGGCAGGTGCACCGTCCAAGATGGCGCCCATCACATCCCAGCGGATGGTCTCAGGGTCGAGGCCGTAGTCGTGCCACACGATGATACTGCGCTCGCCTTTCAGTAACTTGAAAGCAGTCTCAGTGTCTTTCTTCACGCTCTCGTAATGGTGGTCGCCATCGACGAAGACCATGTCATACTTGCCGAGATGCGGCCCGAAGTCAAAAGCCTGGGAGTCGCCGTATAGTTGTTCTACGTTGGTCAGACCCTTGCTGAAGAAGCTGTGCAAATCCGCATAAAGCTGGTTATTGGTCAGATTGACGATGTCTTCCTTCGGCAGGTTGAAGGTGACGCAATGCTCTGCCACATCGGCCAGATTGGCTACGCTCTCGCCACGCCAGGTGCCGATTTCGAAGTAGTCTTTCACCGCATAGCGTTTTGCCAAGGCACGCAGCAAGGCAATGTCGATGGGCATGGTGGCACCCGAGAGATAAGCGTAAGGCTTCGCGATTTCGTGGAAGTCAGGAAGCAATTCGTTGATTTCGATGACGGGCAGACCGTCGGTGAGGCCATATTTCCGGATGACGTCTTCCTTGTTGCTGTCCTCATCTTGAAGGACGAGGTTGAGCAGATAAGGATGCCTGATGATGCGCCCAAGGGCTTTTGTGAGTTTATGGAGTTTATTCATTTTTCGGTAGGTTGTTTCAAGAATTGTTGTTTCAAACCAGCGATGTAGTTCTGTATCTCGCTCTTGGTCAAAAGGAAGTCGCGGCCTTTGAAGTGTGACTCCTTGACGAAGAACACAAACAGGAACACTGCATTGACCGTATACGACACCGCTGAGGTGATGGCTGCACCTGTGACATCATAGCGTGGTATCAGCGTGAAGCCGCATACGAATGTGATGACCAGTCCGCAAAGTGCCGCAAAGGTGTTCATCTGATAACGTCCGGTGCCTGAGTAATAGTGTCCGAGGATGAGGAAAATGCAGTAGAGCAAGATGCCTGGTGCCAGGATGCGAATGAGTCCTGCCATCTCGCCAAACTCGGGACCGAAGACGAAGGTGTAGACTGCAGGCGGTAGCAGGCACAACACCACGACCGCTAAGGCAGAGATAAGAAGACAGATCTTGCCCAAGTCGAGGGTGAGCTTTTGCGCGTAGGCGCGGTCGTCGGCATTGGCGATGCGGGCATATTGCACGAGGGCGATGCTATTGCTGATGATCCAGATGGCCTCGGCTAATGAAAGGGCATTGGAGAACACCCCCACGCGTCCCACGCTGATGTATTTGTCCAACAGATAGTAACTCAAGCGCAGGTTGAAGAACTGCACGAAGTGGCCTGTCTGGTTGAGGAAACCGTATTTGAAGAGGTCTTTCAGTACGGGTTTGTAGTCCTTGTCCGTGTCGTGACGCAGGTTGGCGTATTCCTTCCTCAACATCCACACACCCAGCAGGAAAGTGCCTCCGTAGGCGGCATACAGCCCGATGACGTAGCCGTAGATGTCGGTTCGCTTCAGCAAGATATAATAGATGACCAAAGTCAAGGCCAAAAGCACGGGTTGGAGCAGTGTGTTGTAGTTGGCCTTTTTGATTTCCTCCTTGCCGACCAAGAAACGGAAGTTGATGTTGCTGAGCGAGGAGATGAAAGACAGGATGGCTACATGTGCAACCAAGTCGGGTGCCAGCTTTGGATAGAACAGCCAGATAGCGAAGCCCATGATCACACCAATGAGGGCCGCCCATACCGTGGAGGCTACCAGAATCTTCTTGAACGAATGGCGTGGGGCGAGGTAGATGATGCTTGCGCCGCAAATAATGTCGGAGAAGATAAGGATGAAGGATATGGTGGTCAGGAGCAGAGCCTGTGTACCTTTGCCCGTATCGCCCAAAGTTTGGGAGATGATAATGGCAATAGCGAAGTTGAGGGCTGCCGCCAGTATCTTGGTGCCAAAGGTATTTAGGATTTTCTTGAACACAACCGTTTGATATATGAATCAAACGACAAAAGTACGGAAATAGTTTTTAGGAAAGAAAAAACACTAGAAAAAGCGTTTCCTGGTTTACTCAAATGTGCTTAATCCTGTAGTTTGGTGATTCGTGTAGTTTGTTTTCACTTTAGCAACCCTAGAATTACCTCCGGCGCAATTTTCATCTCAGTAACCGCGCAAAGCCCCGTTCCCATGTCCTTCAAGCTTGCTCCCAACAAAAAGACTTTATCGTCGATGATCAGGAAGCGGTCGTGGTTTCGGTGTGGCAGTTGAATGAACTCGATTTCGGGATATTGGGCGTTGTGCTTCTTAAGGTCGGTGAGGAATTGTTCATTATGCCGAGTGAAGATGGTCGCTGAAACGCCGTCTTTCCGCTTTGTGAACATGGAGAGTACTCGGTCGTCAACATAGTTGTCAATCAAGACAATCCTTTGTCGGGCACTTCGAATGAGGTCGGAGATGTAAGTCCATGCATCCCAGACGCAACCGGTTGGGAAGACTTGCTCGGGGAGGAGTTTTGGACTAACGTCCTCGATTCTATCAAGAATAACCTTAATCGTTTTGTCTGTTTCTTGTTGATGCTGCTCAATGTTGAAGATGCGCTCAATAATCTGCGTGTTGTGATTGACGAGTTGCGGAATCATGGTAAATGCGCGCATGATGCGGATGTTGACTTCCACAGCAGTATCAGACCTTAAAACGCTGCTGAGCATGGCGATGCCATTGCGGGTGAAGGCATAGGGAAGTTTTCGAGTGCCTCCCCAACTTGATGTCGCAATTTGCGACTTCAAGATTACTTCTTCCTCGTTTATGGTCGCAATTTGCGACCTTAAAGAATTTTTCTCTTCGTTTAAGGTAACAATTTGTGATCTTAGACTAACTGCCTCATCATGAGTGAGTTGAAACATGAAATCCTCCGGAAAACGATTGAGATTTCGTTTCACCTGTTCGTTCAATCTCTTGGTTTCAACACCATACAGCATCGCCAAATCAGAATCAAGCATCACCTGTTGGCCTCTTATTACGCGTATCAAAGATTCTATATTGATACTGTCAATGCCTTTGATATCACAAATTGTGATTTCAAGTTTTGAGTTGGTTTCTTTCTTTGCCATATTCTTATTAGTTTTAATACCGCAAAGAAACAACCTTTGTTAAGAAAAAGCCGTTGAACAAACGTTTGTAATCGACAGCAGTCGTTTGTTGTCGTTTGCTGTCGGATATATTGCTGTAAATGAATAAGAAGCAGAATGCTTTAGCAGGGTTTCCAAATCCTCCCACTGCAACTGTCACTTTCAGCCCCAGTTACTGAGGCTAGCACATTGGTCTTGCCTTCCACGCGGAGCAGTCCAAGGAAAGCAAATACCAAGGCTTCCTTGTAGTCGATAATCATCTTATCGGGGATGATGACTTCATGTGAGCTGCGGGCTTGCAGGCGTTCCATAAGGAATTTGTTCCTCGCACCGCCACCGGTGACGAGGATCTTTCCCTTGGGTAGATGGCTCACTCCCAATGCGATTTGCAAGGCAATGTGCTCCACAAAGGTGGCCAACAAATCTGGCACGGAGAGGCCTTGCAAGAGTTCCTTTTGGTTGACTTCAAAGAACTCACGACCCAACGACTTGGGCGGGTACAGCCCGTAGAAAGGATGCCTGTTGAGTTGTTTCAACAATGTGATGTCGACCTCGCCGCTACGGGCCAGTTCGCCATCGCGGTCGTAGGGGAGACCTTTCATCTGAGCGAGATAATTGAGGGCTTGGTTGGCGATGCAGAGATCGAAGGCAATGCGCTTGCCGTTTTCGTCGTATGAGACGTTGGCGATGCCGCCGATGTTGAGGCAGATCTCATAGTCGCCGAAAAGCAACTTGTCGCCAATAGGAACAAGCGGTGCACCCTGTCCGCTCTTGCTGACGTCCTCGCTGCGGAAATCGTTGACGACGGTGAAGCCACAAGCCTTGGCCAGCTCTTGTCCGTCACCGATTTGAAGCGTGTAATGCTCCTCGGGACGGTGGAAGATGGTGTGGCCGTGCGAAGCAACAAAGTCAGGTGTAGCATTGTGTTTCTTGGCAAAAGCCAACACTTGCTCGCCTAAATATTTGCCGTAGTCCTTGTCCAACTGCACTAAGTCTTCGGGCTGTTTGTGGAAGGCTTCGGAGAGTTGTTCGGTCCAGTATTCGGGATAGGGTAGGGTCTCGGCCTGCAAGATTTGGAAGTGATATTTGTCCTCCTCTTCTTGGAAGCGCACAAGGGCGATATCCAGCCCGTCTAACGAGCTGCCCGACATGAGTCCTATGGCGGTGGTTTCTTTCATTGGTTTATTTTCTTCTCTTTCAACTAGAACGAGTCTCTCTCTCTGAATCGTCATCGCGGACTTGATCCGCGATCTCCTATGCGCAAGGGCTTCGTCTTCGCGCTTGGGAGATGGCGGATGTTCCTCCGCCATGACGATTAAAGGAGTAAAGGGTGCGCCCCCGATCTCGTGTTACAATAGCGGTAACACTTTCCCCAATTGTATGCTATTAGAGCCTTTGACGAGTATCGTCTTTCCGCTAACTGGACTGCTTTCAAGATATTGACACAGACTCTGGACATTATCGAAGGTCTTCCAATCAGGGTCCTCATTGTAAGCGCTGAAGTTCGAACCGACCAACAAAGCCTCCTTGAATTTCAACTCCTTCATCAAGCCCAGGATGTTGCGATGTTCTTCTTCGGAAGCCGTGCCCAACTCACGCATGTCGCCTAATACCAAAAGGCTGTTATCGCCGCAGATGCTGGCGAAGTTGATCAAGGCGGCGCGCATGGAGGTGGGGTTGGCGTTGTAGGCATCCATGATGATGCGGTTCTTGCCGGTTTCAATCACCTGCGAACGGCTGTTGGTGGGTGTGTAAGCCTCCAAGGCTTCGATGATGGCATTCTCGTCCACCTCGAAATACTGACCCACGCCAATGGCGGCTGCCACATTCTCGAAGTTGTAGCTGCCAACGAGATGGGTCTGGATAAGGTGCTCCTTCCAGCCGACGCTCAAATACGGGTTGCAGGCAGCAGGGGCGACAGGGCAGAAGGCAGCGCAATGCCTGCCATAGCTGATGCGTTCCTGTCCCTCTGATTGCTCCCAAAGCAGCGGGTTGCCTTGATTGACAAATACGGCCTTGCCATGAGCCTTGATATGTCGATACAGTTCGGTCTTGGTCTTGATGACGCCCTCAAAGCTACCGAAGCCTTCCAGATGTGCTTTTCCGATGTTAGTGATGAGGCCGTAGTCAGGGTCGGCGATCTTGCAGAGGAAGTCGATTTCACCTGGATGGTTGGCGCCCATTTCCACGACGGCGATCTCGGTCTCGGGTTTAATGTTCAGCAGGGTGAGCGGTACACCGATGTGGTTGTTGAGGTTGCCCATCGTGTGGATGATGTTGTATTTCTTGGCCAGCACTGCCGAGACGAGCTCTTTGGTGGTTGTCTTGCCGTTGGTGCCGGTGATGGATAGCACGATGGCTTTGCTCTGTTGGCGATGGTAGGCTGCGAGGTCTTGCAAGGCTTTCAATGAGTCGTCCACTATCAAGATGCGTTCGTGTTTGGGCAGGTCTTTGCGGTCGGCGACGACGAGACAGGCCTCGCCTTGCTCCGCCACTTGCAGGGCGAAGTCATTGGCGTCGAAGTTCTCGCCTTTCAAGGCGAAGAAAACAGCGTCTTTCTCAATCTTGCGGCTGTCGGTGGAGACTTTGTGAGCCTTGAGGTAATGTTGATATATTGTTTCTATCATCTGTTATGGGTTTGGGCCCTTCGACCCTTCGACGAGCTCAGGGCTCAGGGACCCTTGTGTTTTAATGAAAGAAGCCGCCTGACGGATCAAACGGCTTCAAAGCTATCATGAAAAAGAATCTATTACTATTTACTTGGCAAAAGAGCTGCCCACCTTGTTCATCGCGCAACGGAAGCCGATGGTCGAAGCGGACTGGTTCTGGTTGAGGTAACGGCGCGTGCCAGGGCTCAGGTAGTAAGGACCGTCGGCCCATGAACCGCCTTTGTACACTCTCGATTCGTCGCTGATGAGGGTCGTACCGGGAGTTTCATTCGTGGCGGCTTCATACATCTCCTTGGTGAACACGCTTTGGTCGTCTTGAGGATCGCTCCAACGGTTGCGGATGGCCGACATATAGTCACCGTCGTCATAGTTGGAGTTGAAGCTCGTACGGTAGTTCTGGCGCTTGGCAGCTTCTTCCTGAGGGATGGGCTCTCTGCGGATACGACCCAGGGAGTCTTTTTGCAGCAGGAAGCCTTCGTCGTCGACAGCCTTGCGGGTGAACACGTTACCACGGAAGGGGCTGTAGTCGGCAACGTCTTCGTGAGACAGCGGACGATAGACATCTTGGCACCATTCAGCCACGTTGCCAGCCATGTTGTACAGGCCGTAGTCGTTGGGCCAGTAGGAACCCACAGGGGCGGGCAGGGCGGCACCGTCGTTCAAGTGACCAGCAACACCCATATAGTCACCAGGGCCTCTCTTGAAGTTGGCCATGAAGCTACCCATATATCTCTTGTTGTCGGTGCGCAGACCGTCGCCGTTCCAAGGATACACCTTGCGTTCGCTGACGATTTCGTTGGAGGTGTTGCCCACCAAGCCGACAGCGGCATATTCCCATTCGGCTTCCGTAGGCAGACGGTACGAGGGCAAAAGGATGCCGTCGTCCATTCTGACGTTACGCACGCCGTCGCCGCCTTTGGAGAGGTCTTTCTTACCGTTCTTCACCTTGCCAGTGTATTGGCCGGCCAGATAAGCGTCGGTGTTGAAGTTCTCTTCGTCTTGTTGGGTCGGGTCCCAATCAAGGACGCCAGCCTCAACAAGCATCAACTCATTGACACGGTCGGTACGCCAAGAGCAGTAGTCATTGGCTTGAACCCAGGTCACACCCACCACCGGATAGTCATTGTAGGAAGGATGGCGGAAATAGATCTCAACCATGGGCTCATTGTATGACAAGCGGTCACGCCAAACCAAGGTGTCGGGCGCGGCATTGCGTACCACCTGAGGATAGTTTTGTCCGTAAACGCGGTTCAGCCAGTAGATGTACTCACGGTAGTCCACATTGCTGACCTCGGTGCGGTCCAGCAGGAAAGAAGGCACGGTGACCTTGCGGGGCGAGTTGTCCCACGAATAGGTCAGGTTGTCGGTTGTGGCGCCCATCACGAAGGTTCCGCCTTCGATGGCAATCAAGCCGGGACCGATTTCCTGGTCGTTCACTTCAGTAACTTCGAAGCCTCCGTTGTTGGCATCGTTGTAGGCCCAACCCGTCGTGCGCGAAGACTTATTGGAGCATGAAACGGTAAGCAATCCTGCCAAAACAATGATGGCTAGTGTCTTGAATCCTTGTTTTCTATACATTGTCATTCAAATTTGTTATCTATAAACTCAATTGAAAGGCATTTATTGTATGCCTCTCAGATTATTTTCAAACTTTTTTCTAAAAAAACACGCAAATTTATGGACTTTTTTTGAATCGGTTGTCATTTTTGGAAAAAAAACTTTTTTGTTGCCCAAAAATGCCATCTTGCAATAAAAAAGTTGTATTTTCGTTCCCTTATAAATAAAGGTATGCTTAGAAGGTGTACTTTGTATTTAATAAATTGAATATTAAGTAATAACGATAAATATGCGTCATAAGATACGATTTTGTTTGTTGCTGGTCATGTTGTTTTTTGCCGCTGGCAACGCCGATTCTTTGTGGGGTCAAATGAAGATGGAACAAACTATCCGTCTGCAATGGCAGGGAGTGGCTGAACAACATTTTGGATCTGATACCTTATTATATATTGATTTGGAGTCGGGTGCCTATGAAGATGTCATGCCTGTGTTTTATCAGTCTTTGCCCATTTACGACGATGCTGTGAAAGTGGAAGTGGTGTGTGATGATGTCAAAGCCGAAGCCCTTACTGAGGCTGAGATGAAGGTGGCGCGTAATTATGCCTTCAGCAGCGATTTTGAAGTGACCGCCAAGCCGTTGCGCTCGCGCGATAAGGCTTTGCTCTCAGTGCGTATCGTGCCTTTCCGACAAAAAGGCGATCAATACGAGAAGCTGATTTCAGCCACATTGTCGATGACGCTCACTCCTGATGTCAGTATTATGAAGTCTAAACCCACTTATGCCACGCGCTCGGCGATGGCATCTGGAGAGTGGTACAAGATCGGTCTTGCAGAAACTGGCATCTATAAGCTGACGGCTTCCGACCTCACTGAATTGGGCATCAACGTGTCACAACTTGACCCGCGTCAGATACGCATCTACCACAATGGGGGCGGCGTGCTGCCTGAGTTGAACGCAACCGCCCGTCCAGACGATTTGGTTGAGGTGCCCATTTATGTGGCAGGCGAATCCGATGGCCGTTTCGACAACAACGACTATATCCTTTTCTACGGTCGTGGCCCCGTTTGCTGGAAGCTTGAAACGGAACGTATGGCCTATACGCATATTCAAAACGCATACGATGACTATGCCTACGCCTTCGTTGTCGTGGGGTTGGGCCAGGGCAAACGCATCAGTTATGCCGACCAACCTACTGGAAGCGCCAATGAGATCGTCAACCAATTCCTGGATTATCAGGTACATGAAAAAGACTTGTACAATGTATTCCGAGTAGGACGAACCTATTATGGCGACAAGATGGAATACACATCTACACAAAGCTTCGATTTCACTTTCCCCAATGTGATTACCTCACTTCCCTGCACGGTGAAGACAGCTTTGGCGGGACGCAATTTCCAAGCGGCCAGTTTCGCGGTGTTGGTCAACAATGTGCAGCAAGCTGTTTACCCTATTCAAACTACTTCCTCTTCGACCGAGATGCCATACGGATACGATGTGGGTGGATGGGTGAACTGCCATCCCAATGGCGAGACGGTGCGTGTTACCCTAAAACACAATTCCAATGGCTCCTCTGTCACCTCAGAAGGCTTTGTGGATTATATCCTCGTCAATGCCTGGCGCAGCCTGAAAATGACGGGTGACCAAATGCGCTTCCGTAATCCCGAAGCATACGTACTCAATAAAACGTACGAGTACAGACTGACGGGTGCCACGCAACAAACCCAGGTGTGGGATGTGAGCAAACCCATGCAACCCTCCATCGTGAAAGGTCAACTCAGTGGCTCTACCTTGAGTTTCAAGATGGTCGGCAACCGCGATAACGAGTTTGTGGCCTGCAATGGCAACTCGTATCATTCTGCCACGGCCTTCGGTAAGGTTGACAACCAGAACCTTCATGGGGTGCGCGATGTGGACTTTGTTATCTTGACGTATCCCGATTTTATGGAACAAGCCGAACGTCTGAAAGCCATCCACAACCGCATCGACCCTGACTTGAATGTTTATGTCACCACACCGGAAAAGATCTACAATGAGTTCTCTTGTGGCGCGAAAGACGTTTCGGCCATTCGCGACTTCTGCCGTATGCTTTATCTTGACAGCACTCCGGGCCGAACTATCAAGTATCTGCTGCTTTTGGGTGATTGCTCCTACGATTACAAGAACCGCGATGGCGTTGTTGACTTTGTGCCTTCCTACGAATCGGTGGCTTCGTTGGCGATGTCGTATACCTATGTAACGGATGACTATTTCGGTTTTATGGATGAACTTGAGGGCAATATCGACGGTTCCTTGGCCGACATAGGTGTGGGACGTTTCCCGGTGCAGACGGTGGAACAGGCTGCCCAGATGGTCGACAAGATCGAACGTTATATTGTGAAAGACGAGACCACCATGCAACCGTGGCGCAACACAATCACTTTCTTTACGGATGATGAAAGTGGCTTTGTGAATAGTGCGGAGACCTTGGTGGCCAAGCTGAAGAATGTAGGAGGCGAGGCTGCTGTGGTTGACAAGATCTATCTCGACGCCTATCAGCAAATCAGCGCCCCGGGAGGTGAGATTGCACCTGACGTGAACGCTGCCATCAATAGCCGCATGGAAAAAGGCACGTTGGTGCTCCATTATGTCGGTCATGGAGGCGAGGTTCAACTTTCTGAAGAGAAGATTCTTCAACGAAAGGACGTCGACTCATGGCGAAACGGTCCGATGTATCCGCTGATGATTACTGGTACGTGTGAGTTCAGCCGCTTCGACGATCACCTGCGCACTTCCTTGGGCGAGTATTCGTTCTTGAACCAATATGGTGGCATGATCGCCATGTTCACCACTTCAAGAGTGACTCATGGACATCATAACCTCGCTTTTGGTGAGGGTGTCTACGATAACTTGTTCCGTTATTACGGGGGCGAGCACTATCGTTTGGGGGATGTCTACCGCATGGCAAAGAGTAGTGGAGGCTTGGTGGAGAAACGCTATGTGTTTTTTGGCGACCCCGCATTGCGATTGGCCTATCCGAAATGGAAAGTGGAAACGCTAAGCATCAATGGGAAATATCCAGGCTACGACTTGGACTCCCTCGCCATCAACGACAGCACATGGATGACGTATCCTGTCTATCACGATACCATTAGCGCTTTGCAACCCGTTGAGATTGAAGGCGTCGTGAAGGACTTGGATGGCAATGTGGCCACAGGTTTCAATGGTGTGGTCAGCGTTATCGTCTATGATAAGGAAGCCGAGCTTTCCACTTATGGCACGGCTTGTGGGGTTATTGATTTTAAGTTACGTAA
Organism: uncultured Bacteroidales bacterium; assembly: GCA_900318265.1. GTDB lineage: Bacteria > Bacteroidota > Bacteroidia > Bacteroidales > F082 > Limimorpha. The sequence goes on along the minus strand of ONKA01000008.1, from coordinate 54,777 downwards.
TAGCATGATTTTCAACGGGAAGGCTGAGGCAGTCAACGGAAGGTTCAAAATCAACTTTATCGTCCCGCGCGACATCTCCTATCGGTTCGGTCAAGGTTTGATCAATTATTATGCTACTGATTACGACATCGATGCCAACGGCAGCTGTGATGCGTTCATCATCGGCGGTTTTTATGACGAGGCCACTGAGGACGTCGAAGGACCTGAGGTCAAGCTCTTCATCGACGACACGCTCTTCGTAGATGGTGGCTTGACGGGTCAAAACCCATTGCTGTTGGCTTTCGTCGAAGACGAGAGTGGCATCAATACGACGGGCGCGGGCATTGGTCACGACATCATGGCCACGCTGACAGGCCCTTCAAAGAATGCCTATTGCCTTAATGATTACTTCGTTGCCGAACTTGACCATCCGGGCAAGGGTACCATCACATACAAACTGCAAAACCTCGCCGATGGCGACTATACCCTGACGCTCAAGGTCTGGGACATCTACAACAACTCTGGAACAGCTACGGTTTCGTTCACTGTGGTGAACAACAGTGGCATGGTCATTGAGAATGCCTTCAATGCGCCCAATCCAGTGACGGACGAGACGCATTTCGTGTTCGACCACAACCAAGTGGGCAACAATGTGAAGGTCGACATCTATATTTACGACATCATGGGCCGTTGGGTGACTACACTCTCCGAGACGGTGTCGGGCACTTCGGCACGCATCACGCCCATTCGTTGGAATGGCCGTGGCGCTAACGGTGCAGATTTGCGTAATGGCATTTATGTCTACCGCATCGTGGCCACCAACGATAATGGAGAAACGGCCACCTTGGTATCAAAACTAGTGTTAAGTAAATGAGAATGAGTATGAAATACAGAAGAATAACCATTATTACGGTTCTCTTACTGCTGTTTGGCGGTACGGTGGGCTGGTCGCAGGATAACACCTACCAGTCGGTGCTGAGCGATCACACCTGGTATCGCCTTTCGGTGACGCAAGAGGGCGCCTACCAATTGGACTATGCCACCTTGCAGGGGATGGGCATCGATGTGAGTGCCTTGAACCCCAATCAGATCAGGTTGTTTGGTAATCCTTCGGGCGCTCTGCCTGAGAAGAACTCGGATAGTCGTCCCGACGATTTGACGGAGATGGCCATCTGCGTGACGGGTGCCGACGACGGCAGCTTCGATGAGGGCGACGTGGTGTTGTTTTATGGACAGGAACCTACGCGCTGGGTGCTGGTCGACAATGGCACCAAGACCTACGAGCGTGAACGCAACTATTATTCCGACACCACTTATTATTATCTGTGTATTGATAGCGGTGTCGACGGTTTGAGGGTGGGAGAGAAGCCCACGCTGTCCGTTGAGAATACGACGACCGTCATCTCTGAGTTTCCCGATTTCGTTTGGCATGAGGAAGAACTGTTTTCGCCTTATTCTATAGGACAAAACTGGTTTGGCGAACAGGTTACTGCAGAGGATTCGACTTTTGCTATTTCTTTTGTTTTTCCTAACCTGGTAAAAACCAAAGCTTTAAGAATAAATTCGCAAATATTGGGACGCGTCAAAAAGACGTATTTACATTACGATGCTTGGGTCAACGACAACCATGTGGCTGATAATGTTGCCATCAAGTATATTAGTGATCAAGATCATTTGTATGGCAGGTTATCGACCATCGACAAACAGATGCTTCTTGATAACGACACTGCTACGTTCAAAATGAGTCTTGTAAATTCTCCATCAGCTTCCCTATATCTTGATTATGTTGAGATTTATGGTTGGAGACAGCTGAAAAGGACGGAAAGCAATTTCCTATTCCGCTTGATGCCAAGTCAGTTTGGCAACGGCCGAAGTGCTGTCTGGGTACAGAATGTCAATGCCGATTATCGGCTTTGGGAAGTGACCTCACCTTTGCAGCCTATTGTTCAGGATGTCGTGTTGAGTGGAGGCAACTTGGTATTTGCCACCGATGAGAGGACGGAAAAACGCTATGTTCTGTTCAAGCCTGAGGCGGCGCATCGGATTGTGAGCTGGACGGCCTTGCCCAATCAAAACCTTCACGCCATCGCCGAAGCCGATAACTTGATCCTCACTTCGCCCATCTTTCTCGAGCAGGCACAGGCCTTGGCCGATTATCATTCCGAAAAGGACGGCTTGACTAGCGTGGTGGTCGATGTGAATCAAATCTATAACGAATTTTCGTCAGGCACGCCCGACCCGACAGGCATACGCGACTTCGTTCGCATGGTGTATCGGCGCAGCGCTGGCCAACTGAAGTATCTGACCTTGTTTGGACGTGCATCGTTCGATTTCCGCAATATCAAAGGCAATGGGCAGAATTATGTGCCTACCTACGAAACGTTTGAAGACCCACAGTATGAGTTGAGTTTCGCAGCCGACGACTTCTTCGCATTGATGGACAACAACGAAGGTGTGAACTGTGAAGGTCGTGTCGATATCGGTGTAGGTCGTATCTCTGTTTCGACTGTGGAGGAAGCTGAGAATATGTTGCGCAAGATCAAACAATGCGACAATCTGGCTGAATCGCATGGCGAATGGAAAACGGATTTGCTGCTCTTGGCCGACGACGAGAAGGTGGATTATGTGGATTACAGCGAGAAACATTATATGATGATGGATACCATTTGTCCTGCATTGACCGCAAAAAAGGTGTATTGTGGCGCCTATCCTCTGACAAGCACTTCGAGTGGTACCGTCAACCAAGGCGCCAATGCCGACTTGATGCGTGCTCTCGAGCAAGGCACTTTGGCCTTCTTCTATAACGGCCATGGTGGCGTCAAGGGCCTGACAGGTGAGAATGTGCTTGCCAATGCCGACATCAACGCCCTCAACAACTACGAGAAATTGCCCTTTGTCTATACCGCCACTTGTGAGTTTACAAAATACGACAACCCCCTCTTGGTTTCTGCTGGTGAACAACTGTTCCTGAACCCCCATGGAGGCAGTGTGGCGATGCTTACAACAAGTCGTCCTACTTACGGTATGCATAACGACCGTCTGACACGGTCGCTTATCCCAGTCCTCTTTCAACGCGACGCTTCTGGCAAACCTATGCGTTATGGCGATATTGTCAGGGAGGCCAAGAGCAACTCGCTCAATTATCAAAGCCCAACCAGTCCGTTCCTTAATCAGAATATCCGCTTCCTGTTTTTGGGCGACCCGGTGATGCGTTTCCCCTTGCCTCAGGGGAATATCGCTGTGACGAAAATCAATGGAATGTCAATTGGGGCTTCCGACGACATTGTACTTCATGCCATGAGCATGGTGACGTTGGAGGGTGAGGTGAGAAACGCCAACGGACATCTGGATGCCGGCTTCAACGGCACACTGTGGGTGAGGTTCTACGACCAGAAGGCGAAGATCAAGGTGAAGTTTAATGGCGACACGACTAGGAATGTGTATTATCATAAGGATGTGCTCTATCAGGGACAGGTCAGTGTGACTGCGGGTAGGTTCAATATCTCCTTCCAGGTGCCGAAAGACATTATGCCGGGAATGGACATGCCACGCTTTAGTTTCTATGCCTACGACTCACTTCGTGTTGTCGATGCCATGGGTAAGTTCGACGGGCTGATGTTGGGTGGAATCGATCCTGCCATGGTGCCCGACGACGAAGGCCCGAAGATTACCTTCTATTGGAATACCCCCGAATTCGAAAATGGACAATCGGTGGAGCGTCAAGGCGTGCTTTATGCCGACCTCTACGATGCTCAAGGCATCTATCACTATGGCTTCAGTTTGGGTCGTGACATTGTAATGAACAGCAATCTTGCAACATACAACCACTTGGTGTTGAACGACCGCTATGAACCTGCCTTGAATGACTTCAGACGTGGACGCATCGCCTTGCCGGTCAGCGAACTTGAACCGGGTACGTACGAGTTTACCCTTAAGGTGTGGGACACTCAGGACAACGCCTCCGAAGCAGCCCTTTGGTTTGTCGTTGACGACAATCTCTTCCTCTCGCAGGTGCGCAACTACCCCAATCCTTTCAATGAGGAGACTCGCATCACCCTGACCCATGTTGGCGAGGACGGCAATTTCGATGTCAACATTGAGATTTTCGATATCATGGGTCGTCCCGTGCAACATTTATATAAAAAGGTGTCCGCCACCGACGGTGTCATCGAGCCTATCCTTTGGAACGGCTGTGGTTATTCGGGAAGTCCTTTGCGCTCAGGTGTTTATCTCTATCGCCTCACGCTAACGGATGAAAACGGGTTCTTCCGTACCGTCAGCCAACGCATGGTCATCCAGCGTTAAGGCGAAAAATTATTTTGACATCCATACAATATGACAATTGAATAAACGTTATTTTTGCAATTTCAAATACTAAAACCGGATATGAAAGTAAAGAAACTCCTTGTTGCCGCCCTTTTGATGGTTGCGGCTTCCTCGTATGGACAGAACATCATTGGCCAGGATTACAGCGTGTCACCCAATGTGATCACTACTGCTGTTCCTTTTGTTTCCATTTCACCTGATGCCCGCGGAGGCTCTATGGGTGATTGTGGTGTGGCAACAACACCTGATGTCTATTCCATGCATTACAATCCCGCCAAGTATGTTTATCTTGAGGACAAGTTCGCCGGCGGTTTGGGCTATAGCCCTTGGCTGCGTAATTTGGTGCCCGACATGAATCTTGCCTATTTGGCTCTGGCATACAAGATCAACGAACGTTCGTCGGTGGCGGGAACCTTGCGCTATTTTAGCTGCGGTGAAATCGAATTCCGTGACCATAACAACATATCACAAGGTAAATACAGCCCCAACGAATGGGCTATTGATGCCACCTATTCACGTATGCTCGGTGACTATCTCTCTGGTGCTGTCGCAGGTCGTTTCATCTATTCCGACCTGACCCAGAACCAGTCCGACTATGGCCGTCCGGGTATCTCTGTGGCTGCCGACGTGGCTGTGTATTACAAACGTCCTGTCGAATGGTTCAGCAGTATGGATGCCGACTTTGCCTGGGGTGCCGCCATCACCAACATTGGTAGTAAGATCAGTTACAATGGTCAATCTGAACGTCGCGACTTCATCCCGACCACACTGCGTTTGGGCGCTGGTCTGAAACTTGACCTCGATGAATACAACTCTTTGGCCTTCAACGTGGATTTCTCCAAGTTGATGGTGCCCACGCCGCCCGTCATTGAACGTGACGATCAGGGCAACCCGATGTATAATGACGATGGAACTTATAAGATCCTGTACGGCTACGACAACAACGTTTCCGTCGTTCAAGGTATGATCCAGTCTTTCTATGATGCCCCTGGTTATGGCTACAACTCGAAGCACGAGCTGGTCAACTATGGCAAGTTCTATGAAGAGCTTTGCGAGATCAACATCGGCGGTGGCATCGAGTATTGGTACAACAACACCTTTGCCGTTCGCGCTGGTTACTTCAATGAGACCGCACTGAAGGGTAACCGTAAGTTCGTCACCTTGGGCGCCGCTCTGAAGTACAATGTGTTTGGTCTTGACGTTTCCTATCTGATCCCCGTCAACACGGTGGCAGGCAGCAACCCGCTGGAAAATACCCTGCGCTTCAACCTGACCTACAGCATGGGTGGGAAGAAGAGCTAATAATCTTCTATTCTAAAAACAAAAAAAGAGGCTCGCGAGCCTCTTTTTTTTGTGTCTTGTAGAGACGTTGCGTGCAACGTCTAGAATATCAACGCCAGCAGAACATACAGCCAGTGCGCAGCAATGCCTGCGCATAGACCTCCGACAGTATGAGCACCGATGGCCTTGCCGATGAGCTTGCGGTAACCGAGACTGTCGAGCATGGCTGCGTGTGTGCTGAGGAAACCACTCCAGCACATTCCGATGGCAGTGAACACAGCGATGGCGTTGTTGTCGATGATGCCTTGGGTGATGAAACGTGGCACAAGACCTATGGCGGCACCTACGGCACCAAGAGCGGTCATGGGGAAGGAAATCAAAGCACCGTCCTTGAAGCCAAAGAGCCATTCGAAGATGAAGTTGATCTTGTTGGCAGCCCAACTGATGACGGGCACACCTTCGTAAGCCACACCGAGATATTCGCCGTTGTCGCCTGCCGCACCAAAGGTAAGCATCATCACAATGGTGGAGATGCAGAGCACACCTGGGATGATGGCAAAGCCGATACTCACACCGTCCTTACCACCGTCGAGCAATGAGTTGAGGAAACGCATGAAAATGCCGCCTTCGCTTTTGAAGGTGATTTGCTGCTCGTCGCCACCAAATTCTGCGTCAACGGGGGCGTCCAACTCAGGGTAAGATTTCAGCGAGGATCGTTGCATCAATCTTGTTGATACGATGCTGCCGATGACGGCACCCGCCACGCCAACCAAAGCACCTTTACCGAAGCCCAGACCGGTCATGAAAGCCACCACCACCAGACCCATACCGAAGGCAGTACCGAAATTGGTCAGCGAGACAAGCTGGTACTTCTTGAAATAGCGGTTGAAGTTCTTGTCGTGTGCCAGGGTGATGATGGCTGGGTTGTCGCTGAGGAAGGTCATCACAGCACCCAAGGCAGCTACACCAGGCAGGTTGTAAAGAGGCTTCATCAAAGGACGCAGCAGGTTCTCTAACAAACGCACCACGCCAAACTCGGTGAGCAGCTTGCTGATGGCACCCATGAGCACGCAGATGGCCATGATGTAGAACACGGTCTCGAGCAGCAGGTGATAGGCTGTCTGCATGAAGGTGTTCAGCATCTTGGGCAGGCTCATTTTATAAGCCAACAACCCAAAGAAGGCGAAGAAGATGACTAGAAAGATGATGGCTTCAACGCTTCGTTTGGTTGTGAACTTCATTGGGTTCTTTCTCTCGAACTTTTTGAAGAATCTTTCCACCCGATCGTGATAGAACGTAGTGGTTCGTTTGATGGTGTTGTATTTTGTCTTTGCCATAACGGTTTATTTTTTCAGGTTAAGCAAGTCGACTTTCCAGGTGAGGCCGAGGTTGGCTTGGTACTTGCTTACGCCGTCTACACTCGTGTGTGAGCCACACAGGTGAAGACGTAAGCTACGGTCGCCCATGGGATAATATTCGAAGCCGAGGCTCTCGAAATCCACCTTCTTGCCAGGGATGACATATTGGTCATAGGCTTCAGTGTTAGGTAGTTGGGCTTTGTTGAAGTCATAGCCAGCCTTGGCGAAAACGATCCATTTCTTGCCGATGTCAACGCCGACGCCATAGATGGCGGTAAGGTCTTGACCGAAGAAATGCTCCTGCTCGAAGGAGGCGCGGTTGATGACGTCGAGGTACATCTCCACGCCCTTAAACTGCAGCTTGTTGCCCAATGCGATGTAGTTGATGAACTTGCCGGGTTGGTATTCGATCATATTGACGGAGTAAGCCGTCTTGAAGATGCCGAAGTCGCCATACCACATTGCGTTGTAAGCGTAGATGCTCTGCATGGCCTGGTTGATGAAAGGCGAGTTGCACATCTGGACGAGGAAATGATTCTTGCCAGAGTTGTCCTTGTAATTCAAAGATGCGCCCACCTCGTAGCAGCATACGGTGTTCCAGAACTCGGTGCCATAATAAATATCGATGGGGTTGGAATCGTATTCCCAACCGCCAATGGCCACGACTTGCTTACCTGCAGAAAGGAAGAAGTTGTCGGTGAAGTTCCAATTGAGATAGGCCCAGTCGGTGCCTTGGAAGAAGGTGTTGGCGAAGCCGATGTTGGGTGCGTTGATGCGCTGACGCAAGTGGTAGCTGAACTTGCTGCCAAGGGTGCCGTCCAAGGCCACGACAAGATATTTGCCCGCAAAGCCGTGGTCGGTGCTGGGCGCAACCGTATCATACCCAGGATGGTAGTCGAGGGTGAAGTCGGCACGCGTGTTCAGGTGCAGGTTGTCTAAAGTGACAAAAGGTTTGCCGTCTTGTGAAAAGGCCTGAAGGAAGGCGAAGATGGACAAGAAGGTGAGGAGTAACGCTTTTCTCATACGCAAATAAATTTGCTGCAAAGGTAAGGAATAAAAGTGTCGGGAATTGCGTTTGTGGCAACAAAAAAAACGGGGCGGATGGCTCCGTCCCGTTGTTGGGTGGTATTGAAGGCCTGTCATACCGAGGCTTTAGCAGAGTGTATCTGTGCCTTCAATGTATTAGCAGACTTCGATGGTCTGCATGGCCTGCTTCTTCTCTTCAACAGTCACCTTCGGGATGACGATGTCGAGGATACCGTTTTCGACCTTGGCGCTGATCTGCTCCTTGTGGATGTCCTCAGGCAGCATCACCGTCTGGCGGAAGTGCTCGACCGAGAACTCGTGACGCAGGTAGCGCATCTCTTCATTATTCTCTTTCTTTTCGCTCTTGTTCTCCTTGACCATCTCAACGACGAGGTTGCCCTCAGCGTCGATGTTCAACTTGACATCTTCCTTGGTGAGACCAGGGATGCAGAGTTCGAGTTTGTAGTTGTCTTTCGTCTCCATGATGTTCATGCGGGGCGTTGAATAAGTCGTGTCGTTCCAGTTCATCAGTTCGTTGAACAGAGTAGGCATGAAGTCTTGGTTTCTTCTGGTTACTAACATGGTTTTGATCTCCTATTTTTTAGTTGTTTGTTATTTGTGTTCGTTTCACTCAGCAGGGACTCACATCGCCTGCTTAATGTCCTGCCGTCCCTACGGGACTTTGCTTGGACGACTCCATCTAGTCAAATTCTTTGCCAAGGCCAAAAGAGGCCTAAAATCGGTAAATTCACTGACAAAATTTCCGATTTTAGGTAGTTTTGTGTAAATATTTATGACAAAATTTCCGAAATAACTGTTATTTGTTGTCTTTTTTGGTGAAAAAACCAATTATATGGTTTGCATTTAATGTTATTGTTTATCTTTGCGAAAGATTTGGTTCGCCGAGTCGACATCATTATTGAAGCGTTATGCTCGTTAAGATTGGAAATGTAGGAGTTTTCAAAAAAGCAACGAACTTGCATAGCGGCTTTCGCGCATTATGCGTGGGCTGCTGTTCCACAAGTTGCTTTAGGTATCCTACAACCTCCAGTCTTCGTGGCCTTCAGTTCCACGCTTCTTTTGTGTATGGAAGTAGCATGAAATAGTAATTATCAACAATCCTCAAATACAGTTTATTATGAAAACACGAAGAATTCTTATTGTAGCCCTGCTTCTTTTAGGGACTTTGCCTGTTTCTGTTGCACAGACTTACTCCCCAAATGTCATCACGACGACTGTGCCTTTTTTGACAAATGCTTTTGATGCCCGTGGGACAGCCTTGGGTTTTGGTGGTGTGGCTACTAGCCCTGATGCTTTCAGTATGTTCTACAATCCAGCCAAGTATGCTTTCATGAAAAACGACCATACCATGATTGCTTCTGGATTCAATGCAATTAACTTTGTGGTTCCTGACCAATACGCATTGTTTGATGCTTTTGCGCAGAAGATTGGTCGCTCGGCTATTGCTGCAACGGCACGATATCAGCAGAGTAACGATGTGACGCTTATTGATGCATTCGGCCAAATCATGGGATATTACAATCCACAGGAGTTTGCCATTGACTTGGCCTATTCCCGTCGTTTTGGCGATTACTTATCGGCTGGTTTGGCTGGTCGTTTTATCTATTCTGGTTTGACGGTCGAATCACTGGGATACAGCGCCAAGTCATATTCAGTCGCATGTGATGTCTCAGCCTACTACCAACGTCCGTTAGGCAGTCTGGTTGACTTGTCTGCAGGTGCCGCCATTACCAATATCGGTACAAAAATGACTTATGTAACCTCGGAAGATCAAAAAGGGTTTATTCCGACGACCCTGAGACTTGGCACGGCCTTCAAATTTAATTTCCATCCCAAGAATACGCTTACTCTCAATGTTGAGTTCAATAAGTTGCTGGTTCCCACGCCACCCATCATCGAATTGAATGGGAATGGTTATCCTTGCTATAATGAAGATGGTACCTATAAGATTAAGTATGGATACGACAATAATGTGTCGGTGCTTCGCGGCATGTTCCAATCTTTCTATGATGCTCCTGGATATGCTCTTAATAAAATGGGAGAATATGAACGCGTCGGTTCATTTTACGAAGAAATGTGTGAAATCAACACGGGCATAGGATTGGAGTATAATTTGGCAGACCACTTCTTTGTCAGGACGGGGTATTACCATGTGCCTAGTCTGAAAGGTGGTGTGAATTGCTTGACCGAAGGTGTAGGTATGTATTTCGGAATATTTGGTATGGATCTCTCGTATTCGTGGTACATCTTTAATAGGACAGGTGTTGTAACGAATAGTCAATTCGCAGCTACTAGCCGCCTTCGTTGGGACATGTATTTCGCATTCTAGGCAGTCGATTGTTTTTCCTTGTTGTTTTGGCTCGTTGTCTGGCTTAATTCCGTATTTTTGCCGCCCGATAACGAGCCGAAATCATGGAAGAAAAACTGTTTAATAAGAATTACCTCTGCCTTTGTGCAGCTAATTTCCTGTTTTTCTTCTCGTTCTATCTGCTGCTCCCCGTCTTGCCTTTCTTTATCATGGAGAAATACCAGGCAGGCAATGCGATTATTGGCACGGTCATCTCTTGTTACACGTTAGCTACTTTGGTGGTCCGTCCTTTCTCGGGCTATATGATGGATACCTTCAAGCGCAAGCCATTGTATTTGTTGGCATTGTCCATCTTTACGGCTGTGTTTGTCGGCTATCTTTTTGCGGCTACCATCACCATATTAATAATAATCCGCATTGTTCACGGCTTGGCGTTTGGGCTAACCTCGGTGGGCGGTAACACCTTGGTCATAGATGTGGTGCCGTCGGAGCATAGGGGAGAGGGCATCGGCTATTACGGTGTGGCCAACAACATCGCCATGGCGGTCGGCCCGATGACGGGACTGTTCGTCTACGAGCATTTCAGCTTCAACGCTATCTTTATGGGATGTATGGGTTGCAGCCTGTTGGCCGCTTTGTTTGCCTCAAGGATTCAGACAAAGGTAAGGCCGCCCGTCAAGCGTCCTCCCATTTCCCTTGACCGTTTCATCTTGTTGAAAGGCCTGTTGGCGGGCATATCGTTCACCTTGTTGGCTTTCGCCTACGGACAGATCTCCAATTACATCGCCCTCTATGCCAAGGAGATGGGCCTAACGATTAGCAGCGGTTTGTTTTTCTCGGTATATGCCGTCGGCCTGATTGCCTCGCGCTTGTTTGCCGGCAAGATGGTTGATAAGGGCAAGGTGACGCAGACCATCGCCTTGGGTTTGGGCATCGTCGTTTTGGCCATGTTCGGATTGGGCATGTGCCATCATTGTAACGCCTTGGGCACGGACTACACTGCAGCGGCTTTCCTGTTGATTGCCTTGTGTTGTGGCTTGGGCTTCGGGGCGGCTTTCCCGTCGTTCAATGCCTTGTTCATCAATCTCGGCACCAATGCCCAAAGAGGCACTGCAACATCTACCTATCTAACGACTTGGGACCTGGGACTTGGCATCGGCATCTTCTCGGGCGGTATGTTGGCGGAGCATTTCTCATTCTCGGCAGCATATCTGGTGGCTTCCGCCTCGGTGCTAGTGTCGCTCGTCTTTTTTGTCATCGTTGTTACACCTCATTATCAGAGAAATAAATTACGTTAACCGTTGTAGAGACGCATTGAAATACACAGTATTCGACGGAGTCAATGCGTCTCCGATTTTTTATGGAAAGAAAGATAAACATTCGTGATGCCAAATTGGATGACGCGCCTTTCATTGCGCGTGTTGTGTTGGCGGGCATCGATATGCTTGACATCGATGCAAAGCTTCCTGATGAGCAGCGTGCCATCTATGAACACTTGATGGATATTTGCCGCATGGATGACACCTTATATAGTTACCTCAACACACGCATCGCTGAGATTGATGGAAATAGGGTGGGCGCCTTGGTGGCATACGACGGAGCTCGTTATGCTGCATTGCGCGCCAAGACCTTCGGCATCGTCCAACAAACTTCAGGCATGGACTTGAGCCGCAACGCGATGGAAACCGGTCCAGGTGAATTCTATTTGGATAGCATGACCGTTCTGTCAGACTATAGAGGCTTTGGCATTGGCAAAATGCTGATGCGAGACCGCATGGATTATGCCTTGCGCAACGGTTTTCAAAAGGTTACACTGCTTGTTGACAAAGACAAACCGCGTTTGCAACATTATTATCAGAGTTTGGGGTTTGTTTTCGTCGAGGAGATGTTTGTGTTTGGGAGTTGGTATAATAAGTTGGGGAAAAATAATGAGGAATAAGGATTTTTTCTACTTTTGTCCCAACAAATCTAGTTTCTATGAAAAAACTCCTTCTCTTTGCCCTCATTGTGGCATCTCTACAGCTTTCCGCCCAGCAAATGCTCGTCGGATCCTATAATATCCGTTACAAAAATGCCAACGACAGTATCCAAGGCGAGGTGTGGACCAAGCGTTGCCAGGTCATCTGCGATCAGGTGAATTTCATGGCGCCTGAGATATTCGGAACACAGGAAGTGCTGTATGTCCAACTCCAAGATATGAAGAAGGCTTTGGATGGCTATGATTATATCGGCATCGGGCGTGACGATGGTCAGCGCGGTGGCGAACATGAGGCCATATTTTATAAAAAGGATAAACTCCAACTCCTTGACCATGGTGACTTCTGGCTCAGCGAGACGCCCGACAAACCTGGCTTGGGATGGGATGCGGTTTGCATCCGCATCTGCACTTGGGGCAAATTTGCAGTGAAGGATCAGGAACGGCGCCACGGCTTGTTCAATCGGAGAAAAGGTACAAAAGTGTTTTATTTCTTCAATCTCCACATGGACCATGTGGGCGTTGTGGCGCGTCGTGAGGCGGCCAAACTGGTGGTCGCCAAGGTTCATGAGATAGCCCAAGGTGCGCCCGTATTCATCACAGGCGACTTCAACGTGGATCAAAACGATGAAATCTATACCATCTTTACGAAATCGGGACTACTTAAGGACTCCTACGATGCCACCCGCATCCGCTTCGCGGAAAACGGAACGTTCAATGCATTCAAGACCAATTATTTTACTACCAGTCGTATCGACCACGTGTTTGTCTCCCCAAGTACGACGGTGGAGGCATACGGTGTCTTCACCAACAGTTATTGGACGCCCGACGAAGATCCGGACGATACCATCAAGGCCTCCGATGCACCGCAGCAGATTTCATTCGACACCTACATTCGGCACAATCCTTCCGACCATTATCCGGTGTTTGTGAAGGTTAAGCTTTGATTTTTCGCCTCCTGATTTCGCTCCAAGTCTGCAAAACAACGGAGATGATAATCAGCGCGATGCCGATGCAGAACGAGAAATTCAACTCCTTGTACTCGCTAAAGATGAACATGGAGAGGATGATGCTGTAAACAGGCTCCAAGTTGTAGGTGAGATTGACAGTGAAGGCGGGAATCTTCTGCAGCACGATGATTTGCAATAGGCAAAGGCCAATAGTGCACACCACGACCATGAAAGCCAAATAAGGATAGTCCATGCCGACAGGATAGAGCCTCCCGACGGGGATAAACGCATTATATATAGGTATGAGGCAGGTCAGGCCGATGAGACCGCCAACCATTTCCCAAAGCAACATGTTCTTGGCTTCGTAGTGTTTGCCTACGCGCTGATTGGTGATGGCAAACAAGGCATACAAGGCCGAAGAGACCACCCCTAGGGCGATGCCCAGACGGTAGCGAGCATCGAACTGGAAGATGAGATAGATGCCAAGGATGGTGAGCAGGCTGAAGAGGAACTCGCGTCCCGAGAATTTGTGCTTGTTGATGATGGGTTCAAGCAAAGCGGTGAAGAAACCAACCAAGGAGAAGCACACCACGCCTATGCTGACGTTGGAGGCCTTGATGGAAGCGTAGAAAAACACCCAATGTAGGCACAATAACATGCCTACACCACCCATCTGCACAATGTCCTTGAATTGATATCGGTTCAACCCTTTTCTGAGGGCAAGGAATGCCCACATCAACAATGCTGCTGCAGCCATGCGCCACCAAACCAAGATGGCGGAATCCAAGGTGATGAGTCGTCCCAACACACCCGTGAAACCGGCGATGAAGACGGAGAGATGCAGCAGCAAATAGTCCTTTTTCATGGTTTTCTCCTTTGGCGTACGGCCTCGAAGGTGACAATGGCGGTGGTCACCGACACGTTGAGTGAGTCGGCGATACCGTTCATGGGGATGATGATGTTTTGATCAGCGGCCTCGACCCAGGCATCGGAAATGCCTGTGGCCTCAGTGCCCATGACAAGGGCAGTGGCTTTGGTGAAGTCGGCGTCTAGGTAGTCGATGGAGGCCTTGAGGTAGGTGCAGTAGATGGTGATGCCGTTCTTTTTCAGCCAGCTGATGCATTCTTCGGTAGAGCAGGCATAGACAGGAACGCTGAAGATACAACCGATGCTGGCCCGAATGGCATTGGGATTGAAGAGATCCGTTGCAGGGTCGGCCACGATAACCGCATCCACGCCAGCGGCATCAGCAGTACGCATTACGGCACCGAGGTTGCCGGGCTTTTCGACGGTTTCCAACACGATGATCAAGGCATCCTTTCTAGGCTTGAACTCACTCAAGTTCTTGTATTTGGGCTTGGCTACAGCCAACAGTCCGTCGCTGCCTTCGCGATAGGCGATCTTTTCGAACACCTCTTCGGAAACGGTCTCGGTGTATTTTGCTTGAATGTTGACGGGTTCACGCAGCAAGGGTTCACAGACATACAATTCTTCCATCTCGAAGCCGCAGGCCTGTGCACGCTCGATCTCACGCTGTCCTTCAATGAGGATACGGCCTTGTTCACGACGTTCGGAGGCCTTCTGTAGCCTGACGAGGTTCTTGATTTTTGGGTTGGTTTTGCTGGTGATCATAATGCTCCGGTTATGTGCTGCAAAATTATGGAAAACAAATGTTTTTTGCCTTAATACAGGCTTTTTTTGTCTTCTTTTTCGAAAAATAGGAGTTTTCTCCCCGTTTTCAGTCGTTTCGTATTCCTAATTTTGCAATTCAATAAGTGTTCAGAACCGATTTCATCGTTTTATTAATCAAATACTAGACAAATGAAAAGGATTTATCATTTCGCTATGGCCGCTGTCGTCATGTTCGCCATGGTCGCATGCGGAAACAACAATGTCAAACAAAATGAAAAAACCGAAGAACAGCCTGTGGCAGAACAAGAGACTTCTCAACCAGCCGAAGCGGAGACTGTTCAAGAGGAGCCGCAGCTCCCTGTGGGTCCCTGCACCTTGGATTTTGAAATGTTCAGTGTCGACCTCCCTGAAGGATGGAAGGTGCTGAAGCAAGACAGACACGAAGCCAAAATCTACCCAGGTACTGGCGATGAGTTCAAAGGATCCATCTTAGTCCAAGAACAGCCTTATCGTCAAATGGCAGAAATGGTCAAGACCTATCAGGGTCTGCAACAGACGAAGGATTTGGGTGAGGTTAGTTTCGGAACAAACAAATTCCGTGGGTTCGAAAACGAAATGGGCGACTTCACAGTAATGATGAAAGCCAACGAAAAAGATGAATTTGTGATGGCTGAGGTTCGCAGCGATGCATACAAGAACGAGGCCTATAAGCAGATTTTGTCCTCCATAAAACTAAAGTAAGCCCTGTCGAGCAAAAGAGTTTAGGCTGTCACTCGGTGGCAGCCTTTTTTGTTTTCATTTGGGAGAGCACCAGTCCGATGACCACCACCAAGATGCCAATGATTTTGAATGCCGTCATCTCTTCGATGGCGAGAAGATAACTGAAGATGGCCGTGAATACTGGGATGAGGTTGGAGTAAACATTGGCTTTTGAGGCGCCCAGCTTGCTGAAAGCAAAAGCCCATAGGGCGTATGCACCGGCACTGCAGAAGATACCCAAACAGACCAACGGAACGATGTAGGCGCTCACGTTGGCAAAGTTTGAAGGCTCGAAACGCTCCATGATGAAGACCATGGGGATGAAGTAGATCATCCCGACGATGTTCTGCATCCATGTGATGGTCAATGGCTTATATAGTTTGGTGAGACGAATCAAAGCGATGGAATAGCCTACGGCCACGATTACCGACCCGCAGAGGAAGAGGATGCCCTTGGGCGAGGCCGTGAGCTCAAGGTTCTTGTTGAGCAGCATAACGATGACGCCGGCGAAGGAGATGATGAAGCCTACGATGTTCATTGGCGTGAGCCGTTCTTTGAGGAAGATACGCGCCGCGATGGGGGTGACTAAAGGAATCAAGGCGATGATGCCGGCACCAATCACGGGGGAGGAGTTCTTCAGTCCATAGCCCTCAAAGATGAAGTAAAGGAAAGGCTCGAACATGGCTGCTATGGCAAACAGCCCGAGGTGCTTCTTTTGGATCTTCTCGTTGAGGCGGAAGACAAACAAAATTGTCGTTAGGAAAACGGTGGCGATAACAAGCCGCAAAAAGATAGTCGCAGTGGGGTTGAGGCTTTGGTAGACTTGTGTCGACCAAACAAACGACATTCCCCAGAAAACCATGGCTATGACGCCCGCCAAATGAACGATGAAACCTCTGTTTTTCATGCCGCAAAAATACAAAATCTGCCAAAATTTCCGACCTTTGCCCGCGGAATGATTCTTGAACGACCTCAGCATTATGGATAACAAAGCGGAAAGACGGAAGTTTCTGGGCAGTCTCATCGTCCCCCTTCTCATCGTGGCATTGATGTGGGTGGTGAAGATTGTCGAGGTGTCGTGTGGCATCAACTTGAGCCGTTGGGGTGTCACGCCGCATTCCTTGCATGGCTTGGTTGGCATCTTTACCTTGCCGTTTCTGCATGCTAATTGGGAACACTTGCTCTCCAATTCTGTCCCTATCCTCGTGTTGGGGACGGCCTTGTACTATTGTTATCCCACCCTCGCCAACCGCGTCATGCTCATCTCCTATCTCGCGAGTGGCTTGATTACCTGGTGCATCGGCAACCCCGACTCAACCCATATAGGAGCGAGTGCGCTCGTCTATGGCCTTAACCTCTTCCTTATCACGAGCGGCTTCATCCGAGGCAATCGTTTGCTCATTGTCGTATCGCTTATCATGGTTTTCCTATATGGTAGCTTCATCTGGGGTATGATTCCCTCGTTGGCTATACCACAAAACATCTCTTGGGAAGGCCACCTCAGCGGTGCTATCATAGGTGTGTTGTTGGCTGTTTTTCTTCGGAAGGAAGGCCCGCAGAAGGAAATCCACCACTGGGATGAGGATGATGAAGACGATTCTTCAGACAATGAAGGGAATGGTGAAATTCCCTATTGGGATGTGCCCACACCGAGCGACGAAGAGTTGACGGTGCGTTACCGATTCAGGAATTAGAAATTTTCCGTTGCAATATACTCCAATACTTGGTTGGCAATTTCTTTTTGCCCCTGTACATCTGGATGCCAGAGTTTCTTGTGAATGTCGAGTAAGTCAATGCAGTCCACATTGTAATGATTGGCAATGCGATGGGTTGAGGTGATGTATCCCATTCGGGTTTCTTCGTCAATGCCGCCGGGACAAGGATTTGTTTCTAGAAGAAAATACAACTTTGCTTTGGGATAGAGATGTTGCAGATTGTCAAGCAAGTAGGCCAGCGCAGGACGATATGAACGGAGCTGTTCTTCAGTCCAGTCGGAATATACATATTCGCCAAAGGAAGCGCCATACCACACATCGTTAACGCCGCCAAGGATAAAAATCACATCAGGATGGCCCAAGTTGTTCATACGATGAATATAGGAAACTGGGAGATAAAAATCCATAATGTCGAAATTGCTAATCATTGAACCCGAAAAAGAATTGTTCCGTTCGAGAATCCAGCCGGTAGAATCTGCCACTTGAGCCCACCACATCTGTTCTGAACCCGTCACGCCGATTTCATCAAAATGATACACGTCGTTGGTATCGGGATACACAAAACCTTCATAGGCCGAATAACTGTCGCCCAATATCGAGAAACGGATGGGTTCGGGTGTCTTTACACAGGCCGACAGGATTATGGCCAATGCAAACAAAGGTAATACTATCTTTTTCATATTCAATTGATTATAATCATTTCTGTTCTGCGGTTCAAGGCGCGGTGCTCTTCGGTGTCGTTGGGAACCATGGGCTTTGTGGCACCATAGCCTTTGGCTGTCAACCGTGTTTCTTCGATGCCATTGGCAATCAGGGCTTTCCTGACCGATTCGGCACGGTCGGAAGATAGTTTCAGGTTGTAGTTGTCATTGCCTACATTGTCGGTATGGCCGGCAAGCTCCACCTTCAAGTCGGGATTGCGCTTGAGGAAGGCAGTTAAAATCTGAATGCCTGACTCTGAGTCGGCAGTCAAGGCAGCACTGTTGAATTCAAACTGTATGTTTTGCAACACTACGGCATCGCCAGGTGTAAGCTCTACCACGTCAACAGAGGCGAGGTAGTCGGCCGAGTCGGGACGAATCTCTTCGGGCAACTCGAAAGTGTAGATGTCATATCCGCCATGGCCACCCTCACGTTGCGAGGAGATGAATGCCGTTTTGCCATCTGCAGCCACGAAGAAGTTGATCTCGTCGCCGTTTGTGTTGATAGGGAAGCCGAGATTGACCGGTTTCTGCCATTGCCCGTCGTCGCCGCGGCGGCTCATAAAGAGGTCGAAGCCGCCCATGCCGATGTGCTTGTCCGACGAGAAATATAGTGTGTGACCATCGGGATGCAGGAAAGGTGCCATTTCGGTGCCTTGCGTGTTGATGGGTGTGCCCACATTCTGCGGCTCGCACCAACTGCCGTCTGTGTTGCGCTTGGCGCAATAGATGTCGGCATTGCCGTTTCGGCGTGAGACGAAATAGAGTTCTTTGCCGTCGCTGCTCACGCATGGCTGCGACTCCCAACTCCTTGTATTGATGCCTTCCGACAAACGTTTGGGCATAGCCCATTGCCCGTCTATCCATTCCGAGACATAGAGGTCGCAGCTACTATCGCGTGTCCAACCACAGCCCGTCAGGTAGAGTTTCTTGCCATCAGCGGAGATGAAGGCTGCACCTGGGTCGACGTCCTGTGGGAAGTCGGCAAAGGCAAGCAATTGGGCCTCAGTCCATTGCCGGCCATCCCATTGCGAGATGTATAGGAACTCCTTTTGATAGCCGTTGCCCATGGGCATCTTGCGGGTAAACAAAAGCTGTGTTCCGTCAAACGAAAGCATGTTCACGTATTCGTCATCATTGGTGTTGACAGCATCTCCTAGGTTCTCTGGCGTGAATGCTACAGGATGGGAAATGGCATTGTCGCGGAAGGTAGCCAATTCAAGCATCTCGGTCACGGTGGCATTGTTGGCTGCTTGTGGGAATTTCTTCGACTGATACCACCGCAGCAAGGCGATTTCGCGTTTGTATGAACCTTGTCTGTCGTACAACCTGGCCAGAGTGATGGCGGCAGGAGGGAAGACCATCGAATCGCATGTCAAGGATTTCTCATAACCTAACATAGCCAGGTCAAAATCTTGGGTCTCCATCCCGATCTCGCCTTGCAAGAGCCAAGCTTCAGCATAGTTAGGGTCTTCGACGATAGCTTTGAGGACTTGTTGGTATGCCTTTTTGTAGTCGCGTTTCATAAAGGCGTCTTCAGCGGCTTCGTACGCCTTCACGGCCTTCTTGGGGTGTTGTGCGAAGGCTGTAGATGCCAAAGCGATGAGAAACAGTATGGTTACCAAGCGTTTCATTTTTCCTTGTTTTTCAGTTCTTTCTCAATCCATTTCCTGAAATCAGCGACAAACACCCTTGTAGTGACAGTGGGGGAAGTCTCTGCCGAAACATAGCATCGCCCGTCATCGAAAAAACAGATGCCTTCAGTCTGTGTTCCACTTAATTGTGGCATTTCGAAACGTCTGTTCGAAAGTTTCGTGCCATCCTCTTCGAAGTCAAAGATGAGGTACATGAAGGGTTTCCAGATGTCTTTAACATAGCCCACGATAGCCAAAATGTGTTTTTCCCTATCGTAGTCGGCACCTGTGATCAGACCTTGTGAGTCGAAGCCGTTGACCACCTCTGCCACCTGTTCTCTTTCGTTTTTTGAGAGGCGATACAGCCGCGTCGTGCCCGTTTCCCAGCCTTTACTTAAAAGGTAAAGATAATCCTCGGTGGCAAAAACGGCTTCGCAGTCGAAGTCGTGTGCCTGTTTTCTTTTCTCAAAGTTCGTCTGGTCGGCAAAACTGAAACGGATTGAATCGACCTGGAGGAATGTGTCACCTTCAGCCGGAATGGATGACAAAGGGAAAGTATAGATCCTTAGATCCTTTCGATTGCCTTTGTTGTTACCGAAGTCGCCGATAAAGACCGTCTCACCATCGGTGCAGACATCTTCCCAGTCTTTGTTTTTTACATTGGACAGTGTGACTTTCTGGACGACTTGGAAGTCGGTGGTGTCGAGGGCAAACAAGATGGGTTTGCCACCACTGTCGTTGTGGGTCCAAAGACGACCATTGTGGAAGAAAAGCCCTGAAGTCTCACTCACTTCCTTGGGCAACTCGGCTTTGAGTTGCGGGAGATAGATAGGGGAGTGGGTTGTTGTGCCTTTTTCCTGGGCTTTTGTCCAAGGAAGAAATGCCAGTATTATCAGGGTGAAAAGCAATCCTTTTTTCATGAGGCAAGACTTATTAAGGTGCAAAACTAAGCATTTTTGTTGGAATATGGGCAACAAAAAACGGGGCTGCCTTTTCGTGGCGTCCCCGTTTCCATTAAAAACCATGAAAAACTTTATTTTGGATACACTTCGCCTTTGGCGGCTTTCAGTGTGTTTTGCAATAGCGAAACGATCGTCATGGGACCTACGCCCCCAGGAACGGGCGTGATTTTGGAAGCCACCTTGTAGACTTCGTCATAGTCCACATCGCCCATGATTTTGTATCCCTTCGGACTGGTCGGGTCGTCAATGCGATGGATGCCCACATCGATGACCACGGCGCCGGGTTTCACCATGTCGGCGGTCACAAAGCCCTGCTTACCGATAGCAGCCACAAGGATGTCGGCCTGACGGCAGATGTCGGGCAGGTTCTTCGTACGGCTGTGGCACAAGGTGACGGTGGCGTCGATGCCTTTTCTTGACATGAGGATGGCCATGGGCGTACCCACGATGTTGGAACGGCCTAAAACGACAACATTTTTGCCAACGGTCTCAATGCCAGAGCGTTTGATGAGTTCCATGATGCCATTCGGCGTGGCAGGCACGAAGCAAGGATGCCCCAGCTGCATGCGACCTGCGTTGACGCTGGTGAAGCCGTCAACGTCCTTTTGTGGCTTGATGGCGTTGATGACCTTGTTCTCGTCGATATGCTTCGGCAAAGGCAGTTGGATGATGTAACCGTCTATTTCGGGGTCGTTGTTGAGGAACTCCACCATGTCGAGCATCTCTTTCTCGGTGGTGGTTTCGGGCAGACGATACACCGAGGAGGTCATGCCCACCGAGTGGCAGGCTTTCTCCTTCGAGGCAACGTATGTCTTGCTGGCGCCATCTTCGCCTACGATGACGGCGGCCAGATGCGGGGCGGCAATGCCACGGTCAATCATGTCGGCAACTTCCGCCGCAATCTCTTTCTTAATCTGTTCGGAAATCAGTTTTCCGTCAATAATCTTGTTATCCATAGTGTTGGTGTTTATCTTCTTCTCATTGCGTTGGCCATGCGCATCATCTTTTTGCCACCACCCGTGGTCATCATGCGCATCATCTTCGAAGTCTCCTCAAATTGCTTCACAAGGCGGTTGACTTCCACGATAGAAGTGCCACTGCCATCGGCGATGCGCTTACGGCGCGTGCCATTGAGGAGTTTCGGATTCTCGCGTTCCTGGGGCGTCATGGAATAGATGATGGCCTCGATGCTCTTGAAAGCGTCGTCGTCGATTTCCTCTCCCTTCATGGCCTTGTCCATGCCGGGAATCATGCTGGCGAGGTCCTTCAAGTTACCCATCTTCTTGATTTGCTGGATCTGCTTCAGGAAGTCGTTGTAGTTGAATTCGTTCTTGGCGAGTTTCTTCTGCAACTTGCGTGCTTCTTCCTCGTCGAATTGCTCTTGGGCGCGTTCCACGAGGGAGACGATGTCGCCCATGCCGAGGATACGGTCGGCCATGCGCTTGGGATGGAACACATCCAAAGCATCCATTTTTTCACCGATACCGACGAATTTGATGGGCTTCTCCACTACTGTGCGGATGGTGAGGGCTGCACCGCCGCGGGTGTCGCCGTCCAACTTGGTCAGCACCACGCCGTCGAAGTCCAAGCGGTCGTTGAAGGCTTTGGCCGTATTCACGGCATCCTGACCCGTCATGGCATCCACCACAAACAAGGTCTCGTGCGGATTCACGGCTTCCTTGATGTTGGCGATCTCGTTCATCATCTCCTCGTCAACAGCAAGACGACCGGCGGTATCGATGATGACCACGTTCTTGCCTTGGCTCTTGGCGTGGTTGATCGCGTTTTGCGCAATCTGCACGGGGTTCTTGTTGCCTTCTTCGCTATAGACCTCAACTTCCACCTGCTGGCCCAACACTTTCAACTGCTCGATAGCGGCGGGACGGTATACGTCGCCAGCCACTAACAGCACTTGCTTGCTGCGTTTGCGTTTCAGATAAGAGGCCAACTTGGCAGAGAAGGTGGTCTTACCAGATCCTTGCAGACCTGCAATCAAAATGATGCTCGGCTGACCTTTCAGGTTGATGTCGACGGCATCGCCGCCCATCAGTTCTGCCAACTCGTCGTGGACGATTTTGACCATCATGTCGCCAGGTTTCACCGAGGTGAGAATCTCTTGTCCGAGAGCCTTCTCCTTGATGTTGTTGGTGACATCCTTGGCAATCTTATAGCTGACGTCGGCGTCCAGCAGGGCGCGACGAATTTCCTTCATCGTATCGGCAATGTTCACCTCGGTGATATATGCCTGTCCTCTAAGGACTTTGAACGAACGTTCTAGTTTTTCACTTAAACCTTCAAACATAGTTTTTCTAAATTTGGGCGCAAAGGTAAGAATTATTGTTGAATTGTTTGAATGTTTAATTGTTGAATTGTTTGGATTGCGTATTTTTGCACCATCAAAAACAGTTGAATCATGATCAAGGAAAACTTAGAAAAAATCAGGGCGACGCTACCCGAGTCAGTGACTTTGGTGGCCGTCAGCAAGACCAAGCCCGTCAGCGACTTGCAGGAAGCCTACGATGCGGGTCAGCGTATTTTCGGCGAAAACCACGCCCTTGAGATGCGCGACAAGCATGAGGTGTTGCCTGCCGACATCCAATGGCACTTCATCGGCCACCTGCAGACCAACAAAATCAAATATATTATCCCTTTCGTTACGCTTATCCATAGCATCGATTCTGCCAACTTGCTTGAAGCTGTCAACAAGGAAGCCAAAAAGCACGACCGTGTTGTCGATTGCTTGCTGCAGTTCCACATCGCGATGGAAGAGACGAAGTTCGGTCTTGACATGGATGAAGCCCGTCAACTGCTTGATTCGGAAGCATTCAAACAGATGCAAAACGTGCGTATCTGTGGAGTAATGGGCATGGCGACTTTCACTGACGATAAGGATGAGGTCCGCAAGGAATTCAAACACCTGAAAGACATATTTGAAACCCTCAAGAAAGATTATTTTGCTGACCAACCGCAATTCAAGCAGATTTCGATGGGCATGTCGGACGACTATCCGATTGCCGTCGAGGAAGGTGCTACTTTGGTTAGGGTGGGCAGCAAGATTTTCGGAGCAAGAAACTATAATGTTTAATTCGGCCCTTCGACAGGCTTAAGGACCTTGACAATACGAGAAAGCCAAGGTCGTTGAGCCCGTCGAAATCGAAGATTCAATGTAATTAAACGCCGCCAAGACTAGGATATGACTTCTTTAATACCTCTTTTATTACTCGCCGCAGGCTTCGTCGCCCTTATCTTAGGCGCGAATTGGCTTGTCAACGGAGCCACTAGCGTTGGTGTCCGCGCCAAGTTGTCGCCCCTCATCATCGGCTTGACCATCGTGGCTTTTGGTACCTCGTTGCCTGAGATGATTGTCAATGTGTTCTCGTGTGCGAAAGGCAGTCCAGGTTTGGCTATCGGTAACATTATCGGCAGCAACACGATGAATATCTTGCTTATTTTGGGTGTGAGTGCTCTTGTTTGGCCCATTGACGTCAGCCGCATTTCCATCCGTCGTGACATCCCCGTAGGCTTCGTTGCCACACTTGCCATCACTTTGATGGCCAATTACTTCTTTACGGAACAATCCCACACCATCAACTGGATTGAAGGTGTCATCCTTCTTTCATTGGGCATCGGTTATCTGTTGCTGACTTTTATGAAAAAGGATCCTCAGGGAGAAAGCGAAGATGCGCAACAAGCCATGCCTTGGGGAAAGACCATCCTATCGCTTGTTTTTGGTATCGCTGGATTGTGGCTGGGCGGTGAGCTTGTCTCCAACAATGCGCAGATTTTGGCCCGTAACTGGGGCATGAGCGAAAGCACCATAGGCTTGACCATTGTGGCTACTGCCACCTCTTTGCCCGAACTCATCACTTCTTTTGTGGCTGCATTGAAGAAGAATTCTGGCATTGCCATAGGAAACGTGTTGGGGTCAAATATCATGAATATCTTCATGGTGTTGGGTGTCAGTGCACTCATAACGCCATTGCCATTTGAGCCGATGATGAACAAACAGTTGTTGATTCTCTTTGCCGCCAACATCCTGATGCTGCTGTTTGTCTTCACGGGCAAAGGCCGCAAGATCTCCCGTTGGGAGGGCGCCTTGCTAACCTTGGGCTATGTGGGTTTCATGTGGTTCTCGTTGGTGATGCAATAAAAATAGTAGAGACGGTGCATGCACCGTCTCTACATTGATCCGTTTCCGTTTACTGTCTTTTAATCTTCAGCCAGCTGGAAGGCTTTCTTCACGGCCTCGTAGCTGCTGTAGTCGACGTCGCTGCGGGTGGCGAAGACCGTTGCCTCGATGGCCACAACCTTAAAGTCGTGGGTTTCGGGACGCATTCCGTCATAGAAGTCACTCTCTGTCCAGAAGAGGCGGACGCCGCCGTCACTTAAAGTGGCCACTTCAATGGAGGCCTCGCAGTTGATGAGCACCTGTTGGTTTTCCTCGTTCGTGATCCAGTCCTGATAATAGTAGGTCAAAGGCACTTGCGACCAAGCTCCATCCACGTCCATGTAAACGAGCACGGCACCATGGTTGAAGACGTTGTTATTGATGGCGGGATAGTCGATTTCAACCATCCATTGACTATTATTGGCCTGCCACTGCCAATCGGAAGATTTGATGGTCAGGGTAGAAGAGGCCACGTTGGCGTTGCCGTCGTGTCCGGCAGGGCCTTGCGGTCCGCGGCAAGAAGCCAAGAATGAGATGGCTAGGATGGTCATGCAGATTAAACTTAACTTTTTCATTTTGATAATGTTTTTAAATTATTAGACTTTGTTTTGCTTTCCTTTTACGGTGCAAAACTACAAAAATCCTGCCAAAAAACAAGCCGCCCCCGTTTTTTCGGGGACGGCTGAAAACTTTTCCATTACTTTCCAAACGATTAGGGCAGGAACGGCATCTTCACCACGACGGCTTTGATGAGTTTGTTACGGATCTTGATGAAGATTTCAGTGTCCTTCTTGCTGAAGGCCTTCTTCACCAGAGCGGTACCGATGTTCTTGCCAGTTGAGGGCGACGGGCTACCCGAGCGCACCATGCCGATGCAATTGCCTTCGGCGTCGCACACCTCATAACCGTTGCGCGGAATGCCACGGTCGATCATTTCAAAGCCGACGATCTTCTGGCTCACGCCATTGGCTTTTTGTGCAGCGAAAATCTCGCGGTTGAGGAAGTCGTTGCCGTCGACGAACTTGGTGATCCAGCCGAGACCAGCCTCAATGGGGCTGATGGTGTCGTCGATCTCATGACCATAGAGGCAGAAGCCCTTTTCGAGACGGAGGGTGTCGCGGCAACCCAGACCTGCGGGCATGATGCCGAACTCCTTGCCAGCCTCAAAGACGGCGTCCCAAACTTCCTTGGCGTGGGCAACGGGGATGTAGATCTCGCAACCACCCGAACCAGTGTAACCCGTGGTCGAGAAGATGATGTTGTCGACACCGGCGAAGTTGATGATTTGGAAGGTGTAGTATTCCATATCCACCACATTGGCTTTGGTGAGCTTTTGCATGGCTTTCAGGGCGTTGGGGCCTTGCACGGCCAACTGAGCCCATTCTTCGCTCTCGTTCTTGAAGTCTTCGCCAAGGGTCATGCCGAACTTCTCGGCAATCTGGCTCATCCAAGCCCAGTCCTTGTCGATGTTGGCAGCGTTGGGCACCATGAAGTAGTGGTCGTCGGCGATACGATAGACGAGCATGTCGTCCACGATGCCGCCCTTGCCGTTAGGCAGGCAGGTGTATTGCACCTTACCGTCGCTCAAAGCGGCCACGTCGTTGACGGTGCAGTACTGCATGAACTGCTTGGCCATGGGGCCTTTGGCGCGGAATTCGCCCATGTGACTCACGTCGAACACGCCGACATTGTTGCGGACGTTGTTGTGCTCTTCAACGAGACCGGTGTATTGGATCGGCATGTCGTAACCGGCAAATTCAGCCATCTTGGCGCCCAGGTCGTGATGGATCTGGTTGTAAGGGGTTTTCTTTAATTCAATGTTTTCCATCATGTTATGTTTAATTGTTTATTGTTGAATTATTGAACTGTTGTTATCTCGTTATATCATGTAGGCCTTTCTTGAAGCTGGGGCCGAAATACAGGCGGTTGTACTTGAGGTCATACACGGTGACCACCTTGGCGGGGTCGGCGTTGATTTGGCGCTTCAGCGTGCAGCCGTTGGCGGGATCCACCCAGTATTGGATGACGGTGCCGTCCTCGTAGTCGACGAAGAAATGCCAGCAGTCGATTTCAAAGGGTTTTTCGGAACCACCGACCGTGAGTTTTTCGGTACCGACAAAGTAGTTGGAAAGGTTGTCTTTGTTCACCTCATTGGCGAAAGAGTTGATGATGGGGAAGCTTTCGCCGAAAGCCTCAAATTCCCAGTCGACATCGTCGGTCCAACCTTGGGCGTCGGGACGGTAGTACCAGTTTTTTCCGGTCTTGATGTTCCAGAAACGGTCCACGCCTTGTCCGTCGTTGTAGGCTTCATCGTCGCCGTGTTTCATGTAAGTCTCGTTGAATCCGCTACCCGTGTCGTTAATGGTGATGAAGTAATTGTTGGTGGGCGGGACGAATTTATAGGTGCCCGTAAAGGTCTGCGTGGCGGGCTTCACTGGCTTCTCGACGATAACAGGGACTTCGTTCGGGTCGTAAACGATGAAATTGGCCACGGCTTCGGTATCATTGTCCTGGCAAGTGGCGATGATGCTGCTTTTTCCGACTTTTTGGGCAATGACTTGGATCTTTTCGCCCCAATGAATGGGCTTGTAATTGATGACTTTTGGTCCTTTGACGTTGTAGCCAAGGCCGTCGCATTGCTCGAAAGGCTTCCAAATGACGGTGTCGCCAATGGCCATTTTGAATTCGGTCTCGTTGGCTTCTTGGGCCATGGCCAGGCCGGCGAAGCAGAGGATCATAAGGGTAATAAGTGTCTTTTTCATATCAACGTGAGTTAAATTGGACGCAAAAATACAAAATATATGTATTCCCAGGTGTTTTATTGCGGAAATAGTTGCTCAAAAGCTTCTCTCATCTTGTTTTCGTCGCGAATGATTTTCCTTAATTCTTCCAATCGCACCGCGTTGTCCGACTCGGGAATCCAGAGGCGGAGATAACCTATGTCGGAGTATTTCTCCAATAGGTGCTCTCGGAAGCGTTGGTATTGTTGCTCTTTGTCGTAGTCGGGGAAATGGTCTTGCGTGAACTGTATGGTACGACGGATGACCTTTTCGGGCGAGATGAGGCGGTCGGCTTCAGCCACGATTTTGCCGTAGATGCTGCGAGGCTCGTGACCCGATGAAGCTCGGTGGTCTTCGGCAGCTTGTGCCATGGTCTCGATTTGGGTTTCATCGAACCATTCGCGTAGTTTCATGTCCTCTCGGATGATGCGTCCCGAGACGAGATGATGCGTGTCGCGGCCATCGCAAAGACCTGTGTCGTGGTAGGCGGCGATGGCATAGACCATGTTTTCATTCACGTCATAATGCTCTGCCAAAGCCAAACTCCTTTCGATGACCTCTTCGGCATGGTTGCGTTGGTGAGCGGCGTCGAAATGCTCGTAGCGGGGGAGGATCTCCTGCTCGATGTATGCTATGATGTCGGGATTTACCATCCTCCGCCTCCTGCACTCACCGTGGTAACCATCGAATTGACGTTGACGGTGGTTTGGCTGCCTCCTGAATAGGTAACGTTACCAGTATAATAGCCGTTCCAATTGGTACCGCCACTGATGGTGCCATTGTATTTTACGGTGTACGACTGTCCTGTTTGCAGTTGTGGGTCGGTGAAGAGCATGACCATACCGTTGCCGCCTCCTCCAGGCCAACCGCCGCCTCCACCTCCGGTGAAAGTGGGACATTGGTAGGTGCAAATCACGGTGCCGTCCGATTTCAGGATTTGGATGGCGTAGCCTTGCTGCGTGTTGATTTTCAGCGAAGGCTGGGTGCAGACATTTTGTGTGGGATTACTGGTGCCTCCGCCTGTGCCGATGCTGGTGCTACCCGTAATCTTGAATTGGTTGTTGTCGCAGTCGAAGCCTTCCTCGGGCGAACGGGCACCGTTGGAGATGTTGAGACCACCGTTGAGGAACATGGTGCCGTTCGAGTCGGTGCCGTCGTTGGCATCGCTGTGGGCATAGTAGATACCACCATTGATGGTGAGGTTTTGGGCTGCGTTCACGGCGTCATCCTTCACGGAATAAGCCTCAATGTTGCCACCGTTGATGGTCAACGTTGCCTTGCTTTCTATGCACTCGCCGCCTTCGTTTTGCGTCTGGGTGCAATGCACGGTAATGTTGCCACTGTTGATGGTCAGGTTGCCTTGTGCTTTGACGCCTTTCGGGTTGGCATAGTCGCCGCCACCTCCGCCTGGTCCAGGCCATCCTCCACCTCCGCTGGAGACAGTGATGCGTTCGCCAGAAGTGGTGACGTTGAGGAAGAGGTCGTCGTTGTTGGCGCCTTGCTGGCCAATGACCAAGGTGCCACCCACGTTGATGCCCTTGCCGCCCGTTCCCGAACTACTGAGGGTGTAATTGCCAGCGAGGATTTGCATGTTGCCGTCGCACTTGAGGCACGATGAAGTGTAGGCGTCTTTTGTGCTACCGCTGACGGTGTAAGAAGCGCCGTTGCCTTGGGTGGTGATGGTGAAGTCGCCGTTATTGATGGTTAAGTTACCATCAGCACTGATGGCCTTGCCGCCATGGTTGGTGGTGGGCAAGGTGATATGGAAGGTTCCTCCCGATATGGTGATGTCCGCATCGCTCTTGATGGCGGTGCAATAAGCTGGCACGTTTTGGTTATTGACATTTTCAAGTATGGTACTACCTGATGCAGTGATGGTGATTTCACCGCCTGTAATGGTCACGTCACTTGTGGCCGTGATGCCCTTGGAGATGTCGCCCGAATGGGTGAGTTCTAGGGTGCCGCCGTTGACGTGGACGGTGCCGTCGCTCTTGATACACTTGCCGTCTTGCGATGAGGAGACAACGGTGATGTCAGCCGTGCCGCCGATGACAACATCGGTGTCGGAGGAGATGCCGTGCGAGCCTGTGCCAGAAACTTGCACATCTACGGTACCACCGCTGATATTGATGTCGGCATCGCCTTTGATGCCCTTACAGTCGTTGCCTGTGACGTTGCAACTTAGCGAACCGCCTGTCATGGTAAAGGCGTTTGTCACTTTGATACTTCTTTGGCTTTCCGCCGTCGTGTTGATGGTCAGGTCGCCGTTGTTGATGGTGATGGTTCCTGAAATGTCAAGGCCATCGGAACCGGCTGAAACAATTTCAAGTGTACCGCCGTTCCAAGTCAAGTTGCTGCTACCGTGAATGCCGTCGCTGTCTGTGTCAAAGATGCGAATAGTGCCAGAGTTGACCGTCATCGAGCCTTCCACGGCTGTGCCGTGTTTGGCATTGCCCGTGACACACAAAGTGCCCAAGCCACCTACGTTGAGGCTGCCTGCGGCGTAGAGTGCTGCATTGAGGCTGCTATTGGCTCCATCGGCAAGGGAGGAGGTGCCTCTCAAAGCAAGGGTTACACCGACGTTGGAAGCCAAATTAATGGCTGCAGTGCTCGTGCTTGCCAGCGATAAAGAGCTGAGTGCCAAATAGAAAGAAGATGTGCTGTACATTGTCAACGAGCCATTACTTGAGCTGCCTGACACCACGTAGGGCACATTGGCCATGGTGGAGTTCACCGTGACGTTGGCATTGCTGGTGCTGACCGTCACGCCATTGTTGGAGAACGGGTTGACGACGTTCACGTTTGAGCCGTTATAGATAATGAAAACCGTGTCGCCCGCAGGAGGGAGCTCCTCTTTTACGAAGGTGATGCTGTCGAATGTGGAAAGAGGGAAGGTCAAGGTGCCATTCTGCCCATTGATGAGCATGTTGGCAGGCTGATGGCCTTGAAAACGTATTTCGTCGATGGTGTTAACATCGTTATTGTAGATTACAGAACCGTTGTTGTGTAGATTGATGTGATAGTTTTGTGCACTAAGGCCCATGCAAGCCAGCAGAAGGGCCATTAATAATAAGGTCTTTCTCATAGCTTGATCATTTTAAGGGTTTGGTGCTCAGTTTTGACGAGATAGAGCCCGATGGGTAGTTCGGAGATGTCAATCAATTGTCCTTCCGAGGCTTCTACCGACTTCATCAATCGTCCGTCAAGTGCAAAGATTTGAATGGTCTCGTTGCCATTGAGGTTGCTTAGCATGACGACATCATGTACTGGGTTGGGGGAGAGACATACCCTTCCTCCCGAAGCCTCAGCTATGCCTTCTGTCTCGGCGCATGTGATCTTACGGATATCTGCAAGGTTGTATCTGTCGGATTTAGTGTTTACGGTGATTTCGACTACAAGTGTTTCATTGTCTTCAAAATAGACGCGGTCACTTGGTGTCATGAGATAGGATTTCTCATTACCATTGTTGAGATAGATGGTCATTTGTGTGGATTGTGCCGTGAGGTGGAATGCCAGACCCATTATTAGGGCAGTAAGCAACAATCCGCGTTTTATTATGTGTTTCATTGGTATGGGATTAGGTTTGCAAAATGTTGAAAAATGCAAAAATACACTTTTTTGAAATATTATAGTCTTCGCCATGGCGAAAAAAATTGCGTGGCTAATGCGCTGAAAGATAAGGTGCAGTAACAGAATCTTTGCAGTCTAGCATCTCTTTCGGAGTGCCATTGAAGATGATTTTGCCGCCCATGGCACCGCCGCCGGGACCGAGTTCCACGAGGTAGTCACAAGCTTTCAACATCTCTAGGTTGTGCTCGATAAGGAAGATGGTGTTGCCCGCCTCGACCATGGCTTCAAACAAGTCGAGGATACGCCTGATGTCGTTAAGGTGAAGGCCATCGGAGGGCTCGTCCATGATGAAGATTTTGCCTGCGTCGCGGAGGTAGGAGGCTAACTTGATGCGCTGCAATTCGCCACCCGAGAGGGTGGAAAGCGACTGGTTCAGATGGAGATAGCCCAAGCCGACCTTGCGCAAAGGCTCCAACTTCTCGGCGATGACGGTGCCTGCAAACATTTCGGAGGCTTTGTTGGCGGTCATGTCCATCACCTCGGCGATGTTCATGCCGTTGACCTTATAGGATAAGACTTCGTTGCTGTAACGCAGTCCGCCACAAGCCTCACAGGTGGTCTCGATGGCATCCATGAAAGCCATGTCGCTGACGATGACGCCCTTGCCTTGGCAGACGGGGCAACCGCCTTTGCCGTTGAAAGAGAACAGGTCGGCTTTGGTCTTGTTCACCTTGGCGAAGAGCTTGCGGATGTCATCGGCCACTTCGAGATAGGTGGCAGGGGTGGAGCGCAGACTGATGCCGATGTTTTTCTGGCTGATGTAGATGATTTCCTCGGGCAGCGGATAAGCCTTGCGGAAGCACTCCATCAATGAGCTTTTGCCCGAGCCGGCCACGCCTGCGATGCCGCACATCATGCCTAAGGGCAAATCCACGGTTAGGTTATTGATGTTATGCAAGGTGGCGTTTTCAAGGTGGAAAAAAGACTTGGGCTGGCGAACTTGTTCCTTTATGGAACTTGTTGCACTGAGCGAAATGCCTGTCAGCGTCTGGCTTCGCAATAGCTCGTCGTAGCTGCCTTCGAAGACGATTTCACCACCTTTCATGCCTGCGCCAGGGCCCATGTCGATGATGTGGTCGGCTATTTTGATCATATCCTTGTGGTGCTCGACGAGGATGACCGTGTTGCCGTGGTTTTTCAACTTTTGTACCGACTTCTGCATGAGCAGGATGTCGTGGTTGTGCAGGCCCACGCTGGGCTCGTCGAGGAT
Source organism: uncultured Bacteroidales bacterium (assembly GCA_900318265.1). Taxonomy (GTDB): domain Bacteria; phylum Bacteroidota; class Bacteroidia; order Bacteroidales; family F082; genus Limimorpha. The sequence goes on along the minus strand of ONKA01000008.1, from coordinate 22,362 downwards.
GTACATCACGTCGGAAAGCGGTGAGTTGATGTATTTGGCGATCTTGCAGCGTTGCGCCTCGCCGCCCGAGAGCGTGCCGATGGCACGGTCGAGGGTGAGATAGCCAAGACCGATTTCCTCTAATGCAGCAAGCCTTTCGATGGTGGAACGCTTGATGTCTTCGGCGAGGGGGTTGTCGATAGTTTCCATCCATTGACGGCAGTCGGCAATGCTCATGGCGGTCACCTCTGCGATGTTTATGCCTTTGATTTTGCACGAGCGTATCTTCTCGTTAAGGCGGGTGCCGCCGCAGTCGGGACAAGTGCCCATGGTCAGCATGGGATTAAGCACAGCGGCGTGGAGCAGGCCTTCCTCCGAGTTGATGATGCTGCGGTACATTCTTGGTATGAGACCTTCATATTTGGCGCTCTTAGGCCAATTCGATGGTGGGTTTTTCAGCTTGATTTGCGGTGAGTTGAGGAAGAGATCGAGTTCTTCGGGCGAGTAGTCTTTGATTTTCTTGTCGAGGTCGAAGAGGCCGCTGTGGGCATAACGGATCCAGCGCCAGCCGCCTTTGCCGAAGGCGATGTAGTGGATGGTGTCCTCGTCGTTGAGCGACTTGTCGAAGTCGACGAGCTTGTGGATGTCCAACTCTCGGATCTCTCCCAAACCCGCGCAGCGCGGACAACTCCCCGATGGATGGTTAAAAGAGAAAGCATCAGAATAGCCCACGAAAGGCTGCCCAATGCGTGAAAACAACAGGCGTAGCAAGGCATAGATATCTGTGTAGGTGCCAACGGTTGACCTGGAGTTGGAAGTGGGTTTTCTTTGTTCGATGACGATGGCGATGGGTAGATTTTCGATGTCGCCGACGTGGGGACGTCCGTATTTCGGGAGGTATTGTTGCGTGAATGAAGGGAAGGTGTCGTTCAACTCGCGGCGCGACTTGGCGGCGATGGTATCGAGCACCAACGATGACTTGCCAGAACCTGAGACGCCTGTCACCACGGTGATCTGTCGCTTGGGAATGTTGACGGATACGTGCTTCAGGTTGTTCTCGAAGGCGTCTTTGATGACGATTTGGTCAAAATTAATTGGCATAAAATGCATTTTTTTCGTGTTGCAAAGGTAAAAATTATTATTTTTGCAGCCCAATGAAAGACGAAAAGAGGACATTTGTATATAAAATGTCGTTTCCCTTTGTATTTATTTTGCTTGTATTCCTTGGTGGTTGCACCATGGTTTCGCAAATGATTCGTGGAAACGATGATAGGGCCGATTGCGACGACACTAAGTTGCAGGATCTGCCTGCTATTGACTATTGTGACGGTTTGTTTGTGACGCAATGGGACTCCATCAGGTATGACCTGCCCGATCCTTCAAAATACTGCAAGAACCTTACGGTGGCGGACAGCATCATCGATTATGCCATGAGGTTCATGCGTGTCCCGTATGTGCCTGCCGGACATGGTCCCGACAAGTTCGACTGCTCAGGCTTTACCCACTTCGTGTTCAGCCGCTTTGGCTATAACTTGAGCTATTACGCGCCTGACCAATTGCATCAAGGATGGCGCGTGATCCACAGGCCTGAAGAGCTGAAAAGAGGCGATTTGGTTTTTTATGGTGGACGTCGCAACACTAAGGAAATAGGTCATGTGGCCATCGTGGTAAACAACGATCCTGCCAACCATAGTTTTACCTTCATTCATGCTACCGTGAATTTGGGCGTGACCGTTTCAACCTCGACGGAGGCATATTATGCCCAGAGATACATCACTGCATGTAGAGTTTTACCCGAGAATTAATATGAAAACCAAAGTCTTCTTGTTTGTTTTGCTGGCTTTTGCCTTCCCTTTTGGAGCAATTGCCCAGTTTGTGCATCCTTCCATTGGCAAAAGCGTCTCGTCAGAAGATGGCACGTTTACCATTACGCTGGTTGGGAAAAAGCAGCAGTATTCTGCTGCCGAAAAAGACACTTGGGACACGGACGTCCGTTCGCCCAAGTCGGTCAACATCCATCCCAATGGGACAAAGTATTACGTCAATTCCTTGGAAGCCTGCAAGACGGTTGTCTATGAGGCAGGCAGCAACAATAAACTGAAGGTCATCCTTCATAAGTTATCGGAAGCCGACTCGGCCTTGTGGAGCAAGCCTTCGGGCCTATTTGAGTTTACGCATTACAAGAAAAACCTCAATAATTTTATGGGGAAGCCTGTCGAGAGTGCTTTCTCGCATGGAGGACGTTACCTTTGGGTACCTTATTACCGTCGTAGCTATGACATCAACGCACAAGATCCATCGGCGGTGGCCATTATCGACACGGAGACGGATAGCATCATCCGTTTGATGGAGACTGGCCCGCTGCCCAAGATGATTGCGGTTTCGCCTGATAACAGGTATATTGCCATCACGCATTGGGGGAACAACACTGTGGGCATCATTAATATTATGGGTGATTCACCTGAGAAATGGCATTATGTTTCGTGCATCGAGGTGGGGAAGAAGCTGACCCTAAATTTCAGCCTCACCCATTCCGTCGACCGCGACGTGAACAGCGGACTATGCTTGCGTGGGACGGTGTTTACCAAGGACAACCGTTATCTCTTGGTGGGTTGCATGGGCGGCAATGGCGGTATCGCTGTGATCGACGTGCCCAATGCCAAATATCTTGGCACTGTATACGGCATGATGACGAATCTGCGCCATTTGGTCATCCGCGGTGGTTATTTGTATCTGAGCATCAATAAGTTTGGTTATGTGCAACGCATCCCGTTGAAAGACTTTATGCGTGTTGCCACTCAGATGGAAAACAAGAAAGCCACCATTAATGGCTGGGAGAATTGCAAGGTCGGCTCTGGCACCCGAACGATTGAAATCACGCCCAACGGACGTTATGTTGTGGCTGCCTGCAATTCGAGCAACTGCCTTTCTATTGTTGACACCAAGACGATGAAAAACATCGCTACCATCCCCGCCGATTCGTTCCCTGTGGGACTCGACATCTCCAAGGATGGCAAGTACGTCTACACTACCTCTCAAGGCCACTCGGGCCACGGAGGCAACTGTGTCGACATCTATCGGATGGATTATTGATCTTTCCTTTGTAAGGTAATTACTTCAATTAGTGAATGTGGCAGGTCTTGACCTTGGCCATGGGGATTTCGTTTTCCGCTACGGTCATAATGTCGCGGTCAAGAATCACGAAATCAGCATCTTTTCCTACTTCTATACTCCCTTTTCGGCTTTCGATGAAGCAACCTTTGGCCACCCAGATGGTGATGGAACGCAAGGCTTGTTCACGAGTCAAGGCATTCTCCATTTGGAAGCCCTCAGCAGGTGTGCCGTCCAAGTGTTTGCGGGCCACGGCAGCATAGAAAGTGTAGATAGGGCTGATGTCCTCAATGGGGAAGTCGGTGCCGTTGATGACCCATCCGTTTTGCTGCAGCAGTTGCTGGTAGGCGTATGCATTCTTGATGCGGTCGCCTAGGCGTTCGTCGGCCCAATCCATGTCGGAGGTGCAGTGTGTGGTTTGGATGGAGGGGATGACGGATAAATCTCCAAAGCGTTGGAAGTCCGCATCAGACACCGTTTGTGAGTGCTCGATGCGCCAGCGGAGGTCGTTTCGGCCTTTCAGGTATTCGGAGTAAATGTCCAGGATATGCTGCACGCCGCCGTCGCCGATGGCATGGCAGCAGACTTGGTAATTAGCATCGTAGGCCTTTTGGCAGACGTGACGGTAGAAGTCGTCGCTTTCTAGGATCAAGCCGTCGTTTGTCGGGTCGTCGGTGTAAGGTTCAAGTAGTTTCGCACCGCGTGAGCCTAAGGCACCGTCGGCATAGATCTTCACGCTGCGGACGGTGAGTCTTTCCTTGTCGATGACACCTTGGCTCATAAAGTGGTCCATCGTCTCGTCATCAGGGTTGACCATGGCGTTGACATGCATTTTGAGCTGTCCTGCCTGTTGCAGACTGTCGATGAGCTCGATGGTGGCGATGTCCTGCCCCGCATCGGTGACGCTGGTCAGGCCGACCCCTATGCAGTTCTCTTGCGCCTTGAGTAGGGCTTGGATGCTTTGGGCAGTCTCCATTTTGGGTACCAAAGCCTTGGCTGCATCGGCAAGGTTGTCCAACAGCACGCCTGTGCAGCGACCCTCTTTGATGAGGGCCATGCCACCGTCCATCTTCGTGTTCGCATCGATGTTGGCTAATTCAAGAACCTCTTTGGAGACCAATACTGCATGACCATCCACGCGGGTTAGCAGGACTTTCTTGTCGGGGAAGACCTCTGCAAGTTTTTCGTTATCGGGGAACTCGGCCACCTCCCAGAGGTTTTGGTCCCAGCCGCGACCCAAGAGCCATTCGGCAGGGTAAAGGCTGTCGTGAGTTTTGAGGCGTTCGATGACCTCATCGTAGGAGCGGCAGCCTTTCAGGTCGGCCCAGCGGACGAGGTTCTCGCCATAGCCCGTGAAGTGGCTGTGCCCGTCCATGAAGCCGGGATACACCGCGTCGCCTTGGGCGTCGATGGTTTCCTTTGCGGTGTATTGGCGCAAAATGCTCTCTTCATCGCCAACGGCGACAAACTTACCGTCTTTCACGGCAAAGGCATGGGCTTTCGAGAAGTTGTTGTCGACGGTATAGATATTGGCATTGTGAACGATAAGGTCGACGGGCGTTTTTTGGTTGCAGGCGGTCATAAAGGTCAAAATTGCTGCGATGAACGCTAAGATGAAATGTCTTGTATGTGTTTTCATGGTCTGATGTCTGAGAATTGGGCGATAAAAAGCAAAACTGCGTTACAGCCATTCCACTTTTCCGCTTTCGAGGTTATAGAAAGCCGCAACGACTTTTGCGCCAATATGATGGACGATTTCGTCTTCTTCAATCAGTTGTGCCATCCTTCGGGCATGACGGCGGGCGTTATCGTCGATGCAGCAACCCGTGTTAATCGAAGGTTTGATGCGTTTGGCTAAATCGAGGATGTGTCCAGGCAAGTCACCGCCTTGACAGGTTGCTGTGACCGCACCGCATGCTGAGTGACCCATGACGACCACTAAAGGTGTCTCCAGATGCTCGACGGCATATTCAATGGAGCCGAGAACGTCCTCGTCCACCACATTGCCGGCATTGCGGATGACAAAGAGGTCACCGAGCTTTTGGTCGAAGATGATCTCGGGTGCCACGCGGCTGTCGGAGCAGCAGAGGACAACGGCAAAGGGGTGTTGACCTTCGCTGAGTCTCTTTCGGTCTTCGATGTACGAGCCTTTATTGGATAAGGTTCCCGTAACAAAGCGTTCGTTGCCTTCTTTGAGAGATTGGAAAGCGGATACAAACTGTTCCATTATCAAAGCGTATTGTTGGAATAAATCCTTGAATTGTTGAAAGGTTTGTTTGATAAGCGTTTAGGGGTTCTTTAACGTTTGCTCGGGCTTGCTCTCAGCAGATTTTATGTTTTGAGGTGAGATCTTCTCAGGAGGGCTCTTTGGCTTGTTGGTTTCTTTTTTGGGCCTGGTTTTAGATCTTGTAGTATCCAAAGTCGCATCGCAGCTTGTCATACCAAAGAATGCGACTAATACAAGCAATGATAACAGTTTCTTCATCGTTCGGATTATTTTGGGTATGCATGAATGAGACGATGCAAAAGTATTAGCTTTATTCAACAAAAACAAGTTTTTTTACAATATCTCCCGAGCGATCCATGCGCAGGCTTCGGCATCGGCGAGCGCGTTATGGTGGTTGATTAAATCGTAGCCGCAGGCTGCTGCCACGGTATGCAGCTGGTGGTTGGGCAGAAGTTTTCCGAAGTGTTTGCGCGCGGCGCGGCAGGTGCAATAGAACTGATAATCAGGGTAATCCATTTGGTAGCAGCGCATCACTGCCTTGAGGCAGCCTTCATCGAAAGGACTGTTGTGCGCCACGAGAGGCAAACCCTCGATGAGCGGCTCAATCTTTTGCCAGACGTATGGAAACACGGGCGCATCCTCGGTGTCGGCCTTGGTGATGCCGTGGACGAGCGTGTTCCAATACAGGTAATAATTCGGCTCAGGCTGAATGAGCGAATAAAACGAGTCCACGAACTCGCCTTCGCGGACAATGACTACGCCCACGCTGCACACGCTGGTGCGCTCGTTGTTGGCGGTCTCGAAGTCTATGGCGGCGAAGGAGTTCATTTCTTGCTGTAATTGTCCCACATCCGTTTCACCATCCCCGCCATTTCCTTACGCAGCCAAAGCGGCTCCAACACTTCAAGCGCGTCGCCGTTCCAGAGAAGTTCCTGTTGGAAGTCGAAGGTAGGGCGCACCTCAACGGAGAAGATGCTGTATTCGCCCGTATGCACCAGCTCCTTTTGTGAAGGATGCAAGGGTAGGGAACGCAGGTAGTTGGCTTGGTCGGCGCTTACTTTCAGCTTCACGGTCTCGATGGGGCAATCCTCGTCGCGAATGATGCCGAAACAGCCTTTGAAGTAGTTTTCTGGGCTGAATTTCTTGGGGTATTTGAAGGTCTCCTCCGACAATTGGGCTTCCAGTACGCGATCTAGGGAATAGATGCGGATCTTGTCTTCGTAAACGCTGTTGCCCACCATGTACCACCGCTGCCGGAACAACTTCACGCAATAAGGCGCCACGGGGAAGATGTGTTCGCTTTCGCTCCAAAAGCCTTTATAGGTGATTTCCAGCAATCGGTTTTTCTTCATCGCTTCCATGACCGTGGCGAGGAAGTCCTGACCCGATGGGATGCTTTCCAACAGGATGCGGTCGCTGAGCGCTTTGTTTTCCAACAGCGTGTTGTTGACCGACATAGTGCTGAACAGCCAGCGTTGCAGGCTGTCGTCCTCAAGCACCTCGCGGTTCTCGATGTAATAGCGGTCACCATCGCGCTTATCACACATAATGACAAGACCAAACATATCCTCTACAGCTTTCTTCCAATTGTCGAAGGTGCGGCGAGGAATCTCCAAGCCTTCGCTCAAATCGGTTTCCAACCATTTGCGGTTGATTTCCTTAAGCGTTATTTTCTTGGCTTTGTATAGTGTCTCTACAAGCCAGACATATTTGTTGATTTGGTTTTTAGACATGGGTTATCTGTTTTAACTGCGTTGAATCTGTGGTTTTATGATGCAAAGATATAAAAAGCCTGCGCCGAATTGTTGCACAAGCTTGATGGTAAACATAAAATGTTTCTTTAATGATTCAAAACAATAGGTTAATACGATTCAAGTTCTTTCAATAACTCATTAAACACTAAAACTGCATCTTCGTATGAATAACAGGAGGAATAATACTTGTGATCCAATTCTTGGAACTTGAAAGAGTGTTTCTCTGCTATAGGTAATAAATCATTGAAAGTAGCTTGATATGTCACTTCTGATTCTTCATTCTTGTTAGGCAGGTAGAATAATCTAAATCGATATTGGTCTGCTTTGTCTAGCTCATAGAATAAATCGATTCTAACGATTCTTTTTGTCATACAATTGTGGTCAATATACATGCATGTATTATCATAGTACCAGAAACCAAGATTATTCCAATTGTTATACTTTTTGGGGTGCTCCTCTTTATCCGCTTCGACATCCTTCATAAATGCAAAAGAATGTAATTCTCTAATGTTCCCGCCTCTATATTGAGTGCTTCCTAAAATCATTATATTATAATCGTTTACCCAGTAACACAATGATTTTCCCATTGCAGTCCAAACAGATGGATATTTTATGAAATAGTATCTCCAATCTTTGATAGTGTTATTCTGCAATGTGCCTTTAATAACCAAATCCAACTCAGCGACTAAAACCTGCACATATTCCTCGTTGTAATTCGACAAATCTATCTGGTTATGCAACCTTTCGTACAATAGAAATAATAGCGTCTTCATACATTGATTATGAGGCTGACCTTCATATTCAACTGAGTCTTTTAGGAACTTATGCCATTCGTCTCGATTGTCCATGAATTTCCATTTATAATCCTTATTATCCCCATAACTGTAACCAAATCCATAATGTGATGTGAAACACATCAAACTGCGTTGAAGAATAAAACCATCTTGAATGTTATATCTAACACCAGATTCTCCAAACAATAGATGGAATAGCGTTGAATACTCTCTGAAGATTTTAATATTTCTTTGTTCCGGCAAATAGCCAAAGATAAAGCCAATGGTGCCTTTACAAAAGGCTGTGTTTTCAAAGTTGTTAAATACCTGTGCCCAACTACTATCTTCGATAATCCATTGCGCTTTTTTAATTTCTTCTTCAAACTGACTTTGATTAAAACCTGAAGAATCTTCTCTTAATATACCATCAGCAAGCAACTCGTATATATTCTTTTTCTTACAAAGTGCAGAAAAGTCATGGATAGATTTTAAGACTCTACTAATATTCTCTTTGGTGATATTGGTACCTAAGATAAGATTTCTCATCACGCGCATCCAGTCAAAGAATGACGTTGCAGATCCTTCTTTCTTTGACAATGGTTTTAATGATGCATAAAGCAAGCACAGGTTCTTATAAGTTGGCTTATCCTCCAATGCAATTTGATGGAAGATGGTATTACTGGAGGTTGCCCCAACATGAAAATTCAGCAAGGTCTCACGATTGCCAAACAACCATTCCTTTTCGGGTATGCTTTGGCTCTGTACTAGTTCTTGAAATGCAGTATAAATGAAAACAAGCAGTCTAGGGGTAAAAATATTGGTTTTGTCAAGTAAATATAGAGGAAGATAATATTCACCATCACCTATAAAACGATTCATTAGTCTATCATATACCATTTCCGGGAATTCTTCTTTCTCAACATCTTTTTCCATATTCAACAGGCGACCAATATCATTCAAACGACTATCTGATTGTTCGTCAGCTATTCCACAGATATCGGACTTTTTCTGATGATGATTCACTTTAAGCAATAGCCAGTAGATAAGGATTAAATTGTAGAAAAACCTCAAAAACTCATCATCAATCAAAAAAGAAATATCATTACCTATGCTATCTTTTTCATCAAGATTCCTATTCTTCCATATCAATTCGGTCCAGCTATTATCAAGATTGTTTTGCCATAATTGTAGCCAGCTTAAATTGTTATGGCACACTTCCTCAATTTTGCCATCCAACCATGATTTTAGAATTTCAAAATCAGTCAATGGAAGGCCTCTTCCATTCATTTTAATATATACATCATCATTTAACTTGCCATCTATTTTGTAGAATTTGAAAGTAATGGATTTGGTGGACTTTAACTTTTCATTAAAGCTAGAGATGTCAACGCCCTTTATTTTAGTTCTTATTACATCCAATGCTGAAAGCATTGATTTTACAGTGCGATCTTTAAGCCAAATTCTTTGGAACCATGCTTGATTAACAATTTGTTGACACAAACGTCCTTGGGGACAACTCTTGATTATTCCTCCAAGTTCTCTTTTTAGACAATCGCAAAATGATTGAGCATGTTCCCGAGATTCAAAGATGATAGAAACAGGAAATGGATTTTGAGGCAAGGATGCTGAATGTGAATAAAGATGGAGCAACCAAAGCGTAGTCAAACGTTGCTGTCCGTCAATTGGTATATACTTAGAGCCATCATCAACCCATCTGCCATAAATATAATTCAAATCTTCGTTCTTGCCTTCTTGAACGGAATAGACAAGTCTTTCGATGAAGTCGCTAATCAATGCAACATTCAATCCTTGCACATAATCACGTTGTAATCTTGGAATCAAGATAGCTTTATTCTCAAATGTATTATAGAAAGTCGCTGCCATTACTGTTTGTATTGAGGAGAAAGATAAAAGTATAGTGTATTCATTATATCTTTCAGATAGAAATCATAATCTGTTTGTGTCCAGGCATTCATTCTGACTGAAGGTGTTGTGTTATAGAACTTTGTAAAGACTCTTTTTGTGCATATCGGAATATATGCGTTTGATTCAATGATTGTTTTTCTCTTCGTTGGATATAACGAATTGTGATAGCTTCTATTTGTATGTCTGTCAAGTAGAACAAGATTACCTATGCCATCTTTGAACTTAACTTTTTCTTCGCCAAGCTCCTTATCAATTGATTCAACAATGAGTTTATATAGATCCTTGAAATCATCTCCTTTTCTATTACCAACCTTTTTTGAAATATATTTGTTATAGAGTATAAGGATTCTGTTGGTTTCCTCAGAAGAATCTTTGTTTAATGATGACTTAAATAAACTAGGATAATCTGTTTTGGTGCTATCAATCCATTCGTTCCACTCTTTCTCGGATTTTAAAGGATTATCGGTTTGTGAGGCTAAATGCTCGATGTCCCAGTTTTGACGATGTAATAAATCAAATGGGAATTGCTCAAACTCTCTTTGAAGCCCGAGTCGTTTTCTCATTGTTCTATACTGCAATAGAACAGTTTCAATATTGTGTAGTAGCAGTATAGACCTTACTTTTTCTCTGTCACTATACTCCACCTTCTCTATTTCAATGCCTGTCAAGCCTATCTTTGCTTTTATACTCTTCCTTAATTCAATAACGAAACGAATCTTAGTAGTAGACTGGTATTTTTTTATCCAGTCATAAAGCGGAAAAGTTGATTTTGACGTATTGCCAGAAAGGAAGACAAGGAAGCCAATGTAATGATAGATAAAAGGATTCTCATAGAAATCCTCTAGATTGTGATACATTTTTCTTGCTTTCTGCCATTCTTCATACAAGCAATTATTCTTCTTTGCTTTGGCAAAAGCTTCAAATGCTTTATACGGATAGTGCTTGTATTCATCATCACTGACTTTTTCGGTTAGATTAAACAAAAAATCTAGTCTGTCAGAATGATACAAAGGGGCATGATGTTGGAATACGAACCAGAATCTGTTATCAGATAGACGTTGGCTCATTTCATCTAATTGGGTTGAGATAACAATACGCTGCTCATTTGATAGTCCATTATCCTTTGAAAGCAATAACGCCTTAATTAAATCAGACCCTGTAAGTCTAATTTTCCCATAATTGAGATCTCGAAATACCTTCCTGGCATTTTCTTTACTAATTTCATACCATATAAATTGCAAAGAGTTTTCTTTTTCCGATGCGTTCAGTAATACTTTGAAATCATTTTCCCAACCTTTACCATCGCCAGATTCAAACCATTTTTTGATGGTTTGGTACGCCCAAGCGATATGAAAAAAGTTAATATCGGAAAACTGTTTATAGTTTTCATCTATAACACCGTTCTCCATGAAATTCTTACGTCGATTATTTTGATCACTCTCAAACTCAAATGAATAGAAATGATTATCATCTTCAAACAAGTACTTGATAAGAAGATATAGTGTAGTCAATCGTTGCTGGCCATCTTCAACACAATAAGAATCATTTCCATTTGGTGTAATAGCTAAGGGTTGTAAACAATACACCCTTCCTTTGCTATCATCAGATTTCCCTTGTGCGATAAACTCTTTAAAGTCAGATAGCATCGCAATAACATTTTCTTCTCTCCATCTATATCCTCTCTGGTGGCTTGGAATAAAAAAAGTGATGCCTTTTAATTTACTAATTGGGATTAAGTCTTCCATTTTACCAAATGTCTTTTCTAAGTTCGTTAATTTCTCCAGCTGTTAATGGCCGTTTCTCTTCTTGTTCGAGTTCGCGTTTTATCAGGAGCATGTAGAACTCTTTTTGCCAATCTTCTTTGAATTCCGTTTTAAACTTGTTCAGCATTAACCAATAGCCTTGGTCGGCTGCGTCTGTGCAAAAAACACCAAAAAGATAGGCTTCTGAGTCATCTTGTCCATGATTGGTTGCGACTTCATACGCTTCAGCATAAATCTCACAATACTCCTCATAATAGTTTTCATTTACAGCATCTGCATAGGCATGGGCATAAATATCACTTTTACCCTGCTTAATACATTTATGATATGCCCGACAATAATCTTCAGCTTTCTCTCTTACATCCGGCTCGCCTAAGTCAAACAAGATTGTATAACGATCTACAAATACAGGATCTATGTTTATAGAGTTGGCATGGATTTCAAGTTCTTTCTGCTTATCTTCTTCATTCAATTCTTCTAAGGCGCTTCTTATTGCAGATTCTTCATTTTCTTCTAAAACGAGATTATCAGCAAATGAGTGCGCCCATTGTTGGCAATGACCTTTTTCTATTTCTGCAACATAGTAAACTATGTATTCATTTGTTAGGTCTATGCTGACGTGGGCATTATCCTTATCAGGAGATTCTTCGTAGTCAGGATCTTCTTCTTGGAGTTCTTTATAGCGACGTTTTACTTCTGCCTCGTATTGAGGATAGTATTTAGGGTCAATGCTTGTTTCGGCGAAAGCATCTTGTATTAGCTTGTCAGTTAGTTCTGTCATCATTGCTACGAACTTTATTGATGTTTATTTCGGCTTATGTATATTTGTGAGAAAACACTTCGCAAAATTACAGTTTTTATTCAGAGCTGAAAAACAATCTTTCTACTTATTTAATTTGGTGCTTCCACTATGCAAAGAAACAAGAAGCCTGTGCTGAATTGAGGCACAGGCTTGATGGCATTTTAGCTATTCCTCAATCCAATGCAGTATAATTGAAGTCCGACTGATAGCAGTTGGCTTTCTGGTAGTCGAATTGGTAGATGCGCATGTAGGTTTCCTTGATTTCCTTGGCACCATTGCTGAAGGGATTGGAAACATGGGTTGGTAGGGTCACAATGATGACCATTTCAGGTGTAAGCACTGTGACGTTCACTCTTTTGACCCGCTTGGGCCATACTTTAAATACTTTGCTCATGATAGGAATACTTTATTTGTTGTCTTTCAGCATAATTGCTTTCTTTATCGCCTTTTCCTCCTCTTCAACAATGGAATCCCATAAATTGGACTTTTCAAAATCTTCCATTGGGATGTACTTCACATAGCGGTTGAGGAAATCGATGGAATACAGTTCGTTTTCGCTGCTGTACCAGCCACGGTTAATGAGCCTATTCCAATCCCAACGGTCAATGTATTTGTCGATAAGGTCATAAGTGAGTTTTAGATCAGAGTTGGCTGAAAGTTCGCTCCAATCCCAACGGTCTTTGAATTTCTCGATGATTTCGGGAATCAGGATTTCTTCGTTTGCTCTTTCAGAGAATGTTTTCCAATTCAGATACTCGCCCCAACGGTCAATCATTGCGGCTGTCCATTTGATGTTGCTGTTCTCCGATACTTCCTCCCAATCCAAATCGTTGCAGTATTCCTTCAGCAATTCATCAGTTAGTGGATAATCGGAAGAGATTTTCTTCATTGCTTCTTTCTGAATCATTTTTTTCATCAGGTAATCGTTTACTTTGTTGGTTTCCATGACTTTTTATATTTAAGTGTTAGTACTTTTATTGGTTTCTCGCTGCAAAGAAAAAGTGAGCCTGCGCCATATCGAGGCACAGGCTCAAAAAACTTCACATTGTTTTATTGAAGCCTATTTTCTGGCTTTCTTTCTGTTCGAGGCGTTCGCCATCGCAATGAGCCATTAGAGTCTCTAATGAAGCATTGCCGTGTAAGACGGTGTCTATGGCGTAGTGACGGGCGACATTCTCAATCTGGCCACCGCTGAAGTCGTAACGCTCAGCCAAGGTCTGGATGTCGGTCTCATTCAAGTCTGGAAGCATAGTGTGCCAGATTTGCATCCTTGCTTCAAGCGTTGGCTTGTTGAACTTGATTTTGTAAAGGAAACGACGCTCGAAGGCCTTATCCATGTTTTGGGCAAGGTTGGTGGTGGCGATGAGAATGCCGTTGAGATTTTCCATTTCCTGAAGGATGATGTTTTGGATAGTGTTTTCCATCTTTTCAACGGCTCGTTCGGCACCTTCTTGGCGCTTACCAATGATGGCATCTGCCTCGTTGAAAAGCAAGATAGGGGCAACGGTGGATTTTTCAACCTTTATTCGGTATTGGTCAAAAACATTCTTGATGTTTTTCTCGCTTTCACCTACCCACATGCTTTTAATCTCCGAAATGTTGACTTGCATAATGTCGCGCCCTGTTTGACGAGCCAACTGTAACACGGTTTCTGTTTTTCCCGTGCCAGGCGCACCGTAAAACAAGCAGGTGAATCCAGTGCGATAGCCATTTTCGGCCAAACGGTTGCAAATCTCACGATAATGTGACTCTTCTAACAATTGGCATAAATCCTTAACCTGTGACTCAACTTCTTTATCATAGAAGAGCTGTTTCTCAACAATCCCTTCATGCTTGATGACGTTCTTTCTGTCGTTTTCTTGGTTCATTGAAGCAAGGTTGAGTTCGGAAAATAATTGTTCTTTAGCCTGCCAGGTCATTCTAAACGACTCATTGTTTACAAAGCCGTTGTCGTTGTTGTATTCAATCATCTTTGTTTCCAATAAGTTGTTTGTATTGTTGGCAAGGGTGCTTTTGATGGAATTCCATCTGTGTCTGCGGTCGTAAAAGAAGCTAAGGTCGTGAAAGCCGATATTGTCGTCGTTGTTATTGACAAATAGATGCGAAAAAATAAGCAGTAGCAATTCGTCTTCTTCCCAAAACTTGAAACTCTTCAACTTTTGCACGAAGAGCAAATGCTTGTTGTTTTCAAGCAAAGATTGCAGCATTGTAGTTGCTGTTTCTGTGCTTAGTTCGTTGTCATCACGCATATCCATGATTTCTGCAATTACGCTGAATAATTCTGAACACGACAATCCAGTGTGCATGCTTGGTGTGTATTTTTCGTTTTGTTTGAAAGCCTCGATTACCTCCAATGGCACCCGATAGGTTATACCCTTGCGTTCACGGCACGAATAAACCAACCCTCTATTTGCCAGCTCATCGACATCTTTCATAAAACGTAAGATACGAGTGGTGCTGCATTCAAGCTTTTCGGCGAAATCGCTAATTCTGATACTCGTATCGCTGCTATTGTCGATAAAAAGAGCCATCATCACGCTTTGTTCCTTGGTTAGTTCAAGCTTATCAGCGATGTATTTTATAGGGCGTGCTGCCTTTTTGAAGAACTCGGCTTCTAAATGTGAGCCTTTTGAGAGTTCTACTACTTTTTCCACAGCAGATAATAAGTCCATTTTGTGGGTTGTTCTTTTCTTGGTTTCCATAGCAATCCTTTCTTTCGTTATTTGTTTACGCTGCAAAGAAAAAAGAAGCCTGTGCCAATTTGTTGCACAGGCTTGAAAGATTTTCTTTTTTTGAAAAAATCAGGCGATTGGGTCGCCGCAAAAGGCTTTCCGTTTACAGGACTTGCAATGTTTTCCAATCCAGACGGCATCGAATTGGTTCATGGCTTGCTCAACTAGCTCAGGGTTGTCGGTGAGGATGCCCGCCTCGAAGTTGCGAGTGCCGTCGCCTTTCATGCCGATGCCTGCGCCGGTAAGGGTTGCGCTGCCAATATATGCCACTTGACCGTCGAAGACCAAGATCTTGAAATGCACTCTTGGGCAGAGTGCCCTCTCCAAACCATCAAACAAGGTCGGGTATTTGTCAAAGTCCTCACGAAACGCGGGACCTGGCTCTTTGGCGTGGATAAGCCGTACCTCAACGCCTTTTTTGATGAGCTGCGCCAAGACCGCTAGGAAGGGCTTCGTTTGAGAGCCTACCTTGACATATAGGTCTTTGATGTCGGCGGTGCCAATCCAGAGGCTGCGCTTGACCTTGGGGACAAGGGCAAGGACTTCGGTGTAATGGGCAGAATCGGTGATGAGTTTCAACATGGTTGTTGTTTGTTTAATAATGCAAAAATAGCATAAGTTCCCTGAATGTGAAGACCGCAGTTGGTGTTTTCCGCTGCAAAGAAAACAAAAGCCTGTGCCAAATCGCAGCACAAGCTAATAGGTCATCCCCAAATACTTGTGGAATCTATCCTTTTTCGTATCTTTGCACCAAACAAAGCATTTGACCATGAGAATCTGTGTAATCGGCGGAGCGAATGCCGACATCATCGCCACGAGCTTTAGTGCCTTTGTGCCTGGCGACTCCAACCCCGGCACGGTGCGCCTGACTGCGGGTGGGGTAGGGCGCAACATCGCCCATAACCTTGCACTGCTGGGCGATGAGGTCGTCTTTCTGACCTTGTTCGGAGGCGATGACTTCGGTCGTTTCACTGCCGAGAGTTGTCGTAAAGCCCACATCGACATCAGCCTTTGCGACTATGCCGCCTTAGGTACACGTTCTTGTTTCTTGAGCATCAACGACTGCGACGGCGAGATGGTTGGTGGCGTGGCGGATATGGCAGCTGCCGATGGCATCACTCCTGAATGGCTTGCCCAAAAAATGAAAAAGTTGGGCGATGTCGATGCCTTCGTGGCCGATGCCAACATCCCCGTGGAGACCTTGGCCTATCTCATTGATCATACCGACAAACCCCTTTATGTGGATGCCGTTTCGGGAGCCAAGGCCGCCAAAATCAAAGAGGCTATGGCAATGTCCGTCAAAAAGCATTTCTTCGCGCTGAAATGCAATCAGATCGAAAATGCCATCCTTGCCGACTTGCAAGGTGTCGATAGGCGATTTGTCAGCCTCGGAGCGGATGGTTTGGAGGTCGTTGAAGACGATACTAAACAACATTTTCCTGCTCTACCTTGCCATGTGGTGAATGCCACGGGTGCCGGTGACGCACTCATGGCAGGCATCATCCATGCTGGTCCCGAAGCTACCATCGAAGAAGCCGCGCACATCGGCCTGCTTTGTGCAAAACATAACATTGAAAGTCCTGATACCGTAAATCAACTTTTTTCGACCATGACCATTGACCATGACCCTGACCAATCTCACCCAGAGGGCATTGGTCAGGGTCTGGGTCAGCGGTCAGGGTAAAAAGGCTCGTACCATAAATCTTAAAGTTATTGAAGTTTAATCTAGAACCATAGAATATGAACAAATATTTGGACCTCTCGCCCGAAGTGGCTGAAGCATTGCAAAGCGGAAAGCCCGTTGTGGCTCTCGAATCGACCATCATATCCCACGGAATGCCCTACCCACAGAATGTGGAGACGGCGTTGCGGGTGGAGCAGACCATCCGCGACGAAGGGGCAGTGCCTGCCACCATCGCCGTCATCGGAGGCCGCCTGAAGGCTGGCTTGACTCCATCGGAGATTGAATATCTGGGCAAAAAAGGCACCGCTGTCACCAAGGCCTCGCGCCGTGACCTGCCAGTGCTCGTGGCACGCGGACAAGATGGTGCCACAACGGTGGCCACGACGATGATTATTGCCGCATTGGCAGGCATCTGCGTGTTCGCCACAGGTGGCGTGGGCGGTGTGCACCGTGGTGCTGAGACCACCATGGATATCTCTGCCGACTTAGAGGAGTTGGCTCGCACTCCCGTCATGGTCATCTGTGCCGGTGCCAAGTCGATTCTCGATTTGGGACTCACTCTTGAGTATCTCGAGACCAAGGGCGTGCCAGTGATCGGCTATGGCACGGAAGAACTGCCCGCTTTCTACACCCGCAAGAGTGGCTTTAAGGTGGATTACCGCCTCGACACTCCCGAGGAGGTGGCCAAGGCCTTCATTGCCAAGCAGGAGATGGGTCTCGGTGGGGGCATGCTGGTTACCAACCCCATCCCAGAGGAATATTCCATGGATGCCGATCGCATCAACGCCGCCATCGACGAGGCCGTGGCCGATGCCAAGAAGTTAGGCATCCACGGAAAGGAGACGACACCCTATCTGTTGGCGCGCATCAAAGACCTTACAGGCGGCGATAGCCTCGCTTCAAATATCCAGCTGGTGCTGAACAACGCCCGCTTGGCGGCGCGTGTGGCCAAGGAAATGGTTTTTTGACGCATGTTATGCGAAAAATCGCCTCGTTCATATTGCTTTTACTTTTGACAGCAGCATGCGGTCGTGTGCCGTCAGCTGATTGGACCGAAGGCTCAGCAGAGCCCGATGGTCGCGCTTTGCACACCCTCGTGCTTCACAATGTGTCCAAAGGCTCGCGCGTGTGGTTCCAAGAGCTTTTCGACGGCAAGACCTCCGTGGTGGGACCCACGATGAACCATTATCAAGGAACCTCATGGTATATCGACATTCCTGAAAGCGGAACGGTGACCTTAAAGTATTACGGTCGCCCGTTGCCAAGGCATTCTTGGGCGCCCGAGGCCTTCGTCCTACAGCAACAGGGCAGACTCGACCTGCCGATGGAGGTGGAATACCATTTCTTGAAATTGCCTGAAAAACAGGATTCGATGGATTGGTCCTCAAATCAATACGAAGTCCAGCCCGCCGACATCATCCCTCAAGTCAAGCAGGTGAAATATTTGGATTCCACTGTAGAGAGGTTTCCTGAAACGTCACCCAAGGCAGAAACACCACCAATTGTACATCCCGCTGGTTGGTATCGCATCAAAATAGGGGAGGATGGAGTGCCAAAGGTAGAATCCAATGATGAGGATGGCGCTTTCTATGCTCAAGTCACACTAGAAAAGTTGCCACAACCTCTACAGCCCATGACCATCGAGGACTGGCCTGATTACGCTTACCGTGGCTTTATGCTCGATGTGGTGCGCGACTTCCGCACGGTGGACGAGGTGCTCGAAATCATCGACTTGATGGCCTCGTGGAAACTCAATACACTGCATTTCCATATTGCCGATGACGAATCTTGGTGCTTGGAAATCAAGGATTTTCCGGAACTGACCGATTTTGGCGCCCACCATGCGCTGCCTGATTGGAATTTGCAGGAAACCTGCGCGTTAAAGCCATCCGCCAATGGAAAAATCGGCAACACCTCTTTTTATACGGTTGGGGAATACCAACGGATTCTTCGCTATGCTTGGGATCGCCGCATCAGGGTGATTCCCGAGTTTGACACGCCGGGCCATTCACGGGCTTCCATCAAGGCGATGCAGGCCTACGAGCGGCGCTCGGGCGACAGCAGTTTCCGCTTGCAAGACCATGCCGACACTTCGCGTTACTGGTCGGCACAGGACTTCACAGATAATGTGTTGAGCGTTTATCTTCCCAGTGTTTACAAGTTCTACGGCAAGGTCTTCGACGAGGTCATCCGTTTGCATAAGGAAGCAGGCGTTCCGCTTCCTGCCATCCATATCGGTGGCGACGAGGTGCCAGAAGGCGCGTGGTCGGGCCATGACCGCCACGAGATGAAGGAAACCTTTATCAACGGCATGCTCGACCTCGCCGAAGCACGCGGCATCCGACTGGCAGGTTGGGAAGACATCGCCAAAGGGTTGGAACCTGAAACACAAGAGAGGCTCAAAAACTCGCTCTATTTCATCAACGTATGGAACACTGAGGGCGTCGAAGGCTTCCCTGTTGTGCTCTCTCCGGCGGCCTACACTTATTTGGATTTGGCCTATAGCGATTCTCCTGAAGAAATCGGTCTGTCGTGGGCGGGCTATGTCGATGAGCGCAAGACCTTCGCCTTCAATCCCAAAGATTACAAAGGCGACATCATTGGCGTGCAGGCGCAGCTTTGGTCTTCACAACTTCGGAGTTTTGATGATGCGACTTACCAGATGCTTCCCAAGATTCTTGGGGTGGCCGAAAGGGGATGGAATGGCGGGTATCTCGAAACTTTTGATACCGCATTCAACCGCTTCTATAGCATCATCGTTAGCCGAGAGATGCCGGTTTGGGAACAAAAGGGTTATGCCTTTAAGAAAAGATAGTATTTATGGTATCGGCAAGAAAAACCGTAAAAACTCAGAAAAAGGTTGGATTTTTGCCGATAACGGCAAGTTTAAGCAAATAACACTCGATTTTTTGCCGTTATCGGCAAATTTCTCGAGAATTATTCCCATTGGATAATCCATTTCTGGATTTCCTTCACCCGCTGCGCGTATTTCTCCAGTTGTCCCTCGATGAAATCGTCGCTGTATTTGCGGTCGCAGAAGCCGTTGCCACGCGCCACATAGTCGTCGTCTTCGAGTGAGCCGAGGACATCTTGATAGTTTTCGTAATACTGCTGGTTGTCGCGCAAAAGGCGTTGCAAGTCCTCAAGGTCAGCTTCGATGTGCTCGCCGGTGGAAAAGGTGAATTGCTTTTTCATGGCTTTATCCAATGGATTGCAAGTCGGTCAGTTTCTTGTAGATGCCGCCAAGGGCGATCAAGTCGTCGTGTTTGCCGCGCTCGATGATCTGGCCTTTTTGCAATACCACGATTTCGTCGGCATACTGGATGGTAGACAGGCGGTGGGCGATGACAATGGAGGTGCGCTGGCTCATCACTTTCGATAAGGCGTCTTGCACCAGCCTTTCGCTCTCGGTATCTAACGAAGAGGTCGCTTCATCCAAGATGAGAATAGGCGGGTTCTTCAGCACGGCACGGGCAATGCTCAAACGTTGGCGTTGGCCGCCAGAAAGGTTCATGCCACGGTCACCGATGCGGGTGTCGTAGCCGTGTTCTAACTCCATGATGAACTCATGCGCGTTGGCGATTTTGGCGGCTTCGATGACCTGTTCCTTCGAGACATCCTTCATGCCGAAGGCGATGTTGTTGAACACGGTGTCATTGAAAAGGATGGTCTCTTGCGATACCACGCCCATCAGGTTGCGCAGGTCACCGATCTTATAGTCGCGGATGTCGTGCCCATCGATGCTGACGCTGCCGCTACCCACTTCGTAGAAACGCGGCAGGAGGTCTGCCATGGTCGACTTGCCACCACCGCTTTCGCCGACGAGGGCGACGAACTTGCCTTTTGGTATCTTTAAGTCAATACCTTTAAGCACTTCGTCCTTGCCATAGCTGAAATGCACATCCTTATATTCGATGCAGTCTTTGAAGTCTTTGATTTCAATGGCGTTCTCTTTCTCTGTAATGACCTCTTCGGCATCCAAAATCTCAAAGATTCTCTCTGCCGAGGCGATGCCTTTCTGCACGTTGTAGTAACCTTGCGAGAACGACTTGGCTGGAGTGATGATTTGCGAAAACACCACGATGTAGCTGATAAAGCTGCCCGCGTCGATGTGGTTGCCGCCGCCGAGGATGAGTTTGCCACCAAACCAAAGCACGAGGATAACCACTGCCGACGAAAGGAACTCGCTCATCGGCGAACTCATGTCGCGTTTGCGGTGGATGCCGCGAAGCACCTTGGTGTAGTCGCTGTTTTGTTCCTCGAACTTGTCGCTGGAATAGCGAATGGCGTTGAAAGCCTTGATAATACGCAAACCAGAAATGGTTTCCTCCACGGTGGAGATGATGCCCGCCAGTTTGGTCTGGCCTTCCTTCGACTCTTTTTTCAGCATCTTGCCCACCTTGCCGATAAGCAGTCCCGCAATGGGTAGGACGAGGATGACAAAGAGCGTCAGTTTCGGGCTCAAAGTCACCATGAAGAGGAAAAAGAACAGGATGGTCAGCGGATCCTTGATGAGCATCTCCAAGTAGTTCAAAATCGAAACCTCGACTTCCTGCACATCTGTTGTGATACGCGCCAGTGTATCGCCTTTCTGCCGGCTATGATAGAAGGAGAGAGGCAGGATGAGGATTTTGTTGTAGACATCTCGGCGCAGGTCGTGGACGGCTCCCACGCGCACATTGGCCATGAAATAGCAGGCGAAGAAGCGACCGAGGTTACGGAAGAAAAAGGCCGCAAGCAGCAACAGGCACATGAAGACCAACGCATGGTATTTGCCTCCACTTGCGATGAGGCTGCTCATGAACCAGTTGAGGTAGCCCATTAGGTAGTCGGAGGTGAAAGAGAACTCGGGCTTGGCCATGACTTCCACCGCGCCTTCCTTGAATAATAAGGTTAGGAACGGCCCGACCAACGCAAAGGAAAACAACGAGAAGAAAATGGTCATCAGGTTGAAGACCAGATTCAGGACGATGCTGCCCCAGTAGGGCTTGACGTAGGTGAGGACGCGGGAGAAAGTCTTTTGCTTGGCCATAGGCGTTGGTTTGCTCTTATCTCAAACGCGGTTTCCGCTCAATAATTGTATCCCGTGTAATTCTCCGGCGTGATGGCCGCCAGTTCCGCCTTGATCTTCTCGCTCACCGGCAAGCCTTTGATGAACTCATCAATGGCGGCTTTGTCGATGTGCTTGTTGGTGCGGGTAAGGCCTTTCAGCAGCTCGTAGGCGCCTTCCACCTGCTCGCGGCGCAGGATGGTCTGGATGGCTTCGGCCACCACGGCGTAGTTCTGTTGCAGGTCTTGGCGGATCTTGTCCTCGTTGAGCAGGAGTTTGTCCAAGCCCTTCATCAGCGACTTGAGCGCAATCAAGGTATGGGCAATCGGCACGCCGATGTTGCGGGTGACGGTGGAGTCGGTGAGGTCGCGCTGCAGGCGGCTGATGGGCAGTTTGGTGCTCAAGAAGGTGAGGATGGCGTTGGCCATGCCGAGGTTGCCTTCGGCGTTCTCGAAGTCGATTGGGTTCACCTTGTGGGGCATCGCCGACGAGCCGACTTCGCCCGCCTTGATTTTCTGCTTGAAGTATTCCATCGACACATAGAGCCAGATGTCGCGCGAG